>NZ_CP028901.1:1811654-2415539 GCF_003058465.1 Orrella marina | reverse complement strand
CAACGTGGTGCAGATTGTCAGCTACGTCAGCCGGTTTGTGACACTCATGCCTGGTGATGTGATCGTGACAGGTACACCGCCCGGTGTCGGTCTTGGTATGAAGCCGCCTGTGTTCCTGAAGGCAGGCGACACGATGACGCTTGGCTGCGAATTGCTGGGTACCCAGACCCAGAAAGTGGTGCAATGGAAAGCTGGCTAATCCAGTCGTGACTCGCCGTGCATGGATGGGGATGCCATCACAGAGTGCGGCGTGTAGACAAAAGGGGCTCCTTTCCGGGGCCTCTTTTGATATGCATCCAGATCCAGGCTGTAGAGGATTTGGCGAGTGCAATGCTCAGGCCGGGTTTCGTAAAAAGCACTCATCGCATATAGTGGAAACTTAAAATGATTCAGGATCTCAGGTGTTTCCAGATTCGCCTGACTCCAGATATGTAACCGGGAGGAACGCATGACACTGGAACCGTCGATTCGAAAGTACGTCACATATGCTGAGGAAATACTGCAAGAGCGAGGCGAAGAACTCGGGTCGCCCGTCAGACGGGCCTGGGCTGCCGCAGTAATAGAGGTCGCGGACAAGCGCATTAACCAGATGGGAACACTGTCGGATCTGGGCGAGATGCTGGGTCAGAAACTTGGGGAGATGGCTCTGTCCCGACTCGGTCAGCCAGATGGTGCTCCCATCGCGTATGGCAAGAGCGCCATCATCGGCTCGCATTGCGAGATTGAGCATGGTGCGGCTCTCCTGCATCCGAAACTTGGAAAGCCATTACGTGCGCTTATTGGGCAGGGAAAGGCGTTGATCCCGTCTTCGGTCAAGCGAGGTGGACCCGGGCGGTCGATTGATGTGCCTTTGCATGGCGCAGACAACGAATGGGATTTCACGATGCTCGATGCGATTGAGGCAATGATCCCGGATGCACCGCGAGATGGTGAGGTGGTTGTCGTGGTTGCTCTGGCGGTCGGCGGGCGTGCCGGGGCTGTGATTGGGAAGTAGCAAGCGCCAGAGACTTTACTGGCGATGATTTGTTCTCGTTGGTACAGTGAGCAACACTGACCGGTGTGTTCTTTTGCCAGGTCAGGATAGTTAGTTCATTGCCAGGAGGCGGTCTTCGCCGTCGGGCATCGGTTTATTGTCAACTTCCACAAAAGAACTTACCGGAGAGATTCGCCATGATGAAGCTCTATTGCTCATCGAATTCACCCTACGCACGAAAGGTGCGTGTGATTGCCCATGAACTGGGGATCATTGACCAGATCGAGATGATCAACACGGACCCCCGGGATCCGGACAACGGGTTTCCAGACATCAATCCGGTGACCAAGATACCTGCCCTGATTGCCAGCAATGGTGACCTCATTATCGATTCGCCTGTTATCTGCGAGTATCTGAACGATGTTTACGGACAGGGTCAGCTGCTTGCCGAACATTCAGACAAAGCCTGGAAAATGCGGTCGCTGGTGGGTCTGTCTGATGGGACGCTGGATTCCGGCATGGCTGTCCGGGTCGAGGGTATGCGCCCGCAGGAACTTCAGTCTGAGCAATGGGTAGAGCGCCAGTTCGCCAATGTAAAGCGCGGGGTTGCGCGTCTGGAACAGGAGCTTGATGCCTTTTCAGAGGGCGTCAATCTCGTCGCAATCAGTGTGGCCTGTACGCTAGGCTGGTTGATGTTTCGGTTTGGTCATATCGACTGGCTGGCTCCACATCCAGCGCTTGCGGCCTGGTTCAAGTCGTTTGAGACTCGCGACTCAATGCAGCAGACAGCACCAGGCCAGCCTCTTTAACGGTTACTTTCTGCAACTCCCTGAAGACGAGTCTGGCTCGCCGTCAGGGTTCCGCAGGTCTGCCTGCATTCGTAGACGATTATCTTCTAAAAGCACCGTTTGCTGGCCTTGACCGAAGAACGAATGCTGCTGTCGCCCTGAATGCGAGCGATATGCAAGGTTTTGGTCACGTTTCTGACAATGGCTCGCTTCGTACAGACTGGTCGGTGAGTTTACATGGGTAGGCAAACAAGGGATGCCGCACGGTTTTTCTTGCAGGTTGAGTTGGTTTGTCGTTTCGTTGTTGTGTGGATTCGTCGCAGTCAGTCTCTACGCTGCGATGAAATGGACCTTTCTGATGCGCAGTGGGCCAGATATGGACCAGAGTATCGCGCGAGCGGCTGTTGTCGTGACTGGAGACAGTCGACGGATCCGGTTTGCACTTGATCAGATGGAACAAGGACGTTTTGATCGGTTGCTGATTGCCGGTGCCGGGCTCGATCAAGGTCGCTTTGTGCATCAGTTTGCCCTCTCTGAGCGTTTGCTGCAGGCCATGGAGCGGGGCGAGATCGAACTGGCAGACAGGTCAACCAGTACCCTGGAAAACGCAATTGAGGCGTTTTGCTGGCTCACACGCAATCCATCAATCTCCGAAATCACTCTGATCACATCGCAGTCTCACATGGCTCGTGCTTCGCTGGCGTTTGATCGGGCGCTTGGTCCATACTACCGAGTATCGCGAATGGTGTCGGACGAGCGCAAGGATAGACGTCGTCCGTTAGTTCATACCCCAGAATGGCATAAATTTCTGGCTACCTGGATCATCACGCTGGCTCCGCAGTCAATGTGGGTGACGGGAAGCATCAAACCGTGTACCCGTCTGGGCGATCTGATGGGCTCGAAGTTCTGGGAGCGGTTGCCCTGACCGGGGCGCTCGCCTATGCTGGGCTCTGGTGTCCGGTCTGGGCCGATACCGCGGAATCTGAAAACGGGAGTGTGCCGGATGCATCTCATTCATGCATGTATAAGTTCAGGTCGTTGCCGGTGGCAGCCTGAGTTGAGATCGGTGCGACAGAGTGGACTTGGAAGCCTGATAGATGTCTGTCTTCTGGCTACGCTGTTGTCGGTTGTCGTGTTACTGAGTGCAGATGCGGCGCTTGCGCAGGGTTCCAGGCGCGATTCGAATGCACCCTTCAAGGACGCCTACGATGTGCTGTACGGAGCGGATCTGGTGGGAACCTGGAAGGGTACGGTTCGAGGGAGCTCTTTATCCCAGCGCGATGGTGTGATGTCAGGTCAGGCTGTCTTTCCGCGGCGTGGCTACGAGAACAGAAACACGTTCGGAATCATTTTGCATGACCATCGCCATCGGAAAGGACTGGAATTCTCGCAGGTCCTGATTGGCGATCTGCCCTGTGGACCAAAAGGGCAGATGACGCCCGTGGCTCACGGACTGGAGTTGCAAGGTGGTCGTGCAGGCTTCGGCTCGGTCATGTTCGAGAACTGGCTGGCTGATACGCAGCGTGACGACATGAGCGTCTACCGGAATTATGGTGCGCTCCGTAAGAATCCTGGCGTGGTTCAAACTGAGTGGACATCGGATACCTTCACCTTGCGGCTGACAAGCACCATGGTAGCTGGCGTCGCGCCAGTAAAGAACCACACCTTTGATTATGAACGCCAGAAAGAAGGCTACTTGGATAGCCTGAATATCGATCTCGAATTCACGCTGCGAAAGACTCCCCGGACTCAGGCCATATTTGACTGGACGCAGTGTGATCAGACGGAATTTGAACCCATGCAGGTGGTTGAAACCACGCCGGAGCACGGCCGGGAGAATGTTCTGCTGGAAGGGTCAGAGTTTCTGATCGAGCTTGATGCGCCGCTCTATGCGGGATCGCTGGATGAAACAACGGTGATACTTTCCACGCGAGATCAGGCCAATGGGTATGTATTTGTCGCGACTGATGTTTCTCTGGATGCCCCCGACCGGATTCGGGTTGTGCCGAAAGAGACTTTGTTGCCGGGCACGATCTACGAGATTGAGCTTGTATCTGGCGAAGATGGTGTGCGTGGACGGGATTCAGAAGTGTTGCCCGCCGACTTCAGATTGGCATTTTCGACCGTCGTGGATCCAGATCGTGTTCAGGTTGATCTCTACCAGGTCTCACAGAATGCTGCGATGGTGTACGGGAAACCTGCAGTGGCCCGAGTCGCCACGCAATGGAAAGAACGAGACGATATCCACTCGGCCTGGCAGGTTCTGAGCTATCCGATCCGGATCGAGATCAAAGATGAGTACGAAAAGTCCTTCTTTCCTGAGAAAAAGGGACGTGTGAAGCGCCCTGACTTGCTTGACAAGGAAGAAATTCGGCTAGGCAAGAAGACGCTCGATGTCTACGGATGGAGTCCCTCGTCTGGCCGTTCCCCGACGACTGCCGTTGCGCTAGTGTATCCGGATGAACCGTATCCTGAAGACATTGAGCCCGTGCCGGCTATTGCGGAACAATCGATTGATTATGCGTCACGCCAGGTTGACCGTCTGACGTTCGACTACTACATCGCCGAGCATTCCGAGTGGTTGGAACGAGGTGCCGATCCAGATATGACCAATGCGATTCACGTTGCCGCAATGCGTGACAGGTTGTTCGCAAATCAGATATTTCCTGTAGTTAGCGTCATTGGACGGTTTCAGGGGCGATTCAATGTCCAGGACACGATCTGCAGTGTGCCTGGCGCCAAGTCCTGGATGGTGTGCAAAGAGGGCTTCAACTCCTGGAGCGATCCGAGGCATGCGGCTGCCAATAACGACTTTGGGCCTTTTTTTGAGCTGATGCATGAACAGATTGCTGCACAGTCGTCTGCCGATATTCTGGTGGCTTATCACCCGCCAAGTCTTCAGGGTGGAGGCCAGGCGACCAGTCCTTTTGAGCAGCCACAGTCGCTGACGCGACCTGGTGACGAGCCATACTGGTTTGGCGAGCCAGACTCGCCCGTGATGGAGCGCCTGCATGGAGATCGAACCGGACGCAACATGGTCATCATGACGACATTGACCCGGGGCAATCAGTTCGTTCCGTCCATCATGCTCACTCCTTTAGTCGCGCATGAGTTTGGTCATATTTTCGGGTTGCCCCATACGCCGTATGCCGAAAGTGAAGAGCACCGCGGTCAGGTTTGTCAGAAACACTACAAGACCATCGCTGCCGGTATTGAAGGCATGCGTGTGTCGCTCGACGGGGCATCAGGATGGCAGAAGTCGAGTAAGGACGGAAATGCGCAAAGCAGCGAGCCGTTGCTGAACCTGATGTTTCCCTGTCTGTATGAAACCCGGAACAAGTACTGGATCGATCCGAATCAGTATGACTGGTTGCTCGAGAACATGCCAACCATGGTAAGTCACAGCCGAGCCCGAATGGCTCGCATTGACTCCAGTTCAATCGCACACGTAGAGAGTGCCCGTTCGGTCCGGGATAGTATGCAAGGGCAGACACGGTGGCATGAAATGATGCAGAGCGTCGAGCAAACGGATCACTCAGCGCAAGTGCAGCGGTGGCTACTCATCAGTGGATGGAATGATGGTGAGTCAGGTGGTTTGTTGCCGGCAGTGACGGTAGCAGGGCCGAGGCCGGATCTGACTGAGGTGGACGCCCCGGATGCAGCGCTACAAGTGAGGGTGCTGGGTCTTGATGGGGTGGTGCTGGCGAGTGACCTGGTGGCATCAGGTCATCCAGATAAAGGGGCGAAGCCTTTTGCCCGAACATTCGCGATCCGGGGCGAGCCGGGCAGGATCCAGTTGATGCGCGGTGAGCACGTTCTTGCTGAACGCAAAGTCGTGCCGGGGTTAAAACCCTCAACATTCGTTTCGCACGAGGATGGCGATGTTTTTACAGCAGGTGAAGAACTGGTCTGGCACAACGATCACCAGGGGTCAGGACTGACTCACGCGCTGCGTTACTCTGCAGACGGTGAGCAATGGCGCACACTTGCAATTCTGCTGCCAGGCCAGTCCTTCACCCCGGAAATGTCCAGCCTGACTCCCGGAGACTCCGTCGCATTTGAGCTTGTGACTAGTGATGGTGTCAGATCGTTTGTCACACGTTTGCCTGTCAAACTGTCAGTACCGTTCGCGCCGGTTGCGATGTGGCCGACAGGGCATCCGCAACGTGATGCTGCGGCATTTGCCGGATACGGGTCCGCAACCGTGTTATTGAATGCGCCGATTCAGGTGGATACGCTGGATGCAGTACGCCTGCTGTCAGAAGGGAAGGTCGTTGCGCATGAGGTCATGCTTGATGATACCGGGGCGCAACTGACAGTTGCGCCATCTGATCCCGACCACGAACGTGAATATATGCTGATCGTTGACCCTGGGTTGCAGTCGATCTATGGAGATTCGCTCGTTGCCCAGATACAAATTCAGTTCACCGGAGTAGATGTGCAGGAAGACCCCAGTGTGCTGGCCTGGCCTGCACGGCGCCATGACAAGGCGAGCAAGACCACTGTGGGTTCCACGAAATCACCGGCATCAGAGTCGTACTCGGGGCAATCAGGTCAGGGTGATATCACATTGTCGCTTGGTCAGTCTGTCACGCTCAATATTCAAGTACTGGATTGTCTGCACAATCTGGAGATGCTGGAGTCTGTCCGGATTGAGTTTCAGATCCCTGGTGCCGATTCGATTCAGATCGAAATGACAAGAGAGCAGGGCAACCTTATCTCTGCGAAGGCGTCTCATGGGCCACGTGCAACGGGTGCTGACGGTCAAGACTGGGCGCTTCAGTGGGACGGGGGACAGGTATTTGCCAGAGGGATGCTCGGCGATGACCGGCAAGCGACAGCCTTTGAGTTCAGAGGAACATGTCCTTCGTGAGGGAGTGAAGCTGACGTCGCCAGCCGGTAAACCGGTTCAGATTCGCATGTGGTGTAATTTGAACCAGATTCCTTCAACAACTTCGGGTGCAGCTATGTCGCATTACGGGCAATACTCACCAGGAGCGGCAAATGCGGGGCCGCGATTGCACTCGAAGGCTTCAGCCCGAAAGGCGGCCGGCTGATCGCCACCCATCCCGAAAGTCGCGAGTCTCTGCCACAGCGTTCCGATGGAGTCATCCAGTAGATTGCCCCACCGATAGGCAGCCTCGATGCCAAGGTCTTGTCCCAGATTGGATTCAATCACGGCCTCGATGCTCCAGTCAGGTTGTGCAGGCGCTCCCGCAGGACTATCTGTTTCGATACTGTCGACTTCTCCCAGCAGCTGATTGATGGCGATCACAGGAGAAACCATTTGTTGCGAACCTGTCACGAGCGGAGTGTCAGGCCAGGTCTCGACCGGCTGCATGTCACTCCAGGGCGCCGCATTATCAATGACGGAGGCGACGCCCATGCAAGGGGATCCCAGACACATTTCGTTTTGAGCAGCCTGGTCATCTATCTCTGTGCGACCCGCTGACATGATCATGGCGCGATTGCCCATGACCGGTTGTGTCACAAAGCGCCAGGACGTGTTTGGACCAACACCAAATGCCTCGGCATTAGCGACGTTCTCCTTACCCAGACTATCTATGAGGCCTTCCCGGATAGCCGGACCGATATTGAATCGTGCAACCTCGACGTAACTGACCGGTACAGGTCCGCCCGCACTGCCTTCAGGGGGTGCTACCCAGTTAATGCCGTATCTCACCCGGTATCGTGTGCGTTCCAGAGCGGGCTCAAGTGCGTCAAGTGCAACGACTGATAGCGGAATAGGGCCCAGTTCGGCGCCAGGTTGAAACAGGCTGTCGGCCTTCGCGCGCAGTGCGTTGTTGACTTGCTGCCATACGGTGTCTGCGTCAACGGGCTGATAACCTGACTCACTGACAAACCGGGTGGCTGGGTTAGCTGATACAGATGTTGCTACGCTCATTCCCATCAATAGTGCTGCAGCGCCACTCAGGACCTGTCGCTTAGAAGATTGCCGCATCTTGGTCTCTCCGCAAACGTTGTGGTTCAAGTCCTAAGCTTAGCCGAGAAGATGGTTGACGATACGGATTCTGGTCTGTCAGGCTATGCTGCGTCACTGTTCAGTTGAACGTTGGGAGCAAGAATGGGTTGGTTGTCTGGGTGGTTGACGAGGTCGGGTGATGACCAGTCGCTACACGCAGAGGCGCTTCGCTACGACGCGTCGAGCAGAACACGTATTCGTAAGTGGGTAAACCAGTTTTCCCCTTGGGAAATGGTGGCTGATGCATTCTGGAATACCGTTCAACAACAACGTCTGGAGAGCGGACAGGCTCCTGGCGCTCAGGAGGTGTTGACAGCCCTGCTCAACGAGCGTCGACAATCCGGGTGGGACCAGGGACAGTTGGGCTGGTACCGCAATGACACGCTCGGCTTGTGCAAGTTGGCCGCCCAGAATAATGATCACCGGCCTTGCCTGTCTCTTGCGACGATTGTCTTGATCCTGGATGCCTGCGGTGCAAACAACGATGGCTGGCATGCTCAGACAGGGCCTTTCCGCTCAGGCGCGGCATTTGTCTCCACCAGCGCATTGTTGCTGTTTGCACGATCTGCACGTCATCTTGGATATGACGCCGAGCGCCTGCACACGATATTCGTTGAAGCAGCCGAATCCATCCTGACCCCGCTCGGGTCGGCCAGGCCAGATGTCAGCCATGGCGATCTCTGGAAACTTGTCAGAGTCGATTTGACCAGAGAGCTCAAGTCGCGGTTTACGGAAAGAGCGGTGCCCTCGGTTTGCGAGCCTGTTCTATGAGCGGGATAAGCGATCCAGGATGGCAAGCGATCATAAAATCACAGAAGCTGACAGCGCAGAGGCAGAATCGGAGCAAAAGCGTTTGTGCATGCAGCATCTTCGCACCGGCTAATACCCCCAGGAGGGATAGACTCGGTAGAATTGAGGGGCCTCTATTCAAGATCGATTAGGCTAACAAAAACATGAGAGCCTGATGAGCGAAACGCTGAACCTGAAAGTTCTCTACGCGCTACCCCCTGACGGTGAACCCGTCTGGAGTGCTGCTCTTGCAGATCGTCTCGTCTCTGCCGCGTACGACGACCTCGCTACGACGTGCACCGAGGCTCAGGTTCAGGCCAGCCTGCATCAATTGTGCCGTCTCGGAATGGCGATCAGGCTTGAAGATGGCCGGTTCGTTCGCGCTGATGTTGCGTCAGCTGATACCGGTCCAGACCAGGCCGCATCCCTCGCGGAGTTGATGGCGCAGATTGCCACCACGTTGATTAACAACGACCCGAGAAACGTTGGTCAGTACATTACAAGTGCGTTAGAGCGTGTCACGACATTCACTGGGGCTGACCGCGGCTACGTGTTTGATTACGATCTCGAAGCTGGATTGGCGCATTACCGTTATGAGTGGTGCGCACCAGGAATCAGTCCGCAAATTGAACGATACCCCTCGATCCCGTTGGCGGATCTGGATGAGAGTGACTGGGTCGCACCTCATCGAGAAGGTCGATCGGTCGTCATCGACGATGTCCAGTCGCTTTCCAATTCCAGATTGCGCACGTGGCTCGAATTGCAGGATATTCAAAGTGTCGTAGTGGTACCGATCATGGCCGATGGCGTTTGCCTGGGGTTCATCGGGTTTGACTCGGTCCGGCAGCACAGACATTATGGTCAGGAGGAGGTCCGTCTTCTCGAAACCTTGGCAAGGATGCTTGCCAACCTTCACTGGAAGGAGGTCGATCGACGGGCTCTCGATCGTGCGCATGACAATCTTGACATCATTGTCGAAGGAACACAGGTTGGTACTTGGATCTGGTGGTTGCGTGCAGGCCATCTGGAGATCAACGAGAACTGGGCCTCCATGCTTGGATACACCAGGCGTGAACTTGATCCTGTCACAATTGAAACCTGGGAGAGGCTTTGCCATCCGGATGATCTGGCGCGTGCCAAGGAATTGATCGCCCAGAATATGGACGGGACGCTAACTTATTACGATGCCTTGATCCGGATGCGTCACAAGGATGGACACTGGGTCCTGGTGCAGACCCGGGGACGGCTCATGCAACGTGATCCGAGTGAAGGCATGGTTGCAGTGGGTATTCACCAGGACGTGACCGAGCGTGAGCATGCCAATCATGATTTGAAAATGCTCTCGGACATCATCAGCCGCTCTCCGGTGGTTGCGTTCAGGTGGGCGAATCTGCAAGGCTGGCCTGTCGTATATGTCAGTCCAACAGTCGAGATTCTGGGCTACAAGGCGTCGGACTTCACCGACGGTCGCCGTGTATTCCTGGACCTCATACACCCCGATGATTCGGAGCGGATCGCGCGCGAAGTGTCTCATTACATTGCGCATGGTCCCGACATGTACAAGCAGATCTACCGTTTGCGTCATGGTACGGGTAGCTGGATCTGGGTGGATGACTTTACCTGGCTGACACGTGACAGTACAGGCAATGTTGTCGAGATCAACGGGGTTTTGCAGGACATATCCGGGCGCAAGCAACTTGAGAGGGAACTGCGTTTGTATGCAACGCTGATCGACAACTCTGTCGATGTGGTTGTACTGAGGGATCGTGATCTGCGGTACCGGACTGCAAATAGTGGCTTTATGAGGCTGGCTGGCAAGTCGCTGGATGATGTGATCGGTCGTACGGATGCCGAGGTGTTTGCAGGGCTGATCGATCCCGCCTCCATTGAAACGTATCAGGACAATGCCAGACGCGCATTGAGTCTCGCGCGCGGTGATAGCTTTGTCGTGGAGGATCAGATTGTTGACAAAGCTGGCGAGCTTCACGAGTTTCGTTCGCGACACTTTCCTGTGTTTGATGAAGAGACGAACGATCTATTAGGGGCAGCCACAATCTCGATCGAGATTACAGATCTCAAGCGCACTCAGGTCGCCCTGGAAAACAGTGGGCACCGGTTCAGGGCGCTCTTCGAGAGGTCGCCTGTCGGTATCATGATTCATGACCCTGACACAGGGGATGTGCTTGATGCAAACAACCAGGCATTGAGTTCCTACCAGGTGCAGGACATTGCACAATTGAAAGCGATGCGGGTATGGGGTCAGCCTGCACCCTTCAGTCCGGCTGACGCTCAGACATGGGTGAGGCAGGCTGTGCAGTCTGGTCGCCAGCACTTCGAATGGCGATCGATCAACCCCCAAGGTAAAGTTGTCTGGGAGTCTGTGACGCTTGAGCCGATCCGGGTCGATGGTGCCTTGCGAGTGATGTCAATCAGTATTGATATCACTGAGAAGGTCATCGCCCAGCAGGCGCTGGCTCAGAGCGAAGCCCGCTTCAGAGGGCTTCTGGAACATTTGCCGAATGTTGCCGTTCAGGGATATGACAGGAACAAGCAGGTCATTTTCTGGAACAAAGGAAGTGAGTCGATCTACGGGTACACGGCCAGACAGGCGATGGGGCAGCCAATGAACAGCTTGATCGTTCCGGCGGCCGTGCAGAAGGATCTTTCGGAGAAGATCGACCGATGGCTGGACGGGGGCGAGGCGATTGCGCCGAGCGAGATGGATCTGGTCGACAAGGATGGGGCGACCAAGGTGGTATTTTCGAGCAAAGTGTTGCGGGATTCATCTGATGGGGAACCAGAGCTTTATTGCATCGATGTGGACCTGACTGAACACAGGCAGGCACAAAAGCGGCTCGAACTATTGGCTCGTGTGTTCAGCCATTCCTACGACGGTGTTGTGATTACGGACAGTACCGCCTCGATCATCGAGGTAAACGACCGCTACTGCGAGATGACGGGATATAGCCGTAAAGAGCTGATTGGACAAAATCCTTCCATTCTTCATTCTGGTAGGCAGGACAGAGCATTCTACGAGTCGATGTGGCGTCATCTCAATGAGCATGGCTTCTGGGTCGGTCAGATCTGGAACCGGTCCAGATCGGGTGAGCAATATGCGATCGAAACCCGGATTACCACGCTCAAGAGCACCGACGGTGAAGTCGTCAACTTCATCGCAAACGTCACGGATATCACCGAACGCTTGGATTATGAAGATCGGCTCAAGCGCGTTGCTTTCTATGACCAACTGACGGGCCTGCCAAACCGGGCATCGGTGTCAGATGCGTTGAGGCAGGCTCTTGCCCGACACAAGATGCTGGATTTGCCGCTTGCGGTGGTCTTTATTGATCTTGACGAATTCAAGTTGATCAATGATAGCCATGATCATGAAACCGGTGATCGCTACCTTCAGAATATTGCCAGACGTCTGGAATCGATCATCCGTAAAGGTGATATTGCTGCGAGGTTTGGAGGAGATGAGTTTGTACTTGTCATCCAGAACATGGAACAGGCCTCTGCCGAGCACCCTGTTTTCAGGAGGCTGCTCGATGCCTTGCGTGATCCAGTGGTGCTGGACGGCAAAACGTTGCGCCTGACCGCGAGCTTTGGCGTGACTTTTTATCCTCAGGATGGTGCTGTTGACGCTGACCAGCTTTTACGTCAGGCCGATCAGGCGATGTATTCTGCCAAGCAGCACGGAAAGAACCAGATTGTGTTCTTTGACTCCGCGTTTGAACGGTCCATCATTGAGCGCAATGCTCGCACCGAACAGTTGCGCCGCGCAATCGAGAATGGCGAGATGGTTTTGCACTACCAGCCTCAGGTCGATATGGCGGCGGGAACTGTGTTCGGTGTTGAGGCGCTGGTGCGATGGAATCATCCTTCTGAAGGGCTACTGTATCCCGACAAGTTTCTGGACTTGATCCAGGGGCATGAAAGGCTTGGGTTAATGTTGACCCGGTGGGTGCTAGCACAGGCGTTCACGGATCTGGAAGACTTGCTGGCAAAAGGTCACCGGATTGGGATGAGCGTCAATATCATCATTGCGGCGCGTGAGAGTCTGCGGATCTCGTTTATGAATGAGTTGCGTGATCTGCTTCACCGACATCCGGGCATTTCTCCTGATTTGCTGACGCTGGAAGTGGTGGAGAACATCCTGATCGATGACCTCTCGCTTGCCACCAAAACCATTCAGGAGATACAGAATCTGGGCGTTCAGATCTCCCTGGATGATTTTGGAACGGGGTTTTCTTCGTTGTCCTACTTGAAACACCTCTCATTTAATGAGCTTAAGATCGATCAGGGTTTTGTACGTGACATGCTCGCAGATCGAGAGGATATGACAATCGTGCAGGCCGTTGTCAGCCTTTCGAAGTCGTTCAATGTACCTGTGATCGCAGAAGGGGTGGAAACCAGTCGTCATGCCCTGATGTTGTTACGTCTTGGTTGTCAGCGTGCACAGGGATATGCAATTTCCCGTCCGATGCCGGTCTCGGCATTGATCCCTTGGCTTGAGCAGTGGCAGCCCGATTCCTCCTGGAGAGGTGTCAGACCCATTCCCACAAGCTTTTATCCTGTCGCGTTAATGATGGCAGCCCATGAAGGGTGGGTGGATGCACTGGAGCTTTACTTGCAAGGTGAGCGGTCAGATCCACCGGTGCTCGATTCCCGCTCTTGTGGGTTTGGCGAGCTTGTTTGTCAGTATGCGTCGTCAGACCAGATCTGCGTGATTGTCAGGCAGGCCCAGCAGCACCATATTGCCCTGCACGATGCCGGAAAGGATGCGATCATTGCGTATCAGAAGGGCGATGTCAGTCAGGCGTGGGTGCACTTTTCGAGGGTGCGAGAACAGTCAAAAAGCATGAATTCGATGGTCTGGCAGTGTCTGGAGCAAAGCAGCCAAGCTGGCTGATGGTTTATCCTGCCTGGTGCGTATCCAGGCAGGATAAACTTCCCTTGACGTGCGCCGCCACGGTCATTGCCTCGCGCTGGGCGCTGGCCGATGGTTGTAAGGATAGAGGCGCTGGCTGCACGAAATCCAACTGCTCCCAGAGTGGCTTACCGAAAAAGCCTGCGCTTGATGCCGCTTGAGCCGGGGAACTCACCGCGATCAAGGGCCGGCGGCGTCCCTTCCTCGCGGGCGCAATCCAGCATGCATGCCAGGCTGCCGTCAATCGACAACGCGGGCAGCCTCAGGCAAAACAAGCAACTCTTGACCGATTCAACGCAGAAGCCGCATGTTTCCATTTATCCCGGCTATAAGATTAGTTGCTTTGACCGAGGCAAGCGGCTGCGTCAAGGCTGGTTCGAGTTCCGACGGCAACTGGAGTATAAGCAGGCATGGCGAGGCGGTCAGGTGGTGGCGGTCATTCCACGCAACACCAGCCGTACCTGCTCGTGCTGCGGTCATGTGTCGGCGCAGAACCGCCAGACGCAAGTCCGCTTTGCTTGTGTCGACTGTGGATTCGAGGAAAACGCCGATCTCGTCGGCGCGATCAATATCTTAGCGGCAGGACATGCCGTGTTGGCCTGTGGAGGAACGGTGCAGTCGGGCCGTCCGACGAAGCAGGAACCCGCCGAAGCGACTACGCAGGAGCTTGCTCTTGTTTAGCGCCGTAGGAATCGCCTTTCTTCAGGTGGGCGAGGATGTCAAATGCGATGCAACTGCTTTCAGCAAGTACGGCCATGGTTACGCCAAGCCCTTTTTGCCTTTAGGTAATCTATTGCGAACGGGATATTTGGTTCGTGCTGATAGCGTTCCTGACTTCTGCCAACTTTATTAAGAAAAATTGAGAATTGAAAAATAGTTGTTATTTTTCAATTCCTTGCAATTTCCCAGAAGACGTAAACACGTA
The DNA here is from genome assembly GCF_003058465.1 of Orrella marina. Classification (NCBI taxonomy): domain Bacteria; kingdom Pseudomonadati; phylum Pseudomonadota; class Betaproteobacteria; order Burkholderiales; family Alcaligenaceae; genus Orrella; species Orrella marina. The sequence continues at coordinate 2,401,151 of NZ_CP028901.1, read as the reverse complement.
CTAAATGCTATCTTTTCGCTCATGCGAGGAGATCTCACCGTCAGAAAGACCCGGACCAAATCAGGCGCGACCGCCGTTCAGGTGGTGCGATACAAGGCATCGCGCTGTGAGGTCGTCAAACACATGGGCAGTGCGCACGATGACAGCACCCTCCAAACCCTGCTGGCCGAGGCCCATCGCTACGCAGAGGCACATTGCGTGCAGCCCAGTCTCTTTGCCGAGGAGCTGGCACCACCCCCAGCGGTTGACATGCGTCACGCCAGTGTCATCGGCGTCACCCATCAGTTTGCCCGTTCGGCATTGCTGGCCTGTGCCAAACGTTGCGGTTTGAGCGAACTGCACGAGCTATACCTCGATCTGGCCCTCATGCGGATCATTGAGCCAGCTTCCAAGCTGCGCACTCTACAACGACTACAGGAACACTTTGACGTGCGCTATGCGGAGCGCACCGTCTACCGCTTGTTGCCTCGACTCGTTGAGCAGCAACCGCATATCGAGTCAGCCGCCATTGCCCTGGTGCAGAATGAGCTCAAGGAGCCGTTGAACCTGGTTCTCTATGATGTCACGACGCTGTACTTCGAGTCGTTCAAGGAATATGACTTTCAACGACCCGGTTTCTCCAAAGACAACAAACCCCAGCAACCTCAGATCGTCATCGGTCTGATCACCACCACGTCAGGCTTTCCCGTCATGCACGAAGTCTTCGAGGGCAATACCTTCGAAGGTCACACGATGCTGGACATTCTCAGGCGCTTTGAGCAACGTGTCGGATCGGCTTGCAAACCCGTCATCGTGGCCGATGCTGCCATGCTTTCGACGGAGAACATGCACCAGTTACAGCAACAAGGCTATCGATACATCGTAGGGGCTCGACTGGCCAACCACAGCAAGGCATTCATTGATCAGATCGACGCAAAAATGCCACGCATTGACAAAGCTGTGCGCCGGTTCTCTCACACACTCAGGAATAGCAAAGTTCAAGTTGACGTCAGTATCGTGTGCCAGTTCTCGGACGCACGCTACAAGAAAGACAAGCGAGAGCTCGAAAAACAGGTCAGCCGTGCGCGAGCACTGCTCGATCGCGACGAGCCAGGCAGAAGGGCTCGATTCATCAAGAAGTCCAACAGCAAGGGCCAGTTCGAGTTCAACGATGAACTCAACGAAAAGGCGCAGACGCTGCTTGGCATCAAGGGTTACGTGACCAATATCTCACCACAGGATTTGTCTGATGAGGACGTGGTGCGCCATTATCACGACCTCTGGCATGTCGAACAGGCATTCCGGATCAGCAAGTCAGATTTGCAGGCACGGCCCATTTATCATCGTACGCAGGACGCGATTCGTTCGCACATCGTCACCTGCTTCATGGCCTTGATGATGGCGAAGTATCTGGAAATCAAAACCAGTGTGTCGATCAGGCGAATTCGAGATGAGTTGTGGAAAGTGCATGATGTCCGGATTCGTGACGACCGCACCGGGTTCGTCCACCCCCTGAGGATGCAATCGGAATCCGCCGTGATCAAAAAGCTGACCGAGCTGTTGAAACTCGAAAACACGTACTAAATGGCAGAACTCGGGAGTCCCGGCCTTGGTTACGCCAAGCCCTTTTTGCCTTTAGGTAATCTATTGCGAACGGGATATTTGGTTCGTGCTGATAGCGTTGGAGGTCTGGCAGAGAGGATTGGAATAGATTCCAGTGTGCTGGAGGAGACCATATCGAATTACAACACTCACGCCCAGCGAGGCGAGGATCCCGAGTTCGGCAAGGGCAAGGACCTCTACTGCCATTATCTAGGCGACCCGGGCAATAGCTACAACCCGAATGTGGCCCCTCTTGACAAAGGCCCATATTATGCAGTCTGGATGTACGCCGGTGATATCGGCAATTTTGCTGGTATTCGTACCGACGAACATGCTCGGGTGTTAAGAACCGACTCAAGCGTTATTCCTGGACTTTTTGCGGTTGGCAATGATATGGCCAGCGTGTTTCGAGGTAGTTATCCAGGCGGTGGCTCATTGATTGGGCCAGCAATGACATTCGGCTTCACTGCCGCGCGCTGTCTGGCCAAACAAGAAGGAAACTGAGTTGGCCGAGTAGAACGTTTCGACCATACCGTTGCACACTAAGCTGGCCCGAGATCAGATTGAGCCACGATCCGTGTCTGGGTGTGCCCTGGTTTCACCCTGTCGTCATAAGCTTCTGGCGTGTGAGGTATTTGGTAACTGGCTCACCACGATCAGCGTCATGATTGTGGTTGCAGCCATGAGTGTGAGCAGGCTGGTAAATCCTGCTGTCTTTACAATCGGACCGATCAGCCAGACCGCGAGCGAGCTGCCACCGAAGGCAACTGCTAGGCGCATGCCTGTGACTCGAGATCGCATCGAATCATCTACAAAACGCACAATCATCGCGTCAGTGAAGGGGATGGCACCAAAGATGGCCGCCATGAAAGCGACCTGCAGGATATAGAAAACCCATCCATCCGAGGTCGCAGCAGCGATAAGGGCCACGAACTGAAGGGCGACAATCGATTGGTACAACCTTTTCAAGGGGAATCGGTCCAACAGTTTTCCAACCAGCAGTTGGGTGAAGGACGCGATGACATAGACCAGTGCAAGCATGGCGCCCAGAACGGCTGGATCCTGAAAGATGTTGTTGATCCGGCTGGATAACAGTTCATAGTTACTGTTAACGGAAAAGTTGAACACCATGCTTGCGCTGGTAGCGGCGATCGTCATGATGATCAGTAGCTTTGTCATGGACAGGCCGTGACGAGATCCGGATGCGGTGGACTTCTTCTTTGCGGGTGAGAGTTGGTTTTTGGGGGATAGCAATGTGAAAGCAATGCCACAGGCGATGCTTATGATCCCGGGTACGATAAACGCCGCTCGCCAGTCAAAGAACTTGACGAAGAATCCGGTAACGACCGCAGCTGCCGCCAACCCGAGATTGCCGGCCAGTCCGTTCACGCCAATTGCCCAGCCGGGACGCGTCTCGCCTTCGACCAGCATGGGAATGCCAACAGGATGGTAAATGGACGCTGCACATCCTAGCAAGGCTAGCGCAAATGCCAGTTGCCATGGCGAATTCGAAAATCCCACCAGAATGGATGCGACGCCAAGACTGAAAAAGAACAGGATCATCATGGGTCGACGACCCCAGAGGTCGCCAAGACGGCCTGATGGTATGGATCCTAGTCCGAAGAAAAAGAACGCTCCAACACTGTAGGGCATCAGGTCCTCCCAGCTTTGAAGCCCAAATTCCGATGTGATCGAAACAACCGCAGTCGCAAAGATCAGCAGCATCATGTGGTCCAAGGCGTGGCCGATGTTTAGTAATAGGCGTGTTGCAAAGTTATGTTTGCTGATTTGTGTATCCATCATTCCGGGGCTCGAGACAGTGTCACTCTTGATGCGGTGATTCAAGCAGTTTGATCTAGAGTATGATGGCCTTGTTGTCATGAATCGCCAATAATGATTCCAAAACCGCCATCTCCCTCGCTCGCGTTGCAAACCTTAAGTCATCACCCCGATGCAAAGTCAGCCAACGCGGTTCCTCGCGCAGTCGTCGCATTCGCCAGAACGGATCGAGCTGGTCATGTTATCGCGCGCCATAGTCATGAACGTGACCAGCTTGTTTACGCGATCAAGGGGGTCATGAGCATCGAGGCGCTCAACACGGTGTGGACGATCCCCCCAAGCTATGGCCTCTGGATTCCAGCAACTGTGGAGCATTCGGTTCGTATGGATACGGAAGTGGAAATGCGAACACTGTATATTTCTAGTGGAGTCGTTCCGTTCCCGGATAACGAGTGCCAGGTCCGGGCGATCTCACCTCTGCTTCGTGAATTGATCATACGCGCCGTGACCATTTCACCGCTATATGACGAGTATGGTCCGGATGGCCGACTCATGCAGGTCATCGTGGATGAAATCGCTCAGCAAGTCAGCGCTCCGCTCGGGCTGAGGTTCCCGTCAGACAAGCGCTTGGCCGAGCTCTGCCAGCACGTGCTTGACCATCTTGGTGAGTCAGAGCCTATCGGTCGGCTGGGTAGCCGGGTAGGTTTGTCCGAGAGAAGTGTCATGCGCCTGTTTCCTCAACAGACTGGCATGACGTTTCATGCATGGCGCCAGCAAGCCCGCCTCATGCGTGCGTTCTCCCTGGCCGAGCAGAATCGACCATTGGGCCTGATTGCTTCCGAGTTGGGTTACAGTTCTTCGGCAGCCTTTGCGAAGATGTTCAGAAGGGTTTTTGGTGCCTCGCCTCGCATCCTGCTCAGAGCAACGCAGGGCGCAAGCGTAGGGTCATGGAAAGGTCGACCTTGGGATGATCAGCACCAAGGTGGCGTTTAGCGATCAGATCACTCGCTCCGAAGTCGGGTTGACGCCCAGACGAAACCGTAACGCGTAAAGCGCAGGGACAAATCGAAAGGTAATCGCGATTCCACCCACAACTACCGCTGACCAGTGCGTTGGCGAGAGGCCCCAGGAAGCTGTCTGATTACGCGGAACAAGGGCCAGGACAGCAGTCAGAGCAGTCAGTATGACCGACCGGGGACGATGTTATGGTCCTTCAGGGACATTAGCTTGCTGTGTATAACCGGGGCCCTTTTGAGTGCGGCGGTCGCTTCGGCTACGCGTAAAAGTGAAGCGTAAAAGCTGAGAACCCCGTATAAAAGTCAGCTACGATGAAACGGGCGATGATGAGGGCGTTTTCATGAGACGATCAACTGAAATGATGTGCGATCGGCGCACACCGATTGCAGGTTTGCTGGTGTCGGTGTTTCTGGTTGGCGGTTGTTCTACGACCGGTCCGGATGGAGAGTACCGACCTTTACGTGCCCAGCATGGCAAGGATGTGATGTGGGTGCCGACGCCCGATAAGCTTGTGGACAACATGCTTGAGATGGCCCAGGTCGGACCGGATGATCTTGTGTACGATCTTGGCGCGGGAGACGGAAAAATTGCGATTGAAGCTGCCCGAAAATTTGGTGCGACCGCAGTGGGGATTGAGTACAACCCGGATATGGCTGAGTTTGCCAGGCAGAAGGTCAGGGCTGCCGGTGTCGAGGACAAGGTGACGATCGTGACCGGGGACATCTTCGAAGCGATCTTCTCGAAAGCCGACGTTCTGACGCTCTATTTGCTTGAACGCTTGAACATCCAGTTAAAGCCCCAGATCCTGGCGATGAAACCTGGGACACGGGTGGTGTCGAACACATTCAGAATGGGAGCATGGCAACCGGACGACACCACATCTGTCGAGGATGGCTGGAGTGCCTATTTATGGATTGTTCCAGCAAAGGTTGAGGGTAAATGGCAGTTCTCGGGCGTCCCCGGAATGCCCGACGGTGTGCTGGATATCAGGCAGTCATTTCAGAATGTCACTGGTACCTATACGCCATCGTCTGGCACGGCGCTGCCAGTTCAGGGTCGCTTGGATGGCGCAACTCTGGCACTCGAACCCCAAACCGGTTTCGCGGATGGCATGGGGCGGTCGGTACAGTTCGTGGTTGACGGGCAACAGTGGCGTTTTCCGGGCAGTGAGCGGGCCATCGTCGCGAGAAAAGTGCCCTAATTGGTCACTACCGCGCGTAAGGCGCACAGGATTTGTTGCCCCGCAGTTTTGCTTGTGCGGGGGCTTTCGCGTGGAGCCAGCCTTCCGTTCGCTGGAATCCTGCTTAGAGTGCAAGCCGACCCGAGTCTGCCCCATGATAAGCTCAGGCTCACTAAGCGAGGTGAGTTGGATCGCCGTCTGGCGCAATGGCAATCGCGCTGCGGCGATGGGCGTCGATCTACAAGCTTTAATAATGAACAGGGAGTAGTCATGGCAGTTTCTTTCCATCTTGATGTATTCAAAAAGTCTCTTGTTGGCGCGACTGCTGCGCTAGCCTTGAGTGGCCTGCCAGCCCAGGCGTCTGATGCAACAGACTATCCTGATAGTCCCATTCGTATTGTTGTTCCCTTTGCGGCTGGTGGACCAGCCGATCTGGCTGGCCGTGCATTTGGTCAATATCTCGGCGATGAGCTCAATGGATCAGCCGTGGTTGATAACCGCGGTGGCGGCGGCGGTGTCGTGGCGATCAACTCGGTTGCAGGCGCGAATCCGGACGGTCATACTCTGCTGTTTGCGGCTTCGGGTAACGTCACTGTACAGCCACTGCGAACCAATCCACCCATGCAGATCGATGAGTTGCTACGACCCATCTCCCAGGCGACGTCAAGTCCGCACGGGCTTTTCATTTCTGCGAAGCTACCTGTCGATACGCTTGAGGAGTTCATTGCCTACGCCAAAGAGAATCCGGGCAAACTGAACTTTGCAACACCAGGTGTGGGAGGTCTTGGCCATCTCGGTATTGAATACTTCAAGAATGCTGCCGGTATCGATGCGCAGACCATTCACTACAAGGGATCATCGCAAGCCGTTAAAGACATGATTTCCGGGGAGGTCCATGCCATGCTGAGCAGCCCGGCATCATTGCAGGGCCTGGTGGATCAGGGCATGCTGAAGATGGTTGGCCTGACAGGTCCGACCCAATCCCAAGCCATGAAGGATGTGCCAATGGTCTCGCGTGCCGTCCCGGGATTCGAATACAACACCTGGTATGGTTTTTACGCTCCCAAGGACACACCTGACGCCGTGATTGAAAAAATCACACAAGCTCTCTCGAATATCGATAGTCAGAGCGAGCTTGTCAAGAATCTTCAGGCGCAGGGCGTCGATGTCGTGATCACCAATCCCGCCAAGCTCGATCAGCTTGCCAAGGACGACACGCAGAAGTGGCAGAAGGTAATCAGTGATGCCGGCATCAGCTTTAATTGATCTGGCTACGAGTTGAGGTAGAGAAACATGCAGAAGAGTCTGGTAATTGACTGTCATGGTCACTACACCACCGCACCTAAGCAGCTCAACGAGTTTCGTCAGAAGCAGCTGGCGCGATTTGAGTCGGAAGGGACCTATCTTGATCCACAGGTCAATATCACCGATGATGAAATTCGTGAAAGCCTGGAGAACAATCAGCTAAAGATTCAGGCGGAACGAGGTGTTGATCTGACGATCTTTTCACCGACGGCGGGTGCCATGGCACACCACCACGGAGATGCTCGTATTAGTGCCGACTGGTCAAGGGCGTGCAATGACTTGATTCATCGCGCTGTTTCTCTCTACCCCAGCAGACTGGCAGGTGTTTGTCAGTTGCCGCAGTCGCCTGGTGTCAGTCCAGGCAACTGTGTTGCTGAGCTCACCCGGTGTGTGGAGGAACTCGGGTTCGTGGGTTGCAACCTGAATCCGGATCCTTCCGATGGTTACTGGACGGATCCCCCTCTTACAGCGCGACACTGGTATCCCTTGTTCGAGAAACTGGTGGAACTTGACGTGCCGGCGATGATTCATGTCAGTTGCTCTTGCAACCCGAATTTTCATCACACAGGCGCGCACTATCTTAATGGTGATACGACTGCCTTCATGCAGTTCATTCAGGGCGATGTTTTCAAAGACTTTCCGACACTGCGGTTCATCATTCCCCATGGCGGAGGTGCAGTTCCCTACCATTGGGGCCGATATCGTGGGCTTGCTCAGAACCTCGGTCGGCCTCCGCTGCAGGAACTGCTGAACAATGTCTTTTTTGATACGTGCGTCTACCATCAGCCTGGTGTTGACCTTTTGTTAAACGTCATTCCTGCCGAGAATATCCTTTTTGCATCTGAGATTGTCGGGGCGGTCAAGGGCATTGATCCTACAACTGGCCACTTCTACGATGATACCAAGCGGTATATCGATGCTGTTGCGCATCTATCTGCAGATGATCGCAACAAAATCATGAGTGGCAATGCATTGAGGGTGTATCCAAGGTTGCGCGCACAACTGGAAAAGCACAACGTGTTGTAGAAATCTGGTTGAGACGATTTGCTGATCACTCTGCAATGAGGTTTCAGCGATGAATGCTTGAGCGCACGAGAAGCTCGTAGCAGGAGGTTGTTCGGAGGGCGTCGAGTTGTCCATACCCGAAAACCAGGAGGTCTGATCTGGACTCAACGCCCGTTGGGTCCAATGCCATTGAAGGTGGGAGATTGTCGCACTCCGCTTCGGCTTGATGACACATCCGTGACAGCCTGGTCAGGGTCAGGTGAGCACTGTTACAAATACCGCCAGCATGGGCGGTATCTCAATGAGAAATATGGGACTGCGAACGACAAAAAATCTGAAATCTGATTGATTTGCAGGTTGTTACGTGTCTTTAACCCGAACGTTTCATAAACCGGGCCTGAGTGCTGCGACTTCCCTGGTTCTTCCTGATTTCTGCACCCTTTGACGTTTCCGTTGCGCGTGCCATGCAGATTGGAGAGTGGATTTTGCCAACTTCTTACCTGCTTTCGCCGATTTCGGCCTGAACGGGTCAGCAACAAGCGTGCATCAACCTCCGATGTCTCGGTTTTGAATTTTTAAAGGGTTGTCTGATCGCGTGTCTGCGCTCAGGCCGGTGCGGGTGGCCGCTGTGTCTGGTAGAGCAGTTCGGTCACCCGCTCCAGAATCCCTTTCACCGGACACCCTGTGGGCAAGGACAGACGAATCCGGTCTTTGTACTGCACGACCCGCACGGCGAGCTTGAACAGCTTGAGGATGATGGTCCCGGGCTGCGCTCTGGCCAGCTCCGTGTGTGCCAGCGTATTCTCACGCAGGCTGTGGATCAGCACATACGCTGCACAGGCATAGAACATCCGCATGTGGTTGGCAAGGAAGGTGTGGTCAGAGGTGCGATCGCTGGCCCGATCGTTCTTGATGGCCTTGATGTAGTTCTCGTCCTGGCCGCGAGCGCAGTACAGCTCGCGATAGAGCAACTCGGCTGTGGGCTCGTTCAGTGAGCTCACCACAAACCGGGGGTTCTCGCCCAGCGCCATCACCTCAGCCTTGAGCACGACCCGATAGGCCTTGGGCCAGGTGCCGGCCTGATAGGACAGGTCGTCATACAGGCGGGTTGCACCCGGGGCAGGCAAGCCGAGATGGCGGGCGCTTTCGCAGCGCGACTGGTAATGGGACTTTGCTCGCTCAAGCAACGGTTGCGCCAGGGGTAGCAGCACCTTGTTGCCCGCCAGTCCAAAGATGAAGTCCATTGCGGGGTCCTGCTCACATAACGCCATGAGTTCCGGGTTGGAGAAATGGCCATCACCGCGCAAGATGATGTGGGTGTCGGGCCAGGCCTGGCGCAGCGCGCGCACCACACGCGCGATGATGGCGGCATTTTCCCGACCTGTGGGGCGCTTGCCCGGGCGCAGGATGGCCGTGATCAGCTTGCCCGAGAGTCCCTCGAACAGAAACAACGGCATGTAGCAGTGGTGGCGGTAATGGTGGTTGTAAAAGGCGAGTTCCTGCTGGCCGTGAGTGGGATCCTCGAAGTGATCCATGTCGAGCACGATCAAGGCCGGGGCCTGGGCATAGCTGTCGATAAAGGCGTGGACAAAGCTTTTGGCAAGACGATAGATATCACGACGAGTCAGATTGTTCTCCAGCCGTGACAGCGTCGGGCCTGAGGCGAGGTCGGTGTCTGCGTCCAGCGGTGCACGGCCCGCGGCGAGCTTGAACATCGGGTCTGCACGCAAGGCGTTGGCGTCATTGCCATCGGCATATCCGCATGCGCTCTGGAACACGCGCTGGCGCAGCAGATCGGTCATGGAATGCGAGATATACGACGGATGGCGTTTGTCATGGATTGCGCCAGCCAGACGCGAGATCAGCCCGGTTTGCAGATCCGTACCCCGAAGCAGGATGGCGCCGAAATCGCTCGACAGGGCACCACCATCAAACTGTGCACGCACGGTGAAACCAGCACTGGCAGGAAAGCGAAGCTGGGTTGGGATAGAATCATTCATGGGCGGTTTTGTTTAAGCTTCTTACGAAGCGTTATTGGCGTAATCCCAATTGTATCAATGGGTTAAACAAATACCGCCCATTTCCGTGAAAAATCCGGGCTAGGGAAATCTGAAGAGCGAAAGTACTTGAAGGTGAGTGACGGGCAGGCTACCGTCAATGTGAATCCTTTCTTCATCATGTACGGACCAGTACCGGAAAGAATCTAGGCATCCCGATCACGCAGATCGCACTGTCTTTGACTTGACAAGGAAGAAGACTGTGAGCTGTGGACGCCCTCTGTCCGCCTGGTCAATCCGCAGTAGCCTGGCTGAGCAGCCATCATCGAGTGTAGGTCTCGCTCCTGAAAAGAGGTTGGGGTATCGCCCTTGTCGGGAAGGAAGGTCGAGGATCGACCGGAATACTCACTAGTAGATCGTTTCAACAATACAGTTACAAATCATGAAAGCCCGAGGTCGAACTTGTTCCAGCGAAACACCACGGGCAGCTGATTCATCTCCTCGACTCCTTTCATGATTCTGGTTTTCAACTCTTCGATCGAATCGACCCGAATGTGACGCAAGAAGGTTCTTGCCATCTTCGAGAATGCACATTCGATCAGGTTGAGCCACGATCCATGTTTGGGTGTGTGGACGTACTCGAACCGACCGGGGCACGTGGCCAGATAAGCCATGGTCTCTTTTGAGATGTGCGAAGAGTGATTGTCCAGAACCAGCCGTATGACTGACTCGGGTGGATAGTACGCATCAATTTCCTTGAGCAGAGCAATGAATTCGACACTTCGGTGGCGATCCTCGGTGCGCGCAAAGATATGACCGGAGTGCAAGTCAATGCCGGCCAGAATGGAAACCGTGCCATGGCGGACATACTCGTAGTCGCGCGACACTGTTGCGGCCTTGCCGGGGACCGGCGGTAAATCGGGTGCAGTCAGGCCCAGCGCCTGCACCCCCGGTTTCTCATCCACGCTGACGGTGTAGACCGGGTTTGTGGCAGACTTCCGGGTGTGGCAGTTCTGATAGAGCGAGACCCCCGATAGACAAGCAGCACCTCTTGCATCTTGCGATCAAACTCCGGATCTCGGCGCTCGGGGTAGTACCGAATCTTGTGTGGCTTGATTGCGTTCTCGTTCAGAATTCGCCAGATGGTGCTCTTGCCGGCCTCGGCGAGTCTGGTGTGCCCCACCTCGAGAGCATGCTTGCGGATATGAGCCGCCAGTGCCGAGATGGTCCAGAGCTCCGCAGACAAACCCAGATCTTTCGGCTTGACGCAGGCGATACTCACCACCCACGCTTTTGCTTCGTCAGAGATTTCTGGCTCGTGTGGACGGTGATAGGAGTCTTTCAAGCCTGCGCTGGCCCCGGCAGCCAGTGCCTTGTCAATGCACTTGTAAATCATGGGTCGGCCCACACCGATCTGGCGCATCAAGTCGCTGATCGAAGCCCCATCGGCGTAACCCAAGAGTATCTTGGCCCGTTCAACCTCGCGAATCGGTGCGGTTCGAGAGCCCGCAAGCTGCGTGAGCATTGCGCGCTGTTCTGCTGTCAACACCAGTGCGGCGCGACTGGTTTTTCTGGCCATGATGGTTTCCCTCCAGGAAACATAAAAGTATCATGGCCGTTATACTCTATTTTGTAACTATATTGATGGAACGATCTACTAGTCACTCACGGGCAACCGGCACGGCCGTAGCCGTTCTCGCCACGGCTCGCCCATAGATGGCGCACAGTAGCGTTCGGACGTAAAAATACCGCCAGGTGGCGGTCGTCCGCCTTGAGTAGTTCGGGGTTCCAAGCCCGACTGCTTTTGTCTCAGCAGTGCGGCTTTTACGCGGCATACCTTGAAAATATGCAACATAGGTGTATACGCATGGCGCTTGATAGCGATTGCAAAAGTGTCCCCCATGGGTTACATTTTCGCTATGTATTCGATTCGCACAACTGAATGCTTCGATGACTGGTTTATGGGGCTGCGTGATATCCGCGCTCGGGTACGCATTCAGACTCGTATTGATCGCCTTGAAATGGGCAACCCTGGTGACAGCAAGTCTGTCGGGGGTGGAATTGTTGAATTGCGCATCAACTACGGACCTGGCTACAGGGTGTATTACGTTCAACGTGGTGAGGTGCTTGTAGTGCTGCTTTGTGGTGGGGATAAATCCAGCCAGCAGAACGACATAGCGCGTGCCAAAGAAATTTCCAGCGCTCTTGATTTGGAGTGAGCCATGAAAAAAACACAGACCCGGCCCTGGGATTCTGCCTTTCACCTTCGCACCGAAGAAGAAATTGCCGCCTATCTTGATGCCGCACTTGAGGAGGCTGGCGACGATCCGAAGTTCATTGCCCATGCGCTCGGGGTCATCGCCCGTGCGCACGGGATGAGCCAGCTTGCGAAGGAAAGCGGAATTAAGCGGGAGAGTCTTTACCGTGCTCTCTCGGGAGAAGGAAACCCTGAGTTTGCAACCATCTGGAAAGTGATTAGAGCCTTGGGTATTCGCTTGCACGCTCAGCCTGCTTGATCGAGGTCCGTCAATAGTCGCCATGGTTTCGGTCATCATTGCAGTATCCTCCCGCCTTGATCGCCCCCCGTGCCTCGATGGCTTTAACGCAATCCCGCACATGGGCCGCTGTGAGAGCATCTGCCGGGATGCTGCCAAGTGCCGGAAATGCGTCTAGCTCGAGTCTGCGCCATACCTGCTCCCATCTTGTAGCTGCCGCAAGGCGGTGTGGCGGTCGCTGGAAGATCTGCGGATCAGCTCTGCGGTTTGTTTCATGGCCTGACTCGCCGATGGCCTGGGTGCACCGGGGCGTGTAGTTCTTTAGAGGTCAGTGTTGCTCAGTTCCGGTGTTTCGCAATTGCGAAGAATCCGGGATTTGTGGGCTCGTCCGTTGTTCGTGCAAACACGACTGTGCAGGCTGACCTCAACGGATGGGTAACTCGGCATCTTGTCGCTATTCTCAGGGTGTCCTTCGGGGCACCCTGTTTTGGGTTGACTAGGCGGGACGTGAGGCATCGTCGCCCGTGCCAGCATGCAATGCTGTCTTGTTGTAACAGATGGTACTCTGGCCGATATTAGGTTCTGCTTATGGTCTTTTATGGCGCACCCATCCACTCCAACTAGCGTATTTCGAACAGCCCGTTTAGCATTTACTTACTTTTTTGTGCTGTTGCTCTCGGTACTACTGATCTTTTGGCCGGGGTACAGGTTCGTATGTTGAGCATGCTGCCTCTAACGAGACGGGTTGTTGTTTCCGCACCGGATCAGCACAGAGCCAAGGCTGAGCTAGGTGCCCACTTGTTGCGAGCTGTTGATAGCTTTAACTTTTATAGTCAGCTCAGAATTCTTGACTCAGCAGGGTATGAGATTGTTCGCATCAATCGTGTGGAAGACACCAATGGTGCACAGGCTGGTGCCCAAAAGAGTTCTGTCCGTAGAGCAGGTCTTGATGTCGCGAAAGTTCCTGACGCCGAGCTGCAATTCAAAGATGAAACAGACTACTTCAAAATTGCGATGCGCTTGAAGCCTGGCGAGATCTACGTTTCTGAAATCGATCTGAATGAAGAAAACGGTCGCATCCAGGAGCCTTTGGTTACCACCCTCAGAATCGCCTCTCCGATCACCGACGCACAAGGATCACTGCTGGGAATTGTCGTTGCGAATCTGGATGGTCAACGGATCTTTAACTGGGCTAGAGCCCTGATACAGGGTGGCGCACCGAATTCAATCGATTTCTCCTTGTTAAATCAAAGCGGTTACTGGCTAACAACCGACACACACCGGTCAACCTGGGGCTGGCTGCTTGGACAACCGGATCAAACTCTGGCGCGGCAGGACCCATCACTTTGGCATGTGCTTAAAGCATCTGACAGCAGTGTGGTGCAGGTTAGCGACGGTCTTTATCTGTCCGAGGCAATTTATCCCTTGCAGGCATTTGCTGACGCCCCGTTTCAGGCTGTAACAACAGCACCTTCACAGTCACTGTCGCAAGAACTTACGCGTGATGCCCAGGCACAGCGGTGGATTTCACTCCTGTACCTTCCAGAGTCTGTGTGGCTTGGTGGAACTTTGCTTTACCAGAATTGGGTGCAGCTGCTATTGGCCTTGCTCGTTTTATTCGTTGCGTTCGTAAGCTGGGCTGTCGCAAAGCAGCGGCTGTTGCGTCAGCATATGATGCGTGTGCAAAGCGATCACGCGAAAGAACTCTCGGATCTTTACGAGAACGCGCCTTGCGGTTACCAGTCAGTCGATGGGCAAGGGGTCTATGTCCGAATCAACGACACAGCGCTTGAATGGATCGGCTACGGCCGTGACGAGTTGGTCGGGAAAATGCACTTCTCACAGATACTGGTGCCAGATCCTTCGCGCCCACAAACGCCGTCGGATCAAACTCACCTGGAGATACTCAAGTCCAGAGGTGCAATCGTCGACTATCCGATGCGGATGTGTCGCAAGGACGGTTCAAGCTTTCCAGTGTCGCTCACTGCGAAAGCGGTCTACAGCGAGCAGGGTGAGTTTCTCATGACGCGGACAACGCTATTGGATGTGACTCAGCGTCGGTTGTTAGAGGATCAGTTGCGCGAGCAAGCATTCACAGATCCGTTGACTGGTGCCTTCAATCGCAGAAATTTCTTTTTGCTTGCTGAGCAAGAACTGAGGCATTTGCCGCGATCCGGACAGATCTGCGCGTTGCTTTGTCTGGATATTGATCATTTCAAGCAAATCAACGACAGATTTGGACATGCCGCTGGTGACCTTGTGCTCAAGGCGTTTGCTCAGGCGTGCCAGCAATCAGTTCGAACCGGAGATATTGTCGCGAGGATGGGCGGTGAAGAGCTTGCGATCTTGCTTCGGACCGCAACGCGGCAGGACGCAAAAGAGATTGCCGAACGCATCAGGATGGCGGTGGAGAATCTGGCGATTCAGGCAAGTGAAAGATCGGTGAACGACGGTGGTGTTATTCGACTGACAGTGTCGATTGGTCTTGTGTGTATTGATCCGCACTCTGAGGGGCTGGATCAGGCATTGTCTCGCGCAGATGAGCTACTTTATGAAGCCAAGCGATCTGGCCGAAATCGCGTTGTTTGTGAGCCAGATTGAGACGAAGAAAAGACGGTTTTTCAGGTTACTCTGATAACGACCATCACCCCATGCGTCGAACTGCACGGAGCTGAACTCAGTGTGTTGCAGCCCTTCCAAACGGTGCGGTGGGTTGTCCCATCGAGCTTTGCCGCTATTCTGGCCTGAATCTCCATTGTGATACTGGTCTGAACACCAGGGTCCATTATTGTGAAGTTTTCTACAACTGCGTCATGCTGACTCGTAAACGAAGCTCACAATGCTCGATTCAATGCGGGTGAGCATTGAAGTCAGCATTTGATGCGTTTAATGCTCGCCTCATGCACACATAGTGTCTGGAAACACGACAAGCGAGAGCGATGCGGTCATTGGCAAGAGCTCTGCGAGGTCAGTAGGTGCGAACCGTTATGGTGCCGGTCACGATCGACGGGAATACCCCGTTTCACCTGGTTTCAGCCGGAAAGTTCGATGAGAAGGCGGTCGGAGCCGCGGGCCGTGCAGACGTTGGGAAGGTTCGATACTTCTGCGTAGACGTGATAGTCGTGGTCGGCCTGCTCGACCCGCTGCACCTTGAAGTCAGGGAGGTTCAGGATGTTCGCAGGTATGGCTAAACTTCGCCAAGTTCGTAGTTCGACGCTCTTTCCGGTAAACCGTTATCTGGTGCGGCTTTGCGCAGTGTGTGGCCAATCATTGCCACATTCTGAAGAGCCTGTTCGGTAATGCTTTCAGCGCGCATCTACTGCTCTGCCATATCCGCCAACATGCCCGTCGTGGCAGCGACGACCGGCCCATGTGTTCAGTGCAGAGCACTTTGTCGCCGCCCTTGTGGCGCACACCCGAAATCAGAACCATTGTCTAGCGCCACACCGGCAATCGCCTGCACCTGCTGATACAGCACAGCACCGGCAGATCACCTTGAATTGTATTTCAGACGATTTCCATGTCCACCTTGTCGTAGCCATGCGAGAGGCGATTGCACATGGTGTACAGGACCCGCCAAGGAATATGGTAGTGTTGCGCGGCGAACGCTGGGTCAACTGGGTCAACGCGCTGTATGTTGTTCGATGCCTTCGCCAATGATCTCGATGTTGCGGATCACTGCGTCCTGGACAAGCTCGCTGTTCAGGAATGCCACCTCGTCCATGTCTGCCGTATAGCGGTCGATACGCTCGACGGCCTTGAGGATGTGACTGAGGTGGTCCGAGACGCGCATCGCCCTGGACATACCGGCACCGCCTCAGAGAGAACCCGGCTGCGGAAAGCGTCGGGCAAGGCCCTGGGCGTGAGTACATCGACCGACACCCCAAGCAGGCGCTCCAGTTCTACCTGAATCGCGGCCACATCCATCAGCGTCGTTTCCGGCGTCGGGTCTATGAGGATGTCGAGGTCGCTGCTGTCGGTGTCCTGGCCACACAGCACGGAGCCGAAGACCCGCGCATTGCGCGACTGATGCGTCTGGGCAGAACCTGTCCGGATCTGGATGCCGCCCTGCTGTTTGAAAAGGACGAATGGCAGGCCGCATACATCCTTAACCGCAAGAAGGTTCCGAAGTCACTCCCTAAACTCAATGAAGTGATCCTTCTGATTGCCGTGCTCGGTGGCTTCCTGGGTCGCAAAGATGATGGTGAGCCTGGCGTCAAAACGATCTGGCTCGGATTACAGCGGGTGGTCGACTTTGCAGCCGGACTGAAATTTGCCCGGAAACTGCAGGACGAATGACTTGTGTGTAATGACATGGGCCAAGGGTCCTTTGCAGGGCGCATAGGGCGCACAGAGATTTGTCAGTTTGAGGCATGAGGTCGATGCGACACTCGACTCCAGGAAGCCGTTTCTTGTATAGCGCGGGCGCTGAACTGGCGGTGTGCTCGGGTGTCGAGTGACGGCGCCCGCAGAAATCCATGTCATTTGAAGCCGGAGTGCAGTCGGACCTGTCAAGGTGTAGGTCTGGTGACTGTCGATCCTGTCATAGCGGCTCACGTGGATTCGAGAACCGGGCCTTTACAGGTAACTGCGCTATGCTGCCTTGTAATGGAGTTCGTGTTGTGATGATGTGGTCAAGGTGTTCGGAGGGTTCAATTGCGCAGGTGATGACGGCATGGTCACGATTAGACAGATAGGCTCCAAGCACCGGGGCGCACTTGCCCACTCTTTTCCTTGTCAAGTCAAAATCAGGCCGTGAATTTGCAGGGCCTGCTCTGTCGATAATGTGTGCTCAAACATTGCTCGACATGCTCTTCTTGCCGTACAGGTCTGCGGACATCAGATTCTTGCGCTCAGTTCATGTGCAAGCAATTTCAACACCCTTGTGCACGCGCATGAGCGGTGCTGCTGTTTTGTACAACCACTTTGATGCCAGATCAGTTGTCACGTGGGTGTGCTTTGCACCTGCCCTGGCTGTGACATATGTTGTGATTGCCAGGGGCACGCCACATCAGACAGTTTTTGTTTCCCGTATGCCGTTTGGCTTGGTACATCCAAGAGTGCAGCCAGTATTGGCTATATGTCCATCCATTGCTGTATATACACGGGGGCGCAAAAAAACTCGCAGAAGGAGTGTTTATGCGGGTTTAGTCCATTGTCGGGAATGGTTGTGTACAGGTTGCTGGCGGAGAGGGTGGGATTCGAACCCACGGTACGGGAAAACCGTACGCCTGATTTCGAGTCAGGTACATTCGACCACTCTGCCACCTCTCCCAGCAAGCCAACGATTCTAACAGATTCTGGATCAGAAAACATCTGGCTCCTTGAGCTTCCGGTTACTGCCGATTTCCATCAGGAAACCTTTACACTTGAGATGTAAAAGGTATCCATACGGAGTGGTTCGACCATGCTCTTTTTGCTCTCACCTGCAAAGAAACTTGACTATGACTCGCCACTGGCGACTAGCCTGCATTCCGATCCGTTGTTCGTCGATGAGTCCAAAGGATTGATTGAGGTCCTTAAAGCAAAATCCGCTGACGAGGTTGCCGGTCTCATGTCACTAAGCCAGTCCCTGGCGGAAATGAATGTCGAGCGCTATCAGCAGTGGACACCAAGGTTTTCCTTGCACAATGCAAGGCCGGCTGCTCTTGCCTTTAACGGTGATGTGTACGAGGGTCTTCAGGCCAGTGACCTGTCTGACAAAGATTTGCAATGGGCGCAGGAACATGTGGCGATACTGAGTGGTCTTTACGGCGTGCTGAGACCGTTGGATCTGATGCAGCCATATCGGCTTGAGATGGGCACACGTCTTGAAAACTCAAAGGGCAAGAATCTTTATGAGTACTGGAAGGACGTGGTTTCTCCGTATTTGAACAGCCGTCTTGCGAAAGAGAAAGATCCTGTCATCATTAATCTGGCCTCTGACGAGTACTTCAAGGTGGTCGATCTCAAGACACTCAATGCCCGTGTCATCCAGTGTGTTTTCCAGGACCAGAAAGCAGGGCAGTGGAAGATCATTAGCTTCTACGCAAAGAGAGCGCGTGGACTGATGGCGCGATATGCCATCAAGCATCGCGTTAACAGACCAGAGCAACTGCAAAGCTTTGACAGTGAGGGGTATGTTTTCGCTCCGGATCTTTCCTCGCAAGACAAGTTGGTATTTCGTCGACCAGAAAATTGGGAGTCCCAGTCATGATTAATTCTAGATACGCGAAGAAGATTCAGGAGTACCCCAAAGTTGCCCTGGTGCTTCAAGGAGGTGGTGCACTCGGCTCCTATCAGGCGGGTGTTTATGAAGGACTTGCCCATGCCGGCATTCACCCTAACTGGGTTGCAGGGATTTCAATTGGCGCACTCAATTGCGCGATCATTGCGGGCAATCCCCCGGAGAAACGTGTTGAACGCCTGCATGAATTCTGGGACACCATTTGCAGCCCACCTATGTGTCCGGTCAACTGGATGGAGGGCTTGTTCGGCGGTGTCAGATCCGATGCGGACAAGGCAACCGCCAACCCCTTTGCGAGCATGTTTAGTGTGCACTCCCCGGTGGCGAGCCCTTGGGCCAGCTGGTTTGACGGCGCTGCGCAGACGATGCTTGGTTCTATGTCTGCGATGAGCTCCATCATTAACGGGCAACACGGGTTTTTCAAACCCAGAGTGATGGCGCCGGGTAGCGGATCGCCTGATGTTGCAAGTTTCTACGACACATCTCCGATCATCGAGACACTTGAAAGACTGGCGGATTTTGACCGCATCAATAGCGGCGAGACCAGGGTGTCGCTCGGTGCAACCAATGTTGCGAGTGGCAACTTCGTTTATTTCGATTCCGAAAAGATCAAACTTACTCCCAAACACTTCGTGGCGTCCGGGTCTTTGCCGCCAGGCTTTCCCGCGACAGAAATTGACGGTGAGTTTTACTGGGACGGTGGCTGCGTCTCGAATACGCCGCTGGAGTACGTTCTTGGCAGCTCGCCCCGCAAAGACACGCTGGTATTTCAAGTCGACCTCTGGAGTGCCCAGGGCTCGTTGCCCACGGACATTTTCCAGGTCAATGAGCGGCTCAAGGATATTCAGTACTCAAGTCGTACTCGTACGGTCACCAACGTTGTGCATCTGGCACAGCAGATGCGAAAGGTTCTGATCGATACGGTAGACCGCATCCCGCAAGAAGTGCGTGATAATGACCCCTGGTTTGACGAGATGGTCCGTCGCATGATGGGGGCACGATATAACGTGATTCATCTCATTTATCAGAACAAGTCTACAGAGGGTCACTACAAGGATTACCAGTTCAGTCACGAAACCATGCGTATGCACTGGCAGACCGGTCAGCATGATATGAACGAAACTCTCGAGTACCCGGATTGCCTGGACATGCCTGCAGAAGGTGAGAACTTTGTGACGTTTGACGTTCACACACGCAAGCGCAGCTCGAGTCAGTTTCACGGTAGACCTGGCTCGTCAGAGTCTCGCGGATCAGGAGCTCAGACCCGTAGTGCTGCGGCTGATCATGCGCAAGTTGGTGTGTCGAAGGTGGATGATGAAGAAAATGCGGTCGAACCGGGCTCGAAGGGTGGACGCGCAACACGTGCTGTGAAGGCGGCTGCGCCTGCAAAGGCTGTACGAAAGACAGCGGGTGCAAAAGGCGCCACGACCAGGTCGGCCACTCGGTCAGCTGCAAAGAAGGCTACAAAATCAGCAAGCGAGACCGAGGGCGCCAAGGTAGCAAAGGTGTCTAGTGCAACCCAGGCGGTTACCGATACTGACGTTACGCCTTCAGATAGTCGTACGCCACCTCCCCAAGCCCCAGAGTAAGGTCACAAACAAGGTGCTTGGCCCCGATAATCTCCAGCACTGGGAGGTCTGCGACGGGGGCAAGCGCATGCTTGAAGAGCTCAAGTTGCACCGGACCTGTCCAGGCGCCTTTGACCTTCACGTCTTGCAGGTAGAACCGGACCAGTTCGCAAATCCGGGGCGAACCGTCAACGTGCGGAATGATCTTGAGCAGATAGTTCGGACTCTCTGACATTGCTTTTTGCTGCGCAGCAGCGTCGAGCTCCTCGTACTTGTAACCCATGGTCCCCGTTGCGACCCGGATAGGACCGTAATCAAGTGTGCCGATGAGTGTGTCAGACTCTACTCGCAAAGTTGGGTTTGCCAGCTTTTTGGGGAAGCCCCACAGCTCGCGTCCACCAGCAATCGGTGCCTCATCATCGAGGTACATCATGTGTGTATATCCGCCTTTGCGACCCTGTTCGTCAACGACGGCAATCACTTGTCCGGTTTCGGTGTAGTCTCCAAAACCTGATGAGTCCGGCATACGGATGAACTCATAGTTCACAATCGGCTCTTCAATGCGCAGCGGTTCAGGCACCACGGCACGCAACGCGTCCGGATCGGTGCGATAAGAAATAATGAAGAACTCGCGATTGATGAACTTGTAGGGACCTTTCGGGTACGAAGGGTTGGCGAATGGCATCGAATACGCATTGGCGCGAATGTCAGCGATTTTCAATGTGATCTCCTGATTACGGTTGTAGAAGTGGGCGGTGAATGTTGAAAGACCAAGCGCGCGACCGATGCAAGCGGCTGCCTGCGTGTTTATCAGCCAGTCTTTGAACGAAAGTGGCACTATGGCAGCATTCACCAGATTTGTCGTTTACAAATATCTGAGACGTGCGGTTTTCATATTGGTTCGCCATGGCTATCCGTCTATCCGTTCTCGTCGTGATCCTGATGAATAACATCCCTGAGAGTTGAACGCGATGAATGCACCGCATCAAGATTAACTGAGGCAGGCCTTTGAGGCAATTAGAGCCAGGGTGGTCTGTATGCCCAGGAAAGGATGGTGCGGTGAGTGTGTTGCGCAGGTAACGCAGGTAACGCAAGTAACGCAAGAAACGCACAATACTCGCAATCTATGCTCAGGCGTTCGCAGGCTCTGCCCGAATTGCCATTGATTCGCGGATGATGTTCTGTACAGCACGCTGCAACTGACCAAGAGGGAAGTACCAGTCTGCCGGCTCCGTTTCTGCTGAACGGTTGAGCAGGCTTTGACTGATCTGCTCGAGGGCCCGGTTCTCGAGCGCGGCGTCGATCTGTTTAAGCGAGTCGACCAGTGGGGCCACTTCTGTGCCGGGAAGACTGGAAGCCGTGATCAAGGTACTGATTTGCGCTGCCATGATGTGACTCTGAATCAGAAGATTGTTGAATTCGGATACACAGCGTTGTTGCGAAGCCGGCTCACCCATCATCCGGTAGAAGGCTTGTGCGAAATTGCTGAACGCAACAAGCGCATTTTTTCTGGCAAGTGGCAGGCCGTACTGTTGATAACGATCCCGGCCCGGGTCATCACCAGGCAACTCAAGTAATCGAATCGCGCTGCGCAGATACTCCTGATTCGCACGGATGGCTGCACGGGCAAGCGAAGGCAGGGAATTCGCTTCCCACCAGGGCAGGAAGTAGCTGCAGGCAAACGCGATGATCGAGCCAAGTACTGTATCGAGTGCTCGCTCGGCAACCAGATCATAAGACGAGGGTAACAGGAAGTGCAGGGCGATCAGCAGGGTGACCGTCATAAAAACAGACGCGACCAGGTAGTTGATGATCGTGAAGCTGAATCCGATGATGATGGAGGCGACCATGATCAGGATCAGGGTCCGGGTGTCATCGGTCAGAAAGAAAACTACGAAAGCGATCACGCAGCCGAGCAGTGTGCCAGTCAGTCGTGCGGTGTTGCGCTGCTTGGTCAGTGCAAACGCAGGTTTCATGATGATGATCACGGTCAACACGATCCAGTAACCGTGTGGTCCGAGTTGTGGAAAGACAATGCCTAGCATCAGTGCGATTGCAACCCCCAGGCTGACCCTGAGCGAAAACCTGAAGGTGGGTGAGTCTTTGCGAAGATTGCTCGTGAGCAGACCTGGCCGGAACGACTGTCGTGACAGAAATTCGACCAGGGATGTTTCAAGTTGATCAATGTTAAGCGGCTTCTCATCGCGTGGCATGCTGGTTTGTGCCAGCATGTGTTCGATCAGGCGATTGGAGTTTCGCAGCCTGCGCAGGACTTGAACGCAAATGGCATACGTCTGTGCTTCTTCCTTCTGAAAACCACTACGTTTCATCTGTTCAAGTTCGTACTCAAGCGCTCGTAATTCTGCCTTGACGCTATTGCGGCGATGAACCCGTTTTTCACGGGTGACGGCCTGGGCGATACGTTCAAGCTCGGATGACATTTTCAGGAGTGCATCGCGCATGAAAATGATGGTGTCGGACTCACCGAGTTTTCTGTGCAGCAGTGTGTAGTCAGTATGAGTCGCCACCAGCATCTCGAGCATGTTCACCATGTCGATGTAGATGTTCCATATCATGATCTTTCGAGGAGACTCGACCAGTGCCTCTTTAGACAATCGCCGCATGATCATGTCACGGGCAGACTGGTGCTGGTCGCTCATGACCGCCTGGCTGGCTAGCAGTTTGCGATAGGCTTCATCGATATCAGTGCCCGGGTCGTACATCTCCCCGCGAGCATAGACGTAGTTGGCAGTTGCAAAGAGCGCTACTGACAGAGCCTGCTCTTCTTCACGTACTGACAGTGGGAGACTTGCCAGGGAACTGAACAAGAGATAGAACAGCCCTCCTCCCAGGGTGATGAGTGTGTGCTCAAGCACCTCGTCAGGTGTGAGCGGCGTATGCATGGTCGTTACCGTTACGATGAGACAGCCAAGTCCGATGATCGCACCGCGTTTGCCAAATACCGCAAACATTGAGAAAGCGAAGGTCTGACCGACAACCGATATCAGTAGCAAAAAGGGATGGCTGGATGCGAAGCCGGTCAGACTGACGGCAAGAACGCCCAGAAAGAGTCCACCCGTCATTTCCCTGATGCGTTGCGACAAGGGTCCGGGCTGATCGATGATGCCGACGCAAAGTGCGCCGAGTGCGGCAATCATGCCTGCGTTTGGATTGCCGAGAAGTGCGCTCGCTACGACGAATGCAAGGATGACTCCCGAGCCACGTCTGGCCCCACTGACAAAGTGGTGGCTGTAGATGAAACGTTGCAGGCGAGAAAGTCGGGACTCGGTCATGCTCGAACTCTACCTGATTTTGGGCGAGCTGTTGTGTCTGGTGTGGCAGGTGCGTGTACCGATGTCAGTCAGGTCTGCACTGCCTCGTTTGTGTGTCTTCACGGCAACAGGCGGGGTGGGTGATTTGCGCTGCACTGCGGAAAAAGTTAAATTGGTAGATTCTGCAGAATTATGTACCTCTAATTCTTCCAGTCTCTGTGCCAGGATCAGATGACCTGTCTGACACCGGCATAGTCAATTTTTGCCAAAATTCCCGCCACGAGCGGTGAACCAGGCATCCGTTTCAATCCAATGCGCCAATGGGGCGCGTGCCGAACCGAACGGTGAAGGTGCGTCGGGTTTGTTGTGTGGGTGGGCGGCCAGGCTCCGTGAGTCTGAAAGCGTCAGTCATGTGACAGATGCCAGCGTAGCTTCCATGTGAACTAACCCTGACGGTCAGTCACATATCCGGAAAGGTGAAGCGGGTCATGAAAGGATTTACAACATGGAACTGACAGGCGCCGAAATCGTCGTGCGCTGTCTGGCTGAAGAAGGCGTTGATCACGTCTTTGGGTATCCAGGCGGAGCGGTGCTCTACATCTACGACGCAATTTTCAAACAAAAGAATTTCAAGCACATCCTCGTTCGACACGAGCAGGCTGCTGTTCATGCGGCTGATGCGTATTCGCGTTCGTCTGAGCGGGTTGGTGTGTGTCTGGTGACCAGCGGACCTGGCGTTACCAATGCGGTGACAGGCATTGCGACGGCCTATATGGATTCGATCCCGATGGTCATCATCAGTGGCCAGGTGCCAACTCACGCGATCGGGGAAGATGCTTTCCAGGAGTGCGATACGGTTGGCATCACTCGGCCCTGTGTCAAGCATAACTTCCTGGTCCGAAACGTCAAAGAGCTGGCTGATGTCATGCGCAAGGCCTTCTTTATTGCCAAGTCCGGAAGACCAGGTCCGGTTCTGGTTGATATTCCGAAAGATATTACCGTTGCCAGGACCAAGTACGCGCCACCAGCTTCAGATGTGGTGATGCGCTCCTATGCGCCGGTGGTCAAAGGACATCAAGGCCAGATCAAGAAAGCCGTGCAGATGTTGCTGCAGGCTGAGCGTCCGATGATTTACTCGGGCGGTGGCGTGATCTTGTCGAATGCATCGGAGCAGTTGCGTGCCTTGGTGCGACTACTGGGTGCGCCTTGTACCAATACGCTGATGGGACTCGGTGCCTATCCATCAACTGATCAGCAGTTTGTAGGTATGCCTGGCATGCATGGAACCTACGAGGCCAATATGGCCATGCAGCATTGCGATGTACTGCTTGCGATCGGGGCCAGGTTTGATGACCGGGTCATCGGCAACCCGAAACATTTTGCACAGCATCCTCGCAAGATCATCCACATTGACGTGGATCCTTCTTCGATTTCAAAGCGAGTCAAGGTCGATGTGCCGATCGTCGGGAACGTCAAGGACGTCCTGAATGAGATGATCGCTCAGATTGAGGCTGCGCCCAAGGACGCTGGTTTTGGCGCTGAAGGGATCAAGAAATGGTGGGATCAGATTGAGGTCTGGCGCTCGCGTCAGTGTCTGAAGTATGCTCCCTCGGATGAGCTGATCAAGCCTCAGTTTGTCGTAGAAAAACTCTGGGAAATCACCGAAGGACAGGCGTTCGTGACATCGGATGTTGGACAGCATCAGATGTGGGCTGCGCAGTATTACGGATTTGATGAGCCACGCCGCTGGATCAATTCCGGTGGACTCGGAACGATGGGTGTCGGTCTGCCGTACGCCATGGGTGTCCAGATGGCCAACCCGGATGCGACGGTTGCCTGCATTACTGGTGAAGGCTCTATCCAGATGAACATCCAGGAATTCTCGACCTGCCGTCAGTACGGTCTGACGCCGAAGATTCTTTGTCTGAATAACCGGTATCTTGGCATGGTTCGCCAATGGCAGCAGATTGACTACGGCTCACGTTATTCCGAGTCCTACATGGACGCATTGCCTGATTTTGTTGCACTGGCCGAGGCCTATGGCCACGTCGGGATGCGCATTGACAAGCCAGCGGATGTGGAAGGTGCGCTCAGAGAGGCTTTCGCCAGGAAAGATCGCCTGGTGTTCCTTGACTTCATCACTGATCAGTCCGAGAACGTCTGGCCGATGGTGAAGGCGGGTAAAGGTTTGACCGAGATGCTTCTCGGTTCCGAAGATCTGTAGGAGTGGCGCCATGAAACACATGATTTCTGTCCTCATGGAGAATGAACCTGGTGCGCTGTCGCGTGTAGTGGGTCTGTTTTCCGCCAGGGGATACAACATTGAAACGCTGAGCGTCGCGCCGACTGAGGATCCCACCCTGTCCAGGCTAACCCTCACGACGATTGGTTCAGATGCAATCATCGAGCAGATCACCAAGCACCTGAACAGGTTGATCGATGTGGTCAAGCTCGTGGACCTTTCCGATGGTCCGCACATTGAGCGCGAGCTCATGCTGATCAAGGTTCGTGCGGTCGGTAAAGAACGCGAGGAAATCAAGCGCCTGGCTGACATCTTCCGGGGTCATATTGTGGATGTCACCGACAAGACTTACACCGTCGAGCTCACTGGTGATCAGGAGAAAATGCAGGCGTTCATCAGTTCGCTGGATCGCACTTCAATCCTGGAAACCGTTCGTACGGGGTCTTGTGGTGTCGGACGCGGAGAACGAATCCTCAAATTGTGATGGCGGCTTTGCACGGCCAGCATGGCTACGCAAGTTGTTCGATACACGTATTTTGCAACCAATCCTGTAGCAAAACAAAAATTCGACTGGAGTTGATATGAAGGTTTTTTACGACAAAGATTGTGACCTTTCCCTGATCAAAGGCAAAACAGTTGCCATTATTGGTTACGGCTCGCAAGGCCACGCACACGCTTTGAACCTGCACGAGTCAGGTGTCAATGTTGTGGTGGGTCTGCGCAAGGGCGGTGCGTCATGGTCCAAGGCCGAAAACGCCGGACTCAAAGTGGCCGAAGTGGCCGAAGCCGCCAAGATGGCCGATCTGGTCATGATGCTTCTGCCTGACGAGAACATTGCCCAAGTCTATCGTGACAGCATCCACAGCAACATCAAATCGGGCGCTGCGCTGGCCTTCGCGCACGGTTTCAACGTGCATTACGGTCAAGTTGTGCCTCGCGAAGATGTGGACGTGATCATGGTTGCTCCCAAGGCGCCTGGCCACACCGTGCGTGGCACCTATTCCCAGGGAGGCGGGGTGCCGGCATTGGTGGCTGTGCATCAGGATAACTCCGGTGCTGCCCGTGATGTTGCGCTGTCGTACGCTTGCGCAATTGGTAGCGGCCGCGCTGGCATCATCGAAACCAACTTCCGTGAAGAGACCGAAACCGATCTGTTCGGTGAGCAGGCTGTCCTGTGCGGTGGTACCGTTGAGCTGATCAAGGCCGGCTTTGAAACGCTGGTGGAGGCTGGTTATGCACCTGAGATGGCTTACTTCGAATGCTTGCACGAGCTCAAGTTGATCGTGGATTTGATCTATGAAGGCGGCATTGCCAACATGAACTACTCGATCTCGAACAACGCCGAGTATGGTGAGTACGTGACAGGACCACGCATTGTGACCGACGAGACTCGAGAAGCGATGCGTCAGGCCCTGCGCGACATCCAGACTGGCGAATATGCCAAGAGCTTTATCCTGGAAAATCAGGCTGGTGCACCGACGCTGACATCGCGTCGTCGTATCAATGCAGAGTCACAGATCGAACAGGTCGGTGGCAAACTGCGTGCGATGATGCCCTGGATTGCAGCCAACAAGCTGGTAGACAAGAGCAAGAACTGATCAGATTTGAATCAGATTTGATGGTTTAGTCTACTAAACTGTCTTCAAACGCCCTTCGGGGCGTTTTTTTTCGGTTAACCTTCGGCTTGTTAACCAGTGACCTAATATGAATAAACCGCATTATCCGCATCCCATTATCGCGCGAGAGGGCTGGCCGTTTCTGGCTATTGCAATCGTGATCGCGCTGGCCGTGACCTACTTGTCACCAGGTATCTCAATCATCTTCTGGATCATTGCGCTTTTTGTGCTGCAGTTTTTCAGAGATCCGCCACGTGAAGGCAGTAGTGAGCCAAGAGCCGTCTTGAGTCCGGCCGACGGTCGAATTGTCATGATCGCCGAAGTGGACGATCCATATGCCGAACGCAAGGCACTCAAGATCAGTGTTTTCATGAACGTGTTCAATGTTCACAGTAACCGCAGCCCGGTTGATGGTACTGTGAGGAAAGTAACTTACTTCCCAGGCAAGTTTTTCAACGCTGCTCTGGACAAGGCGTCGCTGGAGAATGAGCGCAATGCAATGGTGATTCACACGCCGGACGGGCATGTAGTCACTGCTGTGCAGGTGGCTGGTTTGGTAGCCAAGCGTATTCTTTGCTACGCTAAAGAGGATCAGACTCTGGCACGTGGTGAGCGATACGGTTTTATACGTTTCGGATCTCGCGTCGATGTCTATCTGCCGATTGGATCGCGACCTCGTGTAGCCATCGGCGACAAAGTCAGCGCGACCAGTACTGTACTGGCGCAATTGCCAAACTGAAGTCAAGGAATATGCCAGAATCCCAGTCTTCGCACGAACAGACCGATCTCGAGAAACGGCGTCGCGCAATCTACCTGTTGCCCAATGCATTCACGACAGCTGCCCTGTTTGCAGGTTTTTTTGCCGTCGTCAAAGCAATGAGTGGCCAGTTCGAGCTGGCGGCGATTGCTATTTTCTGCGCGCTGGTACTTGATGGAATGGATGGTCGGGTTGCTCGCCTGACCAACACCCAGTCAGCATTCGGTGAGCAATATGATTCGCTATCGGACATGACCTCATTTGGCGTTGCACCGGCTTTGGTCGCGTATCAGTTCGCCATGAATGATCTGGGACGATGGGGCTGGCTTGCTGCTTTTGTCTATGTTGCCGGGGCTGCATTGCGACTGGCCCGTTTCAATACCAATATCGGGGTTATCGACAAGCGATTCTTTCAAGGTTTGCCCAGTCCTGCTGCAGCCGCGCTGGTGGCTGGCTTCGTCTGGTTGGTCCAGGACAATCGCCTCGCAGTCGACGAGTCAAGTCTGGCCTGGATCACGTTTGCCATTACGATATACGCCGGTGTGACTATGGTCAGCAATGCGCCGTTTTATAGTGGTAAAACGTTTGCACTGGGAAAAAGTGTGCCTTTCTGGGCCATGTTGGTGTTTGTTGCCATTTTTGTGTTTATCACCAGTAATCCACCTATCGTCCTGTTTGGGCTGTTCGTTGTCTACGGACTGTCCGGGTGGGTAGTGTGGCTCTGGAAAGTCAGGCGTGCGCGAAGTCTGAGCTGGGGCCGAAAGTCCGATCCGGAAGGTTGAGTCATAGGCTGCCAGGAACAACGTTGAAAGAAAAAGGCCTGACGAGTCAGGCCTTTTTCTTTCAACGTTGTTCGATCAGAGTCGAGGGAACGGGTTGTCCTGTTCGAACATCGGGTCAGGTCCTGCGTTGTACTTGAGCACACGGTCTGCGTTCAGGGGAAGTAGATATACATTAGCGAGTACCAGACCCCATTCTGCCGATAGCGATAAGACCAGACCTTGGTTCGGACAGCTGGTAATCCGACTTCATCAATGATGGCTGGCGGGCCGAATGCACAACGTACGTCTTCGGCTGTCCAGATGCCGCGCTGGAGTCGATTGAAGGACTCGTCGGTGAGGACCTGAACCATTTCACCCGTGTCACCTTCCGGCGAAATATCGGTTGCCCAGGCGAAATGGCCGTACGGTTGCTGAGACCAGATGGCGCGCGTTCCACCTGACGGCAATGGGCATGTCAATGTGGGCTTGCCGAACTGGGACTCCACCTCGGTGAACGAACTCCCGGGCGGGACGTTCTTGACTTGTGCACAACCGGCCAGGATCAAGCCAAGCATACTGGCTATCACGGCTTTTCCGGCTCGACCGGTTTTCTTATCCTTCATGTGCGACATTTTGGGTTTGCTCCGGTTTACTGGCTACCGGCCAACAGATTCATTTCTGGATCAGGGCCAATTGAATAGTTGACCACCTGATTGGTGGCCCGGTCAAAGGAAATGAAGAGCATCATGAACTCATTGTCTGCACCACCCATGAATCGATACTCCCAGACGATGCGTCCGGGGCTGTCAGGGAAGGACTGAATCTGCGCTGGCGGACCATAGGCGCAACGGACCTTTGCTGCATCCCAGCTGCCCTCGTTGAGTTGATCGAACATGTTGGGCGCCATGACCTGCTCAAATGAGCTGATGCGGCGGTCACTTCCGACGGTTGTTGCCCAAACCTGTTCGCCCAGTGGCTCTTGAGACCAGATCATTCGTGTGCGCCCGTCAGGCAGTGGGCAGGACACTGCCGGATTGCCAAACTCTTTGACTACCTCGTCATAGCTGGTGCCAGCAGGAACTTCGGAGATGGATGCACAACCGCTCATGATCAGTGCGCCCGCAATCGCTGTGAGTGAGTATCTCGAGAGGTGAAAGAATTTCATGATTTTGCCTACAAGAAAGATGTTGAGCCTGTTTGGGGCGTGAAGATTGATCCGGACAGGGCGCTAACTCCTGAGGGGACTCTGAGTGTATAATTTACGCCTCAAGCCGGTGTTGATCAAACACAAATGCAGCTTTCCCGTGATCATCACGGGTCAGTTTGCGGTAAATCATCCCTTTCTGTCAGTCCGCTTTGGCTTAACTGCGTTCTGATGGGGATGTTGCCGAGTGTCGGATTGCCCGGTGTCTGTTGACCCCTTGGCGGTCTTTTAACCATCACGCTGTTCCTCCTCAGGTTCAGCGCCAGTTTATAGAGGAATTAACATGTCCGTTGCTGACATCAAGAAAGCCGATATCGTTTCACAATTTCAGCGGGCTGCTGGGGACACAGGTTCTCCAGAAGTTCAGGTTGCTCTGTTGACAGCACGCATCAATGAATTGACAGGGCATTTCAAGGCTCACAAGAAAGACCATCACTCACGTCGCGGTCTGCTGCGTATGGTGAGCCGTCGTCGCAAGCTGCTCGATTATCTGAAAGGCCGTAATCCAGACGCCTATCGTGATCTGATCGTGAAGCTTGGCCTGCGCAAGTGATCCAGATTTCAGGGTCATCAAACGCATGAGCGAGCCGTGGTTCTAGCGACAGTAGTCGCAGGAGCCACGGTTTTTAATTTGTAAGGAATCAATTGCAATGTTCAATAAAGTGACACAAACGTTTCAGTATGGTCAGCACACGGTCACGCTGGAAACGGGTGAGATCGCCCGACAGGCATCGGGTGCCGTGGTTGTCTCAGTGGAAGATACTGTGATTCTGGCGACTGTGGTCGGTGCCAAACAGGCCAGATCAGGCCAGGATTTCTTCCCGCTGACTGTTGATTATGTCGAGAAGACATACGCTGCCGGACGGATTCCCGGTGGCTTTTTCAAGCGTGAAGGACGTCTGTCCGAGAAAGAGACATTGACGTCTCGTCTGATCGATCGTCCGTTGCGTCCTCTGTTTCCTGAGGGTTTCTACAACGAAGTTCAGGTCATCATCCATGTTCTGTCGGTCAATCCAGAGATTGAGCCCGACATCCCTGCGATGATCGGCGCATCGGCTGCGTTGGCGATTTCAGGTATTCCTTTCAATGGCCCGATCGGCGCTGCCCGCGTGGGTTATGCAGATGGCCAGTACATTCTGAACCCGACTGCTACCCAGCTCAAGACCTCACAGATGGATCTGGTCGTGGCTGGTACAGAAGCTGCCGTGCTGATGGTAGAGTCCGAAGCCAAGCAACTCTCCGAAGAGCTCATGCTCGGCGGTGTGGTGTTTGGTCATGAGGCCATGCAGGCTGCGATTGGTGCCATCAATGAGCTCGTCCGTCAGGCTGGCAAGCCCGAGTGGGACTGGAAGCCTGCCGCCAAGAATGAAGCGTTAATCGCTGAAGTGACAGCTGCTGGCGAAGCAGGTCTGAAAGAGGCTTATCAGATCCGTCAAAAGCAGGAGCGGACAACTCGTCTGCGTGAAGTCTACGCTTCGGTCAAAGATGCGCTGGCATCTCAGGCTGCCGCCCGTGATGAAGCGGCGCCAGATGCCGTTGCCATCGAAAACATTCTGTTTGATCTCGAGTCCCGGATTGTGCGTCAGCAGATCCTGAGTGGCGAGCCACGTATTGATGGGCGTGACACACGTACAGTGCGTCCGATAGAGATTCGCCTAGGCGTTCTTCCTCGTGCCCACGGTAGTGCGCTCTTTACACGGGGTGAAACCCAGGCATTGGTTGTTGCCACACTTGGTACCAAGCAGGACGAGCAGATCATTGATTCGATCACGGGCGAGTACCGTGACCGTTTCTTGATGCACTACAACATGCCGCCATTCGCGACAGGTGAGGCAGGCCGCTTTGGTGCGCCAAAGCGTCGCGAGATTGGCCACGGCCGACTGGCCAAGCGTGCGCTCATGCCATTGCTGCCGGAGCATTCAAACTTCCAATACACTATTCGTCTCGTATCCGAGATCACTGAATCCAACGGTTCTTCATCGATGGCGTCAGTTTGTGGTGGCGCACTCGCGATGATGGACGCAGGTGTTCCGCTGCAGGATCATGTTGCTGGTGTCGCAATGGGCCTGATTCTGGACGACGGCAAGTTTGCCGTACTGACAGATATTCTGGGTGATGAGGACCATCTGGGCGATATGGACTTCAAGGTTGCTGGTACCGAAAAGGGTATCACCGCCTTGCAGATGGATATCAAGATTCAGGGTATCACCAAGGAAATCATGCAGGTTGCACTGGCTCAGGCCCGTGAAGGTCGTCTGCACATCCTCGGCAAGATGCGTGATTCGATTGATGGTTCACGCACTGAGCTTTCCGAGTTCGCGCCGCGCATGCTGACCATGAAGATCAACCCCGAGAAAATCCGTGATGTCATCGGCAAGGGTGGCGCGACGATTCGTGGTCTGACCGAGGAAACCGGTGCGCAGATTGATATCTCTGAAGACGGTACTATCGTTATTTCGAGCGCTGATCTGGATCGCGCCCGTGAAGCGGAGCGTCGTATCACTGAACTGACAGCGGATGTGGAAGTGGGTCAGGTCTATGAAGGCAGTGTTCTGCGTCTGCTGGACTTCGGTGCCATCGTTCAGGTTTTGCCCGGTCGTGATGGATTACTGCACATTTCCGAGATTGCCAACTATCGCATCGCGAACATCAATGATGTCTTGAAGGTTGGTCAGATGGTTCGTGTCAAAGTCATCGAAGCTGACGACAAGGGCCGTCTGCGCTTGTCGGTCAAGGCAATCGGCGGGATCGAAGAGCAACATCCGGAGCTCGCCAAAAAGCCTGAGTAACGACCACGGATTGCAGGCCAGGTCTGCGCCTGCAATCCGCAGTAGTGAAGTCACTGCTCAGAGCGACTTGCAAGAGTCCTTTCCTGTTCGGGATCGGGCTCTTTTTTATTTTTTGGTGCTCGGGGATTCCGCAGAAGCCGATCCTGGCTTGCGATCATCAGGGCGTGTTTGCACAGGCTGAGTGATCTGTTACTTGCTCTGAGCCAGACGACTGAGCCTATACAGCCTTTCCCGCTTTAAAAATGCCTGTAATGGCTCCGGTTGCCGTCTACCTTGATGAATCAACTCGTCAACTGTTTCCTGCAGGCGGTGCGCGAGATGTGCCTGATTTCTTTGCCACCATTGAGACAGCAATTTATCAGGGTCCAGCACACCAATGCCAAGCCGTTTGAGTTCGGTTTTCTGGAAATCCTTCAGGTTCCAGGTAAGAATGCTGACCTCAGGATGGACTGTCCGACCCAGGCATGCTGTGTGAATGACGTGCCAGTCCTTGGCGTCGCTATAGCGAAGTGGAGGAGGCTTCCAGTCCGGTCGAGTATTCGCCGGGCTGGAAAGGTTTGCGTGTGGGTGCGCAGTTTCCATGTCCAGCCAGGCTTGATCCAGCTTCTCAGGATCGACTGGCCAGATGCGGACGGCGTTACGCTTCCACTCATTTGAGATCTTGTCTGACCAGAGCGGTGTAAACCACCCGTCTCTTGCCAGTGACAGTAACAAGGGGCGTAGAACCCCTGACATCAACACACAGGCGTCAAGAACCAGTGCGGGCCGCACAGGCAATGTGTTCAGCACTGATGCCGAAATAGTCGCGCAAGGCGACACGGGTGTCACTACGTCCAAAGTCATCTGTTCCAAGTGTTACGAAGCGGCGATGCCCCGGCATATGCTGTCTGATCGACTCCGGGAGCGTACGCACATAATCACACGCAGCCACGATGGGGCCATTCCCATTCTCAACCAGCGAACGGGTCCAGCCATTCTGGTCTCGAGCAAGTTCGCTCCAGCTAGTCACACTGATCACGTCAACCGAGTAGCCTTCAGATGCCAGCAAGTCAGCTGCACTGAGCGCCTCGTTCAGGATTGCTCCAGATGCCATGAGGGTGATGGGGTCTTTTCCGGATTGGCCATTGAGTGAACGAAACCTGTACCCGCCCCGAATAACACCCTCTCGCTGTGTCTGATCAACGCTAGGCTGGGCGTAATTTTCGTTCATCATCGTGACGTAGTAGAACACATCCTGCTGTTGCTCCATCATCTCTTTCATGCCGTGATCGATGATGATCGCAAGCTCACCAGCGAAGGCAGGGTCGTATGCCTTGCAGTTCGGGATGGTACTGGCGATCAGGTGACTGGTGCCATCCTGGTGCTGAAGGCCTTCACCGCCGAGGGTCGAACGTCCGGCTGTTGCACCAATGAGAAATCCTCGGGTGCGCTGATCGGCAGCTGCCCAGATCTGGTCGCCCACCCGTTGAAATCCGAACATGGAGTAATAAATGTAGAAAGGCAGCATCGCAAATCCGTGAACACTGTAGCTGGTTGCGGCCGCAGTCCAGCTCGCGAGTGCCCCCGCTTCCGAAATGCCCTCCTCAAGAATCTGGCCATCGTGCGCTTCTCGATAACTCAGAACTGAGCCGATGTCTTCTGGCGCATATCGCTGACCCACACTTGAGTAGATTCCGACCTGCTTGAACAGGTTGGCCATGCCGAAGGTTCTCGCCTCGTCCGCAACGATGGGCACGATGCGAGGACCGAGAGTGGAATCCTTGAGCAGGTTGCCAAGCATCCTCACGAATGCCATGGTGGTGCTCATTTCCTTGCCCTCTGCCTCGAGAGAAAACTTTGCGTATTTTTCAATGGAGGGGCACATCACGGGAACGCAGACCGATTCGCGAGCTGGAAGGTAACCCCCCAGGGCCTTTCTTTTAGCGTGGAGATACTGCATTTCTGGGCTGCTGTCTGCCGGTTTGTAGAAAGCCAGCGACTTTGCCTGCTCATCGGTAAACGGCAGATTGAAGTGGTTGCGAAAGGAAATCAGAGCGTCATGGTCGAGCTTTTTCTGACTGTGTGTCGTCATGCGACCTTGACCCGCTGTTCCCATACCAAAACCTTTTTTGGTCTGTGCAAGGATGACAGTGGGCTGGCCTTTGTGTGAGGCTGCCCGAGAGAACGCTGCATGGATCTTGACGAGATCGTGGCCGCCGCGGCGCAGTCGGTCGATTTGCTCGTCTGTCATGCCCTGCGCAAGACGGCGCAGGGCATCATTCTGCCCAAAAAAGTGTTCTCGATTGTACTGACCATCCTTTGCAGCGAAGGTTTGCATCTGACCATCCACTGTGTGAGCAAATGCCTTGACCAGTGCTCCTTCGGTGTCTCTGGCAAACAGTCCGTCCCAGTCACTTCCCCATACCAGTTTGATTACGTTCCAGCCAGCGCCCTTGAACAGCCTTTCCAGTTCATCAATAATCCGGCCGTTGCCACGAACCGGACCATCAAGCCTTTGCAGATTGCAGTTCACGATCCAGACGAGATTGTCCAGGTTCTCACGGGCGGCCAGCGTCAATGCGCTCATCGACTCTGGTTCGTCCATTTCTCCATCACCAAACATACCCCAGACTTTTCTGTCTTTGCAGTCGAGCAGGTTCCGGTCAGTGAGGTAACGCATGAAGCGTGCGTGATAGATCGAGCTGATTGGACCAATTCCCATGGATCCAGTCGGGAACTGCCAGAAATCTGGCATCAACATCGGGTGTGGGTAACTCGACAACCCCTTGGCTCCCGCCTCCTTTGCAGTGATCTCACGCCGGAAATGCTCCAGGTCTTGTTCGGTAAGTCGCCCTTCAAGAAATGCACGGGCGTAAACGCCTGGTGCGCTGTGTGGCTGCAGGAAAACCAGATCACCTCTATGCTGGCCTTCTTCAAGCCCTTCGCGGGCATGAAAAAAATGATTGAATCCGGTTTCGAAGAGATCCGCGCCACTGGTGTAGCTGGCAATGTGCCCGCCGAGCTCACCGTAGGCGTTGTTTGCCCGCACCACCATGGCCAGTGCATTCCAGCGCATGATGGATGCCAGGCGTTCTTCGATGGCGAGATCGCCCGGGAATGGCACCTGCTCGTCAACATGAATCGTGTTGACGTAGGGCGTGATCAGCTCGGGTTGCCATCCGACATGGTGTGCCTGAGCAACGCGCGTGAGTTCGTCCAGAATCTGGCGTGCGCGTTGTGAGCCAGAGTGCTGCAACACTGACACGAACGCCTCCCGCCATTCCTGAGTTTCTTGCGGGTCGTGATCTTCCTGCTCAAGAAACAGAGCACTCATGCGGGGGTCAATTGGAGCATTCATGGCACACTCGAAATCAGTTTGAACAATCTGTCATTCTAGGATCTGTCAGACAGAATTTGATTGTTTTCTTGTGACCTTATTGGATTGTTTGAAGCATATAATGCTGAGAAAATATCAGGATTCGAAATAAATGGAACTTGATGCTATTGATCTTAGAATTTTGAGAGAATTGCAAGCTGACGGTGGACTGACCAATGTCGAACTGGCCCGCAGGGTCCATCTAAGCCCCTCGCCTTGTTTGGCCAGGGTCAGGGCTCTCGAGGCGAGTGGCGTCATAGACAGGTACGTGGCGATTGCCAACCCCAAGGCGCTCGGACTGGATTTGAACGTTTTTATCAGCATTAGCCTAAAAAGTCAGAGCAAAGAGGCACTTGCGGACTTCGAGAAACGAATTGGCGAGCATGACCAGGTTATGGAGTGCTACTTGATGACCGGCGACAGCGACTATTTGATCAGAGTGGCCGTTACCAATATCGCCGCTCTGGAGCGTTTCATCCTTGAGCAGCTCACACCGATCCCCGGTATTGAAAAAATCCGCTCGGCGTTCGCGCTCAAGCGTGTCCGGTACAAGACCGCATTGCCTCTGCCAGGCGACTCACGCTGAGAGGCTCAGGCAAGTGCGAGCTGGTTCTTGCCTGAGCACTTTGCCTTGTAGAGAGCCTGGTCTGCCCGATGCAGCAGACTCTCTGGCGTTTCCCCATGACTCCGTATCGCGGAAATGCCAATGCTGCCACCGCACTCAGGGGGGAGTACCTCCTGGATTCCCACGAGAACTCGCTGAGCGGTCAACTTTGCAGCATCAATATCCGTATCGGTAAGTAGGACAGCAAACTCGTCTCCACCAAACCTGGCAACAAAATCTGTACTGCGAACACAGGATTGAATCTGCTCGACAACGCTCCGGAGTACCTGGTCGCCATGCAGGTGTCCTTGCCGGTCATTGATTGCCTTGAAGTTGTCGAGGTCGATCATCAACAGACTTAGTGGGTGGCTATAGCGTACCGAACGTGGGATCTCACGTCTGAGTTCCTGGAAAAGTGATGCCTTGTTCAGTGCGCCGGTCAGATCGTCATGGCGAATCATCTGGTTGAGTCGATGGACCAGTTTATCTGACCCCATGAGTATGAATGCAAGTGTCGCGAGAGGGATCAGAACGCTTGGTAGTACCAGCAAAATGAGTTGATATGAAGATGCGTCAAACAATGACTCTGATGTCTGGACGCCGATGAACGCGGCAATCAACTTGATTGCACGAACGACCAGCAGGGCAATGATTGATGTGCCCAGGATCTTCACGCCCACTCCCTGGTGACGATACCGGTATAGCACGCTGATCATGTCAACCAGTACGATCGAGCCCCCCAGCATGTAAACGACGTTACGCCCATCTAAACTCGGATAGATCCACGTGAATGTAACAGCGCAACCGATGAAGGTAGCGATAAACAATAGTAGTGTGAGTGGCGAGTACGGGCCTGGCTCGTCAAAGAAGCGCCGTACCCCGTGATTGGCAATCATGATTGCAATGAGGACCAGCGACTGAGCGATGACCACGCTGAGCATAACGCCAACGGTACTTCTGGCGATAAACGCAATGATGATTGTTGCCGAGGTCAAAAGCAGGCCGGCACCCCATTCAGACATACCGCGGACGTAGTTGTTGTGGTCGCGAGCAAGAAACACCATGAGCAACCCCATTGAACCGATTGTCAGTGCAGAAAACAGCAAGACAACTTGTGGGGCGGTCAGCATGGTGAGTTAGGGAGCTCAGTCCCGCAAAGGAGGCGTCTGCTGTGGTGGAGGATGGCGACTCTCTGTTGGCTGCCCGGGAAAATTCTATACACCGGATTTGATGGATGTGATCCGGATTGTATACGCGCGACACGTGCGGATATCATTTACGAGTTCTGATTGACGATGTTTCAGGGCGACACAATGACAGGCGCCTACCATGGGTCTAGAGTGTGAGGAGCAGGTTACATTAGGTTGCTCAGGGATAAAACTAAAACTAAAGCTAACAGTGAGGGTGTTATGGCATCTGCTTTGAAGTCGTTGCTGGGAATGGAGCTGCCGATCATTCAGGCACCCATGGCGGGCGTTCAGGATAGCGCTTTGTCCCTGGCAGTATCGAACGTGGGAGGAATGGGGACGCTGCCATGCGCAATGCTGGATGCGCGGCAGTGTGAAGAGCAGCTAAAGGAGTTGAGTGCTGGAACGGATCGACCTTATGGTGTGAACTTTTTTGCGCATAAGGCAAGTGATCCTGATTCTGAGCAGGTGCGAATCTGGCGCGATCAGTTTGATGCATATTATCGCGAGTTCGAACTCGAAGCGCCGCAGCTACCGGTTAGTGCATCGCGCAAGCCATTCGACGCTGGCATGGCAACCTTGATCGAGCAGTTCAAGCCACCGGTCGTCAGCTTTCATTTTGGGCTCCCGCCAGTATCCTTGTTGGATAGGGTTCGTAAAACCGGCGCGAAGATCTTGTCGAGCGCCACGACGCTTGAAGAAGCCATCTGGCTTGAGCGCCAGGGGGTTGATGGGATCATTGCGCAGGGATACGAAGCTGGCGGTCATAGAGGTATGTTTCTCACCGATGATTTGAACACGCAGATCGGTACACTGGCACTCGTATCGCAAATTGTGAAGTCGGTGCGCGTGCCAGTGATCGCTGCCGGGGGAATCGCAGATGCAGCAGGTGTACGTGCCGTTCTGGCGCTTGGTGCCGTTGCTGCACAGATCGGGACGACCTATCTGCTGTGTCCGGAGTCGCGAGCTAGCACTGTTCATCGAAAGGCGCTGGCTGAGGCGAGTGAACGCAATACGGCGATCACCAATGTATTTACAGGTCGTCCAGCGCGCGGACTGGTCAATCGAATCATTCGAGAGCAAGGGCCCATGAGTATGACGGCACCGTCGTTTCCGCATGCAACGTTCGCGTCGGCTGGCTTGCGTAGCCGGGCGGAGTCGAATGGTCGTGAGGACTTTTCTCCGTTGTGGTCCGGCCAGAATGCAACAGGTTGCAAGGAAATTGCGGCGGCAGATCTCACCAGAGAGCTTGCAGGGCTGTGAATGTGACTGTCTGCTTCGCTGTCAAAACCTGTTCATTCCGCCCTTTCGCATAATGAGTCGAGCCAGACGAACAGTGGGGAGAATGTGCATCAAGCCTGATGACCGATTCGAGTCGTGTCAACAAGGTTGTTCGGTAGGGGCGTTGGAAGTGGCACGAAGTTTGCTTGCTTTTCATTCAGATGATTGCGAGTAAAAGGAAACAGGAAACGAATGATGAGTTCAGTCGAAAACAAACCTGTGGTTCATGTGCTGACCATGGGGGGAACAATTGCCGGTGTGGCAGAGTCTGCTGTGAGTGCGAGTTATCAGGCTGGTGCACGACCTGGCGCGGATCTGCTGGCATCGATTCCTGGCCTCGAAAACCTGGCAGATGTGCACGTCCAGGACGTTGTTGCCAAGGATAGCTCGGATCTGGAACTTTTCGACTGGACGCAACTATTGCACGCAGTCGAAAAAGCAGTGCAGAGAGAGCAAGTGGCGGGCGTCGTGATTACGCACGGTACTGATACGATGGAAGAGACTGCCTTCTT
This sequence comes from Orrella marina, assembly GCF_003058465.1. NCBI lineage: Bacteria > Pseudomonadati > Pseudomonadota > Betaproteobacteria > Burkholderiales > Alcaligenaceae > Orrella > Orrella marina. The sequence continues at coordinate 2,361,418 of NZ_CP028901.1, read as the reverse complement.
TCTGAGTCTACTGCTCAGGTCTGACAAGCCGGTCATCCTGGTGGGGGCTATGCGTCCGGCCACAGCACTCAGTGCTGACGGACCGCTGAATCTTTACAACGCGATTGCTGTGGCAGTCGATCCGGCATCCAGATGCCGCGGTGTCCAGATCGTCATGAATGACCGGATCATGCCTGCCCGTCGTGTCACCAAGGGGCATACAACCGCGGTGGAATCTTTTGCGATGCCTGGTCATGGTGGGTTCGGGGCGGGCGACGGAACCGTCACCATGGGTCTGGTCAAGTATTTTGAGACCCCCTGCACTCAGGGATTGCCTGAGGATATTCAATTGACTTGGCCATCCAGTGAGGGGACGGTCACGTATCCTCGCGTCGACATTCTGTATCAGCATGTCGGCATGATGGTTCCGGAAATTGAACAGTTTTTGGGTGGCGGTCCGAACCTTCTGCGAGGTCTGGTTATTGCCGGGACCGGGGCAGGCAACGTGGCTGCCTGTCTGAAGCCTTTGATTGATGGTTTGCGAGCTAAGGATGTCGTTATTGTTCGATCCACGCGAGTCTGGGCCGGAGGTGTCATCGATGACTATCAGCGTCTGGACTCTGAGTGGGGACTGGTTGGCGCGGGAGAATTGAGCGCTCACAAGGCTAGAACGCTACTGATGCTTTTGCTACGACAGGGATATGGTCTGGATGACGTCAGGCGATGCTTTAAGCGCTTCTAGTGGATCTGGGGCGAGTTCTGCTTTTCTCGTGTGCGGGAGTGTATCGCTGCTACCGGAGTTCACCCGTCAACCTGCGTGTTGCTTCAGGCAGGGCAGGGTACGTTGAAAGAGCCAGGGCGGGTAATGGAAACAGGTTTCATGTCCCTTCTCCGATGACCGGTTTGGGGGGTGATTTTCCAGAGATATCCAGTATTTGAAGCAATGATGAGAAACCCGTCTTCCAGCCAAGCATCTACAGCACCTGGGACCGAGAACTTGCGTCGGATGCTGGTGCCTGACTTGACCAGATGAACCGTCTCTTTCTCTGGACAGATTTCTTCAATCAACCATGATGTGTTCATGCCCGAATTGTATTCGTTTTGCTGTTTGTTCATACAGTAAAAGTACGAAAGCGGGCTGTTTTCGGCCTGAATCTGACGAACTTTGTTGTGAACTTGCAACAAAGTGTTACATCAAAGGTTTAGGGACAGTACATCTCCTTCAGTACTTCAATGATGCGTTCCACTTTGCTGTCTCCAATCCTGTAGAAAATCATTTGTGAAACACGGCGGGTATTGACCAAGCCTTCTTCGCGCATCTTTGCGAGATGCTGGGACAGGGCTGACTGACTCAAGGGAACGTGATCAAGCAGTTGACTGACTGATAACTCCTGGTGTTCGAGCAGAAGACAGAGTACGTGAAGACGCTGTTCATTTCCGAGCATTCTGAGAAAAAGCGCGGCCTGTTCTGCTGCCTGCGCCATGGAGTGGGCTGGCGACGTCACAGAATCTGATGGCGCAGTCGACATGGTTAAAAAGTCCTTGCAATGGGTAAATGGGTGGACAAGTGAATGAACTTCATGGGTCAATGGTGGAACCGTAGCGGATTACGCGGTCTTGAAATGCATTTGCCAGGCAGAAATCGGACCATGTATCCGAGTTATAAAAGGCGCAAATGAGAATGATGTCAGATTACGGTCATTTTTGCAGGCTTTTCATTTTGCAGGGGTCGGATTTGTCCTGTGAGCGGACATCGATTTCTGCGCGTCAGACTCAACCTGCCATGGATTCACGCCGGGAATAACGCCTGGAAAATGAGGGAGTACTAATAGATAAGGCTCCGTGAGGAGCCTTATCTATTAGTGATTTTGATCAACCGGGTCGTTAACCGTTTGCGCCATTGAGCTGCAACGATCAAGACTGCGATTTGCCGATGTCGTCCTCTTTCAGTTCAAACCACATTGCGTTCAGTACCGCAAAAGTTGCGGCAACCCCCAAGCCAAGGATCCAGGCGAAGTACCACATGTTGTTCTCCTTTGAATCAGTATGAGTGAGTGTGACTATTGGTGATGTCACGTTCGGTGACTTTGCCCCACAAGACTCGGTATACCCAGGTCGTGTAGGCCAAAATGATGGGTATGAAGATGACGGTCACGACCAGCATGATGAAAAGTGTCAGATGACTGGAGGATGCATCCCAGACCGCAAGGCTTGCTTCCGGATTGACCGAGGAGGGCAGGATGATCGGGAACATCGATGCCCCCACACTGCTGATGATTCCAGTAATCGACAACGCGCTTGCGGTAAATGCGAGGGCAGGACGATTGGCAACCAGTGCAAAGCAAGCCAGTACTGACGCACCGAGCCCCAGGGCAGGCGCAACAATTGTCCAAGGATGGCTTATATAATTGTCAAACCATGCCCCGCTGGCCAGGTCGACTGACTTGCCCAAGGGGTTGGATGGTCCGGTCACGTCAATCGCGCTGGTGATTCGGTAGCCATCAACGAAACCCCACAAGACGTATCCAGCCAGTGTAAACAGGGCAAGTGTCAGCAAAGATGCAGCGATTCCGGTCATACGGGCTCGACCAGCAATCGGATCCTCGGTCTTGATCATCAGCCAGGACGCGCCATGCATGACCAACATGCTGACGCTCACCAGTCCGCATAACATGGCGAATGGCGAGAGCAGCTCAAAGAATGTACCCTCGTAAAAGATGCGTAGATCCTGGTCCAGGCGGAAAGGCACTCCGAGTAGCACATTGCCGATTGCAACACCGAAGATCAGACCTGGAACAAGTCCCCCGATGAAGAGTGCAATATCCCAGTTCCGACGCCAGGCCGGATCATCGCGTTTGCTTCGATACTTGAAGCCGACAGGCCTGAGGATCAAGGCAAACAGGATGGCAAACATAGCCAGATAGAATCCCGAGAACGAGACAGCGTACAGTTGTGGCCACGCGGCAAAAATCGCACCCCCAGCAAGAATGAGCCAGACCTGGTTTCCTTCCCACACCGGTCCGACTGTATTGATGATGATGCGACGTTCGATGTCCTTCTTTCCAATAAATGGCAGCATCATTGCAGTGCCCAGGTCAAATCCGTCGGTAAGTGCAAAACCAATCAACAACACACCGAGCAGGGCCCACCAGATGACCCTGAGAACGTCATAATCAATGAGTGTATGAAGAACCATGATGTTATTGCTCCGATGGAATGAGACGTTGTGACAGACGGGGGGTTGTCAGGGGCGCTTCGGGCGAATCATCTGGTTCCGGACCCTTGCGAATGGCTCTCAGCATTAGCTTCATCTCGATGATGAGAAGAATCGTGTAGATCGCCACAAACCCGGCAATTGTGCCAAGAACTGTCCGGATGCCCAGATTGGAAACGGCGGCGGCAGTGGGCAGAACACCTTCTATGATCCAGGGCTGACGGCCAAACTCCGCGACGAACCATCCCATTTCTGAGGCGAGAAACGGCAGCGGAATCGAGAAGACGGCTATTTTCAATAACCATGGATGGTTTTCGTATCGCCTTCTGGCCGAGAGGATGAAGAAAGTTGCCATCAGCAGTATGAAGAGGAACCCTAGGCCGACCATGATCCGGAAAGCCCAGAAAAGCGGTGCGACCATGGGTACAGTGTCCCAGGCGGCCTGCTGAATCTGCTCTTGCGTCGCAATGCGGGGGTCGTCCACATAGCGCTTGAGGAGCAGCGCGTATCCCAGGTTGTTGCCATGTTCCTCGAATCGGGCCCTGTCCTCCTGGACAATGGCTGAATCCGATCCAGCCTGGCGGATGCCTTGCAAGGCATCGAAAGCGATGATGCCGCTGTGGATACGGTCTTGAGCGTTTTCCACTAGCTGGTCGATTCCAGGAATCTCCTCATCGAGTGAGCGTGTTCCGATCAGACCCATGACCCAGGGGATGTGAATGGCGTAATGGGTTTCGCGCGCTTCTTGGTCAGGCCAGCCGACAACCGTGAAGCTTGCAGGCGCAGGCTCGGTTTCCCACATGCCCTCTATTGCTGCGAGTTTCATTTTCTGATGCTCAGATGACAGGTAACCGCTTTCGTCACCAAGCACGACTACAGATAGCGCAGCTGCAAGGCCAAATGACGAAGCAATGGCGATTGATCGTTTGGCAATATCAGTGTGCTGTCCCTTAAGCAGATACCAGGCCGATACGCCGAGCACGAAGATTGCTGCGGTGACGTATCCGGCAGATACGGTGTGGACAAACTTGGCCTGAGCAACCGGATTGAGCAGTACCTGTGCAAAATCCGTGACTTCCATGCGCATGGTTTCAGGGTTGAATGCAGATCCGACCGGATACTGCATCCAGCCGTTGGCAATCAGGATCCACAGCGCTGACAGGTTGGATCCCAGCGCGACTGCCCAGGTTGCTGCCAGGTGTCCAACTTTTGATAATTTGTCCCATCCGAAGAAAAACAGGCCGACGAAGGTGGCCTCAAGGAAGAAGGCCATCAGGCCTTCGATGGCTAGTGGTGCACCGAAGATGTCTCCGACGTAGTGGCTGTAGTAACTCCAGTTCATGCCGAACTGGAACTCCATCACGATTCCAGTGGCCACGCCAAGCACAAAGTTGATTCCGAACAGGGTGCCCCAGAACTTTGTCATCTGACGCCAGATCAGTCGTCCGGTCATGACGTAGACCGTTTCCATGATGGCAATGATGATCGACAGACCAATCGTCAGTGGAACAAACAGAAAGTGATACATCGCGGTCAGGGCGAACTGTATTCGGGATAGGGAAACAATATCGAGTTCCATAGGGCGCTCTCAGTCAGGTCTTAAAGTGGAAAGAAGGTGTTGAAACCGCGGGGATGCACGCTCTGCACTGGCAGTGATCTGGCCGTGCCGGATCTCGATGATCCGGTCCGCATGCCGGGCCTCACGATGTAGATGGGTTGCTACGACGATGGTCTGTCCCGACGCGCTTTTGAAAAGTCGATCCAGAATGTCGTTGGCAAGCGGACCGTCTAGCCCTTCGGTTGGCTCGTCAAGCAGCCATGTGGATCGGTTCAGCAGCAGTAGCCTGGCCAGTGCGAGGCGACGTTTCTGTCCGGCCGAAAGTCCAAGTCCCGTTTCACCGAGCATCGTGTTGAGCCCGTCAGGCTGTTGACGGATATCTTGGGCGAGTCCAGCTGCTCTGAGCGCACACCAAAGACTCTCATCGGTTGCTTGCGGTGCTGCAATGCGAAGATTCTCGGCAACGGTATCGTTAAAGAGTTGAGGAAGCTGGCGTAATAAAGTGCACGTATGGCAGGCGGCAGTACCTGAGCTCGGGGACAACTCACCGGCCAGAAGCTCAAGCAGGCTGGATTTGCCACTTCCACTTGGGCCAGTGATTGCAACTTTCTCACCGCTGCGAATCGTCAGGTTCAAATTCTTGAGGGTCGGATGTGTGCTGCCCTCGTATTGATGTGACAGGTTGTCGCACAAGATGGCGATGTTTTGTGCAGTGGGCTTGGCAGCGATACTAGACCGGGTGTTACAAGCAACAGGACTCTCGTATCCGGTGAGTTCAGACGTGGCCACAGATTTTTGATCGAGTGCAGAACGTCCAGCCACATCCGGCTCCGCAGGCGCTACCGCTGCAGCCAGACGCTTGACCGCAATGGCCGTACGGGCTGACTCAGACAACGCTCTCCGGAGCGAGACGAGCGGTTCATTGACGGCCAGACTGGCCAGTACGGCCAGTACACCCCACGGCAGGCCAAAGTCTCCTCGCCCGATTCCTGCGACAACAAGTAGCAGGGTGGCAGCAGTCAGCAGCGCAGTGCTCAGGGACTGCCAGATCGCGTAAAGGGAATCTATCTGTGCGAGCTTGATCTCCTGCGCCTCGATACGTCTGGCCGTTCTCGCCAGTGAGCGTTGCTGGTGTTCGAAACGTTGGGTCATGATCAATTCCGTCTGACCACTGATGAAATCGATCGCCTGGGATCGGTGACGTTCGATTAGGACTGTCTTCAACAGGGAAGGTCTGAGACCTTTCCTTACCTGTCCAGAACAGAGTGCCGCGCTGGTTGCAATGATCCAGACGGCGGATGCGACTCCGGCCAGGATATTCAGGTTTGCAATTAGGAAGGATGTCAGCAGAGTGGATGTCGCTGCAACAAAAGCGGGAACAGCGATGCGCAGATAGATACCATCAAGGGCGTCGACATCTGTACTGAGTCGAAACAGCAGCTTTGCAGGGTGGGTTGCGAGCGATCGGGCCAGACGCGGCGTTGACCATGCTTTGAACAGACGCGCACGTAGCTCTGCCAGTGCGGCCAGTGTGGCATCGTGTGTGAACAGGCGCTCACCGTATCGTGATGCGGTACGTGCCAGAGCCAGTAAGCGAATGCTTGCGGAGGGCACAAAGACATTGAAAGCAAGCGCCGTCGTGGTTGTCAGGCCCGCAATCGCGGTTGCCGTGATAAACCAGCCAGATATCGCGAGAAGCGTAATGGCGAGCAATGAAGTGCATGCTGCAAGTAGGGCGCCTGTCAATGCCGGCTTGCGATGCTGTCCATTGAGCAGAATACGCAGCAGCTCTATTGATTGACGAGTACGATGCCGCATGAGGGCGTTCAGCATGGGCTTGCCTCCTCCTCCAGGCGTATCCTGTGATGATTGTTCCGTAATCGGATCTCTGTGATTGCGTGTGCCCGGAGGCGGACGGTACGGTCCGCCCGGGCACATAGCATCGGATCGTGTGTGACCACGATCATTGTTTTTCCGTGCGCCGCGTTGAACAGGTGTTCACTTACGTTCCTCGCTGTGCCTGCATCAAGATGGGCTGTTGGCTCATCAACCAGCAACAGGCTGGCATGCTGGTCTGCGAGCGCACGGGCAATTGACAGGCGAACCAGTTCGCCTCCAGACATTCCGGCACCGCCTTCCGCAAGATCTGCTCTGCTGCGGTCAAGCGTGAAAGATTGCAAGTCGGCATGTGCGACAGCGTGATCGAGCTCCTCAGGACTGAGCCGGCGACCAAGCGTGATATTTCGGGTGGCAGATCCCTTGAAAATGTGTGGCTTTTGACCGATCCATGCCATTTTGGTCCGCAGACTGTGTGCATTCGCATCCGACATGCTGACAGTCCCGATCTTGATCTCGCCAGAATCCGGTTTGATTAATCCGGCAATCAGGCCGAGTAGTGTGGATTTACCTCCTCCGCTAGGCGCCATGATCGCGATGTGTTCACCAGGCATGACTTTCAGGTTCAAACCATCAAAAACGTGAGACCCTGCGCCAGGATGTGATGTTATCTGGGTGTGAGCAGGTGAATTCGGGTGCCTGTAGCTCAACGTCACGTCGCGTAATTCGACAGACGGCGCGACAGACAGTTGTTGAAGTTCGTGTGTCGTTTGTTCCACATTTGCCGAGTCGCGGTCGATCTCCTGATCCTCTTTACGACTGAACTCGCCGACCCCGTGCAGTGGTGATCGACACAGCGATTCAAGTTGCGCGATGGCCGCTTGTCCGCTTGCGCGGTCATGCCAAGCTGCCGCCAGCTCACGCAATGGTTCATAGAAGGCAGGCGACAGCAGCAAGACGAACAATGCCTGTGTCAGGGACATCTTCTGCCCCCATGCGCCAAATGGCAGATCTCCGAGCAGATGAAATCCGACATATACCGCGACTAGCGCCACGCCAAGCGCCGAGAAGAGTTCTAGCACCGCAGAAGACAAGAATGCCACCTTGAGGACAGCCATGATCCTGCGCTGCAGATTGCGCGCACGCTCAAGTACGGTGGCAGATGTTGCCTCGACTGCGCCGAGTGACCGGATGGTCTGCATTCCGCGTAACCGGTCGAGCATGTACGCGTTCATATCGTAGAGTTCAACAAGTTGAGCCTGGCTGATTGAACGCGCCTTCAAGCCGACAAGGACCATGAATAGCGGAATCATGGGAGCACTGAGTAGCAGAATCAATGCTGCCACCCAGGAAATTGGGGTTATGGCAATCAGGATTGCAATAGGGACCCACAGGGATTTTGTGCGGGCAGGTAGAAATCTTGCGCGGTAGGGCAGAATGTTGCCAGCCTGTTCGGTGACAGTGCTGGCAAATCCGCCTGCAGCCGGGCGATTTCTGTCAAATGGTGATAACTGACCGATTTCCCGGACTGCATTGATGCGGGCTGCAGTGACGGACCTGGCGGCCTGCCGGATTGTGCGAAGAATGATGCCGTTCTCGAGGACAGATCGCACCACGCTTAATGCCAGGAAGCCACTAATCAACAGAATCGCATCCGTATGTGACAGAGTTTCCTCGGCCAGGCCTCCGGCGACAAGCGCAAGACACGCAGCCTGACCGATCCAGATCGACGGACCCACAATATGCAAGAGTGACCCTGCCTTGCCGTCTTCAATTGTTACGGCCTGGCGAGATCTACGAGGCTTCGCACGCTTCAAAGTGGTCATGTCGATGGTGTGAAATAGAGTTTCGGAGCTGAGCCATTAACCTACATAATTATGTAATTTAATATTTAATAAAAAAACATAATAAATAATTATAGTGTTTTCTGTTTTGAGGAAAATCAATCAAATTGCTGAGTGAGATGGTTTTTGCACCAGAATGGTGCGTTTTCTTGTGTCTGTCGTTAACTAGTGGTGCGCAGGCGTGGCGTCGTGACCTCTGAAAGGATTCGATTCCCCAAGATCTGTGGGCGAGATCTCTACCCCGCTTGACCTGCGTGACAAAGGATCTGCTCTCTGGTGAGAATTGTTCAGGAAAGTCACCTTCACTGTCCTATAATCTGACTCGAGCAGACGTGTGACAGTCAGATGCATTTAAAGGTTGCGTAACGTTGCTTCTTCCATCTCCCACGTACTCGAAAGATCGGCAGTGCACTCTTTGCTGACAGCCCGTTTTGTGGACAGGCGTTTTACCTTCCTGGGTTTTTGCTTTTTAGGTCCTTCATTTTTTCCGATCTCGACTTTGTGCTGTTCACGTCGCTCGGTCGGAAGCATTCTTCATGTGAATTTGTTGTGTGACTTTATGTCCAGCGAATGGCACTTCTACGCAGAGTGATTGGAATTCAAACGGATGCAATTCTCGGACATCATGTCTTTTCTGATTGACAGGCTCTTTTTTATGACAGTTTCGCTTGCCCGGCTTTCTTTGGCCGTGTGGCCTGTCTGATCCGCGTATCACACATATCCGCACGGCAATCCATTTTCTCAACGCCGCCATAGACCCGCAGGGTAGAGGCTTGGCACGACTGTCACGCACACTCGCCAATCCCGTTTGCCACTAAAAGAAACCTTGATGGCAGGGGACAGATGCGTCAGGCCAGCACAGGCGGGACACAAGCCAGACAGAGTGCTCCGTATCCGGCGTGAGCACAAAATCGTCTGAACGAAAGTATCAGTCAAGACGGAATTTGCGCGAGACTGCCATAGTGGTGATTGTGGTGGAGAGTCGGCAGCAGATGCAACAACGAGCCGATGCGCAGGTCAGCACACAGGAAGGGCATTTACATGGAACTCGATATCAACAAGAAGTTTGTCAAAGCCAAACGGCCATGTGCTGACGGCTTTCGCTGGTTCATCAAGCATTATTCGCAAGGCGGTGACTACCAGGAACTGCTTGACGCGCTAGTGGCAGATGGCCGATTCGGTGATGCGTGCTGGTTGCTCGACCAGTTCGGTCCGACGCACGCCGTGCGTGTTGTGGATCAGCTTGATGCCGAGGCAATGGTTTTTGCGGGAACGCTCAAGGTGTTGGGAGATGTTTCGGTAGACCAGTTGTTACGTGTCGGAGGCCAGTTGCATGTGGAGGCAGGTGCGCGTATCGGTCATCATGCCCCACAAGGTACGCAGGCCGGATTGTTCGTCGGGGATCAGGTCAGAATCGGTGGCGGCCTTCATGTACGAGGCGAGATACGGGTGGCGGGAGATTTGAGGGTTGGATGGGGAGTTCTTGCCGAAGGTCCGGTGACTTGCACGGGTGACCTCCTCGCCGGGTGGGAACTTGAATGTACAGATCGCCTTGAGGTTCACGGGAATCTCAAGCCTGGCCAGTCCCTGGTCGTTCAGGACGATCTGGTCTGCGGCAGGTCGATCCAGGCGCAGGGGTCGATTGATGTGGATGGGCAGATGGAGGTGCGCAATGGCCTGATTGCGGATGGCGACATTCGATGTGGACTCCATCTTGAGGCAGGCTGGGGAGTGCGTGCACAGGGTAATATTGAGGTGCAGGGTAGCCTACGTGCGGGCGAAGGGGTATGTGCTGGCGGGCGAATCCAGACAGGTGAGGGTTACGGGATTTATGCTGGGCTATCCGTGCATGGGGAGAGCTGGGAAACAGCAGCTCAGGTTTCTGCACTTGAGCGACCAGAGCGGTTGAGGAGCGGGTACTGGGTCGGAGAAGATCTGTCGCATGACAATTGAGAACCAGATATAAAGCGAGTGATACGGAGGACATTCCTGAGATGGCCACCGGGATGTTCGATGCAAATAATAAGTTAAGCTAACGTTTATTTAGCATGTCTTTGTCTAGTCTCCGGTCCCAGGTGGTTGAATGAACCGGATATTCGATTGGAAAATTCGACAGGATTGGCCGACTGATCAGCGGTCTGGTTGACTGCCTGGACTGACATGCACATGACAACCGGATTGGCAGATGTGTTCGCGCGTGGCTTTGGGAGCTAGCGTCGCTGAAATGCCATTCGGCTTTTTGTGGCTGATATTCTGGAACTCTCACAATGTCTCAGAGCCCGTTAGCGCTTGGCCCTGCCATTTCGAACCCTCTGCAAGTCATCCTGCAGAAGTTCCTCCGCTTGTACCTGTTCGTTGCCATTCCTGCGGTGTTCTGGATCGGTGTAGCGGGTCTGCTCGGAGCGCTCCGGCTTGGGAGGACTGCTGACACAGGCTATGTGTTTATGTCGCCAGGTGTTGCAGGGCTCCTGGTTTGCACCGCCGCCTGTCTGCATAGGGCAAGGTCAACTCGAAGGCATACGCGACCTTGGGTATTGGCGGCTGCGACTTTGTTGCTATCAGCATGGCTGGCTGATCATCAGGTGGCGAACTGGCACGGGGAGCGGGACGCATTTCTGGGCATCGCGTTGATCGTGGGTGGCTTCGCCGTGCTGCTTGCGTCCAGATTCAAGCCCGAGCAGGGCGGTGAACTCACCCCCACATACGGACGCGCCAGTATCGCTCTGACTCTGGTGGGCACCTTTGCAAGTGTGATGGGTTCTTATCTGATGGTCGAGCGTGACCTGGTTCAGGGGCAGCATTACGTGCAGGCCAGAGCAGAATTTGTCGGCCATACGCTGAAGATCTCGTTCGATCAGCCTATCGGTTCGATTCAGCGCATGGCTGACCGCTGGAAATCGATGGGGGGACGTTCAGCAGATAAATTCGTCCGGCAGGAGTTCAGAAGTCATATCCGGGACATGCCGTCCATCGTGCGTTTCAGTTTGATCGGAGAGGATGGGGGAGTTGGTACGAACGTCCATGTTGACACCTTGGGCGATGATCTGGAGTCATTGCTCAAGTCAGAAATGGCATTCTGGGCTTTTCTCGATTCAGTGCATAAATCAGGTGAAGCGGGAATGTCGGCCCCAGGACTCGTACCAGGCAAACCACAGATCGCTTTTGTGGCGGCACCACTCGGCAATCCTGATGCAGATTGGTCAGGGGCTGTCGTCGCGACCGTGGATCTGACTGTCCTTGTCGAAGATGCCTTCACTGATGAACCGCCGTGCTGCTTCGTGGCCAACGGCAATAATGTTCCGTTTTTTCGGTCAGCCAACACCATAGGTACGCCTGCGGTTGCGATCGCACGCGACAGTTTTCAGTTTCCGAGAGTGTTTCCATTTGAAGTCACTTTCTGGAAGGAGAAACTACCGGGAGAGGTGGGGATGTCCAGCTACCCGGTCTGGGTGCTTGTCATCGGGCTGCTGTTCACATTCTTCTCTAATGCCAGTCAACGACTGGCACAACTCGCGCTTCACCGTGCGAGACTGTTGCAGGAGCGTGCGCTCCAGGATCCGTTGACGGGCCTGCCCAACAGACGAAAGTTGCGCCGAATGTTGCAAGTCGCATTCAATGAGATGGATTCAGAATGTGATCTGGCCCCTGCCCAGACTCGTCATACCCGCCTTCAAACCCACCCTCAGACTCAAGATTCGCCGGGTGCTGTGGTGGATTTGCGCCCATCGTTGGTGTTTATCGACATGCAAGGGCTTAGATTGATCAATGATTCGCTCGGCCATGAACTGGGCGACCGCCTGATTGTGAAGGTGGCTGCTCGCTTGAAGCGGCTTCTGGATGAGTCTTATGAGCAGATGGGATTGGCGCAGCCCCCGCTGCTCGCCCGGGTGGATGCAGGCGAGTTTGTAGTTTTTCTGCGTAAGACGAATGACGAGGTTCTGACTATTCTGGCCGAAGCCATAATGAATGTGCTTGCAACGCCTGTCAGTGTTGACGGTCACGAGCTGACTGTTTCTGCTTCCATCGGAATCAGCAGTGCCCAAGGCAGGCTCTCGGATCCCATGCAACTCGTGCGTGAGGCTGATCTTGCCTTGCTCGCTGCCAAGCAGCGCGGTACGCGCGCCTGGGCTCAGTACAACGAGGCGATGGGAGCGCAGGCTGCGCTCAGGATGGAGTTGGCGCATAGGCTCAAAAGCGCCCTGGTTGAGGGCGAGCTTTCCATGGTGTACCAACCCCTCATTGATGTCCGTAGCGGTCAGATCAAGGGCATGGAGGCCCTGGTCCGCTGGAAACACCCGGAGTATGGTTTCATCTCGCCGGCACAGTTCATTCCGATGGCAGAGGAGTCAGGTCAGATCGTCGAATTGACCAACTGGACGTTATGGCAGGCTTGTTCAGTTTCTCCTGGCATGCGTGCGGATGGCGGGTCAGCCATTGTGCCGGTTGCGGTCAATATTTCGCCTGTGTATTTTCAGCGCGATGATTTCGTAGACCAGATCAGGCACGTTCTGAAGAAGACCGGTGTTGACCCTGACCAGTTACAAATCGAGATCACAGAAGGTGTGTTGCTCAAAGAACAGCAGCAAGCTGTTACTAAACTGACCGAGCTTCGAAGAATGGGGGTCGTGATTTCTCTAGATGATTTTGGAACCGGATATTCCAGCTTGAGTTACCTCAAGAATCTTCCCATCGACAAGGTAAAGCTTGACCGGTCATTTGTAGTGGATGTCACTACCAGCGAAGCGGATGCCGAGTTGGTACGCGGTGTCATCGAAATTGTGCACAACTTGAATATGGTTGTTGTGATTGAGGGTGTGGAAACAGCGGAGCAGGCAAGTCTGCTCAGTTTGCTCGGGAGTGACCTGTTCCAGGGGTATCTGTTTTCCAGGCCACTGACAGCGTGTGATATGCAGGCACTGATCAGGAATTGTTGCGATTTCCGTCAAGTGTTCGATCACTGATGACGCATGAGTCTATTGAGTTCGAGATATTTTTGTTCCGTAATCTGTCTTGCTTCGGATACTCTCGCTGAATCAAGCCTGCTTGTCGTCGTCCTTGAGCAGGATGAAATTCTCGATCAGTCTAATCACAGAATCCTTTTGTGCGGGCGGGCTCTCAGCAATCAGCAGTGCGATTGCCACAAGCGCGTTGTCCTTGATCAATTGCTCGACGGGTCTGGCAAACAGTGCCTGGTTGCGCCGTAGACACCATAGGAAAAGAAATGAACCGCAGCGTTTGTTGCCGTCGGCCAGTGGGTGATTCTTGATCACGAATTAGAGCAGGTGGGCAGATCTACTCGCAATGTTCGGATTCGAAAGTTCGCCGCCGAATCCTTGTTCTATCGTTCCCAGCGTCGAGGCGAGCCCGTTGCCACGAACCTGCGCGAAGAGATCCGTGGCTTTCTCTTTCGCCATCAATGCGCGCTTGAGTTCATTCATGCCAGTGAGTGCTTCATCCAGCTCAATTGCTCGCATGCCGGATTGCACAGTGTTTATTGAGGACAGTGCCTGTTCATCATATGCCTGTAGCAAATCCCAGGATCGTGCGAAGTCCTGAATCAATCGGGTGACGCAACCCGGTTGGAAATCGCCGGTGGATCGATTTCTCTGTTCCTGAAACATGTACTTCCATCATCCTGTCGAGCCTAACGTAAGCCAAGGAGGTAATGCATCGAATTCTTCAGGATGGTGCCCGGGGCCAGAATCAAAAGCCGCATGAAAAAGGGTTTTAGGGTGTTTGAGGAAAATTTTGCCTTTCCCCATAAAAACAACAGTGTGGTGGCAGACGGGTCTGAAAGGCGTGGTCGGGAAAGAGGGGTTGTCTTGTGGCACCGAAGTATCGTCAGAGGCGATGGGATGAATTCGCTGCCCCGACTTATGGCTACGAGAATCGTTCGGAATGGGTGCCGCTCCGTACAAATACTACTAGGCCGTGTTTGCTTGTGTCATCAAGGCTGTATATCAGCAGAAAGTCGCCACCTACGTGGCACACTCCCGATAGCCAGCCCAATCCCCCGTCAGGGCGTGATCCAGCCACTCAGGCGGTAGACGGCCATTGTTGGCTGTCAATAATCCCATGACCTCTTTCAGTCGGTTCATGTCGTACCGACCAGAGTGTGATAACCGTTTCCAGTCCTTCAGAAAACGCTTTGGTGTAATCCGACGCGTGTGGAAGACTGGTTCGCTTACTTGCGGCTGGCTTTCTCGAGGTCATCAATCAGGGATTCAGGGTTATTGAAGCGGGCACGACGGGTCTTGATGATTTCCCCTGCTTCGGCCATTGCCGCACGGCTACGAGCATTTGGGGCCTTGACCGCGAATGGTAGCTCTTTGTCGGCGACAACCCTGGTCAGGAAGACGCGGATAGCATTAGACACGGTCAAACCCATCGAGGATAGCGTTTCCGTGGTCTGAGCCTTGATCTTTTCGTCTACACGCACATGCACCATTGTGGTGGTTGCCATAAAGGTCTCCAACTGAGCGTGATTGAGATACATCGTATCGCAAATCGGTGGCGCGTCGCTACGTTTGCCAACGGTGTCAGCAGGGCGCAACAGGGACAATCGGGAAAAGCAGGTTAGATTGGTTTTGTATACCAATTTTCAGGATTCTTTATTGGGACCTGTTTCTTACTCAAGGAGGTGTCGCAAGCGTGGCAAAACCTTCGTTGGTAAGAGGCAGGCGCTAACAGGGTTCCTGTCGTAACCGACGTATATCTTCGATCAAATCAGGTAATGCCATTTGAACCGTATCCCAGACCACATCGAGATTGATATCGAAGTATCCATGAGCAATGCGATTGCGCATTCCACGCATGCTGCGCCAAGGCACCTGATTGTGCTGCGCAACAAATTCAGGAAATCCATCCATAATTTTAGTTGAGGCTTCTCCGACGATGATCAGACTCATGATCACAGCCTGCTGCGTTCGCTTGTCCTCAATAAAGTCGTCTTTGCTCAGACCCCCGATAAAGATACAAACGTCTGAGACGCCGCATGCTGTATGTGCTCGAGGTAATCTCCCAGCCGGTTTTGGTTCATATCAGTTGGGCTTTTGAGAGTACTTTCGCTCTGAACTTGGCAGGCAAATCGGCTGGCGTTAAAAGATCAACTCGAGCACTTAACACTGTCTCTAACTCGTCCTGTGGGCCACCGAGATCAAACAGTGTGGCGCCCGGCAAAGCATCAACCAACAAGTCGATGTCACTTCCCTCCTTGTCGGTTCCGTGCATCATCGACCCAAAGACTCTTGGGTTAGTTGTGCGATAGCGCATGACTGTTGCCCGGATTAGGCTGCGCTTAGCGTTCAGGATGTCCGACGGTTTCATGAGGATCTGTTGATGTTTGATGGTATCCAGTCCATTGACCCCATGATTGCGGGTTGATCGTGCCTGGTGGGATCATGTGGCTGACATTTTTCAGCATCAGACACATGACACAGCACGATCCGACCGGATGGCGAACCCACCTGCAACTCATCAAAGAAGAAACGATCCGCACCAGGGTTTGTGCGCGACGTGGAGTTACGGATCTTCAGGCGCTTACACGGGCGCAGCAAATGCACAGCCCGTTCGAAGAAGTCAAACTACGTCCGGACTCGTTGCTGACTGTTTGTCAACGCACTGTCTGTTATGCCGATGATTCCCGTGCGACCAGATTCATGGCGAGATCCTCGTCATGAATATTCCACGGCCAACGCTTCGTAGTCATCGGCGTTCTGAGCCAGGGGCAATCGCTCGAGCATGTAGCACAACCATGCATAAGGCTCTTTGCCGTTGGCTTTGGCTGACTCAACGAGCGAATAAAGCAACGCACTGGCTTTGGCACCGGCTGGTTGTTCAGTGATACCCAGGCTGGTGCGCACGCCAGTGCTCTGATCTATTCCCTGGTCGAGACGGCCAAAGGTTGTGGACACGAACCCTACCTGTGGTTGTGCTACGTCCTGCGCAGACTGGCGCTGGCTCAGAATGTCGACGATTATGAGGCCTTGATGCCGTGGAATCTTCATCCACAGAATTTAATCAGTCAGACTGAAAGTTGACCAGCCCCATGTTTATGGAGCGGGTACGAATCAGGAAAAGCAGCTGACTTTTTCTCCGTCTGATCCAATCCCCAAGTTAATGCAGTGGCCAGTGCCACTTCACTGTCAGGGCTTTGTGCAGCTACCGCTTCTATCAGCGAACAGAGTTCGCGTATGATGCAAATCGTTTTTATGCCTAAGAACTCGGCCGGAGCATTTTGGATGAGTCGCTACACAGTTCATGGTGATGAGGGTGAGTTTCAACCTGGTTCACATGGTTTGGTTTTACGCAACAGGGTCGGCATTGTTTCTCTTGATGAGATGAATGAGCTGGAATTCGAATTACTGGCCCAACTCTACGAAAGCATACTTCTTACAGATTTTCCAAATCGTGTTCTATCAATCGAAGATATCAAATCCTGGCACCTACGTTGGTTAGGTAACGTTTATGACTGGGCTGGACAAGAGCGATCGGTCAACATGTACAAAGGGGGCTTTGCATTCGCTGCGGCAGGACAAATTCCAACATTGTTGGCGCAATTTCAGAGAGATTGCCTTGAGCGTTGGACCCCATGCGTTAGCTCGTCCAGCGAACATTTAGTCGAAGCGATTGCTGTGACCCACGTGGAGCTGATACTGATCCACCCTATCCGGGAGGGTAACGGTCGCCTCTCTCGTTTATTGGCAGATGTAATGGCTGTGCAAGCTGGCCTTGAACCCTTGGATTACAGCTATTGGGAGGCCAACAAAGATGGCTACATTAGTGCGATTCACCAGGGCATAGCAATGAACTATGAACCGATGAAAAAATGTGTGAGGTTAGCTATGCGTTAGAGTTCGACGGCAACTACATAGCCAACTTGATGTTTATAAAACGACGCTTGGTAGGATCTTTCAATTTTTGCTCGAGCGCTTGAACGTTCTGTCCGGTTTCAACAGCAGTAGAGCTAGCAACGGCACGACGAACCGAGGCAAGGCTTGGCTTCTTATGAGTTGAAATAGACTTTTTTCCTGATTCCATAGGTAAGAGTGTACCGAATATTTTGGATCCAGCGGTAATCCTATATCAAATCACCGGCTGAGCCGGCTTCGCTTTGAGTGGATCACTCACGCCAATCAAACTGAAATTTAACTAAAAAACCTCAATAAAATCAAGTGTTTGAAAGCCATGGTGCCCGGGACCGGAATCGAACCGGTACGACCGTTTTAGGGTCGGAAGATTTTAAGTCTTCTGTGTCTACCAATTTCACCACCCGGGCACAGGCTCACATTCTACGACAATCGGCGAGCTCGCGTCGTGGGCAATTCGTCAACGTCAACACGGTGCGCAAGCTGTATTGGAATCGGGCATACTCTCACAGGTTGTCGTCAAGTCAGAGTGTGGGTTCCCAGAATCTGTTTTCTTGGCGTCGCTCAAGAGATCAAGACAGGTGAGTACGTGAATCCAGAACAATCCATCGATCAGGCCGCCCATCTATTGCAATCTGGTAAGCCCGGGAAAGCTGCGCAGATCCTCAAGCGAGTCATTCAGAAAGTGCCTTCCCATGCTCATGCTCACCACCTGTATGGACTTTCACTGTTTCAGGAGCGTCAGTTCACAATGGCCGCTCGATCCGTAGGCAAGGCGATCGCGCTTGAGCCTGGCAATCCCGTATTCCGGAATAATCTTGGATTGATTCTGATCGCTGACGGTCAGGCAGACAAGGCAATTGATACCCACACCGAGGCCATCAACCTTGATCCGTCTCGTCCTGATTCCTACTTTCACCGAGCCAATGTGTATCGGCACGAGGGAGACTTCGTGCGTGCCGTAGAAGATTACGAACAGGTTCTGAAGTGGGATCCATATGCGGTCGAGGCAATGAGTAATCTGGCTAGTGTGCTGATTTCTCTGTTCGAGTACGAGAGGGCAGGAAAGCTGCTGGACGATGCGCTGGTGATTCGCCCCGGATTTGCGCATGCGTGGAACAACCTTGGTCTGCTCAGGCAGCAAACAGACCAGCCCGATGAGGCTGAGAGTGCGTTCAGCAAAGCGATCGAATGTGCGGCTGATTTCCTGGAGGCACACGTCAACCTAGGCAGCTTGCTGATGCGGTTGAATCGTTATGCGCAAGCGGTGCAGGTGTTCCAGAAGGTCCTGAAGCTCAATCCTGCACAAGCATTTATTTATGGAAATCTGGCTTACTGCCAGTCGATGCTTTGTGACTGGAGTCAGTATCGGCAGGTCTGGTCTCGCATAGAAGAGCAAACTCGTCGAGGTGGCCTGGCCTGCGGTCCGATCATCTTTCTGAATGGATCGGATGACCCCGTACTTGCGCGCAAGCTGGCGCTTGCATACACCAGATTTTTTGTGCCGGATCTTGCAATGGCGCCGTTTGTGCACAGACCGCGTCAGTCGACAAAGCTTCGAATCGGTTACTTCTCGACAGATTATCGTGAGCATCCAGTGGCCACTTTGATTGTTGGGGTGCTCGAGCAACATGATCGGGAACAGTTCGAGATTTATGGCTATGCGCTTAACAAGGATGATGGCAGCGCGATGCGTAAACGCATGCACCAGGCCTTCGATCAGTTCATAGATATCAGTGGAATGGCTGATGAGAAGGTTGTCGAGATGACGCGAGAGCATCAACTGGACATTGCGGTCGACCTGAATGGGTATACGGAAGGATGTCGCCCGGCCATTTTCGGGACACGCGTTGCACCAGTCCAGCTGAGTTATCTCGGGTTTCCGGGTACATCAGGGGCAGCACACTTTGATTACACGGTGGCGGACCGTCATATCATCCCGCAAGACAGTCAGGCGTTCTACACCGAGCAACTGCTCTACATGCCAGAGTGTTTTCAACCGAACGATGACAGTCGAACCCTCTCAACCGACAAGCTGACTCGAGGCGAGTTTGGGTTGCCCGAGGATGCTGTTGTCTTTTGTTGCTTCAACAAGCTCTATAAGCTCAATCCCGAGGTGTTCACGAGCTGGATGCAGATCTTGCAGCAGGTGAAGGGCAGTGTCTTGTGGCTCTACACTGAGGACGAAACAGCGCGTCAAAATCTCCGTCGCGAAGCGACAAAGACGGGTGTATCGCCTGAGAGACTGGTGTTCGCAGGCAGAACAGAGAAGTACGAGCATCACCTGGCGCGTTACCGTCTGGCAGACTTGTTTCTTGATACCTTTCCTTATACGGCCCATACGACTGCGAGTGATGCCATGTGGGCTGGCTTGCCAGTGTTGACGAGAAGCGGCCAGTCGCTAGCCTCACGAGTCGGAGAGAGTTTGCTGATGACGCTCGGCATGGATGAACTGGTGACAAGAACGATTCCCGAATTCATCAACAAAGCTGTCGAACTGGCGAACGAAGGCGAACCTGGCAGTCGTCAAGGCTTCGAGCGTCTGAAGTCGATGCTGGGCAAGGCCAGGCAAGACAGTTCGCTTTATGACACAAAACAGTATGCGCGCTGGCTGGAACTTGGTTACAGAATGGTGCACGCAAGAGCATCAGAGGGACTGTCGCCGCAGACCCTGTCGGTTCCGCGGTAAATGACGTTGACAAATGGAAGCAATGAGTAACGTAATCAAAGTGTTTGTAGCCGGTCACAGAGGGATGGTCGGGTCTGCCATCGTACGCCAGCTTGAAGGGCGGCCGGATGTGGTCTTGCTGACCCGGTCCAGTACAGAACTAGATTTGCGGAACCAGGCTCAGGTCATGGCGTTCTTTGAAGAACACCGGCCAGATCAGGTCTATCTTGCTGCAGCCAAGGTTGGAGGCATTCTTGCTAATCGCAACTATCCGGCAGATTTTCTGTATGACAATCTGCTGATCGAGGCCAACGTGATTGAGGCGGCGCGCCAGACGGGTACGGCAAGACTGCTTTTCATGGCTTCAAGTTGCGTCTATCCGACACAGGCAGAACAGCCGATTGCCGAGGAGGCTCTTTTGACGGGGCCGCTCGATCCCAACACGGAACCCTACGCGATCGCCAAGATCGCAGGCCTCAAGCTGTGCGAATCCTATGAGCGTCAGTATGGCATTGTGCACGCGACGGATTTCAGATGTGTAGTGCCGTCAAACGTCTATGGTCCGGGAGACAATTATCACCCGGATAACTCGCATGTTGTGGCGGCGTTGTTGCGTCGCTGCCATATCGCGAAAGTCCAGCAGCAGCCCGTGCTGACAATCTGGGGCAGTGGAAAGCCTGCGCGCGAGTTCTTGCATGTAGATGATCTGGCCCTGGCTTGTGTGAAAGTCATGCAGGCTGATCGCAGCGAGTACGATACATGTACCACCCCCAGGCGTCGGTATCTGAATGCGGGTGCGGGCACTGATCTGCCCATCGCAACTCTTGCCCAGGCCATTGCCAAGGTTGTTGGATACGCCGGAAAGTTCGAGTTTGATTTGAGTAAACCGGACGGAACAATGCGAAAGCTGCTTGACTCAACGCGACTGCGCTCGCTTGGATGGTCGCCTGAACTGAGTTTTGAATCTGGATTGCGCGGTATGTACGAGGACTATCTCGCCCGATATGGGGCGAGCGACAAGGAGTTTGCATGAGCCAGACACCACCTGCTCAGCCGTCCGGGCAGCAGACAGGGACAGACTGTCCGTTTGATATCGCCGTGGTGGGGCTAGGTTATGTCGGACTCACGCTTGCGACAGTACTGGCTGAAGTCGGATTCAGAGTGCTGGGTGTTGAAAAGCGCGCAGATGTTGTGAACATGACCAATCAGGCCATGCCGCATTTCTCGGAGATCGGACTGGCTGATGCACTGGCTCGAGTCAGGGATGCCGGACGGCTTGAGGCCGTGGTCGCCTTTCCACAACAGACGCAGGCGAGTGTTTACATCATTACCGTAGGTACACCGCTGGACGCAAACGGAAAGGTCCGGCTCGACATGATTGAGGCAGCGTCCAGAGAAGTCGCCAGGAACATGCAGGATGACGCACTGGTAATTTTGCGCTCCACTGTACATGTCGGAACGGCTCGTAACGTTGTCTCGCGGATTCTCAACGAATCTGGCAAGCGCTTCGAGATCGCGGTCTGCCCGGAACGAACGCTCGAAGGCAAGGCTCTTCTGGAGTTGCGCCAGTTGCCTCAGATCGTGGGCGCGGATGATCAGTCCGTGCGAGAGCGTGCCGAAAGAGTGTTTCGCCGGCTGACCAAGTCAATTGTCCAGGTCACTACGCTTGAGTCGGCTGAAATCATCAAACTCGTTGACAACACCTATCGGGACTTGCAGTTCGCGTTTGCCAACGAAGTGGCACGCGTGTGTGAGGCCTGGGATGTCAATGCTCACGAGGTGATTGCGTCGGGCAAACTTGGCTACGAACGAACCAATGTCGCGCTGCCTGGTCTGGTTGGAGGACCGTGTCTCGAGAAGGACCCTCACATCTTTCGGCAAAGTGCTCAGGCCCGCGGAATTGACCTCGAAATTACAGCAGCCAGTCGCCTGGTCAATGAGCGCCAACCACTGGAGACCGTAACCTTCATCGTGAAACAGTTGCAGAGCCGGGCTATCCAGGGCAGGGTTAGGGTTGCGTTGCTGGGTATGGCTTTCAAGGGGCGTCCGGCGACGGATGATTTGCGCGGTTCCATGTCGTTAAGGGTCCTGCAGTTGTTGAAGCTGGCGCTGCCGGACGCCGAGATCGTTGTCTATGATCCGGTTGTCGCCTTGGAAACATTACGTTCGCAGGTCAAGGACGTGCTGGTTGCAGCCTCCATCAGCGAGGCCATCAGCCAGGCACATGTAACTGTCATTGCCAACAATCATCCCGCACTTGGAATGCAGTCACCGATCGCGCTACAGCGGCTTATGCACCCAGATGCCTTCATCTATGACTACTGGAATCATTTCAGTGACCTGTCTGACGCCGAACTGGGGCATTCGTACTTCGCGGTTGGCAATTTGAGTGGAAGGGCTTGATGATGCGTAAAGTGGTGGTGACAGGCGGTAGCGGATTCATTGGTGCTCACCTGGTTCGTGCGTTGGTGACAGCCGGAGATGCGGTCGTTGTAATCGATAATCAACTCAGGGGTGACGCGAACAGACTGCATGACATACGTGCAGAACTGGATATGCGTGAAATCGATGTCCGGGATGAAGACGCCGTGACCGAGGCAGTAAGAGGTGCTGATGTCGTGATGCACCTCGCTGCGGTCAATGGGACAGAGAACTTTTACCAACAGCCTGAACTCGTGCTGGATGTCGGCATTCGCGGGGCTCTCGCTGTTGTCAATGCTTGTCGACGGGCAGATGTGCCAGACCTTGTCGTGGCTTCTTCAGCGGAAGCGTATCAGACACCAACTGTGATTCCGACACCCGAAACGGTCCCGCTGATGCTGCCCGATAGCCTGAATCCTCGGTACTCCTACGGTGGCTCCAAAATCATTTCCGAGCTGATTGCCATGAATTACGGGCGCGATCACTTCAGAAAGCTGCAGGTTTTCAGGCCGCACAATGTCTACGGCCCCCGGATGGGTACCAAACATGTGATTCCGCAGTTGACGCTCAGGATAAAGGAACTGATGCAACAGGTAGGGCAGGGTACTGTGATTGATCTTCCAATACAGGGCACCGGACAGGAAACCCGTGCATTCTGCTACGTGAGTGATGCGGTTCAGGGGATACTGACGATGTATGAGCATGGCGGGCACAGAGAGATCTATCACATCGGCAACGATGAGGAAGTCACCATTGAACAGCTGGCGAATCGTATCGGTCGTGCGATGGGGGTCGCCATCAAGACGCACGGCTCTGATGCCCCGGCAGGTGAAACCTCGCGCCGATGTCCCGACATCAGCAAGATGCGCAAGATCGGGTATGCCCCCGAAGTGATGCTTGAAGAAGGGGTGGCTCTGACTGTGACGGACTACCTTTCAGAAGATTCCCGGCCTCACCAGACCTACCACAACCCGTTGTTGTAGGCGCGTCTGGGCCGACGAGTTTTCCGTGTTGCAGAAACCCTGCTGAGATACCTGAGGTTTCCAGGATTTGCGCCAGCTTCTTGTTCTGGATCAAATGTAAGGGGTGATGAGCTGCGCTACGACGATTCCGTTGGGTATATCTTGTTAGCATGCACACGACACATATCACCCCTCTGGAGTTTGACTCCGAACTGGTTAGCCGTCACGACGGGCATGGACCCCGGTATACGTCCTATCCGACCGCAGACCGATTTGCACCGCATCCTGTGACCGATGCCTACGTTGCTGCGATCAAGGCGCGAAACGCCGGTGCCAGTGCGAGTCCGTTGTCGCTGTATGTTCACATTCCGTTCTGCGACACCGTCTGCTATTACTGCGCCTGTAACAAGATTGCGACGCGCCATAAGAGTCGCGCTGATGACTATCTCGATGATCTTGAGCGCGAAATAGCGATGATCAGACGTTTGTTTGCGGACAAGCCAGTTGTTAGCCAGTTGCACTTTGGTGGAGGCACACCGACCTTCCTGACCAACGACCAGATGTGTCGGTTGCTGGACATGTTGCACGACGCGTTTGACTTTGCTTCAGATGCTGAGTGCTCGATCGAAATTGATCCACGCAGATTGCAGGAAGGCGCTTTGGCCCTGTTGCGAGAGTATGGTTTCAACAGGATGAGCATCGGTGTTCAAGACGTCGATGAGCGGGTCCAGAAGGCGATCAATCGTATCCAGCCCACTGAGGTGACGCACGGAGTGCTGGAGCAGGCGCGCGAGCTTGGTTTCAGATCCATCAACATGGATCTGATCTATGGACTGCCCTATCAGGATACGGTCACGATGGCACGTACGCTGGAAACAGTCGTCAACTGGCGTCCAGACCGGATCGCACTCTACAGCTACGCGCATCTGCCTGAGCGATTCATGCCGCAGCGCCGCATTGATACTCAGAAAATGCCCGGTCCGAAAGAGAAACTGGCGATGCTCAAGCTGGCAGTCACCACGCTACTGGATGCTGGCTACGTGTACATCGGTATGGATCACTTTGCTCTGCCGGATGATGAGCTGGCACAGGCGCTGGACCAAGGGACTTTGCAGCGTAACTTTCAGGGTTATTCCACACGCGCTGACTGTGACCTGATCGCGCTAGGTGTTTCGGCCATCAGCCGGGTGGGGCATGTCTATGCCCAGAATGCTCGCACAGTCGAAGAGTATGCACAATCGCTTGATCGTGGAGAGCTTCCACTGATTCGGGGTCTGGTCATGAACCGTGACGACGAAGTTCGTCGCGATGCGATTCATTCCTTGCTGTGTCAGTCAGAGCTTGATCTTCAGGCGATGAGTCACAGATGGGAGATTGATGCCGGCGCGTACTTCGCCACTGAAATTGAGTCTCTGGCCGATCTGGAACGCGACGGGTTGGTGACTGTTTCCGACGAGCTGATTCAGGTCACACCCAAAGGCAGGTTTCTTGCGAGGGTCGTGGCCATGCGATTTGACAAGTACTTGCGTGCCGGTACGCCCATGGTTCGTTATTCAAAGGTCATCTGACATGGACATGCAGCTTGAGCACACGGATCTTCTCCCATCTTTGCCTGTCTTTGATGGGGTCGGTCGGGTTCATCTAGCCTGGCTGGCCAGCGTTGCCAGGCGGCTAAGTCTCAAGCGTGGCGAGACTCTCTTCGAGAAAGGCCAACCAGTCCAGTTTCTCTATATTCTGCTCAACGGCCATATCAAGCTGGCGGTCCCGGCCGGCCATGGACAGGAGAAGATCCTGGAGTTTTTGAAACCAGGTGACGCGTTTGGTGAGTCTGTACTGCTACCTGACCATCGCTGGATTGCCACGGCTCAGGCATTGTTTCCATGCAAACTCCTGGCGTTGAGCCTGTCTGATCTCGCGACAGCTGTCGAGCGTTCACCTGCTTTCGGGCTGCGTTTGCTGGCCAACGTCAGCCAGCGGGTCGAAACACAGTTCATGGATCAAGAATCTGGCGCCTTGCGCAACGCTGTTCAGCGCGTGGCTGAGTACGTGCTCAGGCAGCCTAAAGTGGGCAATCAGGCCCGGTTTCTTTATCACAAGCGGGCCATCGCTTCCAGACTGGGTTTGCAACCAGAAACGTTTTCCCGATCACTCAAACAACTGGTGACGGATGGTCTGATCACAGTGCAAGGTGCGCGCATCGTCATTCATGACGAGGACGCCCTGCAGGCCATGGTAGCTTAGGATGTTCGCGACAGGTGAGTTTACGGACTGTTACGTCGCCACTCACCCGATTTTCCGCCTCGTTTTTCCTCGAGCTGGACCGACCCGATGACCATGGCACGGTCAACGGCTTTGAGCATGTCATAAATCGTGAGCAAAGCCACGCTGACTGCGGTCATGGCCTCCATTTCAACACCGGTCTGTCCAACGGTTTGAGTCGTTGCGGTGCATCGGATCTGGCGTTTCGCATCATCGAGCTCGAACTCGACTGCCACTCGAGTCAGTCCAATCGGATGACAAAGTGGGATCAGTTGTCCGGTTTGCTTGGCTGCCATGATCCCTGCGATACGGGCAATTCCCAGGACATCCCCCTTTTTGCTGTCACCCTGAACAACTTTCTCGAAAGAAACCTGTGACAAACTGATAATGCCGGATGCAACAGCCATTCTCGCAGTACTTGGCTTGTTGCCCACGTCGACCATATGGGCCTGACCGCTGGCATCGAAGTGTGTCAGATGCCCCTTCATGATCGAGTCCTTTCCTCGGAGTGGTCGCAGCACTGATCGGGCTGTTGCCAACGCTTGAGAGCACTATTGTCAGACTCACGGCTTTTGACCCAGCGAGAACCATCTGGTGTCTGTTCTTTCTTCCAGAAGGTTGCTTGAGTTTTGAGATGATCCATGATGAAAGCACAGGCATCGAGCGCCGCATGTCGATGGGCGCTGGCAGTGAGCACCATGACGATGTTCTCTCCTGGGTTGAGCTTGCCAACCCGGTGTACAACCCTCGCGGCCGTGATCGGCCACCTCTGTTTTGCCTGCTCAAGAACTTGCAACATGACCTTCTCGGTCATGCCAGGGTAGTGCTCGAGTTCCAGCGCCTTGACAGCAGCGCCTGAGTTGTAATCCCGAACTCGCCCGACAAACGTGGCCACTGCGCCGTCTGATGTGTCGCCTAAAAGGAAGTCTTCATACTCCTGGCCAACCTGAAACGGCACTTGCTGTACCCGTGCCTCAAATGCCTCGCGTGTCTTGGTCATCAGCTTGCTCACCCTCCGGTCACTGGGCGAAAGAGTGCTACCTCAGCATTGGCGGGAATCTCTGCGTCTCGCCTGGCCATCTCCTGGTTGATTGCAATCCTGAGGGGCTCATCTGATGCGAGTGCGGACGACCACGGATCGCCTTTCTCGATCAGTTTTGAAAGCAGTCCATCGACCGTCAGGTGATCGGTTGCGATATCCATGGTTTCGTTTGCGAGGCTGATCTGCTCTCGAAGTTCGCCGAAGTAAAGTATCGTTACTGACATGACTAACCCTCAATCAGATCGGACAGGGGCAAGTATGACACGGTGTCACCTGCCCGGATGGTTGAGCCAGCCGGTATGTCGACCAGGCCATCAGCCCATGCAACACTGCTCATGACGCCAGATCCCTGGTTGGGCCAGTGTTCAAGCACGACTGCTCCCTGGCTGACGCGGCGGCGACGGACCCTGATGAACTCGCGGCGGCGGTCGGGTTTGGGCCAGTCAAACCCGGCAATCATGGGCTGAGGTGCCAGTACAGGTGCGGCCATGCCGAGTTTTGCCCTAAGGAATGGCAACGCCATCAACACGAATGTCACATAGGCACTAACCGGATTTCCGGGAAGCCCCAGAAAATCAGTCTCATGTACTTTTCCGTAAGCCAGTGGCTTGCCTGGCTTCATTGCAATCTGCCATAGATCGATGTGACCCATGGATTCGACAGCGGCACGGACGTGATCTTCCTCTCCGACCGATACCCCACCGCATGTAATGATAAGGTCGGCTTGTTCACTTGCCGTGTGCAGTGCGACTTTAGTGTCATGTGGGGTATCAGGGACGATACCGGGGTCCATGACGTCACAGCCAAGTTGAGTGAGCAATGCCTGTAGCCAGTAGCGATTGCTGTTGTAAATCTGTCCCGGACCAAGAGGCTGTCCAGGCTCGATCAGTTCGTCTCCGGTCAAAAGCAAAGCGACTTTGAGTCGCCGACGAACGGTAAGCGTCGTGATGCCGACTGAAGCGGCAAGCGCCAGATGCGCAGGTTTGAGCACACTCCCGGCAGTCAGGATGTCACTGCCTATGGCGATGTCTTCGCCCTGAGCGCGTACAAACTCTCCTTCGGGCACTGCTTTGTCGATCTGTACCGATCCATCTTCAAGGAGCTGCACATTCTCTTGCGCAATGACTGCATAGGTATTTTCTGGAACGGGGGCGCCGGTGAATATCCTGGCCGCCTGACCGGGTTGTAGCGCCGTTCCTTGTGATCCTGCAGCAATCCGTTGCGTCACCTGAAGTTTCATCGGAACTGTTGTCGGGCTGGCTGGGCATATGGCGTAACCGTCCATTGCACTGTTAGCAAAGCCGGGTACATCCATTGGCGAAGGGACCGCTTGGGCAAGCACACGGCCATTGGCCTGAAGCAGCGAGACTTCCTCTGCCTGGGCAATTACGCGTGCAAAAGAAAGTAACCTCTCGCGAGCGAGGTCGAAATCCATCAACGGCGCACGGGTGGATCTGGGTTGATTCATGGCTTGAAACGTCTATAAACAGTTGATTGTCTGGAAACCCGGCTCAGCCACCGGTCTGGGACATGAAACGCACGATTTTTTCGGGGGTCTCCAGAAAGTTGTGGCGCTCCGGTTTGAGTTCGATGCCAGACTGTAGTGCCTGGACTATTACCTCATCGTCTTCAGGGTGAGCACGAAGCAGGTCGCGCATCTCGATGCGTTCTTCCTGACCAAGACACAAATAGATCGTCCCGTCCACGGCGAGCCGAATTCTGTTACAGGTCGCACAGAAATGCTGACTGATCGGCGTGATGACACCGATTGTCGTGCGAGCGTCCTGAGTTTGCCAGTATCTGGCCGGTCCGCCACCTAGTTCACCGATCACCGGGATCAGATCGTGCTCGAGTTTGAGTCGCTCGAGAACGGGTTGCAGCGAGGCTGTGCCAGTCTGACGTGCAGTGTCTCCCATAGGCATCGTTTCGATCATGCGTAACATCAGCCCCCGGTCTCGACAGAAGCGAAACATGTCATCCACCTCCGTGTCGTTGACACCAGGCATCAGAACCATGTTGATTTTGACAGGATGCAAGTCAGCTTCGCAGGCAGCGTCAATACCGGCGATGATCTGGTCGAGCACGTTTCGGCCGCAGATTTCCTCAATCTTGCGAGCATGCAAACTGTCCAGGCTGATGTTGACCCGGCTGAGTCCGGCCTGCTTCAGGTCATTTGCGAAGCGTGGCAACCTGACAGCATTGGTCGATAGCGAAATGTCCTGAATGCCAGCCTCGTGGCGGATTCGGTGGACCAGGTCTGGCAGATTCTTGCGAAGCAGAGGTTCACCACCTGTCAGACGGATTCGACGAGTTCCGTTTTGTCCGAGGATGCGGGTCAGGCGCGTGATCTCGTCAAAAGTCAGCCAGCCTGCGGGCTCCCGGTAGTCTTTGAAACCCTTGGGCATACAGTAGGCGCAGCGCAAATCGCATCTGTCCGTGACGCTGATGCGTACGTACTCGATCGTGCGTCCATAGCGATCTGTCAGTCGGTTTTTCAGTTCGTTGCTCAATCTGTTGCTCAATGACTCAATCTGGTTTGTCTTGGTGATCAATCCACCCGAAGTGATCAGTTGTAGTTTACGCACGCTGCCGCCGTTGCTTTGAGCAGTCGGGCGTCGCGCAGTCACTATTTTCAGGGGGCTGATGATTCAAAATATCGCCCCATCTGTTCTTAGCATAGCGTTGTAAGCGGGGTCAGGTCCTGCAAATCCCCTAAACCTCCATGGTGAGCAAATGGTACGACAGTGATTTACCGTGCATGTCGAGATTGAGTGAGTCATTTACGCCGCCGTCAAGGACATCGTCGATAACGAAGTTCATCGCATGTAGTCGAGGCAGAACATGCCGCGTGACCCGGGTTGGGTGTCGATACGCGAAATGTTCTGCCACGCGCTGCTCCGTGACCTGACGCACGAGTCGCTCAAACTCTTCACTTTTGTACGCAATGACACTGATATTGATACGGTTACCTTTGTCTCCCGTGCGGGCATGAGCGAAGTGATACAGCGCTCTCGTGCTCAGTGCGTTCTGATCCATACTCCTTCCTCTGTGTCTTGATCCTCGGTGGGCTTGTTTTTCGCTGGTTGTCTCTATCGACTGATTGATGCTGCGGGTCAGATGATCTCGAACCTGGCCGGGAGCTTGTTGCGATCAATCAGGCAAGAACTTGTCGAGAGACGCTGTCGTTTGTTCACTCTGGCGCCTCCACCACCGGCCGGTCCGCAGGTCCAAAGCGCAGTGACCTCTCTTAGCAATCGCTCAATGACTGTCAGGTCCATATGTTGTGCCGACACTCTGAGGCGAATATCCATTGGCACTGCGAAGGCAACAGGCCAGCGTTGTTCTATATCAGTCGCTTTGTCATCTGCGGCAGCATCTGGATGACTCGAAGCCTCGAGTCTGGTCAGGCTCTGGTCGAGCATTTCGCTGCCGTCATCGTTGAAGATGCTTGTTAGACCAATCAGATCGAATCGCATTCTGAAGAGATGACCCAGGCGCTTTTGCAGGATGTCTCGTGCCAGTCTCGCTCTGGCCAGTGCATTCGGGCCGGCATAAGAAATTTCCCCTTCACCAAACCAGCCACCGTCAAAGAACACATTCGCCTTCAGTGTGCTGGTCCGAGGGTGTCCCTTGACGCCAGTCAGTCTGACCTGGTCCGGGCCCACTTCGGCCACCTGTGCATCCGAGATATCCGCGACAACGTCAGGTGTGATGTAGGCGCCAGGGTCGTGTACTTCATACAGCAATTGTTCCTTGACGGTTCGTACGCTGACTCGACCGCCTGTCTGGTCAGCCTTGGAAATGATGCAACTGCCGTCTTCGAATATCTCTGCAATCGGGAATCCGACCTGATCCATCTCTGGAATGTCCTTGTACCCCGGATCCGCAAAATACCCGCCGGTGACTTGTGCGCCACATTCGAGCAGGTGGCCAGCCATGGATGCGCCGGCGAGGAAGTCCCATTCATCATCCTGCCATCCGTAGTGAGCCATGACCGGACCAAGGGTCAGGCAGGGGTCTGCGACCCGGCCGGTCACTACGATCTGTGCGCCTGCCAGAATGGCGTCGGCAATCTCACGGGACCCTTGGTAAGCATTGGCACAGACAAACCGCTCACGATCAAACTCGGAACCGAGCCTTTCCTCGAGCAATGACAACCCGGTTTGCCCGGACAGGTCATCACCGGTGACGACCGCGATACGTGGTCGCTCAAGGCTCATTTCGGCGGCCATGGCTATGATTTTGCGTGCCGCGGCGTGCGGATTTGCCGCACCAAAGTTGCTGACAATCGTGACGCCATGCTGCAGACATAACCCCAGGATGGGACGGATCTCGAGTTCCAGGAGTGGCTCATAACCCAGGTCAGGATTGCTGCGCCTGGTGATCTGCTGCTGGGCGAGTGTGCGCTCAGCCAGGTTCTCGAAGATGATAGCCGAAGGCGCTCCACGTCTTATCAAGGTCTGGACGACAGGCAGGGCCACATCGACACGATCACCCGAAAATCCTGCAGCGCAGCCAACCAGAATGGATTGAGTCAAAACAGCCTCCTCGTCGATAGAGCCTGACCTGGTGGTCGATGCGATCAGGTCACTCTGGATGCCGGGCACGAGTTGTACGGTGACAGCCAACACCAAAAACCGGATCTTTCACGATGACTGTACCTGAATGGCGTCCTCATGCAACGGATTCACCAAATGGCCCGCATCAGTCTATTCCTTATGGGTTGTTTGAGGACTTCAGGTGCTGTCGGAGTGCGGGTATGAACTCGACGATAAAAAGAATCAGGGCATAGAGGCCAATTGCTCCCAGTAGTCCATACCGAACATATGCAAGGGTCAGGATGGCACCCGTAACGGCGAGTACCATGACCGGCTTGAGGGTTGCACCAATTGCAAAGCAATAGAGAAAATAAGCCAGCAAACCAAGCCCCCACCAACTGGCATGAAAGTACGCCATGCTTGTCAGGAATGTGACGAGCATGACTTCAAGGCTGCCGATCAAAACGCCGATGAGATAAATCCTGTTCATGTTGCGTGTTGAGATTCCGGTTTTTTGGGTTACGGTAGCGTCTGGCACATTGGATGTGTGAGAGCCGACTCGATCTGGCTAGTGTTCGCGTGGATGGGACACTGGTTTACTCCAGAAGCCCGTCAGCATACCGCACCACAGACACGGGGGCTTGTCTGAAAGGCAATCCCCCGGAACGAGTGCCTGGGTCTGGCGCGCGAACCGGTGAGTATGGAATGTCTTTTTGGAAATCCTGCTATAAAGCGAACCTGAGTTTTTATTGAGAGTTGATATGAGTCATTCGTTAGTTAGCAGGGTGGTACTGTGTGGTTCACTGGTGTTGATTGCTGGTTGCTCCTCGATCGTGCCGAGTTTTCTGCGAGGTGGATCCTCGGATACGAATCCTTGCAAGGTCAACCCACAATCCTGCATCTATAGAGGGCAGTATGAACCGGGTGAGCGTGAATATGCAGAGCGTGAGGCAAGGCGATTGAATTACCAGTCTATGGAGCGCCTGAATCAGCAGGTCAGGGCGGCCGGCATCTGAAACGGACTGGTGCTGGAATGGGCGCCTTTTGAAACACGCTTTCCGAAAAAATTGCCAAAAGACTTTAAGCCAAAGACAAAAAACCCATGATTTTCATGGGTTTTTTGTCTTTGGCTTAATCTCGGTCCCATCTTTCAGGGAGCGGTGGCGGAAGCGGTGAGATTCGAACTCACGGAGGGCGCAAACCCTCGCCGGTTTTCAAGACCGGTGCCTTAAACCACTCGGCCACGCTTCCTGACAGAAACAAACAAGTGCAGAAGTAACAACCGCGTGCAAATGTGTATGCCTGCGCCCGGCACCTCTCCACTATTGGGAAACTATGAAGTGCCATGTCCCCTTAATATGGGAAACTGCCTTCCGGCGAAGCGGGCTTCGATTGATGCGCGTTAAAACGACTCAATTTGCGCTCACCAAGCGAAACCAGAAGCATCAGTCTGCAACGTGAAACTGGCTGTGCCAGTGTTGTCAACACTGAAGTTTGTTTCGATAGGTTGCATAATAGCCGATTTACGAGAATCACGTGGGGAGAAGAATGATGAGAGTGATAGAAATTCGTGAACCGGGTGCGCCTGAAGTGCTGGTGCCAGGAGAGCGTCCCATGCCCGAACCCGGTCCGCGTGAAGTGCTGATCAAGGTCCAGGCTGCCGGTATTAACCGTCCAGATGTGTTTCAGCGCCAGGGTAACTATGCACCGCCTCCAGGTGCGTCAGATATTCCTGGCCTCGAAGTCGCTGGAGAAATCGTGTCTGGCGATGTTGCGGACTCCGGCTTCAAAATTGGCGACGCTGTCTGTGCCCTTGTTGCTGGCGGCGGTTATGCCGAGTACTGTGTTGCGCCGATCGAGCAGTGCATGGCGATCCCGGCAGGGCTGTCGATGATCGAAGCGGCAGGGCTACCTGAGACCTATTTCACCGTCTGGTCAAACGTGTTTGACCGGGGCGGTCTTGCAGAAGGGGAAATTCTGCTGGTGCATGGTGGTGCCAGTGGTATAGGTACCACTGCAATCCAGATTGCCACAGCGATGGGCAATGACGTCTACGCGACAGTGGGCAGCGATGAGCGGGTCAAAGCGGTTGAATCACTCGGTGCAAAGCAGGGTATCAACTACAAGACACAAGATTTTGTGGAAGAGATCAAGGCTGCCACCGGCGGGCGTGGCGTTGATGTGATCCTGGATATGGTTGCTGGTGATTACATTGGTCGTGATATCAAAGCTTTGGCTGATGATGGCCGGATCGTGATCATCGCAACACTGGGCGGTAGCAAATCAGGATTTAACGCTAATGAGCTCATGCGTAGACGGCTGACGATTACAGGCTCGACATTGCGTCCACGCCCTGTGTCATTCAAGGATGCAATTGCGAGGAATCTGCAGGAACGTGTCTGGCCTTTGCTTTCAGCGGGCAAGATCAAGCCCATCATCCATACCACCATGCCGCTTGAAGACGCTTCCAAAGGACACGCCATGATGGAAGCGGGTGAACAAATTGGGAAGATCATTCTGACTGTTTGATGAAACGGGCTTTCCAGGCGTTACAATGCCGGGTTGCAGTAAAAAAGCGCCCGGTAGTCTCGCGCCTTTCAGTCGTAGATGATGCTTCAGATGTTCAGATCTGTTTGCTTTAAAGCCTCTGTATGGCGAGGTTTGCAGACTCCGCGGATCTGTACTTTCGGGGCGAGTATGCAAGGGTAAGCGCGGTGCTCTCAAAGTTGGTCGCGCGTGGCGTAATGACGTAATGACGTAACTATCTTTGTGCCCCTTGGCCGTTTTTATTCATGTCGTGTTCCCTGATTGAATGCGGTGTTTGCTTCTGATTGGCCGGTGTCAATCAGATCCTGATGACAACTTGATTTGATTTGATATGACAACCTCTGCTTCAAACGTGCAATTTGCCAGCTCAGCGCCCGTAGTTTCGCGTCAAAAGCGTGTCGTGATGGGAAACTGGAAGATGAACGGCTCTTTGTCGTCGAACTCGGAGTTGATCGCCGGAATTGCGCAGAGGATGTCGCAGATTGGTGGCGCGACGGACGTCGCAGTATGCGTGCCTTTTCCGTATCTCTCGCAGGCTGCCGACTTGTTGAAAGACTCGGGTGTGTCTTGGGGGGCGCAGGACGTAAGTGCGCGTGAATCGGGCGCCTATACGGGGGAGGTTTCAGCGCCGATGCTTGCAGAGTTCGGTTGCCGCTGGGTTCTGGTTGGGCACTCTGAGCGTCGCTCTCTCCATGGTGAGTCTGATGCCGAGGTGGCAGATAAGGCCGCAGCGGCGCTCTCGAAAGGAATTACCCCTGTTGTCTGTGTGGGCGAGTCTCTGGAAGAGCGTGATGCGGGTCAGGTTCAGGCTGTCATCGAAAGACAGCTCAAGCCAGTTTTGGCGCTGGGGGATGATGCAGTTGCTCGTCTGGTTATTGCTTACGAGCCAGTGTGGGCGATTGGAACTGGCAGGAGTGCAACGCCAGAGCAGGCGCAGGAAGTGCACGCGTTTGTGCGTGGCCTTTTGCCTGCTGGAGCGAAAGGTATCCCGCTGTTGTATGGCGGTAGCGTGAAGCCGGACAATGCCCAGGTGTTGTTTGGTATGCAAGATATTGATGGAGCGCTTGTCGGTGGCGCATCACTGGTTTCTAAAGACTTCATGGCGATTGCCGAGCACGGTTCGGCGAGTCGTTGATGCAGGGTGTCCCGGATTGTTCGGGATGCTGTCAGGAATTCTCTAACTGGGTATAGTTTGAATCATGTCTACTGAATTTACGATTCTGCTGGTCGTGCAGATCATTTCATCGTTTTCTATCATTGTCCTCGTGCTGTTGCAGCAAGGTAAGGGCGCTGATATGGGTTCTGCTTTTGGTAGCGGTTCGGCTGGAAGTCTCTTCGGTGCGACGGGTGCGGCGAATTTTTTATCGCGTGCGACCAAATGGGCGGCTGTTGTTTTCTTTGTTGCGACAATCGGTTTGGCCTACCTTGGAAATCTAAGTAACTCAAGTCCTGATGCGGGCATCATGGATGGCTTTGCGCCCAACTCGTCGGTTCCAACCGTTCCTGCTGCGCCAAGCTCTTCAGTGCCTTCTGGCGTCTCTGGCAATTCGGTTCCTTCCTCGTCCGAAGCAGCAAATTGAAATAAGTGATAGACTTCTGTTCTCTTGATTTTGCCGACGTGGTGGAATTGGTAGACACGCTATCTTGAGGGGGTAGTGGCGAAAGCTGTGCGAGTTCGAGTCTCGCCGTCGGCACCAAGCAAACACCAAAAATAAAGTACAGCACAATAAGCGCTTCTAGTGCCCTCCAGTAAAGGAATTGGTCGATAGCAGGAAGTGCTGTAATTTATTAAAAAGTACCTGTCTTTAATTTCGACTCTTAAAACTGTTATTGGTCGCTGTATCTGATGATCAAATAGTTTTCAGTCAGGTTCGAGGAATAAAAAACCGCGCAGCGCACAAATGCTGGAGCGGTTTTTTTGTGTCTGATTCCTTCGTCAGGGTTGTAGGTGCGTAATCGAGTGCCCTTTTTCGCACATTGCACATCCATCAGGCTTGCTTTTCCTCTAAGCGCTATGGCGTAGTTCCCTGTTTGGTCTCTTGCCGCGCAGTCGACGTGGCGCGATCAAGCAGCCGCTAATGCTGTTGTGGGTGCGTTGAGCGAGTGCTTCCGTTTTCACCTGTCGCACAAACAACACTGCGTTAACTGGCTGATGGGGCGCGTCTACCTCTTGTTCCAATGTATTTCGTATTCGGGGTTACGCCTGTCCAGAGAAGGCGTTGCGCTAATCGTTATATGGATGCTCTGGTTCGTATCAAAGAAGGTCGGGCACCCAGTTGCTGATATGAAACTGGCCAAAGGCGAAGGGCTGAGTGCGGATGGCCGTATGCCCTGTCATGAGCGTGCCCGGTTAATAACTGAGGTTGGCGGGGGGGAATACTGGTCTCTGATTGGAGGAAAGCGGGATGGCAGGTTGAGCGCCTCGCCTGAAGACTGGGGGGTGTCGTTGCCATGGAAAGTGGCGTGCCGCTTACACAAGGTGACGCCAGGTGAGAGTGAATATGTCGGGGCGATAAAGAAGCGTGGTTCCTCTGGGCAAGGGCGGTAGAACAAAGGGCTGGGTCTTGCCAGGCTCTGGGTGTGTCAGGCGAAGCCACATCGCCCTGCAGGTGTGTTCGCTGCTCCCTTTCAGTGCATCGGTGCAGTAACCATGTGTTGTTTTGACCCCACAGAAAACATGCAAATCAGGCCTGTGGGAGGCGCATATGGTTAAAAGGTGCCGGAGTTGCTAGGCCGGATCAGGCTTGGTGATGTAAATTTCATTTCAGAGCAGGTGTGTACAAAGGTTGTGCCACCAAACGAAGCTCAAAGCACTAATAGCCCGAAGTGTTGCGTTACCCCAACGATTTTGTGTTGAATTTCATGAAACGGGGCGGCTTTCCTAGCCAGACCCAAAGAAATTTGATGCAATAGCAACAACTTCCCTTAGCGGAGTTAGGGGGGCGCAGACAACTTAGGTTGAATGTTGCTCTTGTCACTCAAAATCAACGGAGATTTCTTAAATGAAAAAGACTCTGCTCGCTGCCGCCCTGCTAACCGGCTTTGCTGGCGCCGCTTCGGCACAATCGTCTGTCACCCTGTACGGTGTGATCGACATGGGTATCCAGTACCAGAACATCAAGTCCAAGAGCATCCACTACCCGATCGGTAGCGGTACAGCTGATCCTGCAACCAAGACTTCCATGACCAACGTTGGCTTGACTTCTGGTGTTCAGAACGGCTCGCGCTGGGGTTTGAAGGGTGTTGAGGATCTGGGTAACGGCCTGAAAGCCAACTTCGTTTACGAAAGCGGCATTAACGCAACCAACGGTTCCGGTAACAACGGCTTTACCCGTCAGTCGACAGTTGGTCTGAGCAGCAACTCATGGGGTGCTCTGGACCTGGGCCGTCGTACATCGCCCGGTACCTACGCTTTCTCCGGTATTGACCCATTCGGCGCAGCATTTGGTACGGCGGCTCTCGACAGCTCGTTCGGTACCCAGTTTATTCGCTACTCCAACATGGTCATGTACACGACCCCGAACATGAGTGGTTTCACTGGTTCGGTCGGTTACTCGTTTGACGCAGATCTGGCTGGTTTTGCTCCGACCGGAACTGGCACGACGTTGCCAATCGGTGCTGCTCCTTTTGCTTACGAAACCAACAACAAGACGCGCGTTATCTCGGTTGGTCTGCGCTACGCAAATGGCCCTCTGCTCTTGGGTGCAGCATTCGACCAGGTTAACGCTCCTTCGAGCCTGAACCTGAACCAGGACAAAGTGACCGCATGGATGATCGGTGGTACGTATGACCTGAAAGCAGTCAAGCTTCACGCTGCTTACGGTCAGCAGAACGGCGGTATCATTGAAGGTGCTGGAACACTCAGAAGCTCGCAGTTTGGTGGTGACACCAACGCCCGCGGTGGTGTTCTGTTTGCAAACGGCGCAAAGACTCAGTCTTGGATGTTCGGTTTGAGCGCTCCTGTTGGTGGTGCAACGCGCGTATTCGCTTCGGTTCAGCAGATGCTCCCAGGTGGATCATTTGATGGTCCTGGCGTTGCGACCAACAACCAGACGGTTGCTTCGATCGGTGCTACGTATGACCTGTCCAAGCGTACCAACCTGTACGGCTACTACTCGTACACCGACAACTACCAGATGCTCCGTGGTGTTTCGACAAACACGGTCACCGTGGGTATTCGTCACCGCTTCTAAAGCTCTGCCTCTCAGAGGCTAGCTTTATCAAGCAGCAAAAAAGCCTCTTAGGGGGCTTTTTTGCGTTCCCCAGTCAGATACTATTTTTTATTCCCTTAGGGGAGCAGTTGTGAGTGTGTCTCACATCGTTGTTCGGGCGCCCGAATACTGATCTGGCAAGCGTCAATCACGAGATAGTCTTGTTCGGTATGAGCATCGGACCAATCGCGCGCAGTTTGAATGCGTTCATCAGAATAATCTTCTGCATAGCCTTGAGACCGCGAGTCGAGCGCGTCAAATCCACCATGTCCACCGGATTTCAGCGAGTCCTCCAGTTCCTCTGCTCTACCCACCGCAGGGCTCGATTCGGGTAGGGTCGACCTAGCGAAAAGAGTGTGGTTTGCTATTCACGATTGTCCGATTGCGCTTTGGACTGTCATGTGTTGTTCGTGCTAGAGATCAGAAACCCGCGTCAGAATCGCAGTCCGAATATGAGGGATCACTGCAGTCTGGGGGACTTTCGGATGGTTTCAATGGCTGATCGGGCTGTTCATCTGTATAGCCAGGTTCTCGAAAGGCGAATCAAAGTAGGGATTTCTCGAGGAAGGGCATCGACAGAGTCAGTAGCGAGGTGTTGAGCGAGGCATCAATCTGCAGGTTCCTTTTTTGCAATGGCGATCGGTACATAGACCAGGCCAGCGCACCAGATCTGCACCTTTACTACTCCTATAAGGCGTTCCAACAGATTTATCCCATCGAAAGTACACAAACATCAAGCATTCAGTTTCAGATCGCCACCATACAGAATCGTCTACGAAGCCGCATCAATGCAGAGGGGGCGGGTAAAACTTTTACCGGTTTGACTGGGCGGCAGTGATGAGGGATCTGAGGTAGGGCTTTGTCGAGCTATGTACATTCGCCCCGGACTGCGTTTCTTGCCGCTTCTTATCCGGATGCGCCCGTGGTCGGGTTTCGCTTCAGCTGCTAAGGGCTTGCCGCATTTTCCAGGAGCCGGGATGATCGGTGGCCTGTTCGTCCCAGCCTGGCTTCTCGATCTGAGTATGGATGAGAGGGCGCTGACCGGCTTGGTCGGGATGTCGTTTCCCTTCGTAGAGCGAATGCCACCCTCGGACTCCCTCAGAATCGACCTGAGCAGTGCGTGATCCGGGTGGGATGCCACGCAGTTCCATACCTGATCTCTTGAACAATTGACTTGGGGCTGTGATTGAGCATGGCGATTCAGATGGCAAACGCGGGGCTGTTGACAATGGCGGCTTTCAAGAATGTCACATGATCAGCAAAACGATCACTGCCATCGCATTCCAGAATGCATTGCTTGACCCGAACGCACACTTGTTCAAGAATTAAATTCGTCAGCACCGGAATTCTGAATCAGGACGCTCAAGGTTGAGTGACATCCATATCCGCGTTAGTAACTGAGGAGTGGATACGACAATGTACGTAATGGATGGCTGGATTTTCCCGCTTTGATTGGCTGGAAAGTAGGTGTTCTTCCATTCATGTGGTTCTCGTCACCCACAAGTGTCGAAGATCTGCTCATGCGTTGTATCAATGCCGGGAAATGAAACCGACAACGTTCCTTGCTGCAGATGTCTGTGGGAATGCATGGCACGTTTTGAATCGTATCCCGACGGGGCATTCATCACGGTGTACAGAGTTCGGCCACCCGAAGCTAGTCAGAAGCTGGATATTGGTTGTTTACAGGTTGTGCGTAAGTAATTGCGGAAGAAGATTCTTGGTCTCCGTGTGCTGCCTGACGCATCTGTCCTGAGCCTTCTGGCCCTGTCTCGGGGAAAATCAACACGCGTGTGTTCTGCATAGTGCGCGCACACGCTGCCCGAGATAGTGCATGCTAGTCCTGCTGTTCTGAGATGAGGTTCGTTAGGCAGAACGTCACGTGTTGAGTTGCTGTGGCAGGCCGTGCCAATAAGGGTGTGCTGAGCGGTTACACTGGAAGGATCAATGGATCACTAAATTTTTACGGAGAAGTGCAGTTTTTCCGCACCAGATTGGGCCAACGCAGGTGGTACAATCCGGGGGTTTGTACTGACTTCGAGATCAAGCGATGAACCTGGAACAGTATTTCCCCGTCCTGCTATTCATTATTGTCGGTACGGTGATTGGCTTTGCCCTCATTACGGCCGGTTCGCTGATCGGGCCCAACAGACCTGATGAGCAGAAACTCTCGCCGTATGAGTGTGGTTTTGAGGCATTTGGTGACGCGCGCATGAAGTTTGATGTGCGTTACTACCTCGTGGCCATTCTATTTATTCTCTTCGACCTTGAGATTGCATTTCTGTTCCCATGGGCCATTTCCAGTGGCGCGGTCGGAATCGTTGGATTCAGTACAGTCATGATTTTTCTGCTGATCCTGACTGTGGGATTTCTGTATGAATGGAAGAAGGGCGCCCTCGATTGGGAATGATGTTTCCCACGTGTGGTCGAGTCTGCGTGCAGACGCACTTTTTTGATGGATGGTTGTTGAGACGATGGCAATTGATGGCGTATTGAAACAAGGTTTCGTGACCACCAGTGCTGACAAGGTGATCAACTGGGCCAAGACAGGTTCGATGTGGCCGATGACATTCGGGCTCGCTTGCTGTGCGGTCGAGATGATGCATGCTGGTGCTGCACGGTATGATATGGACCAGTTTGGCATCATCTTCCGCCCAAGTCCCCGTCAGTCGGACTTGATGATTGTGGCGGGAACGTTGTGCAACAAGATGGCACCTGCTCTGCGAAAGGTTTATGACCAGATGCCTGAGCCACGCTGGGTCGTGTCAATGGGATCCTGTGCGAATGGAGGTGGTTATTACCACTACTCGTACTCAGTGGTTCGTGGCTGTGACAGGATTGTTCCTGTCGATATCTACGTGCCTGGATGCCCTCCGACCGCAGAAGCGTTGGTTTACGGTTTGTTGCAGATGCAGAACAAGATCCGTCTCACCAATACGATCGCTCGATAGTCCGAAGTTGTAAGGAGCCGTTGTCACACAGGCTGTGACCAGACGGTTCGTTGGCGGTTGGCTCCGCGAACAATTGACAGGTTGAAATATGTCCAGGTTATCTTCGTTGCAGCAGGCATTGGTTTCCAGGTTTGGAGAGAATGCCGACCTCAAGCTTGAGTACGACGAACTGACACTGACGGTTGCTCCCGAGGAATGGGAAGCTGTCGCGCTACAGTTGCGTGATTTACCAGAATTCAGTTTTGAGACGTGTGTTGACTTGTGTGGGGTCGATTACTTGACCTATGCGAGAGGCAAGGAAGGTGGTGAAGAGCACCCGCAACCCACGTTTCCAGGTCGTTATGCAGTTGTCATGCATCTGCTATCAATCAAGCACAATTGTCGTCTGCGGGTACGTACATTTGCCGTCGCGTCAGAGTTTCCAGTTGTCGCATCGCTGGTGAATGTCTGGTCCAGCGTGAACTGGTATGAGCGCGAAGCATATGATCTGCTGGGCATTGTGTTTGAGGGTCATCCGGACCTGCGTCGGATTCTGACGGACTACGGCTTTATCGGGCATCCGTTTCGCAAGGATTTTCCTGTTTATGGTCACGTGGAGATGCGTTTCGATCCAGAGCAAGGTCGGGTTATCTATCAGCCAGTCACAATTGAACCTCGAGAAGTGGTGGCACGTGTGGTGCGCGAGGACGGATATGGGGTGGGTCGTTAATCATGGCTGAGATCAAAAGCTATACCCTGAACTTTGGGCCACAGCACCCGGCAGCGCACGGTGTATTGCGTCTGATTCTGGAACTCGACGGCGAAGTTATCCAGCGTGCAGATCCGCACATTGGCCTTTTGCATCGCGCAACGGAAAAGCTTGCCGAACACAGAACATTCCTGCAGGCACTGCCGTACATGGACCGGCTTGATTATGTCTCCATGATGTGCAACGAGCACGCTTATGTGATGGCAATCGAGAAGCTGATGGGGGTGACTCCGCCCATCCGTGCCCAATATATCCGTGTTCTGTTTGACGAGATCACTCGTATTTTGAACCATTTGATGTCGTTGGGATCGCATGCGCTGGATGTGGGCGCCATGGCCGTGTTTTTGTACGCGTTTCGCGAGCGTGAAGATCTGATGGACTGCTATGAGGCGGTCTCCGGTGCTCGAATGCACGCAGCCTATTACCGTCCGGGCGGTGTCTATCGTGATCTGCCCGATGCGATGCCAAAGTTCGCCAGCGACAGTCCTTACCGATCCCAGAAGGATCTTAAGGCGATCAACGAGGCGCGATCAGGCTCACTGCTCGATTTCATTGAAGACTTCACCAACCGGTTTCCAGCCTGTGTGGACGAGTACGAAACGCTGCTGACTGACAACCGGATATGGAAGCAACGTCTGGTTGGTATCGGTGTAGTTGATCCCGAGCGTGCCAAGGCACTCGGATTTACCGGGCCAATGTTGAGAGGATCCGGTGTCGAATGGGATCTGCGCAAGACGCAACCCTACGAAGTGTATGACCGCATGGAGTTTGATATTCCTGTCGGTGTCAATGGCGACTCATATGATCGTTATCTCTGCCGCGTCGCTGAGATGCGTGAGAGCAACCGGATCATCCGTCAATGTGTCGAGTGGCTCAGGAACAATCCGGGCCCTGTCATGCTGGACAACCATAAGGTTAGCCCTCCGCATCGCACCGGGATGAAGTCCAACATGGAAGAGTTGATTCACCACTTCAAACTCTTTACGGAAGGGTTTCATGTGCCGGAAGGCCAGGCCTACAGCGCAATCGAGCATCCAAAAGGGGAGTTCGGTATCTATCTGGTCTCGGATGGTGCGAACAAGCCCTACCGTCTGAAGATTCGTGCGCCGGGCTTTGCGCATCTGCAAGCCCTGGACGAAATGTCGCGTGGTCACATGCTGGCTGACGCAGTCACGATCATCGGTACGCAGGACATCGTGTTCGGCGAAATCGACCGCTGATGGTGCAAAAGGATCACACGGATAACCAATACTATGCTGCTTTCTGAACAGTCCTACCAGAAGATAGATCGGGAGCTCGCCAAGTTTCCTTCCGAGAAAAAGCAATCCGCCATCATGGCCGCGCTTGCGATCGCTCAGGATGAAATCGGCTGGGTGTCCCCGGAAGTGATA
Organism: Orrella marina; assembly: GCF_003058465.1. Taxonomy (NCBI): domain Bacteria; kingdom Pseudomonadati; phylum Pseudomonadota; class Betaproteobacteria; order Burkholderiales; family Alcaligenaceae; genus Orrella; species Orrella marina. Next base: position 2,318,385 of record NZ_CP028901.1, on the reverse strand, counting down.
GAGGATGTCGCGCGCTATCTTGAACAGCCTCCTATTCAGGTGCAGGAGGTTGCGACCTTCTACAACATGTTTGACGTCAAGCCAGTCGGCCGAGTCAAAGTCACGGTATGTACGAACCTGCCCTGTGCCTTGCGCGATGGTGAGAAGACGGCTGATTACATCAAGCAGAAGCTTGGCATCGGATTTGGCGAGACAACGTCGGATGGGCAGTTCACACTCATGGAAGGTGAGTGCATGGGAGCATGTGGTGACTCTCCGGTTCTGCTGGTCAACAACAAGCACATGTGTGTGCGCATGTCGGCACAGAGAATTGACGAGATGCTCGCAGACCTCTCGACTGTGAAGGAGGCCTGATAAATGACGATGGCTGCTGTTCTTCAGAAATACTCACAGGGGCTGGACCCCGCACCGTTTGGTGACTTGCCTGCATCGATGGCGTTGCATGGTCGTCACGTTTCGCCCCAGATCATGGCCGGTCTCGATGGTCAGAACTGGCGTCTGGACGAGTACGTCAAGCGGGGCGGGTATGAGGCGCTCAGGAAGGTCCTCACGCAGGGCATGAGCCCGGAGGACGTGATTGCCGAAGTGAAAGCGTCTGGTCTGCGTGGGCGTGGTGGCGCTGGGTTTCCGACCGGTCTCAAGTGGAGCTTCATGCCACGCACGTTTCCTGGGCAGAAGTATCTGGTCTGTAATTCAGACGAAGGAGAGCCGGGTACGTTCAAAGACCGTGATATCCTGCGTCTCAATCCGCATATCGTGATCGAAGGAATGGCGATTGCCGCTTATGCGATGGGCATTTCCGTCGGATACAACTATATCCACGGTGAAATCTTCGAGGTCTATCAGCGCTTCGAGGAGGCGCTCGAAGAGGCATGCGCAGCTGGTTTTCTGGGTGACAGGATTCTCGGCTCAGACTTCAGCTTCAACCTGCATGCGTTTCATGGGTATGGTGCCTACATCTGCGGTGAGGAGACGGCCTTGCTTGAATCAATCGAGGGCAAGAAAGGCCAGCCTCGTTTCAAGCCGCCATTTCCAGCCAGTTTCGGGATATATGGCAAACCGACTACGATCAACAACACCGAGACGTTCGCGGCAGTTCCATGGATTATCCGCAATGGCGGTCCTGCTTACCTCGAAGTCGGGAAACCCAACAATGGTGGAACCAAGTTGTTCTCGATTTCTGGTGATGTCGAGCGCCCTGGTAACTACGAGATTCCCATGGGGACTCCGTTTTCCAAGTTGCTGGAACTTGCTGGTGGAATGCGTAACGGCAAGAAGCTCAAGGCTGTCATTCCAGGTGGATCGAGCGCGCCCGTGATTCCCGGTGACACGATGATGGATATCACCATGGATTACGATGCGATCGCCAAGGCGGGCTCCATGCTGGGTTCCGGTGCTGTGATCGTGATGGATGAAACCCGTTGCATGGTCAAGTCTCTGCTGCGACTTTCATACTTCTACTACGAAGAAAGTTGCGGTCAGTGCACACCATGCCGTGAAGGCACTGGCTGGCTCTATCGCATGGTCGATCGGATCGAACATGGCAAGGGACGCCAGGAAGATCTGGATCTGCTCGATTCAGTTGCTGGAAACATCATGGGCCGCACAATCTGCGCGCTCGGTGATGCAGCAGCCATGCCGGTACGCGGTTTCCTCAAGCATTATCGTGATGAATTTGCGTATCACATCGAAAACAAGCGATGTGTTGTCGCTCCTTACCTTTAAGTTGGATTCAATATGGTTGAGTTGACCATCGACGGCAAGATTGTGGAGGTGCCTGAGGGCAGCATGGTGATGCATGCAGCTCACAAGCTTGGCGTATACGTTCCACACTTTTGCTATCACAAGAAGCTCTCGATCGCTGCGAATTGCCGCATGTGTCTGGTCGAAGTCGAAAAAGCGCCCAAGGCATTGCCTGCCTGTGCGACGCCAGCGACAAATGGAATGGTTGTGCACACCTGCTCCGAGCGTGCTGTCGCCGCTCAGAAGAGTGTGATGGAGTTCTTGCTGATCAACCATCCGCTCGACTGCCCTATCTGTGACCAGGGGGGAGAGTGCCAGTTGCAGGATCTTGCAGTCGGATATGGTGGCTCCACTTCTCGCTACAACGAAGAGAAGCGGGTTGTGTTTCACAAGTCGTTCGGTCCTCTGATCTCTGCTGAGGAAATGACCCGCTGCATTCACTGCACCCGCTGTGTGCGGTTTGGTCAGGAGATTGCAGGCGTCATGGAGCTTGGCATGCTCAACCGTGGCGAACACTCGGAGATCACGACATTCGTTGGTCGCTCCGTCGAGTCAGAGCTCTCCGGGAACATGATCGATATTTGTCCGGTCGGTGCCTTGACCTCCAAGCCGTTCCGCTATCAAGCCAGAACGTGGGAGCTGGCTCGTCGCCGTTCGGTATCGCCGCATGACAGCCTGGGTGCGAACATCGTTGTTCAAGTCAAACTCGACGAGGTTATGCGAGTTGTGCCCTTCGAAAATGAAGAGGTAAATGAGTGCTGGATCAGCGATCGTGATCGTTTCTCCTATGAGGGCCTTCGCATCGATCGTCTCGAGTCCCCCATGATCAAGGGCGATGATGGTGTGTGGCGCGAAGCAAACTGGGCTGATGCGCTGCAGGCCGCCGTTCAAGGGTTGATGGCCGTACGCGATCAGGACGGGGCGGACAAACTGGGCGCAATCGCGACCGAGATGGCCACGCTTGAAGAGATGAATCTGCTGGCACGTCTTGCCCGAGGCCTGGGTTCAGAGAACGTCGACGTCCGGACACGACTCGCTGACCCTGAGTTTGACGCCAGCCTGAATGGCGCGCCTTGGCTTGGAATGAGTATTGGTGATGTCAGTTCACTGGACCGTGCATTGATCGTCGGCTCTTTCATGCGTGCGGATCACCCATTGATCACACAACGCCTGCGTCAGATTGTCAAACATGGTGCTCAGGTGAGCAGCATCGATGTGGCGGCTGATGATCCGCTGTTGCTGCTCCATGGGCGCATGACGGTTCGTCCGTCACAACTCGCTGATGCGCTGGCGGAAGTCGCCGTTGCTGTTGCCGCGCTCAAATCCATTGCAGTGCCGGACGAGTTTGCGGGTGTACAGGCCGGAGAGCAGGCGCAGAAAATCGCCCAGAGTCTTGTTTCGGGTGAGAAGAGGGCGGTTCTGCTGGGCAATGTTGTGTCTCATGCCACGGATGCCTCACGCATAGCGGCCAATGCACAATGGATCGCACAGCAGGTTGATGCGAATTTTGGGTTCCTGACTGCGGGTGCGAACACCGTGGGAGCCTACCTTGCCAACGCAGTTCCGGGGCGTGGTGCTAAGACCGCCCAGGCGATGCTTGAAGACGGGCAACAAGGCTACATCACCCTGAACCTGGAGCCCGCACTCGATACAAATCTTGGCCAGCGGGCCGTTGAAACGCTGCAAAATGCCAGATTCGTCGTTGCGCTGACAACGTACAAATCGTCTGCTCAGGATTGGGCAAGAGTGATGCTCCCGGTTGGTCCGTTTACTGAAACTTCGGGTACCTACGTGAATGCTGCCGGTCAGGCGCAAAGTTTTAAAGGGACCGTTGCTGGGTTTGCGCAAAGCCGTCCAGCGTGGAAAGTATTGCGCGTGATGGGCAACCTTCTGAACCTGAAGGACTTTGAGGAAGAGTCGTCTGAATCAGTACGGGATACGGTGCTCGCTGCAGGTGCTGGTTCAAGATTAAGCAACACGATCAGTGCCGGAATCGGACGCAGTCTTGTCAGCAAAACAGATGCATTGGAGCGGGTTGCCGATCTGCCTATTTATCGTAGTGATGCGATTGTTCGCCGCTCCGAGCCATTGCAAGAAATGTCGGTTTCAAAACTGACCGCGGCCAGGGTTCATCCTGAAACGCTTCAGGCACATAGTCTTTCAGATGGCGATATGGTGCGAATCAAGACTGAAGCAGGAGAAGTCTCGATTCCGGTCAAAGCCGATCAAACGGTCCCGGTTGCTGCAATTCGCCTGAGTGCGGGATTTAACGAGACCGCACAACTGGGTTCTGTTCACAGTCAACTGCACATGGAGCGTGTCTGAGATGGAGTGGCTCAATTCTCTCGAGAGTTTCGGTGTCGGGCTGATCGGTGCCACCCCATGGCTGGTGATCTGGACCCTGGTCAAGATCCTTGTCATTGCTGTTCCCATCATCCTGTGTGTCGCGTACCTCACATATTGGGAACGCAAGATGATTGGTTTCATGCATGTTCGTCTTGGTCCGAACCGGGTTGGTTTCAGAGGTCTGCTGCAGCCGTTTGCAGACGTTTTGAAGTTGCTGACCAAGGAAGTGATCGTACCCAGTCAGGCGAACAAAGTGCTGTTCGTGCTGGCACCAGTCGTGACACTGATGCCGGCACTGGCTGCGTGGGCAGTGGTGCCGTTCGGACCTGATGTTGTGCTCGCGAACGTTAACGCCGGGTTGCTGTATGTCATGGCCATTACGTCTATTGGTGTGTACGGTGTCATCGTGGCTGGATGGGCTTCAAACTCCAAGTATGCGTTTCTCGCGGCCATGCGTGCTTCGGCGCAGATGATTTCCTATGAACTTGCGATTAGCTTCGTGTTGGTGACGGTGCTTCTTGTTTCAGGCAGCCTCAACATGTCTGAGATTGTTCATGGCCAGAATCGCGGGATGTTCGCTGACATGGGGCTGACGTTCCTGTCCTGGAACTGGTTGCCGCTGTTGCCGTTGTTTGTGATTTATGTCATCTCTGCTGTCGCGGAAACAAACCGTCACCCGTTTGATGTGGTTGAAGGCGAGTCGGAGATTGTCGCCGGGCACATGGTCGAATATTCGGGTATGGCGTTTGCACTGTTCTTCCTCGGTGAATACGCCAACATGATCTTCCTGTCGTGCATGGCTGCGATCATGTTCCTGGGAGGATGGGCTGCACCGCTCGATATTGCCATCCTGAACTGGATTCCGGGCTGGATCTGGCTGGGACTCAAGACGTTTGTAGTGGTTTCCATGTTCGTTTGGTTCCGGGCATCTTTTCCACGTTACCGCTATGACCAGATCATGCGTCTGGGATGGAAAGTGTTTATTCCGCTGACCGGCGTCTGGCTGGTTGTCGTGGCGATCTGGATGCAGACGCCCTGGAATATCTGGAACTGAGCGCGAACCGTAAGCATATAAGGGCTAGCAATGGAAGCGATCAAGGATTTTTTTGGTAGTTTGATGCTCCTCGAGTTATTGAAGGGGATGCGATTGACCGGGAAGTATTTTTTCAAGAGGAAGATAACCCTGCGTTATCCCCACGAGAAAACGCCCATGTCACCGCGTTTCAGAGGTTTGCATGCGTTGCGTCGCTATCCCAACGGGGAAGAGCGATGCATTGCTTGCAAACTGTGTGAGGCGGTGTGTCCGGCTATGGCGATTTCGATTGAATCGGATCTGCGTGAGGACGGCACTCGCCGCACGACCCGCTACGACATCGACCTGACCAAGTGCATATTTTGTGGTTTTTGCGAAGAGAGCTGTCCCGTCGATTCAATTGTCGAGACGCACATTCATGAGTACCACGGCGAGAAACGCGGTGACTTGTATTTCACCAAGGACATGCTGCTTGCGGTCGGTGACCGTTACGAAGAGCAGATCGCCCGTAACCGTGCCGAAGATGCACCTTATCGCTAACGCTTAGTGACGACGACATGACATTCACGACAGTCCTCTTCTATATACTGGCCACCGTCCTGGTGGTGGCCGCATTCAGGGTTATCACAGCGAAAAGTCCTGTGACCGCTGTTTTGTTCCTGATTCTCGCGTTTGCCAACGCTTCAATGATCTGGATGCTGCTTGGCGCCGAGTTTCTGGCACTTCTTCTGGTGCTTGTCTACGTCGGTGCAGTGATGGTGCTGTTTCTGTTCGTTGTCATGATGCTGGACGTCAAGATGGAAGTGCTGCGAGCCGGCGCAAGGACCTATCTGCCACTGGGGTTGCTGATTGGCCTGGTCATGGTCGTCGAGATGGCTTTCGTACTGAACCAGACTTGGGGTAATGCGGGACCGGCAGTGCAGATGGCTGACGACTTCAACAATACCCGCGCACTGGGTGAACTCATGTACACCGAATATGTTTACGCGGTCGAGATCGGTGCTGTGTTGTTGCTTGTCGGTATGGTGGCTGCCATTTCCCTGACGTTGCGTCGTCGCAAGGATGTTCGTTACAACAATCCCGGCGCTGCAGTCAGAGTCCGTGCCAAGGACCGTATGCGTCTGGTAAGCATCCCGTCCGAACCGCGTGTGGACAGCAAGACCGAGGAGAAGCAATGATGGAACTCACGTTGTCCCACTTTCTGGTGCTAGGCGCCATTCTGTTCGCGATCGGCGTGTTCGGTATCTTTCTGAACAGACGCAACCTGATCGTGTTGCTCATGTCGATCGAACTCATTCTGCTTTCGGCCAACATGAACTTCGTGGCGTTTTCGAGCTGGTCCGGCGATCTCGCAGGCCAGGTGTTCGTGTTCTTCATTCTGACTGTTGCAGCAGCTGAAGCGGCGATTGGCCTGGCCATTCTCGTTTTGCTGTTCCGTAACATGAACACGATCAATGTTGAAGACCTTGATCACCTCAAAGGCTGACCGGAAGATACCCACTCATGTCTAGCGTACCTTTCATTTATTTGATCATCGCATTTGCACCGTTGTTAGGTGCAGTGCTTGCGGGGCTGTTCGGCACTGGCTTTCTTGGCCGGCCTGTCAGTCGATTCATGGCGCACAGGATCACCATCGCTTTGGTGGCACTGTCGGCAATCTGTTCCTACATCGTGCTGTTTGACGTGCTTGGAGGAACCCGATTTGACGGCACCTTGTATGTCTGGAGCATGATCGGTGACATCACCCTTGAAATCGGTTTCCTGATTGATCCCTTGACCGCACTGATGATGGTGGTGGTGACCTCGGTTTCACTGATGGTTCACATCTACAGTATCGGGTATATGGCTGAGGATGAGGGCTACGAAAGATTTTTTGCCTACATCTCCCTGTTCACCTTCTCGATGCTCATGCTGGTCATGGCCAACAACATGCTGCAGTTGTTTTTTGGCTGGGAAGCGGTGGGCCTGGTTTCCTATCTGTTGATCGGTTTCTATTACGAGCGTCCGACAGCGATCTTCGCCAATATGAAGGCGTTCCTCATCAACCGCGTGGGTGACTTCGGCTTTGTGCTTGGCATTGGCCTGCTGTTCGCGTACACCGGTACGCTGAATTACGGCGAGGTGTTTGAGAAAGCAGATTACCTTGCCGGGCTCACATTGCCAGGCACGGACTGGATGTTGCTGACCGTTGCATGTATCTGTCTCTTTGTCGGTGCAATGGGTAAATCGGCTCAGGTTCCGCTGCACTCATGGCTGCCAGACTCCATGGAAGGTCCGACACCAATTTCTGCGCTGATCCACGCAGCAACCATGGTGACCGCAGGTATCTTTATGGTGTCTCGATTCTCGCCACTGTTTGAGTTCTCGAATACTGCGCTGTCGCTCATCATCATCGTGGGTGCGCTCGGTGCATTGTTCCTCGGGATCCTGGGGGTTGTTCAGAACGATATCAAGCGTGTGATTGCCTATTCCACGCTGTCTCAACTTGGTTATATGACTGTCGCGCTTGGTGCGTCAGTCTACTCAGTTGCGATCTTTCACATGATGACCCACGCATTCTTCAAGGCGTTGCTGTTCCTTGCCGCGGGTTCGGTCATCATGGCCGTTCATCACAATCAGGACATCCGGTATATGGGAGGTTTGCGCAAATACATGCCGATCACCTATGTCACGTTCCTGCTTGGCGGACTTTCGCTCTCGGCATTTCCGTTTTTCGCCGGCTTTTACTCGAAGGAACATATCATTGAAGCGGCAGGTGCGGCCGGCGTCTGGGGCGCACAATTTGCCTACGTCTGCGTTTTGCTCGGCGCTTTTGTGACGGCACTATATACATTCCGGGTCTTCTTTGTGGTCTTTCACGGGGAAGAGCGCTATGACCAGGCACCGCGTGATGAACATGGTCACGATGATCATCACCATGATCCGCATGCCAAGCCGCATGAGACGCCTTGGGTAGTGACGCTGCCGCTAGTCATGCTGGCGGTGCCCTCCGTGATCGCCGGTGCGCTTTTTGTGGATCCGCTTCTGTTCGGGAACTACTTTGATTACCTCAATACAGTCCAGCATGACGGGCATGATGCAATGCGCACGCTTGCCGACAAATGGCACGGATGGTTCGCCTATGGTTTGCATGCATTCGTGACCTTGCCGTTTTATCTGGCGCTCGCCGGCGGTTTGGTGGCCTGGTACTGCTACGTGATCAATCCCAAAGCCTCCGAGTCGATCAAGAAAGCGTTCTCCTGGCTGTATCCGTTGCTGGACAACAAGTTCTACTTCGACTGGCTCAATGAAAAAGTCATTTCACGTGCAGCGCGCTGCCTGGGCACCGTACTCTGGAAGCGCTCCGACGAGGGTCTGATCGACGGCATGCTCGTCAACGGATCGGCAAAGGTGGTTGGTGCAATTTCTGCTGTGAGCCGACATTTGCAGTCGGGTTACATCTATCACTACGCGTTTGCGATGATTATTGGCCTGATGGGTCTGATCACTTTCATTATCCTGGTATATAAATAATGGCTGGCGAGATGGCATCTTCTTCTATTCCGTGGCTCACGCTTGCGATTTTCGTTCCGATTGTCTTTGGTCTGATTGTTCTGGCCATTGGTCGTGACGATAATCCCGGGTTTACTCGCTGGCTCGCACTCGCTGGTGCATTGATCAGTTTTGCGGTGACGCTTCCGCTCTACATGGGGTTTGACTCGAGCACTGCGTCAATGCAGTTCGTTGAGAAAACTCTCTGGATCGAAGCCTTCCCAGTCTTCTACCATCTCGGGGTAGACGGGATTTCCCTCTGGTTCGTGTTGCTCACGGCCTTCGTGACGGTGCTCGTTGTCATGGCTGGCTGGGAAGTCATTACTTACCGGGTCGCCCAGTACATGGCAGCATTCCTGATCATGTCTGGCTTGATGGTGGGTGTCTTTGCTGCACTGGACGGGTTGTTGTTCTACATTTTCTTTGAGGCTACGCTGATCCCGATGTACATCATCATCGGTGTGTGGGGTGGTCCCAACCGTGTGTACGCAGCGTTCAAGTTCTTCCTTTACACGCTGCTGGGGTCTTTGCTGACGCTGGTTGCTTTCATCTATCTCTGGCAAGCGTCCGGCACGTTCGAGATTCTTGCGTGGCATCAGTTGAAGATTGGTTATGAGGCGCAGGTACTGATCTTCCTGGCTCTGCTGGCAGCGTTTGCCGTCAAGGTTCCGATGTGGCCGGTGCATACGTGGTTGCCGGATGCTCACCCGGAAGCACCGACCGGCGGTTCGATGGTTCTTGCCGCGATCATGCTCAAACTCGGGGCCTACGGCTTCCTGCGGTTTTCATTGCCTATCGCTCCGGATGCGTCGATCGGATTGTCGGATCTGATGATTACGCTTTCACTCATCGCAGTGATCTACATTGGATTCGTTGCAATGGTCCAGAAGGATATGAAAAAGCTGGTCGCTTATTCCTCGATCGCACACATGGGATTTGTGACCCTGGGCTTTTTCATCTTCAATCTGGTTGGGCTTGAAGGCGGCATCATTCAGATGGTTTCCCACGGCTTCGTTTCAGCAGCGATGTTCTATTGTATCGGTGTGCTGTATGACAGAATGCACACGCACGTCATTGCAGACTTCGGCGGCGTAATCAACCGCATGCCCAAGTTCGTCACATTTTTCGTGCTGTTTTCCATGGCCAACGCCGGTCTTCCGGCGACCAGCGGGTTTATCGGGGAGTTCATGGTCATCCTGGGTGCTGTCCAGTTCAACTTCTGGATTGGTATGCTCGCAGCCACAGCATTGATTCTGGGTGCGGCTTATTCGCTCTGGATGGTCAAGCGCGTCGCCTTCGGTCCGGTTGCTAACGAAGAGGTCGGCAAACTTCAGGACATCAATAACCGGGAGTTCCTGATTCTCGGCGTGATGGCTATCGCCGTGCTGTTCATGGGGATCTACCCCAAACCCTTCACTGATGTGATGCATGTCTCGGTTCAGGCACTGCTTGATCACGTTGCAATCTCAAAACTGTAAGCCGACATGATGCTAAACGAATTCAACTTTGCGCTTGCCCTACCTGAGATCGTGTTGCTGGTTGCAGCGATGCTGATCTTGCTGATCGATGCATTCAGCATGGAATCCCGGCGGACCCTGGCCTATATTCTCAGCAATGTGACACTGGTACTTCTGTTTATGATCACCTGGAGTCAGTGGGCGTCCGGTGCAGAAGGTACGACGTTCCACGGCCAGTTCGTTGCCGACGACCTTTCTCATCTGCTCAAACTGGTGTCGTACGCAGCGGTGTTTGCCACCCTTGTCTACGGGCGAGAGTACGTACAGAGTCGTGACATGCTTCGCGGTGGGGAGCTTTATGTTCTCGTTCTGCTTGCGCTGCTTGGTCAAATGGTGCTGATCTCGGCGAACAATCTGCTGACTGTGTATCTCGGACTCGAGCTGATGTCGCTGGCACTTTATGCGCTGGTCGCCATTCGCAGAGACCACTCGCCTGCGACTGAATCAGCCATGAAGTACTTTGTCCTGGGTTCACTGGCTTCCGGCTTCATGCTTTATGGCATGTCAATGCTGTATGGCGCAACTGGATCGCTTGATCTCCAGGATATCGGTGACACCATTGTTTCCGGAAGTGACATGCAACTGGCCCTGGTGTTCGGTCTGGTATTTCTGGTTGCAGGGATTGCGTTCAAGCTTGGTGCGGTTCCATTCCATATGTGGGTGCCTGACGTTTACACCGGCGCGCCGACGGCTATCACGCTCGCGATCGCAGCGGCCCCAAAGCTGGCTGCATTTGCAATGACGCTGCGCATTCTGGTGACAGGTCTTGGTGACCTGACATTCGACTGGCAGCCAATGCTGATGATCATGGCGGTTCTCTCGCTCGCGATTGGTAACTTGACCGCGATAATGCAGACGAGCTTCAAACGGATGCTGGCATACTCGACCATCTCGCACATGGGTTTCGTGCTGCTGGGCCTGATGAGTGGGTCAGCGGAGGGTCTGGTGAACGTGAATGCTTCGGCATATGGCTCCTCCCTGTTCTATATCATCACCTATGTTCTCACTACGCTGGGTACCTTCGGTGTGATCATGCTGCTGTCTCATGCAGGGTATGAGTGTGAGACGATTGATGATCTCAAAGGGTTGAACAAACGTAGTCCTGCGCTCGCTGGCGTCTTGCTGGTGCTGATGTTCTCTCTCGCCGGTATTCCGCCGCTGGTTGGCTTTTACGCGAAGCTGGTTGTTCTGCAAGCAGTGATTCAAGCAGGAATGGTCTGGCTTGCAGTTGTTGCTGTCATCTTTTCTCTGATCGGGGCGTTCTATTACCTGCGTGTGGTGAAGGTGATGTATTTCGATGAGCCGTCTGCCGAGCGAGTTGTGGTGTCGGTGCCCGGTCCTGCTGGCACGGTACTCGGCATCAACACTGGCATTATTCTGTTGTTGGGAATCTTGCCGGGTGGGCTGATGACTGCCTGCATCCAGGCGATTGCTGCTTCGCTTTAAGCTTAGGGGTCGTTGATTTTGAATCAGACGCTTGCAGTCTGGATATTGATAGTGTTTTCAGTGGCGGCAGCCAACCTGCCGTTCCTGAGCGACAAGGTGTTTGGTGTTCTAAAAACCAGCAATCCGGCTGGAAAGTCCGGTTTTCTCGTGTGCGCAGAGCTACTTGTGATGTACTTTGTGGCCGGGTTATTGGGGTTTGCATTTGAAAGTGCACTTTCAAACCCGTTCCTGCTTGGCTGGGAGTTTTACGCGATCACGCTTTGTATCTTTCTGGTGCTTGGATTTCCGGGGTTTGTATACCGGTATCTTTTGAAGTAGATCGCCCCTGATGATGCCTGTCTTCGCAGACAGGCATGGTAGATGTAGATCCCCCAATAAAGGAGAACTCGTCTTAACAGGTCGGCTGGCGGGTTGTTGTTTTGGAAAGGACGCATCACCTTGCCCTCAATGTGTTGAGGGCGTGCGAGTAAGTGTCCTGAGTTATGACGTGTCTCAGTTACTTCCGTCAGTGAACCAGTGAAGGATGGCATCTAGCGGGCTGACGTTTAGTGCATATCGTGCTTGCTCGCGCACAACAGGCTTCGCTCTGTACGCGACAGCGTAGCCTGCCATACCTAGCATCTTCAGATCGTTGGCACCATCTCCGATTGCAATAATCTGCTCTGGCTTGGCTGAATGCCTGGCTGCAAATTCCGCTAGTAAGTCAGCTTTGCCTTGGGCATCAACGATTCTGCCTTCAACTCTTCCCGTCAGGCGATTGTTGCCATCCACCTCAAGAGTATTTGCAAATGCGGCATCAAGCTCCAGTCTCTGTTTTAGACGGTCTGTAAAGAATGTAAATCCACCCGAGACAAGCAGTGTCTTGATTCCTTTACTCCGGGCTACTCGAATCAGGTTTTCCGCTCCAGGATTCAGTTCGAGGCGTTGTTGATACACTTGCTCCAGCACTTCGGCGTCCAGGCCTTCAAGATAACCGACCCGAAGGCGCAGACTGTCGCTGAATTCAGTAATCTCACCGCGCATTGAACGTTCGGTAATTGCGGCAACTTCGGCCTTTAGTCCTGCAAATGCAGCGATTTCGTCAATACACTCGATATTGATCAGCGTAGAATCCATGTCCATCGCAAGCACACGGCAATCTGCCAGGCGAGCCGTTGCGTCAACAAACGCGACATCGGCTCCGTTGGTGTCGCACCATGTTCGGATGGAACGGATATCCGAATCGCTCACATCAACCGCATACAAGCGTGCGGCGGTCTTGGAAATCCAGTTCACTCCGTTTGCCTGTGCCTGAGCGGCGATCTGTTCGATCATGGGTTTATCCAGGGCAGGGGACTGCACAATGAGGTCTGTGGGGGCCATGTAAGTCCTTCTATGGGGGTAGTGTCAAACCATCGCACGAAGCAACGTGCGAATGATTTCATAGCGTTTCTTGATGTCATCAGACTCGATCTCAGCGCGCAAGCGGTCTGGACCAGAAAACTTGACGTTCTTACGCTGCTGGACCAGGTCGATCAGCTTGAGTGGATCAATTGGTGGATCTGGTTTGAACAGAAAGAGCGTTTGCTCATCGTTACTATCTATTTTCTGGATGCCCAGTTCTGTCGCCTCGATCCTGAGGCGATGAGATAGTACGAGGGCCTGCGTTTCTGGAGGAAGCTTACCAAACCGGTCAATCAGCTCTTCTTGCGTGGCGATGAGGTCATCAACCTGTTTGGCGTTTGAGAGGCGCTTGTAGATGCTCAGTCTTGCATGAATATCCGGGCAATAGGCGCTTGGCAGTAGCGTTGGCGTATGGAGGTTGACTTCACAGCCCGGGTTCCCAGTCGACTCCAGGTCAGGCTCTTCACCTGCCTTCAGTGCGCGAATTGCTTCGTTGAGCATGTCGTTGTACATCGAAAAGCCGATTTCCTGGATATTGCCTGACTGGGACTCGCCAAGGACTTCACCTGTGCCGCGAATTTCAAGATCATGCATCGCCAGAAAGAAGCCGGAACCGAGTTCTTCCATCGCCTGGATCGCCTCGAGCCGTTTCTTTGCCTGCTTCGTCATGGCGTCTTCGCCTGGCGTCAAAAGGTAGGCGTATGCCTGGTGGTGGGAGCGTCCAACCCGACCACGTAACTGGTGTAACTGTGCCAGTCCGAAACGATCCGCACGATGAATAATGATCGTGTTTGCAGTTGGCACATCAATGCCGGTCTCGATAATGGTGGTGCACAGCAGCACGTTAAATCGCTGCTGATAAAACCCCTTCATGACCTGCTCGAGATCACGCTCACCCATCTGTCCATGCGCGATCGCAATCCGGGCTTCTGGAACCAGTTCCTGCAGGCGGGCCAGCCGGTTCTGGATGGTATCGACTTCGTTATGCAGAAAATACGCCTGCCCACCTCGTTTGAGTTCCCTGAGCAAGGCTTCGCGAATCGAGCTGTTGTCTTCACGGCGCACAAATGTCTTGATAGCAAGACGCTTCTGCGGCGCAGTCGCTATCACGGAGAAATCCCGAATTCCTTCGAGTGACATGCCAAGTGTTCTCGGAATGGGCGTTGCGGTCAAGGTGAGCACATCGACCTCTGCTCGCAGTGCTTTGAGGGCCTCTTTCTGTCGCACGCCAAAACGATGTTCTTCGTCGATAATGATCAGGCCCAGGCGCTTGAAACGCACATCTTTGGACAGGATCTTGTGTGTACCGATCACGATGTCAGCCGTACCATCCGTGATGCCAGCGACTGCTTTGGCTACTTCCTTGGCCGAGCGAAACCGGGACAGTTCGACAACGTTGACCGGCCAGTCTGCAAATCGGTCAGAGAAGGTCTGAGCGTGCTGTTCGGCCAGCAAAGTGGTTGGACAGAGCAGGGCGACCTGCATGCCGTTGGCGACCGCCACAAACGCAGCTCTGAGTGCGACTTCTGTCTTTCCGAAACCGACGTCGCCACAAACGAGTCTATCCATCGGCCGCCCGCTTGTCATGTCCTGAATGACAGCCTGAATGGCATTGGACTGGTCGGCTGTTTCCTCAAAACCGAAACCCTCGGTGAACATTTCATAGTCACCCATCGGTAGCTTGAACGCCTTGCCTTCACGTGCAGCTCTGCGCGCGTAGAGATCGAGCAGCTCGGCCGCAGTGTCCCGCACCTGTCTGGCCGCCTTTCTGCGGGCTTTGTCCCATTGACCAGAACCAAGCTGATGCAGCGGGGCTGCCTCAGGATCGGTTCCGCTATAACGGGCAATGACGTGCAACTGTGAAACCGGTACGTACAGTTTGTTGTGCCCAGCATACTCCAGGTGAAGAAATTCCATCATTCCATCACCGAGATCCATGTTGATGAGACCAAGATAACGACCAATGCCATGTTGTACGTGGGCGATCGGATCTCCTTCGCGTAACTCGGCAAGATCTCGAATCATCGATTCGACATCCGAGACACGCGTCCTGTCACGTCCGGAGCGACGTCCCTTGGTCGCATGACCGGGGTACAGGTCATTCTCGGTCAGTAGCGTCAGCTTGTCACCAACCGAGACAAAACCACTCGTGAACGGAGCGACCAGTACATTGAATCGCGCTTTGGCCTGGCGTGCATCCTGTAATGACTCGACATTCGCGTCAGGCCTGATGCCGTGCTCTGCCAGCATCTGGATGATGGTTTCACGACGACCGTGCGAATCCGTACACAGTAAGATCTTGCAGTCCTCAGGCGTGGTCGATATCAGCGCACGCAGTTTAGAGAGTGGATCTTCACTCTTGCGGCTGACTGCGACTTCAGGTGCCGGGCGATAGGCATCGTGGACACTTTCCTGACTCAGCGCCAGCCGAGAAAATGGCTGAAGAAACCCGAAGACAGTGTCCGCCTTCAAGAACAGCATCTCGGGTTCAAGAATGGGACGCTCGCGATCACTCTTGAGAAACTGATAGCGACTTTGTGTATCAGCGATGAACTGGTTCATCGCTGTTTCGAGTTCTCCGTGGGTGACTACAAGACTCTCGGCAGGAATATAGTCAAACAGCGTGGCTGTCTCTTCAAAGAACAGCGGGAGATAGTACTCAACCCCTGCAAATGCGATCCCGTTACCAATATCGCGGTAGGGCAGGGCCCTCGATGGATCACCTTCGAACTCTTCTCTGAAGCGCGAGCGAAACTGGTTCCTCGCATCTTCATCCAGCGGGAATTCTCGTCCCGGCAGTAACTGTACTTCAGGCACGGGGTACAGGCTGCGTTGCGTATCGACGTCAAATGCCCTGATAGATTCGATCTCGTCGTCGAACATATCGAGTCGGTAGGGCACTGCAGATCCCATCGGGAACAGGTCAATCAGCCCCCGCGAATGCTGAACTCCCCCGGGGCCGTTACTTGCGTGACGTGGCTGTAGTTGGCCAGCACCATTTGATCTCGCAGCGCCGCTTCATTCAAGCGTTCCTTCTGCTTGAAGGAGAATGTGTACGCAGCCAGAAACGAAGGTGGGGCGAGACGATACTGAACGGTTGTGATTGGCACGGTCAGAACATCCACTTCGCCGTGCATCAACGCATGCAGGGTCCGCAGTCGCTCGGAAACAAGATCCTGGTGGGGTGAGAAGCTGTCGTAGGGTAAGGTCTCCCAGTCTGGCAACATGCGTACCCGCAAATCGGGCTCGACCAGCGCGATCTCCTGAGCCAGGCGCTGGGCCTGCAATGGAAGGGCGGTCATGATAACCAGCGTCTTTCCCGCTTTCCTGGCCAGTGCCGCCAGCATCCAGGCGTCCCCTGAGCCTGGAGGGCATGCCAGACTGGTTCTCTGGGACGGTTTGAGCCGGGAAAGTAGTTCAGATGATGCTGGATTGTCGGTGATGGACATGGCAAACTGGTTCGGTGAAACAGTGATTATAAAATCCCCGCATGACAAGCAACTCGACGGCCCCTCTTGACGTGCACAATACCCAGGATCCGGGGGGTGATGTGAACACACTCCAGCCGGAACCGCGGATCGTGGCGATTGTGCCTGCCGGCGGAGTAGGGCAGCGTGCGAGTAGTGGACTTGAAACTCCTGTTCCCAAGCAGTACCGGACCATACGAGAACACCCGATGCTCAGAGTGAGCGTTCAGGCGCTGCTTGGTGATTCGCAGATCAGCCAGGTCTACGTGAGTGTGCAGGCAGATGACGGGTACGCCCAGTCGGCAATCTGCGGCCTGGACCGCGTGCGTGTGACCCGTACTGCGGGCCAGACGCGTGCCCTGACTGTTCTCAACACGATTGATATGCTACTGGAACACAAACTGGTGCGGGATGTTGACTGGGTGCTGGTGCACGACGCTGCGCGACCCGGTTTGCCACTGGATGCACTGAGAAGGCTCGTATCTGCCTGTCTGGAAAGTGGCTGGGGGGGATTGTTGGCACTGCCTGCAACTGACACGGTTAAACTCGCCGCTCCTCAAAGCACGGTAGCGTCGCGGCAATTGATTCAGACGACCATTGATCGAAATCGCGTCTGGCTGGCGCAGACGCCCCAGATGTATCGTGCACGTGTCTTGCAGCAAGCGCTCGCTGGCGCGATCGCCTCAGGATTCGACGTGACTGACGAGTCAAGTGCGATCGAATGGGCTGGGCAGCCGTCGCAACTGGTGCGAGGCGATGTTGCGAACTTCAAGGTCACCTGGCCTGAGGATTTTGAGATGATAGAGAGGTATGTCAAGTGAGCCCATGGGATTTAAGGGTAGGACAGGGGTTTGACGTTCACGCACTGGTGCCGGACCGGCCGTTGATACTTGGCGGGGTTCGCATTGAGCACACGCATGGCTTGAAAGGGCATTCCGACGCAGACGCCTTGTTGCATGCGATAACCGATGCCATTCTGGGTGGGTCCGGTCTGGGCGACATCGGACGACATTTTCCGGACTCGGATCCCGCATACAAGGGGGCTGATAGCAGGGAGTTACTACGGCAGTCCATGCGTCTGGTTCGCACGCATGGGTGGGAGGTCATCAACGTCGACGCAACCATTCATGCACAGGCACCCAAGATCGCTCCGCATGCCGCCGGAATGGTTGCCAACATAGCGGATGATCTGGGAGTTGATCCCGATCGTGTCAACATCAAGGGCAAGACCAATGAGGAGCTCGGTCATATCGGTCGCCGGGAGGGAATTTCGGTGACAGCAGTTGCTCTGCTGGCTCGTCGCGGCTGATCTTTGCGCTTTGGTAGCAGAGGCTCTTGTGTATCTCAGCCTGCATTCGGCTCTGTGCCGTCCTGGCTGGCTTCCTGTGTGCCTTTTGGTCGCCGGCTGCGAGGTAACTCTATGCGGGCCGTGAGTCCACCCCCTTTTCTTGGCATCAGCCTGAGCGAACCGCCCGCCCATCCGAGAAGTCTTTCAACAATGGAAAGCCCTAGTCCGGCGCCAGTCCCACCGGTCCTCGCCGCTTCACCCCTGGAAAATGGTCGCATGACCCTGGCAATATCCTTTGGATCGATGCCCGGTCCCCGGTCGCTAAGATCGATCTGGATCCGGTCGCCCCGTGACTGCATGACAATTTCGACTTCCGCCCGACTTCCATTGAGTGCGCCGTAACGCCTCGCGTTCTCCAGGAGATTGATGATGCAGCGACTGAAGTCGTGTGGATCGATCAGGCAATATGCATCGCCCTTCCATGAAAACTCAAGACTGCCTCCCGCTTGTTCGAAGCGGGCTTTCTCCTGATTGATCAGGTCAGACGTCAGCTCGGCCAGATTGACTGGCGACTCAGGTGGTTTGCGTGCGGGTCGAGCGTACTCAAGCAGCTGACCAATCGTACGATCCACCTGGGAGAGGTCTTGATCAATGGCATGGCGCTGCTCTTCTCCGATTGGACTCATTTCAATTTCGAGGCGCATGCGTGCAAGTGGAGTTCTCAGGTCGTGGGAGATGCCTGCGAGCATCAGATTGCGATCGTTCTCCGCCTGACGCAGCTCTGAAACCATGCGATTAAAGCTGCCATTCAGTTCCCTGATTTCCATGGCACCTTGTTCTGGCAAAGGTTCGGGGGCTTCGCCCCGAGACACTTGCTGCGCAGCACGAGCGAGTCTGGCCAGAGGCCGATTCATGTAACCGACGGCGACTGCGGCACCAACCAGTGATAACAGAGCGGCTGCGATCATCCAGCTGAACCATTCAACACCGGTGACCGGCTGGGACCGGTCAATGTCCAAGCCAAGCCAGTAGGTTTCCTCCTTCAGAGGCAGGGCGACCCAGACCAGCGATTCGTCAATCGAGGAGCGTAGTAATTCGGTGCTTGGCCCTAGCACTCGTCGAACCTGTTCCTGCAGACCCAGCCAGTACTCGGTTTGTGGCAGCTCGGGCAACACTTCTTTTGGGCGGGCAGCGCGCAGGTCCAGTCCACTTTGCGCATTCACAGCCTGCTTGATGAGTGTCGCCATGTCGTGGTCAGGGATCTCGAGCAAGCTGCGTGTCAGCGTTGCTGCATTGACCAGGTGCGTGGCAGTTCGCTCTGCCCTTGGTTCTGAGTCCAGCGTGAAGAGCACGTGTATCCATGCCCCGAGGCTGGCCAGCATGAGGAGCGCCAGTAGCAGGAATGTTCTTGCGAACAGGCC
Organism: Orrella marina; assembly: GCF_003058465.1. Classification (NCBI taxonomy): domain Bacteria; kingdom Pseudomonadati; phylum Pseudomonadota; class Betaproteobacteria; order Burkholderiales; family Alcaligenaceae; genus Orrella; species Orrella marina. The sequence goes on along the minus strand of NZ_CP028901.1, from coordinate 2,299,210 downwards.
AAGGTGCAGTTCAGGCTTCACCATCGGGTACAAACACGTAACCCAGGCCCCAGACAGTCTGAATATACTGGGGCTTGCCTGGGTTGGGCTCTATCAGTTTTCTGAGTCGCGAGATCTGGACATCAAGACTGCGATCAAAGGCCTCGTATTCTCTGCCACGCGCCATCTCCATCAGCCGGTCCCGTGACAGAGGGACCTTGGGATGGCGAACCAGCACTTTGAGCAAGGCGAATTCCCCGCTGGTGATGGGCACATCTTCTCCACCGTTGGTCAGAGATCGCTTGGCCAGATTCAACTTGTAGGGACCGAAGCTCACGAGCTCAGCTTCGTGGCTTGGGCCAGCAGGGTGTTCACCAGACTGTTTGCGTCGCAATACAGCGTTGATTCTCGCCAGTAGTTCACGCGGATTGAATGGCTTGGAGACGTAATCATCCGCTCCTAGCTCCAGGCCGAGAATGCGGTCAACATCTTCTGCCTTGGCGGTCAGCATGATGACTGGTGTGTCATCTTTTGCGGTGCGCAGCTTTCGACAGATGGTCAGACCATCTTCACCTGGCATCATCACGTCCAGAACGATGAGGTCAAAATTCTCTTTCAGACGCACCTGCTGCATGTCCACCCCATCCTGCGCCACCTCTACCAGAAACCCTTGCTCTGTCAGGTAGCGACGCAACAAGTCGCGAAGTCTAGGGTCATCGTCAACCACGAGAATCTTCTTGCGAGATGCGGTGTTGGATGTATTACGTGAGTTTGTTGTCATCATGCGAGTTGTTTGAATGGGTTCTGGCCTGAGTTCAGACCCGTCAGTCACGGAAAGGTTCAGAATGCCACACTTCATGGTACTAAAGATCTCATTGTTCGTCCTGAGGCCGGAAAAGGAGATCAGAAATGATGTGGATGTATCAATCTCATTCCAATCCAGGCTCAGTCCGCTCACGAAGGAGGTTGACTTCATTACAATCCGCACATGCATCCGATCCTAGCCCTCGAAACTTCGACCGCCACGTGTGGGGTGGCCATTTACAGTCGATCTGAATCGTCCGAGTCACTTGACTTCAAGGAACTCAGCGGTGTCTCTGGTCATGCCCCGAACATTCTGCCGCTGGTTGATGATGTGATGCGGCAAGCGGGGCTGACGCGACACGACCTGGCCGCGATCGCCTTTGGACAGGGTCCCGGAGCTTTCACCGGTGTCCGTCTTGCCTGCAGCGTGGCTCAGGGCATGAGCTTTGCCTTGCAGATTCCTGTCGTACCCGTTGGGGCCTTGCCTGCGCTGGCATCGGGTCTGATGCACGCATTGCCACCGACTCTGCTTCCGGGCATTTGTCTCGTGGCCCTGGATGCGAGAATGAACGAAGTCTATCTGGCTGCCTATGTACGGCGTGATGCTCAGGCGAACATCGCAAACTCGGATAGTATGCCGGGTTATTTCGAGTTGCAGTCTCCCGTTCTCATTCGTGTGGATGATTGTCCGGCTTTTATTGCAGAACGACTCCCTTACTGGCTCAAGACCTTTGCCGGTCTGCACACGCTGGTGCTGGCAGGAGACGGATGGCAACTGATTCACAGGAAAGAGCTGGCAGCGGAGGTTGACAAGACATGTGCCGATCATCAACTGGTCTGGCACGATTTGTCTGCAGATTTTGGCACTGTTTCGGTCAAGGATGTTGCGCGACTTGGCTGGGATCTGTTTCATCGTGGCAGACGGGTCGAGCCAGAACAGGCCTTGCCTCTCTATCTGCGCGACAAAGTGGCCTTTACGACGGCCGAACGTGCCCTGGGACAAGGTGGTAATCCTCAGGCAATGCAGTCAGCGACCGCCATGGTGTTGCCCATGTCTCTTGCAGACTTGAGAGACGTGATCGAGCTGGAACGTCAGAGTCAGGCGTTTCCGTGGTCCGAGGGGCACTTCAGGGATGCGCTGGCAGCTGGTTATTCCGGGTGGGTGCTTCGTCAGGCTGGCGTACTGGTCGGGTTCTGTATGGCAATGCCTGCGCCAGACGAGGTTCATCTGCTGGTGATTGCGGTGAGTCCAGATTGTCGGCGTCAAGGTTTCGGTGCATTGTTGCTCGAGCAGGTTTACATGTTTGGACGCCAGCAGTGCGCATCAAGGGTCTTGCTGGAGGTGCGTCCCTCCAACGCCAGTGCGATCGCTTTTTACCGACGTTTGCAGTTTGAACAGATCGGGACTCGCCGGGGGTATTACCCAGCTGCCAAAGGCCAGCGCGAAGACGCACTGGTCATGGCAAGGAGTTTGCATGGTGAGCAAGTCTCTCATGACTGAGCGCAAGGATCGGTCCAAGGCTATCAGGCTGCCCGCGCTGCAACACGCGAGTCTGCAGGCAATGGGCCTGTCGGTTCCCTGGATTGTGAGTACAGACCCTGGTCACGTGGAGAGTGCCAACGGTGACCACTCAGGGCGGTCCGATGCTGCTGGTACTCCTGTGACCCATATACAAGCCGGCGAGGGGGTTGAGAAGAAGCACACCCGGTCTGCTCCGATGGGTCGTACTCCATTAAGCGAAACGGATTCCGCCTTCGGTTCAGGTGGGGGCGTGAAGCCTGCCCCGGTCATCACTGGTGTGCAGTCCCCGGAGCCGGCTGCGTGTGCCTCAGTGCCTTCTGCTGATGAACTGCTCGCAAGAGAGCAGAAGATCCGGGTGATGAGCCTGGATGATGTGAGCCGAGCAATCGAATCGTGTGAAGTATGTCGGGATCTGTGTCGAAATCGCAAGCACCCCGTACCTGGGCAGGGAATAACCAATCCCAGGTTGATGATCATCGGCGAGGCGCCTGGCGAAATGGAGGACCTGAAGGGATTGCCATTTGTCGGACGATCGGGCGAGCTCCTTGACAACATGCTGGTTGCCATTGGTCTGAGCAGGACTGATTCAGTATTTGTTGCAAACACGATCAAGTGCCGTCCGCCAGCAAACCGCAATCCTCGCCCTGAAGAGGTCTCTGCATGCAAACCCTATCTGCAACGTCAGATCGAATTGCTTGAACCGCAAGTGATACTGGTAGTTGGCCTGTTTGCTTCGCAGACGTTGCTTGGTTCGACCGAGGGTGTTCAGGCTCTGCGACAACGGGATCATTTTCTGGAAATTGGTCAGCGCAAGATCCCCGTAGTGGTTACATTCCACCCGGCCTATCTGCTCAGACGTCCGGAAGACAAGTTCATGGCCTGGCAGGATCTCAAGCAAGTTTGGTCCTTGCTACGTGAACCGCGGACAAACTGACCGAGCAGACGGCCGCCTCCATAAGCCAGGCAGACCGTCAGAGCGCAGTGCCGTGGCCGTGGCGGCCGATCTCATCGAGAAGCCTGGGATTGGCCCTGATGTTGGCTTTTTTCCAGAGCATAATCACAAACATCAGTACGGCAACAAGCAAGCCGAAGATCACAATAATGACATTGATGGGCAGCTTGAGCCACAGCAGTAGCGTATAGATCGCCACCATTAGCAGGATATTCAGTTGTTCGTTGAAGTTCTGAACGGCGATCGAGTGTCCCGCTGATAACAACAAGTGGCCGCGGTGCTGTAACAAAGCATTCATGGGTACCACAAAAAACCCCGATGTACATCCGATCAGCACGAGCAGGCCATAGACTTCCCAGGTCTCCTTGACCAGCGGCATCAACAGGACGATCACCCCCATCAAGATTCCCATGGGCAGGACGGAAAGCGCTTTGGGGAGCGGAACCTTGCTCGCGAAGATGGCCCCAAAAATTGTTCCGAAGGCGGTCACCCCCATCAGGATGGATGCCTGATCAAGACGGTAGCCGAGGTGGCTAGCACCCCATTCGATCACGATCAGCTGGAGGGTCGCACCAGCGCCCCAGAAGAGCGTGGTGACTGCCAGAGAAATCTGCCCGATCCGATCGTGCCAGAGAATCTTGACGTAGCCCCAGAAAGATCTGATCAGCTTCACAGGGTCTTTCTGTTGTCTGGGGTACTGAATACCTGTTCTCGGAATGAGCAGATTGCAGATTGCGGCCGCTACATAGACAAACGCGATACAGAGAATGGCCGCTTCAGCGGGTGTGTGAACAATGTGGCGGATCGCATCGTGACTGAGCAGAAATTTTGACACCGTGGGTGAGATCAGGACACCACCGAGCACGGTTCCAAGAATGATCGAGATGACAGTCAGCCCTTCGATCCAGCTGTTGCCCTTGACCAGATCAAGCGGTCGCAGCATCTCCGTGACGATTCCGTACTTGGCAGGAGAGTATGCTGCAGCACCCACACCAACCAGCGCGAATGCGAAGCAGACCAGGTAGGTCTGTCCGGTGGCTGACAGTCCGAACAGGGCGTACCAGAACATCAGCATGCATCCAACGGTCTTCAGGGCATTGGTTGCAAACATGACCCGTCCTTTCGGGTAGCTATCAGCAATCGCTCCCACAAAGGCAGATAGCAAGACGTATGTGGCGGCGAACCACCACTTCATCATGGGCGCCATCCAGTCCGGTCCATCTAGCTGCTGGATCAGTGCGATTGCGGCGATGAACAATGCGTTGTCTGCCAGCGAAGACAATGCTTGCGCTGCCATCACTAGATAGAAACCTTTGCTCAAGAGACGGTCCTCTGTGGGATGTAGCGCACGAGTATAGCCGGTGCGATGCACTCGCGTGGGGTATCATTTCGCGAACAGACTCACTCACTGACAGACGGTCCTGTGCGCCTTACCCACATCAAACTTGCCGGTTTCAAATCATTTGCTGATCCCACCGTGATTCCCACGCCGAGTCAGCTAGTTGGCGTGGTCGGTCCAAACGGGTGCGGCAAGTCAAATATCATCGATGCTACGCGTTGGGTGCTGGGAGAGACCCGGGCAGCAGAATTGCGTGGTGAGTCGATGCAGGACGTCATCTTTAGTGGATCAGGCGACCGAAAGCCAGCAGGTCGGGCTTCGGTCGAGCTGGTGTTTGACAATAGTGATGGCCGAGCAGTCGGTCAGTGGAGTACCTATTCCGAGATATCGGTACGCAGGGTTCTGACGCGAGACGGAACAAGTAGCTACTTTATCAACAACCAGCAGGTTCGCCGCCGTGACGTGCATGACATCTTTCTAGGTACGGGCCTGGGTACACGTGGTTACGCCATCATTGGTCAGGGAATGATCAATCGCCTGCTTGAGGCTCGTCCAGAGGAGCTTCGAGTCTACCTGGAAGAGGCAGCAGGTGTCTCCCGGTACAAGGAGCGTCGACGTGAAACAGAAAATCGTTTGCAGGACACGCGGGAGAGTCTCACCCGGGTTGACGATATTTTGCGGGAGCTGACCGCGCAACAGTCCAGACTGGAAGTCCAGGCTGAGGTGGCCGCCCGCTTCAGGGCATTGCAGCGGGACGTGCAGACCAAGCAGCATGCGCTCTGGTATTTGCGGGAACAGGTTGCCAAGCAAGATCAGCAAAGATTGACCGTTCGGATTGAACAGGCGCAGATCGCTCTGGAAGAATCGACTGCAGCGCTCAGAAGCGCGCAGGCTGATCTCGAGCGCCGCCGCCAGGCCCATTACGACGCAAGTGATGCTGTTCACAAGGCGCAGGCGTCTTTGTATGAGGTCAACGCCCAGGTGAGCAGTCTGGAGGCACAGATCAGACATGTCGCCGATACGCGTGCACGACTTCAGGCCCGCCAGCAGCAGTTGCGTGTACAGATAGAGCAGTGGCATGCGCAGATTTCCCACTGCACTGAGCAGATCGACCAGGAACAACAGGTACTCGAGCAGCGCGAGATGGCCATGGAGCAAGCCCAGGCACTCGCACAGGAGGCAGCAGATCAGTTGCCTGAGATTGAAAGTCGTGTGCTTGAGGCCGGCGCTCGCCGTGATGCGATGCGAGCAACGCTCGCCACAGTCGAGCAGAAACTGGCGCTGACTGCCCAGCGCCGCGGGGATGTGCAACGCCAGCTCGACAGCCTGGAGCAACGGCGCCAGCGTCTGAGCCTTGAACGCGGTTCCATCCAGGTTCCGGATGCTCAAGAGGCTGAAAGACTGGCCGGCGATGCACAGGCGGCGCAGGCGCAGCTTGAGCAAGCGCAGGCGATCTTGATTGAGCTGGAGGAAAGGGTGCCGCAGGCAGAGGCGACACGAGCGCAGGCGCAGCAAGAGGCGCAGCAACAGGCGGGGATACTTGCCAAGCTTGAGGCCAGGTTGGCAGCGCTGGTGCGACTTCAGGAAGATGTCCAGTCTTCCGGGACGCTGGACCCATGGATCCGGTCTCATGAGCTCGCGAACCTTCCCCGGTTGCTGGAGAAGCTCAAAGTCAATCCTGGATGGGAGAGTGCGATTGAATCCGCGCTTCAGGAAAGGCTCAATGGCTTGCAGGTCTCTTCTCTGGATCGAGTGCGCGGACTTGATCGCAATGCACCACCGGGCAGACTTGCCTTCTACCAGATGCCGCAAGTCAGCCCCATCACCCAGAGTCCTGCTGGATTGACCAGTCTTGCCAACCATGTGCAGACTGGCGATCCTTCTCTCAAGCTACTAATCAGCGACTGGCTTGGTTCGTTCTATGTGGCACAGTCTCTGACGCAGGCGCTCGACAGCCTTGAACAGCTTCCTCCCGGGGCTATCTGGATCGTCCAGGCAGGGCACCTGATTGACCGGCACAGTGTGCGGTTTTATGCGCCAGAATCGGAGCAGGCCGGCATGCTTGCGCGACAGCAGGAGATCGAGAATCTGCGTCGCGAAGTCAAGGCGCAGCAGTTGATTGCTGAACAGACCCGCGCTGCGGCGGCTCAGGCCCAGGCGCAATGGCAGCAGGCTTCTCAGGCCGTTGGCCCAGCGCGTCAGCGCCTGACCGAGATGACACAGCGACTGCACGGGTTGCAGCTTGCCTATAATCGGGTGCAGCAAGAGCTCTCACAAAGTCAGGCCAGAGCAGGAAGGCTTGATCAGGATCTCGAAGAGTTGATGAGCCAGGTACAGGTTCTCACAGAGGAGTTCGACCAGATCGAAAGTACGTTCGAGTCCCTGGATGAGGAGCTGGCGAAGCATCAGGACGTGTTCAGTGATCTCGAAATGGCGTGCGAGTCGCTGGCCGGACAGGCCCGAACGATGCGCGACAAGGTCCGCGAGACCGAGCGGCGTCAGCAGGAAGCACTTTTTGCACAACGCACGACCCGGGCGCGCATCGAAGAACTCGAGCGCAATCTGTCACTGGCATCCGAGCAGCATGAGAAGGCTCAGGTCGAGGCCGAGGCGCTGCTGGCTGAAACCGAGGAGCTAGATGCTGAAGTGGCACGCGAAGGATTGCAGCACGCGCTCGAGATTCGCTCAGAACGCGAAGCTGTGCTGGGTAGGCTCAGGATCGAGATGGAAACGCTTGCGTCACAAATGCGTGAAGCAGACGAGCAGCGCGTGCGGCTTGAGCGTTCGATGCAGCCTCAGCGCGACTCGATCATGGAACTGCAGCTTCAGGAACAGGCCGCGCGACTGGCCGTTGAACAGTATGCCCAACAGCTTCAAGAAAATGAGGTTGATCGGGCAGCGTTGATTGCCCATCTGGAGACGCAGACAGAGGACTGGAAGAAACTCACCTGGCTGCAATCTGAAGTTCAGCGAGGAAATCGCGAGATGGACAGTCTGGGGCCAGTCAACCTGGCAGCTCTGGAGGAATTGACCGCCGCGAAAGAGCGGGCGACGTTTCTTCAGTCACAATATACTGACCTACAGTCAGCAATCGAGACACTTGAAGATGCGATCAGGAAGATTGACCGGGAAACACGGGAACTCTTGCAGACCACATTTGACGAAGTGAATCGGCACTTTGGGGAACTGTTTCCCAAGCTGTTTGGTGGTGGAGAGGCCAAGCTGGTAATGACCGGGGATCAGATTCTGGATTCCGGCGTCCAGGTCATGGCTCAGCCGCCAGGCAAGCGCAATACCACTATCCATTTACTTTCGGGTGGTGAGAAAGCTTTGACAGCGACAGCGCTTGTATTTGCGCTGTTCAAACTGAATCCTGCTCCGTTTTGTCTGCTTGACGAGGTTGATGCCCCGCTTGATGATGCCAATACGGAGCGTTACGCAAATCTGGTGAGTGGTATGAGTGATCAGACACAGTTCCTGTTTATTTCACATAACAAGATCGCCATGCAGATGGCCAGGCACCTGATCGGTGTGACAATGCAGGAGCAGGGCGTATCGCGTATTGTTGCGGTTGATATCGACTCTGCGCTGCAACTCGCAGCAGAAGCGGCTTGAGAAGGGGCACGGTATGAGTGAACTACAGGTCAGTCTGATTGTTCTGGGTGTACTAGTCATCCTGGGAGTGGTCGTCTACAACTGGTGGCAGGACCGTCGCGTCAGCCAGAAGATGCAGAAACATATGCCGGTGGTCGATGATGACCCGTTATTGCGTGAGTCAGGATCCTCCGACAGCCGCAAGGAGCCAGATCTGACGCATTTCGGGCTTGCAAACGAGCCTGATAACCTGGCCTCGAACAGTCACCCGCAAGGAGAAACAGTCGATGAGGCAGAGCGGATCGAGGAGCCCGATCCGGTGATTGAAGAAGTGATTGAAATAGTGTTCACGTCACCCAAATTGGGCGAGGAATTGTCCGCTTCATTGAAGGATGTCCGCTCGCTGGGGCCCAGGCCAGTTCGAATGTTTGCGCAGACGGATCAAGGCGTACTTGCAACCCGAGTCAATCCAACCGAGAAGTATATGGCGTTACACCTTGCGGTCTTGCTCGCGAACCGCGCAGGGCCGCTGTCAGCGATTGAATGGTCACAATTGTGGGGCAAGGTGGGCGCGTTGGCAGAAGAGCTTGAAGCTCGGGTGGAGGGCCGTGATCAGAACGAAGTGATAGAAAAGGCACAGACCCTTGATGGCGTGTGTGCGGATCTTGACATGCAGGTTGGTCTGAATCTGTTGCTCGAGGAGGCAAGAGACACAGAGGACTTTATCCAGTGCGCAATGGGTATGGGTTTCATCGAGCATGAGGGCGAGCTGGCCTGGGTCGGTGAGCATGGGCTTGCCTGCTTCACCCTGAACCGGTTTGATGGCCATCCTTTCGAGGCAGGTGCACTGATCGACAAGCTTAGCCTGTTGCTGGATGTGCCGCGCAGTCCGGCCGCGGAGGCTTCTTTTGCTCGCATGGTGGATGTTGGTACCGAACTTGCGAGACGACTTGGTGCAGTCCTGGTTGATGATCAGGGCAAACCACTTGCCCAGGGTGCCGAAGCTGCCATTGATGAGCGTCTGCGAGAGTTGTACGGTCAGCTCGAGGCAGCAGGACTCACGGCCGGTGGCGAGCGGGCCAGGCGAGTGTTTGCCTGATTTCTGACCAGAAAATAAATAACCAGATGACAGCACCTGATATTCTTGAGCGCGTGCGTACGCTGCGCGATCAGATTGAACAGCATAACCGTGCGTATTATTTACAGGACTCACCGACCGTTTCAGATGCCGAGTACGACAATCTGATGCGTGAACTGGAATCGCTGGAAGTGCAGCATCCTGAGCTGGTGACACCAGATTCGCCCACCCAGCGTGTCGGTGTCAAACCCTCTGAGCGGTTTGCGACCGTCGTCCATCAGGTACCGATGCTTTCCCTGGGTAATGCGTTTGAACAGCAGGAAGTGATTGCGTTCGACAAACGGGTGTCAGATACATTGCGTCAAGCGGGTCTGATTCATCCAGGGCAGGATGTAGAGTATTTTTGTGAACTCAAACTCGATGGCCTTGCGATCAGTTTGCGGTACGAGAACGGATTGCTGGTGCAAGCCGCAACCAGAGGGGATGGCCAGACTGGCGAGGACGTCACTGCAAACGTCAAGACGATCAAGTCCATCCCATTACGCCTAAAGTCTGAACCGAATGGTCCGAACTCAGTGGGTGTGCCCGAGATACTGGAGGTGCGTGGCGAAGTCTTCATGAATCTGGCGGACTTTCGGCGTCTGAATGAGCGGCAGGCGGAACGCTCGGAGAAGGTGTTTGTCAACCCTCGCAACGCTGCTGCGGGTAGTCTGCGTCAACTTGATCCCGCAGTGACCGCACGCAGGCCATTGAGGTTTTTTGCGTATGGCTGGGGCGAGGTCAGTGAAGCGCTCCCAGAAAGACACGAAGATATTCTCAACTGGTTTGTTCAGCTCGGGCTACCGGTGAATGTGTCAGAACACCAGTGTGTACGTTCAGCCAAAGGGCTGATGGCCTTTTACGAGCAAGTAGGGGGTAAGCGGGAGCGATTGCTCTACGACATCGACGGTGTGGTTTACAAGGTTAATGCTCTCGCGGCACAACGAACCCTGGGGTACGTTGCCCGTGCACCTCGGTTTGCGTTGGCGCACAAGTTTCCGGCTCAGGAAGTGACGACCCGACTGCTTGATATTCAGTTTCAGGTTGGACGTACTGGCGCGATTACACCAGTTGCACGACTCGAACCAGTGTTCGTCGGTGGCGTCACCGTGACCAGTGCTACCCTGCACAATGAGGACGAGATTCGCAGAAAGGATGTGCGTGTTGGCGATATGGTGGTCGTTCGACGTGCGGGCGATGTCATTCCGGAGGTGCTCGGACCCGTTCTGGAGAAGCGTTCCGAAGGCGCGACTCCCTTCGAGATGATCAATGCGTGTCCCGTATGTGGATCTGCGATTGAGAGACCTGAGGGTGAGGCTGTCGCGCGTTGTACCGGCGGGCTGGTCTGCCAGGCCCAGCGCAAGCAAAGCCTGATACACGCAGTTAGTCGCAAGGCGCTTGATATTGATGGTCTTGGAGACAAGCTGGTCGAGCAGCTGGTGGATACCGGGCGTGTCCGGACGCTGGCAGATGTCTTTACATTGAAGGTGGAGGAACTTGAAGCCCTTGACAGAATGGGCAGCAAATCAGCTCAGAATCTGGTCAACGCAATCAATGCGGCAGCACAACCAACATTGGCCAGGTTTATTTATGCATTGGGCATACGCCATGTCGGAGAGACCACTGCCCGGGATCTGGCCCAAAGTTTTGGGTGCATACAGGCACTCATGGATGCTGATGAAGATGCGTTGCTGGCCGTTTCTGATGTTGGTCCTGTCGTGGCAAAGTCGATCCAGCATTTTTTTGCGGAGCCGCATAATCGGGAGGTTGTCGCGGATCTGCTTGCGCACGGAGTTGTTCCGCAACAAGCTGCACAATCAACTGCACAGTCGGATCAGCTTGCTGGCAAGACGTTTGTGCTGACTGGAACGCTACCTGGCTGGACAAGGGAAGAAGCCACACAGGCAATTCTCGAGGCGGGTGGAAAGGTCACGGGCTCAGTCTCGAAGAAAACGAGCTATGTCGTGGCTGGTTCGGAAGCAGGCTCGAAGCTTGAAAAGGCCAGGCAACTGGGTGTCATCATTCTTGATGAAGATCAGCTCAAGTCCTTGCTCGCCAGGTCTGGCTGACCAGAGCCAAACAGAACCAGACTAACAAAAGCCCCACCTGGTATCAGATGGGGCTTTTGTTCTGGTGAGACTATGCTATGAAGTCAGACTCACTCACTCTTCGATTTTTGCGTCTGCTCTGAGCTTTTGCTGGTACTTGGCGAGTTCTTCTTCACGCATCATTTCCTGAAGCTGAGTGCTGACTTGATCGAATGAAGGGAATTCGATCGGGCGCTCATCAATGACTTCAACGATGTGCCATCCGAACTGGCTCTGGACGGGCTTGTCGGCCATCTGGCCCTTGGGTGTTGACTTGACAGCTTCTGCAAAGGGGGCGACGTAATTCTCGGCCTGAGCCCATCCGAGACTGCCTCCTTCTGCTGCGCTACCGGGATCCTTGGAGTGTTCCTTTGCAAGCTCTTCAAAGCTCGCCTTTTTGTCCTTGATCTGTTTTAACAGGTCATTGGCCAGGCTCTCTTCTTCAACAAGGATATGGCGAACCTGATACTCGACATCCTGGCCATGCTCAGCCTTCAGCTTGTCATACTCCGCCTGGATCTTTTCCTGTGTGACAGGATTCTTCTCGAGATATTCTGACATCAGAGCACGTACCAGAATTCCCTGACGAGTCAGCTCCAGCTCGGTATGAACGGCCGGGTCATCGGAGACGCCTGCCTTCTCAGCGGCCTGGACCATGATCACGCGATTGATCATCTCTTCTTTGACCTGCTCGCGTAGTTGCGGGGTGTCCGGAGCACCCTGGCTGACCAGAAGCTGGATGAACTGGTCATAGCTTTTCTGGGTGATGGGCTCTCCGTTCACGACTGCGAGATTCTGGGCATAGACGGGCACTGCAAAAGCGACAGCGGCGAGGGTCATAGCAAAACGTTTCATTGATTTCCTTTGGTTGGTGCAGATGTTGAATGAGAGAGTTTGAGGGAAAGTGCGTGTATGGGATGTGGCATCAGGTCTTTGACCAGATCGTAAACAAGACGATGCTGTTCGACCTTTGACATTCCTTCGAATTGTTTGGTTGCAATGTGAGCTTCAAAATGGCTGGCCCCGGACTGGTTTCCTGCGTGTCCTGCATGCAGGTGAGATTGGTCCACGATCTGGAGGTACTCAGGGTCTAGCGCCGCCAGACGTTCCCGTAACAGAGTTTCATGAGGATTGGTCATTCTTGGAATTCTCCGTTTGTAGGTCTGCGGCTTCGGTCATGTGTCGGCCAAGCCAGAGTGACTGGAGGATCACGAACACAACAAGCAGCCCCATGAGGCCGAAGACCTTGAAATTAACCCAGGCGGACTCGCTAAAAAATCCGGAGAAGGCAACAAACAGGTTCAACGCACCAGCCCCCAGAAAAAACAACGACCAACTCATGTTCAGGCCATTCCACCCGGACGGGGTAAGCGAAACTTTTTCTGCGAGTAGCTTTTGCAGGAGATTGCGCTTGAGCAGAATCTGCGAGCCTAGCAGTATGGCACCAAACATCCAGTAGAGGACGGTTGGCTTCCACTTGATGAAAACGTCATTCTGTAGCCAGAGTGTTGCGCCGCCGAACACCACAATCACTGCAAAATTTATCCAGTGCATGGGCTCGACAGGCTTGCCAGATAGCCTGATATACGCAATCTGTCCTACTGCGGCGATCACGGCAACGCCGGTTGCCACGTAAATGTCAGCCACCCTGTAGGCAATGAAGAACAGGATGAGGGGAAAGAGGTCGAAGAGAAATTTCTTCATTCGTCTACGGCCTCAAACGTGAGTGATAGCGAGTTGATGCAGTATCGCAGTCCGGTTGGGGGCGGCCCGTCCGGAAACACGTGACCGAGATGGGCGTCACAAATATTGCATAGAATCTCGGTACGAACCATGCCATGACTGTGGTCCGCCTCCTCGCGCACATTCTCCGGGTTGAGAGGCGCAAAGTAACTTGGCCAGCCACAACCAGCATCAAACTTTGTGTCTGACGCAAACAGAGGCGTTGAACAGCACACACAGCGGTATATACCGGTTGCGCGATGGTCCCAGAACTCGCCAGTGAAGGCGCGTTCCGTGCCTTTCTGTCGTGTCACGTAGTACGCTTCGGGTGAGAGTTCTTCACGCCATTCGGCGTCTGGTTTCTGGATTTTTTGCATATGGCAGCTTCGACATCCAATTTAATAAAAAGTTCTTTAGCTAGACGGTTCTGGCCGGTTCCTACATGTTAGTCGAGTTCGATGACGTCGAGTTCCAGCGAGACTCAGTGGAAATACTAAAGGGTTTGAATCTGACCATCATGCAATCCCGCGTCGGCATCATTGGTCCAAACGGTGCCGGAAAAAGTAGCCTGATCCGACTCGTAAACGGATTACTTGCACCGTTTTCGGGACAGGTCAGAGTCGATGGACTGGATGTGCAGAAGCATCAAAAGATAGTCAGACGGCAGGTCGGCTTTCTTTTTCAGAACCCGGATAATCAAATCGTGTTCCCAGTTGTTCGCGAGGATATGGATTTCGGTTTGAAAGTGCATATCAAGAATGCGGAGCAGCGAAGTCAGCGAATCGAGTCGACTCTCGCCCGGCTCGATATTCTGGAACTTGCGGACAGACCCGTTCACACCTTGTCTGGTGGTCAGAAGCAACTGGTTGCGCTTGCAACGGTTCTGTGTGTCGAGCCCCGTTTGCTGATTCTGGATGAGCCTACCACGCAGCTTGACCTTCGCTACCGGAACCGCCTGATTTCCATCCTGAGCGAGATTGAACAGCCAGCCTGGGTGGTCACGCACGATCTACCGATGTTGCAGACTTTTGATCGAGTGCTGGTGGTCGCAGATGGGGGGATTGTCCACGACGGAGCGCCGGATAAGGTTGTACCGTGGTATGTCCGGATGTACGGGTGACGTGAGACAGGGTGAGATTGAATGACGATTGGAAAAGAACGTGAAAGCTGCTCAGGCGGCATGGGTTCAGAAACGCCGTTGCTGCGGTTTTTCCGTATGTGCCCAGCTGGCCTGAAGTTGCTCCTCCTCCTGCTTGCCAGCACTGTGCTTGTTGCTTTGGAAAGCCCGTACTGGCTAACAGGGAGTGCTGTGATCAGTGTGTTGTTCTGGCTGCTGCTCGGCCGTGGCCCATCACAGTCCGGGCCTCTTCAGCCAGCGCAATCGGGGCTTTTGTGGTTTGGTTTCATGATCCTGGCTCTTGGTGCGTACAGCGCATGGCTAGAGGGTCCTGGCGCGGCAGTTGCAACGATTGCAAGGCTGATCGCTCTGATTACGTTGGCGATGATTGTGATGCGTACTACGCCAGTCACGGCGATGATGAGTGCCATCGAACGGTTCTTGATGCCGCTTGGCAAACTGGGTTGGGTCAACCCTTCCAAGGTTGCGCTTGCCTTCGGGATGATGGTGCGGTTCCTGCCAGTTTTGCGTGAGCAATGGGATGAGATTCAGCAGGCCCAAACGGCACGAGGTTTGCGCGCGCGCCCTCATGCCTTGCTCGTTCCCATGCTTGCAAGGACCTTGAGCAGGGCCCAGGAAGTTGCCGAGACGCTGGATGCAAGAGGCCTCTCGGACTGATACACTTCGCTCCATCTTTGCTCACGCCGGTTTTTGAAAGAGCCTTATGACTTCGACATTCTCAACTCGCAGCCTGGTTTATGTATCGCTCTTCGCTGCCCTGATTGCTGCTTTTGCGCTGGTCCCTCCGATTCCGGTGCCAGTCGTGCCTGTTCCGATCACCCTGCAAACGTTGGGTGTGATGCTCGCAGGTCTTGTGCTTGGACCACGCCTGGGGGCGCTGGCGGTCCTGCTTTATGTCGGTCTGGCCGTGCTCGGTCTGCCGATTCTCCCCGGAGGACGAGGAGGACTTGCGGTTTTGGCGGGCCCGACAGGCGGGTTCCTGCTCGGATTTGTGCTGGGTGCGTGGATTATCGGGCTGGTTGCAAGACGGGCTAACACAGATTCAGATGTGCTGTTGTTGGCGCGATATTTCATGGCTTGTGTCTTTGGAGGCATCCTGGCTGTCTACGCTGTCGGTATTCCATGGCTTTCAGGGGTGGCGGGGATGTCGCTTGCTCAGGCTGCAATGGCAGTCCTGGTGTTTGTACCTGGTGACATGATTAAAGCCGCACTGGCTGCGTTTGTCGCCTGGAGGCTGTCCAGACTGCAGCTTATGAGTCGCTAAATGCCATGTGCCAGCATGGGTGGTTCAGAAACCAACTCGCGCTGAGCCGAACCAGATCCAGACAGCAGTTCAGTTCAGGTGCTCAATCCCCAGGTTTACAAGCGACTCGGACTGGTGATCAGCGGGTTTGCATGACGTCCAGAACGTTTGCCCAGATTTCGCTTGGATGGTTCACCGTCCGGTCAGCCTGCCATGTTGTAATCGGGTGTTCAACTCCGCAATAACCGTAAGCAGCAGCGATCGACGCCATGCTGGCAGCCTTGGCCGCCTGTATGTCCCGAAGATCGTCTCCGACGTAGATGCAACGCTCTGGTTCAAAACCGGCTTGTTTCGCAGCATGCTGCAGAGGTAAAGGGTGGGGTTTGGCGTAGGCGGTCGTATCACCACAGACCAGAACAGCGCAATCTGGCACATTTAACCACTCGACGATAGGCATTGCATAACGGGTGATCTTGTTGGTTACGATTCCCCATTGCATGTTCGCACCGCGAATCTTCTCCAACAATTCATCGATACCTTCGAATATCTGTGTTTGATCAGTACTGTTGGCTTCGTAGTCAGCCAGGAAATCATGCTTGGCCTGCTCGAACTCTGGATGGTCTGGATCCAGGTCAAGAGATGCCTTGACCATGCCACGTGCCCCCATCGATACAAATGGTCTCAAAGATCCAACTGGTAATGGCGCGAGACCGCGTTTGACGCGCTGCCGGTTTGCGGCCGCTGCCATGTCTGGTGCCGTGTCGGCAAATGTTCCGTCGAAATCAAATAGAACCAGTATGCTCATGCTTCCCCTGCCAGATTGTGTCTATGATCGTGCGATTGTACGGCCCAGCGTTTCATTTGTTGATATCAGGTTGGTTCGGTAAGTTGGCCAGCACATGTGTGGGGGCGAGAACAACCGCTTCAGGTGATGGAATAGTCACTGATCACGTCGAGCAGAGAATGTGCATGAAGGGGGAGAGTCTGGCGTGATGATGAGATCGGATCGTGGTTGTATCCGAGGCATCTGGCGCAAGGAGGTTCGCGGATGGACGAGGGTGAGGAGAGTCCAGAGGGCCTGGATGACGACCCTCTGGAATGATCGCTTCGATTAGGTGAAAGATGCAGAAGGTGTCTGAGGATTGACTGTTGCTTCAGAGAGGTAGGCTCTGAGTGCGTTGACGACAATACTGTTCAGAGACGTACGTTCTTGCTCAGCCCGGAGCGCGGCGGACTTGTGAAGGTCCGGGGTGACCCGAACATTGAACTGACCTCGAAAAGGGCGTTCAGGCACCTTGTTGGTAGCCAGACAACGGGCCAGATAATCATCAATTGCGTTTTCGAAGGCTTTACGAATGCCATCAAGAGTCTGGGATTGATAGCACACATCTTCGTGGATGAAGAGAACGCGACCCTTGAGATGTTTTTCGCGCAGTGACGGCTCGACTGAGCCGTGGTATCCCTTATAGGTCAACAAGTTGGATTTCATGGTGGGTTAGAAACATCCTGCTACTGGTTACTAAGGAGAATTAAGTATACCTTTATTTTGCAGGAAAATTCCGGTCAATGTGTCAGATGCGGCGCGTTGCCATCAGGTAGTTGACACTAGTATCCGGGCCTAGTTTGTATACCTCGGTGACCGGATTGTAAGTCATGCCTTTTATTTCCTGGATCTCCAGTCCGCTGGAACGGGCTGAGCCGCTCAACTCGCTTGGTTTGATGAACGCATCCCACTGATGGGTTCCGCGTGGCAGCAGGTTGAGTACATACTCTGCGCCAATAATGGCAAACAGGAATGACTTCGGATTACGGTTGATTGTTGAAAAGAAAACCCAACCGCCCGGTTTGACCAGTTTTGCACAAGCCTGGACGATCGAACCTGGTTCTGGAACATGCTCAAGCATCTCCATGCAGGTAACAACGTCGTATTGTTCTGGCTCCTGCAAGGCAAGGTCTTCAACGGCAACGGTCTGGTAATCGACCTCGACACCAGACTCCAGGCTGTGCAACCTTGCCACCGTGAGTGACTTCTGTGCCAGGTCGATGCCTTTGACTTTAGCACCTTCGCGGGCCATTGCTTCGGCCAGAATGCCTCCACCACATCCAACGTCAAGGCAGCGGAGTCCAGCCATTGGCGATTCGTCCGAACTTCTCCCTCTTTGGCTGGAGTCTCCGGACAGAAACTGCTTGATCCATTCAAGCCGCAGAGGATTGATTGCATGCAGGGGCTTGAATTCGCTGTTTGGATCCCACCACTTGGATGCCAGGGCACTGAACTTGTCGATCTCTGCCTGGCTCACATTTGTCGACTGATGTGTTGTCGGAGCTGAGGGTTGTTCAGTTTGCGTCATGAATGACTCGCAGAAGAAAGCGGCCAGGCCGTTGAATTGCCGGAGCCGGGTAAAAGGGAGGGCATTTGGTCAAGCACAAATACCTGATGAGCGTGAGATGTGTTTGCTTGATCAATTGCTATTGTAGGGGAGTCGATTCACGCATCCTGAAAAGGCTTATCTCCGTGTTGGGGCTTGCGGTAATGACTGCGGTAGTGACAGGGGAGCAGGCGACTGCGATCCTTGCGGTGTTAAACAGCCCTTCTGGACCGTACTCTGTGGTGATTGTGCTGTTATCTTCCCAAACAAAAAAGACCTCCCGAAGGAGGTCTCTCTCAAAACGAGGGTGCGGGCAATCAGTTCTTGCGCGTACCAACGATTTCGATCTCGACGCGACGGTTCTTGGCGCGACCAGCTGCGGTTGCGTTTGAAGCAATCGGGTCGGCCTCGCCCTTGCCTTCCGTGTAAATACGGTTGGCAGGAACGCCTTTGGAAACCAGATAGGCTTTCACAGCGTTAGCACGACGCTCGGACAGGCCAAGGTTGTACTTTTCGGTACCGATGGAGTCGGTGTAGCCGACAGCAATAACGGTTTCGAGGTTGATGTTGTTGACTTGCTGTGCAACCTGATCAAGCAACTGACGGCCTTCCGGCTTGAGGTTGTACTTGTCAAAGTCAAAGAACGTATCGGCGTTAAAAACAACCTTGCTCGAGACAGGTGCCGACTTCTTCTCTACGCAGGACGGATCGGCGGTAGCCGGTGTCCAGAAGTTGTCTTGCCAGCAAAGGCCATAGTTGCTACGCCATACATCGCCAAAGTTGCTGCGCCAGTTGTCGTTGGTCTGCGCGGAAGCCGCACCTGATGCCGTCACGGCAGCAACAGCGAGTGCCAGAGCGAATTTGGAGGGTTTGTTCATGTTTCTCCTCGTTGAGCTTAAAGCTGGATAAATGACTCGCAGCGAACCCCCGCCGCAATTCAGGAAACGGGGCCAGTATAACAACGCTAAGAGCTGATTAAAAAGGTTTACACACTGGGTTTCCTGCGTGTTGAGTTGAATGTTAAGCCATTTACGTTCTTTTTCTAGCCCTGTAACCGCAACGAGGCGACCCAAGAAGCAAAATTGTGGGATTCACGACTGTTCTTGTTGGATTTTGGCAACAAATGTAACAAGAGTGCCTCAACCCTCTTGCCGACTGACCATAAATCCTGTTTGAAGTTCCGCACTGCGTCATCAAAGGGTCGAGGGTGTAGAATCTACCGTTTGTTCTAGTCTCGCGCGGCCCCTCTGTTTCGGGTCGTCGGTCAACACAGTATTTGGGCCTGATCTTTATGGATTCCTTTGCAAAGGAAACGCTTCCGATTTCTCTGGAAGACGAAATGCGTCGCAGTTATCTCGATTACGCGATGAGCGTGATTGTGGGGCGTGCGCTTCCGGATGTCCGGGATGGTCTCAAGCCCGTGCACAGGCGAGTTCTTTTCGCCATGCACGAGCTCAACAACGACTGGAACCGGGCTTACAAGAAGTCGGCACGTATTGTTGGTGACGTGATCGGTAAGTATCACCCGCACGGGGACCAGGCGGTCTACGACACGATTGTTCGTATGGCCCAGGACTTTTCATTACGTTACATGCTGGTTGACGGCCAGGGTAACTTTGGCTCGATCGATGGCGACAGCGCAGCGGCGATGCGTTATACCGAAATCCGTCTCGCCAAGATTGCGCATGAGTTGCTGGCCGATATCGACCAGGAAACGGTCGATTTTGGACCAAACTATGACGGCAGTGAACATGAGCCGCTCCTTCTGCCGTCCCGGCTTCCCAATTTGCTGGTCAACGGCAGTTCCGGTATCGCGGTCGGCATGGCTACCAACATTCCTCCTCACAACCTGGGCGAGGTGGTCGATGCCTGCCTGCATTCACTGAGGCATCCTGAATGTTCGATTGATGAGCTGATCGAGTTCATCCGGGCGCCCGATTTTCCGACGGGTGGCATCATCTACGGGATGAGTGGCGTTCGTGAGGGCTACAGAACCGGACGTGGACGCGTGATCATGCGCGCCAAGACACACTTCGAGGAAATGGATCGCGGTAACCGCGAATCCATCGTCGTTGATGAGTTGCCCTATCAGGTGAACAAGAAGTCGCTGCAAGAGCGGATTGCCGAACTTGTCAACGAGAAAAAGATTGAGGGAATCTCCGACATCCGTGACGAGTCCGACAAGGATGGCATGCGTCTGGTGATTGAGTTACGCAGAGGCGAGTCCCCGGATATCGTCCTGAACAATCTATTCAAGAATACGCAGTTGCAGGACACCTTCGGCATGAACATGGTGGCCCTGGTTGACGGCCAGCCGCGCCTGTTAAATCTCAAGCAGATGGTTGACTACTTTTTGTCGCATCGGCGTGAAGTGGTTACACGTCGAACGGTGTTCCAACTCAGGAAGGCCCGCGAAAGGGGGCACGTTCTTGAAGGTCTTGCAGTCGCGCTGGCAAATATCGACGACTTTATTGCCATCATCAAAGCGGCGCCGACTCCTGTGGTCGCGCGTCAGGAGCTGATGACCCGCCGCTGGGACTCGTCTTTGGTCCGTGAAATGCTGAGCCGGGCCGACAATCAGGCCACAGGTGGTCGGGAGGCTTACCGGCCCGACGGGTTGCTGGCGGAATTCGGATTGCAGTCAGACGGCCTTTACCGGTTGAGCGAAGTCCAGGCGCAGGAAATTCTGAACATGCGCCTGCAGCGTTTGACCGGGCTTGAGCAGGACAAGGTCCTGAACGAGTATCGTTCAGTGATGGATACCATCTCGGATCTGCTGGATATTCTTGCTCGTCCTGAGCGCATCACCGCAATCATTGCTGACGAGCTTGAAACGATCCGTCTCGAGTTTGCGACCAATGCCAAGGATGCACGCCGCTCTTCAATCGAGCACAACGCAACCGAGCTCGACACCGAGGATCTGATTACGCCCACCGACATGGTGGTCACACTTTCGCACACTGGCTACATCAAGAGTCAGCCGCTGTCGGAATACCGGGCGCAGCGCCGCGGTGGCCGTGGCAAGCAGGCGACAGCAACCAAAGATGATGATTGGGTCGACCAGCTCTTTATCGCCAACACGCACGACTTTTTGCTGTGCTTCTCGAATCATGGCCGTGTTTACTGGCTCAAGGTATGGGAGGTTCCGCAGGGGTCACGGACATCGCGTGGACGTCCGATCGTGAACATGTTCCCGCTGCAGGATGGCGAAAAGGTGACCGTGGTGTTGCCTGTCAAGGCCTTCAGCGACGAGTACACGGTCTTCATGGCAACATCCCGGGGTACGGTCAAGAAAACACCTCTTTCGGATTTTTCGAATCCCAGAAAAGCTGGAATTATCGCCGTATCTCTGGACGAGGGCGACTACCTGATCGGCGCGGAACTGACCGATGGCCAGCACGATGTCATGCTGTTCTCGAATGCAGGCAAGGCTGTCCGGTTTGATGAGAATGACGTCAGGCCAATGGGGCGCACCGCCCGTGGTGTACGCGGCATGTCGCTTGAGTCGGGTCAGGAAGTCATTGCGATGATCGTGTCGAGCGCAGAGCAGGGGACTGTTCTGACGGCCACCGAGAACGGCTATGGCAAGCGTACCCCGGTCTCGGACTACACTCGCCACGGACGCGGAACCAAGGGCATGATTGCGATTCAGTCTTCTGAACGTAATGGCCAGCTGGTGAGTGCCGTGCTGGTGTCAGAGTCTGACGAGATCATGTTGATCACAAACGGTGGGGTGTTGGTGCGTACTCGTGTGTCCGAGATCCGGGAGATGGGGCGTGCGACGCAGGGTGTCACGCTGATCAGTGTTGGCGATGGGTCGAGATTGACAGGTGTTCGGCGTGTTGTCGAGAGTGATGTCGACGATGCTGGTGACGAAGACTTGCAAGATACTGATCCGTCCGACGAACAGGATGGCCAACAGTCTCCTGAGTCTGGTCAGCCATCTGATGATGTAGACAAGACCCAGGATCCGGGAGAAGTGTGATGGCGCGGCTTTGGAACTTTTCGGCGGGGCCTTCCGCATTGCCTGAATCAGTACTGCAACAGGCGGCCCAGGAGATGCTGGACTGGAACGGCAGCGGGATGTCCGTCATGGAGATGAGCCACCGTGGCCCGGAGTTCACCCGGATCTGCGACGAAGCCGAGGACGATCTGCGCGAGTTGCTAGGTATCGGTGACGAGTTCGCTGTCCTTTTCATGCAGGGAGGAGCGACTGCCGAGAACGCGATCGTTCCCATGAACCTGATAGGACTCCGTGATGGTCATAAGGCGGATTTCGTGCTGAGCGGGATCTGGTCAAGAAAGTCCGCGACTGAAGCTCGCAAGTACGGTGATGTGAGCGTTGTTGCTTCGAGTGAGTCTGAACTGAATCAGGATGGGCGAACCTGGCAGCCGTGGGCCTGGTTTCCAGCAGTCGATCAATGGCAGGTTCGTCCGGATGCGTCTTTCCTGCATATCTGCAGCAATGAGACCATTGGCGGAGTCGAGTTCATGGACTGGCCAGATGCCCGGCGCATGCGAGCGCTTGGCGCGGGGGATGTTGAGTTGGTGGTGGACGCTTCTTCGCATTTTCTGTCCAGATCGATGCCGTTAGACCGGGTTGGGATGCTATATGCAGGTGCGCAGAAGAATGCGGGACCGGCTGGTGTCACTATTGTGGTCGTGCGCCGTGATCTGCTGGGCCACGCCTTGCCGATATGCCCGTCTGCGTTTGATTACGCAAATGTCGCAAAAGAGCGCTCCCGATTCAACACGCCGCCAGCCTACTCGATCTATATCGCGGGGCTTGTGTTCAAGTGGTTGCTCAAGCAGGGTGGGCTTGATGCGATCGAGAAGGTCAATCAGGAAAAATCCCGACGCCTCTATCAGTTCTTTGATCGGTCGGATTTTTATCAGCTGCCGGTGCATCCGCAGTTTCGCTCTCGCATGAATGTGCCGTTTTTTCTGCCTGACACCACGCTCGATGGTATCTTTCTGGATGGCGCACGGGAGCGCGGTCTGGCGCAACTCAAGGGTCACAAGAGTGTAGGCGGGATGAGAGCCTCCATTTATAACGCCATGCCTCTGGAGGGTGTGATGGCATTGATTGAATATCTCGAATCGTTTGAGCGGACCCATGGATAAAGAGTTGCAAGTGAAGTTGCTGCCCCTGCGAAACAGGATTGATTCGCTGGATAGCCAGATCCTCGAGTTGATCAATGAGCGTGCCAGAACTGCGCAAGCGGTGGGCGACATCAAACATGCTCACAACGAACAAGGCCCGGTGTTCCGGCCCGAGCGGGAGGCGCAAGTGATACGCGCCTTGCAGGGCCAGAATAAAGGGCCGATTTCAGAAGAGTCCGTCGAAGCAATCTGGTCACAGATTATCTCGGTGTGCAGAGGTCTGGAGCAGGAGATCCGGGTAGCCTATCTGGGACCAGCAGGCTCGTTTTCCGAGCAGGCTGCGTTTGAATTCATGGGAAGTGCGATTGTCGGAGTGCCCTGTCCGAACTTTGATGAGGTTTTCAGGACCGTCGAAGCTGGCGGAGCCAACATCGGTATTGTTCCGGTAGAGAATTCCACCGAAGGGGCGGTTAATCGGACGCTCGATCTGCTATTGCACTCTCCGTTGAGTATCATTGGTGAGCATTCAATCCTGATACGGCACTGTCTACTGACCCAGTCCGGAACGACAGAGGGTGTGACCCGGGTATTGGCTCATCCTCAGGCGCTGGCTCAGTGCCAGCACTGGCTTGGCATGAATCAGCCGGCGCTCAATCGGGAGCCCGTGGCAAGCAACGCAGAAGCGGCCAGAATTGCAGCATCCGATCCGGGCGTTGCAGCGATCGCAAGCGATATTGCCGCTCGCGCATGGGGGCTTTCCATCGTCGCAGAGGGTATTCAGGACGACCCGTTGAACCGGACGCGATTTCTGGCAATCGGGCAGATCGACACCTTGCCGAGTGGGCGCGACAAAACCAGTCTGATCCTGGCTGTTCCCAATGAAGCAGGTGCTGTCTACAAGATGCTCGCACCGCTTTCAGAAAATGGTGTATCGATGTCTCGCTTCGAGTCAAGGCCCGCGCGCACCGGGCAGTGGGAATATTATTTTTACGTTGACATCGAAGGGCATCAGCACGATCCTGCGGTTGTAACCGCACTGGAACAATTGCAGCATCGTTGTGCCTACTTCAAGGTTCTTGGTTCCTATCCAAGGCAATAGCATCTGACCTAACAGCAAGAGCGTCAAGCAATGAGTCAAACGAAACGTGAGTTGGCCGCGCCATCACATATCACTGCTATTCAACCCTACATTCCGGGCAAGCCAATCGACGATCTGGTGCGTGAGTTTGGGCTCAGCCCAGACGCTGTCGTCAAACTGGCGTCAAACGAGAACCCGCTTGGCATGCCTGACTCGGCCCGACAGGCAATTGCTGATGCAGTGAGCGGCCTTGGTCGCTATCCCGATCCGGGGGGGTATGAGCTCAAGCAGCTGATATCGACCAGACTCAGAGTTCCGGCAAGCTGGATCACACTCGGTAACGGATCGAACGACATCCTCGAGATGGTCGGCATGGCGTTGCTGGATCACGAAAGTTCAGCCGTCTATTCGGAATACTCCTTCGTGGTTTACCGGCTTGCGACACAGGCGCGCGGCGCCCGCCACATCATGATCAAAGCAAAGGATTACGGCCATGATCTGCCGGCCATGCTTGAGGCTATTGACCAGACAACCAAGGTCGTTTTCATTGCCAACCCGAACAATCCGACAGGGACGTTTCTGACTAAAGAGTCGATTGCCTGGTTTCTTGCAGAGATTGAGAAGCGGCATGGCAACCGGGTTGTGGTTGTGCTTGACGAAGCCTACAACGAGTACTTGCTGCCCGAGTTGAGAGTCGATAGTGTGGAACTGGTCAGGCAGTACAGTAATCTGTTGGTTTCACGCAGCTTTTCAAAGGCTTATGGGCTGGCGGGATTGCGTGTAGGCTATGCCTTGGCGCAGCCCGCTTTGACCGAGTTGCTGGCACGGGTGCGTCAGCCTTTCAATGTCAACACGCTCGCACAAGCAGCTGCCATGGCTGCCTTTCAGGACGAGGCTTTCCTCGCAGAAAGCGCAAGGGTCAATGCAAGTGGCAAGAACCAGCTTGAGACTGCATTCGCACAGTTAGACCTGGAGTTTGTTCCGAGTTATGCCAATTTTGTGCTGGTCAGAGTCGGGGATGCAGCTATGGTTAATCAGGAACTACTCAAGCGTGGCGTAATCGTGCGTCCGGTTGCATCAGATGGCTTGCCGGAGTGGTTGCGGGTGTCGATCGGACTGGAGCAGGAGAACGCCCGGTTTATCGAGGCGCTCAAGGATATTATGGCGACACATGGCAAGGGGAACTAATGGCGCAGGAACTGAAGATAGGAACTCTTGCGGTCATAGGCGTGGGTCTTATCGGCGGATCGTTTGCCCTTGGACTCAGAAAGGCTGGTGTCGTGGAGCGGGTACTTGGAGTGGGACGAAGGCCCGAAACACTTGAGCAGGCCAGAGAACTTGGAATCATCGATGAGGCCGTTTCATCGAGACAGGCAGCCGAGCAGGCTGACCTGATCATGGTGGCTGCACCCGTTTGTGCGTTTGAGTCAGTGTTCCGGGAACTTGCAGATCACTTGTCTGATCGTGTCGTCATCACAGACGGTGGCAGTACGAAGGGAAATGTTGTGTCAGCTGCCCGGGCAACGCTGGGAAACCGGATAGGGCAGTTTGTTCCGGCACATCCCATGGCTGGTTCTCACATGTTCGGACCACAGGCGGCGTACGCCGACCTTTACCGGAATCGTAATGTGATTGTGTGCCCTCTCGAGGAGAATGCACAAGATACCGTCAGTTACGTTGAGTCAGCCTGGCGAACCTGTGGTGCCCGATTGCATCGGCTGGATGTGCATCAACACGACGAGGTCGTTGCAGCGATCAGTCATCTGCCTCATTGGCTTGCCAGCCTTTATGTTCTGCAAGTTGCGCGTGACGTGAACGCGGATGTTGACTTCAAGATGGCGGGTGCAGGTTTTGCTGATTTTTCACGGATCGCTCAGGGTTCGGAGGAAATGTGGCGTGATATTTTTGTCGCCAATCGGCCGGCGATGCTGCATCAGATTGACAGTTTGCACGCACTCTTGTCCGAGGCAAAAGATGCTCTCGCGAAGGGAGATTTTGACTGGATCGAGCAAATGTTACGTGAGAGTGCAGAGCGCCGACGCCAGTGGGAGCAGGAGAGGTCATGAATCGAAGCGAGTCACTGGTGCTGGCTCCAGTGCGCAACGCGTGTGGGCACGTGACGCTGCCAGGCTCAAAAAGTATTTCCAACCGGGTGTTGCTACTTGCGGCGCTGTCTGAGGGGCGGACCCGGATTGAAGGATTGCTGGACTCGGATGACACACGGGTGATGCTGGCCGCACTCAAGCAATTAGGAGTGCAAGTGCAGCAAGAGGCGGCGGATGTTGTCTGTGTGGACGGACAGCCAGGTCTGGGGGCGGTCACTGCCAATCTGTTTCTCGGCAATGCAGGTACTGCTTTCAGGCCGTTGACCGCTGCACTGGCTTTCGCCGGTGGTGACTACCGGCTATCTGGCGTTCCGCGCATGCACGAGCGTCCGATTGGTGACTTGGTTGATGCGTTGCGTTCGCTGGGAGCAAAGGTAGACTATATCGGTCAGACTGGCTATCCACCGCTGCACATTCAGGCAGGTTCGATCGCTGGGCAGCGAGTTCAGGTCAAAGGATCAGTCTCAAGTCAGTTCCTGACGTCGCTTTTGATGGCAGCACCGCTTGTTACCGCCAGGACTGGTGAGGATCTGATCATTGAAGTCGAGGGCCAACTGATTTCGCAGCCCTATATCGATATTACCCTGAACATGATGAGTCGTTTCGGGGTCGTTGTTGCCCGTCAGGTGCAGCAAGATGGCTCACCCTCCTACCGTATCAGTCGTGATGCCCGGTACCAGTCTCCCGGACTTATGCGCGTTGAAGGCGACGCATCCTCAGCTTCCTATTTCTTTGGGCTCGGTCTGCTCGGAGGGGGGCTGTCACCGTTCACGGTATCGGCCGGAGCAGTATTCAGGGTGATGTGAAATTCGCGCACCACGTGCAGGCTATGGGGGCGACAGTGGAGCTGGGGGAACAGTCGATTCAGGTGACCGGGCCGCGTGTCGCCGAGGGTGAGCGCTTGAGAGCGTTCGACGCAGATTTCAACCTGATTCCCGATGCCGCCATGACCGCTGCTGTACTGGCAATTTATGCGGATGGTCCGTGCTGGCTGCGTAATATTGCAAGCTGGAGAGTCAAGGAAACTGACAGGATTGAAGCGATGCGAAACGAGCTGAGCAAGCTTGGTGCCCGTGTCGAGGCTGGAGATGACTGGTTGATGGTTGAGCCGATTGCCGCCGATGCGTGGCGATCTGCCTCCATCCACACCTACGACGATCATCGCATGGCGATGTGCTTTTCATTAGCAGCCTTCGGTCCGGTTCCCCTGACAATTGAAGATCCGGACTGTGTATCGAAGACCTTTCCTGGTTACTTTGATGTGTACAAATCTCTGGTAAGTTGAAATGCTTTCGAACACCTGTGCTCCCGTTATTGCCCTGGATGGTCCGACGGCGTCAGGCAAGGGTACAGTGGCCTTGCGTGTCGCGGCGGTTCTTGGTTGGCATGTGTTAGACAGCGGGGCAATCTACCGTCTCGCTGCGCTGACTGTGATGAACCATGATGTCGTACTCACGGACTTGACTCGAATCAGCGATCTCGCCAGGGAGATGCGTATCCATTTTGAACAGGGTCGGATATTGCTCGATGGTGTTGATGTCACTTCCAGTATTCGTCATGAGAATGTTGGCAATCTGGCATCAGAGCTAGCCAAGGAGCCCGTCTTGAGGCAGGGGCTGCTGGAGCGACAAAGAGCGTTTCGCACCTGGCCTGGCCTGGTCGCTGACGGCCGTGATATGGGAACAGTGGTGTTTCCAGATGCACCGCTCAAGATATTTCTCTTGGCTGATGTCGATGCCAGGGCGCACAGGCGTTACCGCCAGTTGGTCGAGAAAGGTGAATCGGCCGACTACGAAATCATCCTCGCTGACCTGAAGGCACGGGATGAGCGTGACATGAACCGGTTGGTGGCTCCGCTCAAACCTGCTGAGGATGCATATGTCATCGACTCATCAGCGCTGACGGTCGAGCAAACGGTCGAGCGTGTTCTGGCGCTGTGGCGTCAATGTCCTGACTCGGCTCTGTTGTAACAGACAGCGCCGGGGAGTCCTTGCGGCAAGGTTGGGAGCAGGCCCGCGTTTTGGCTGGGCCTGCTTGGCGGGTGAGTCTGGTTATGTCATCTGCCTGTATTTGTCTTGTTACCCTGACGACATTTCAGGACAGATTTCTCAGAGAACCGTATGCTGTGCGCGATCTAAGAGCTTGATCAAAAAAAGAAAATCTGCTAAATTTCTGAGTTCACTCTGAAATCGGAGAATTGTAAGCTCTGGCAGGAACAGTTTTTGGTTCTTCCCTGATGCTCCGGGATGCCCGGTTTGACACAGTTCCTTTGTTCTTGGCAGAGTGCAGGGATACCCTTTCAGGTTGCGCCGATTCTCGGGATCTGTGAGCGTGAAAGCGGTCTTGATTATTAACACCGCCCTCGTTTTAGGGGGCGTGATTTCCAGCCCTATGGGCAATTCGGATATTCCTTACATGTCAACTCAACCCATTATCGAGAACTTGACAGGCGGCGAAAGTTTCGCAGACCTGTTTGCTGAAAGCATTAAAGACCAGGATATGAAATCAGGCGAGGTGATCTCGGCTGAAGTCATCCGCGTTGATCACAACTTCGTGGTTGTGAACGCGGGCCTGAAGTCAGAAGCGCTGATCCCTCTTGAAGAGTTCCTGAACGACCAGGGTGAACTCGAAGTATCTGAAGGTGATTTCGTTTCCGTCGCGATTGACTCGCTTGAAAACGGCTACGGAGATACCATTCTTTCGCGTGATCGCGCCAAGCGCTTGTCAGCTTGGCTGTCGCTTGAGCAGGCTCTAGAGAACAACGAACTCGTTTCTGGAACCATCACAGGCAAGGTCAAGGGCGGCCTGACCGTGATGACCAACGGTATTCGTGCATTCCTTCCGGGTTCGCTGGTGGATACCCGTCCTGTCAAGGACACGACCCCGTACGAAGGCAAGACGCTCGAGTTCAAGGTTATCAAGCTTGATCGCAAGCGCAACAACGTCGTCTTGTCACGTCGTGCAGTGCTTGAAGCGAACATGGGTGAGGAGCGTCAGAAGCTTCTCGAGACGCTGGAAGAGGGTATCGTCATCAAGGGTATCGTCAAGAACATCACCGATTACGGTGCGTTCGTAGACCTTGGTGGTATCGATGGCTTGTTGCACATTACCGACATGGCCTGGCGCCGTGTCCGTCATCCTTCGGAAGTTCTGTCGGTTGGTCAGGAAATCGAAGCGAAAGTGCTCAAGTTCGACCAGGAAAAGAGCCGTGTCTCTCTGGGCGTGAAGCAGCTTGGCGAAGATCCATGGATCGGCCTCTCGCGTCGCTACCCACAGGGAACCCGTCTGTTCGGCAAGGTTACCAACCTGACCGATTACGGTTCATTCGTTGAAGTTGAAGCCGGTATCGAAGGTCTGGTTCACGTTTCAGAAATGGACTGGACCAACAAGAACGTGGATCCACGCAAGGTCGTGACGCTCGGAGAGGAAGTCGAGGTCATGGTTCTGGAGATCGACGAAGACCGTCGCCGCATCTCGCTGGGCATGAAGCAGTGTCGTCCCAACCCATGGGAAGACTTTGCAACCAACTTCAAGCGTGGCGACAAGGTTAGCGGTGCAATCAAGTCGATCACTGACTTTGGTGTCTTCGTTGGTCTGCCTGGCGGTATCGACGGACTGGTTCACCTGTCAGACCTCTCCTGGTCCGAATCGGGCGAAGAGGCTGTTCGTAACTTCAAGAAGGGTGACGAGATCGAAGCAGTTGTTCTCGCCATTGACACCGACAAAGAGCGTATCTCGCTTGGTGTCAAGCAACTCGAAGGCGATCCGTTTAACAATTTCGTTTCGACACATGACAAGGGCGCTGTTGTTCAGGGTACGGTCAAGGCAGTTGATGCTAAAGGTGCTGTCGTCACGCTGTCAGTGGATGTTGAAGGCTACCTGCGTGCATCCGAGATGGGTGCAGGCCGCGTAGACGATGCAACAACAGTCATGAAAGAAGGCGACAGTGTGGATGCAATGATCGTCAACGTTGACCGTAAGAGTCGCTCGATTCAATTGTCAATCAAGGCACGTGACAATGCGGAGACTGCCGAAACACTGCAGCGGATGTCTGAAGCGGGAGCAACAAGCGGAACGACGAACCTTGGTGCGTTGCTCAAGGCCAAGCTCGATCAGGCCAGAGACGGCGAATAAGTTGGTTTGACCGTGACAAAATCGGAACTGATCACGGCACTCGCGGAGAGTCATCCACAACTCTCCGCGGCAGATGCCGACATCGCTGTCAAGACGATCATCGATGCGATGGTTCGTTCGCTCGCGAATGGGCAACGTATCGAGATTCGGGGTTTTGGGAGTTTTTCCCTCTCGGAGCGCGCTCCGAGAGTTGGACGTAATCCCAAGACAGGCGAGCAGGTATTGGTGCCAGGTAAAAAAGTGCCGCACTTCAAGGCGGGTAAGCAGTTGCGCGAGCAGGTAGATAGTTCGCTTCAGCGCTGATCGTTTTCTGGGGCTGATGGGCGAACGGTACATTTCGTCCGTTTTCGACGAGTGGCGGTTCTGAGTCGTGGTTCTGTGTTGCACGTACAGTTTTCTGTACGTGCATTTTCTATTGTGCGCCCAGCATGGGCGCACACCTGCGGGTGCAAGTCCCGCTGCGAGCTGGTCACAGTGAGCAAAGTGAAGCGCAACTGCGAAAGGGTGACCGATCGTGGAAAGGAAGCGTGGAGCGTAAGTTGCGAGCCGACGAACAGAAATCGCATACAAGGAACTGGAACGGCGAGGCCATCGGTTCGCCCGATATGCCGATGACTGCAATGTGTACGTCGCAAGTCGTCGCGCGGGTGAGCGGGTGATGGCCGTGCTGCGAAAGCTTTACACAAAGCTGCGGCTCAAGGTCAACGAGACCAAAAGTGCGGTGGCCAGTGTGTTCAGTCAGCGCAAGTTCCTTGGGTACAGTCTCTGGCGGGCTCCGAGAGGGGTCGTCAAGCGCAAGGTGGCGACAAAAGCTCTGGACAAGTTCAAACATCAGATCCGGAGTCTGACCCGTCGCAGTGCCGGACAAAGCATGCAGCAGATCGTCGATCGGCTACGCCCGTACATTCTTGGCTGGAAGGCCTACTTCCAACTGGCGCAAACTCCAGGAGTCTGGCGAGAGCTGGATCAATGGATACGTCACCGGCTGCGGGCCATCAAGCGCAGGCAATGCAAGCGTGGCAAGACCATGTACCGGGAACTCATCGCCATGGGGGCCAGTCATGTGCAAGCGCACAGGATTGCCGCAAACTCACGGCGATGGTGGCGCAACAGCGGTAAGCGTCCGGGCAAGACAGGTTGACAGAGCTCAAACTGTCGGTGCGGTCCAGTTGTGAGGCAGCAGTTCTTCAATCCGACTGTTCGGATGAGTGGGCAGTCGCGTGAAGATGTCTTTCAAATAGACGTAAGGATCATGCCCGTTCAGGCGAGCACTCTGGATCAGACTCATCACCGCTGCGGCACGCTTTCCTGCGCGCAAGGATCCGGCGAATTGCCAATTGGAGCGGCCCACGGCAACTGGACGAATTTCGGACTCAGCTGAATTATTGTCTATCGGCAGCTGACCGTCCTCCAGATAGCGAACCAATGCCGGCCAATGCTTCAGGCTATAGTCGATCGCCTTGGCCAACTGCGTGCCATCTGTTGCGAGCAGTCGCTGGGATACCAGCCAGGCACGATATCTTTCCATGATCGGTTTGCTGCGAGTTTGCCTGATTCGCCATCGCGCCTGAGTATCAAGATCCTTGCAATCCCGTTCGATGTTGTAGAGCTCCCGGATGATCACCAGCGCCTGATCAGCCACATCACTACCCGTTGCCTTGTGCAAGTCGAAGAAATATCTTCTGGCATGCGCCATGCAACCAATGTGCGTCACACCCTCGGCCATCAGACCGTGGTAACCACCATAGGCGTCGCAAACCAACTGACCTTTCCAGCCTGCCAGAAACGACTCGGGATTGACTTTGCCCCGATTGTCATGGAACTCGTAAATGACAGCTTTGAGCTGCTCGAACCGACCCGAGACGTATGTCCAGATAAACGAGCGATGGGTCTTGCCCGAACCGGGTTTGAGCATCGGCACGTGGGTTTCATCGGCATGCAACACTGGCAGCTTTAGCATGCACTGGCGTAATGCATCAACCAGGGGTTGCAAGCGCACACCACAGACACCGACCCATTGCGACAATGTCGAACGCGGAATCTCCAGGCCAGCTCGTCCGAAGATGCGCTCCTGACGGTACAAAGGCAGATGGTCCTGATACTTGGCCACCATGACATGGGCTAGCAGACCGGGGGTCGGGATGCCCTTGTCGATGATGTGTGGGGGCACCGGTGCCTGGGTTAGCGTCTGGCAAGCGGCACAAGCCCACTTGCCGCGGATGTGACGTTCCACCGTAAACACGCCCGGCGTGTAGTCCAGCTTCTCGCTGACATCTTCGCCAATACGCTTGAGCGCACAGCCACATCCACAGGTGGTGGTCTCAGGCTCGTGATGGAACTCGGTGCGAGGCAGTTCCGGCGGAAATGTGTTGCGCCTGGGTTTGTCCTTGGGTGCAGCCGGTTTGTCGTTCTTGGGCAACAAAGCGGCCAGTTCAGCCTGCATGGCAGCCAGGTCCGCATCGATGTCTTCGTCAAACAGGCTGCGTTGCGCGCCCTTGAAGGCTTCGCTGCGCTTGTCAAAGCGCCAGCGTCGATACACTGCAATCTCCTGGGTGAGGCGAGCGATCTTGAGATCCTTCTCGTTGATCAACTGATCACGCTCACGCAGTACCCGTTCGTGCTCGGCCAGCACCTGGGATTGTGCACCGACAGTCGACATGAGTTCTTGCGCCAGGCGCCTGAGGGCCTGCTCGTCCAAGTGCTCCAATGCGGTGGTGTCAGTGATCATGGGAAACAGTATTACATGCGCGAAAGTATCTCGCCATTGGCACAATTGCCAATTGATTTATATAGAGAAATTCGGTCAAATCTGAGTCGTGAAATCGCTACGCATAGCGTACGATCTCGCCCTTCGACACCCGCTGCCAAGGCAGCCCGAGCACCAGTGCATCGAACTGACTTTGGGTCATCTCCAACCGGCTACTACCCGTCGATTGCGTCCAGGTAAACCCACCATCATGCAACCGTCGTGCGGCCACCCAGACCCCAAACCCATCGGTGATCAGAACCTTGATCCGGTTGCCTCGTCGATTGGTAAACAAATAGGCGTGATGAGCCTGGGCTGCACCAAACACCGACACGACCTTGCCCAGCATGGTTTCCATGCCTGCGCGCATATCGATCGGGTCGCGCGCGAGCCAGTATTGTTCGATGCGCATCATCGCAGCCACTCCCGCAAGAACTCGGCACATTGCTGGCCATCACTCACCGGCCATTCGATCCTCACTTGTTGATTGCCACGTGAGCAACTCACACGAATAGGCTCACGATGCATTTGTGGCGGCGAACTCAAAGCCTGATCCGGGATCGGCTCGCGCTCTGAAGGTGACCAGAGGACAAACGCGGGCTTGTCCTGCGCCAACTGCCGTCGGTGGCGATTGACCCAGTGACCGAGCATCTTGTAGTTGATGCCGAGTTGCCTGGCGACGTGGGCGATGACCGCACCGGGAGCCAGACAGGCCTGGACAGCATCGGATTTGAATTGCGCGCTATATCGGCGACGCGACGTTGGTGGGTTCACCGCAGAGTGGAGCTCGGTCATGGGCATGTCCTGAAGAGTTACATGCCAACATGATCGGCCATCCTGGATTTGCCCTCAATATGTGTTCACCGTTCGCTTACCAACAGCGCGAAGACCCTCAATGGCGTTCTGATGATTGCGTACTTTGACCGGCTGGGTCTACCCCGACTCTCATGACCTCAACTTCTCGAACCGCCCGGTGCGGGCCCGCATGCCGGGAGGTGTGGCAGGGGTGTAGCCTACGGGCTACCCCCTATGCCGATTTGGTGACCTGTCAGACCCAAAGTGAGGGGAGTATGGCTTTCTTGAGCCGGATGCTTGCCAACACGGTTATACAATGTCCAATTAGCTCCTTCTACGACTGTTTCCGTACCCTGACACCCTGGAGTGATCGTCATGAGATATGTGGTCTGGACCATTCGCCTCGTTATTTTTATAGCGGTTCTCTTTTTTGCATTCAAGAACATCACGCCGGTGGACGTAATTTTCTATGACGGATACCGTCTGGCAGATGTCCCACTGATTGTGGTCATCCTGCTGGCATTTGTAGCGGGAACTGCTTTTGGCGCAGTATTGATGTTGCCCGGAAGATGGAAACGCTGGCGTGAATCTGGCCGCTTGCGCAAGGATCTTGCGCGCGCGAGTACCAAGCCTGGCAACCCGACAGGGGAATCGTCAGCGAGCGTAGTCTCACCGACATCACCATCAGGCACAACGCCTCTTTGAATAGCGATAGAAAATGGACTTTGAATCCTGGTGGCTTATTTTCATGCCGCTGTTATTCGGATTGGGCTGGCTTGCAGCCCGGTTCGACTTGCGTCATATGCTCAATGAAAGCAGAAACCTGCCTGATTCATATTTCAGAGGATTGAACTTTCTTTTAAACGAGCAACCGGACAGGGCAATTGACGCTTTCGTCGAGGTTGCGAAGCTTGACCCTGAGACGACTGAGTTGCACTTTGCGCTTGGTAGCTTGTTCCGCAGACGCGGTGAGATGGAACGGGCGATTCGAGTTCATCAAAGTCTGTTGTCTCGCTCTGATCTGCCTGCTCGTGACCGTGAACACGCCCTTCACGAGATTGCACAGGACTTTCTGAAAGCTGGCATGCTTGACAGGGCAGAAATGGCGTACAAGGAGTTACAGGACACAGCCTTTAACGAACAGGCAGTCAGGGCGCTCGTGCGTATCTATGAGTCCGAGCATGACTGGCCCCGGGCGATCGAGGCGGTCAGTAAACTTGGAAGACTGACGGGCGAACCGATTGCCCAGAGTGTTCACTATCACTGCGAAATGGCCGAGATTGCTTTAAGCAGTAATCCACCTGGTCTGGACGATGCGATGGGAGCTATCCGTCTGGCCGAGCAGGCTGTAAAGTCCGAACAGACGCCGACCAGTGCATCGAAAGCCCGGATACTCATGATTCTGGCAGAGATCGCCGGAAGAAACGGTGACACGAAAGCGCAACGCAAATCTTTGCTCGAAATCCTCAGTGATGCCCCCGAGTATGCCAGTCTGGTGGCGGAAAGCCTTGAAGCCAGTTTTCAGCGGACCGGTGAGTGTGAGCTACTGCTGAACCGGTTGCTTGAACACTATCGCAAATTTCCATCTCTGGACCTTGCCAGCGTCGTGTTCAGAATGTTGCATCATCTGCACGGAAGCCAGGCCGCCTGGGAGTTCATGCGTTCGGCGCTGACAAGTCATCCAAGTTTGCTGGCACTGGATCGCGCCCTCGGGGTCGAAGCAAAGCAGGACGGTGCTGTGGCTGTCAGCAAGGGTGAGGATTTTTCTCTTGAACCCGCGCTCGTACATCAGCTTGTCAATCGACACACCAAAAGACTGGACAGATACGCATGCCGTGTGTGCGGTTTTCAGGCACGCCAGTATTATTGGCAGTGTCCGGGATGTCATGGCTGGGAAACATACCCTCCTCGACGGCTTGAAGAGTTGTCTTCACTCACTTCACCTTAAGAAAGGAACATGCTGCAGAGCGAATCAGTTTCTTCCTCTGCCGATTGGTTTCGTGGTCGGTGGCTTTGCTGTTGGACAACTGTGAATATTTTGTCTGAGGGTGGAGCCCGGAGACTCAACTCCTGGCTTTCTCGATCCAGACAGCTACGGGAAAGTTTCCGCAACAAGAAGATAGCAATATTGAATGGAGATGCGGGATCAAGAGGGCACGTGATTCGTGCTGCGCTATCCCTGCCCCGGCATCAAGGCCGGGGTTTCCCGCGCAAGATGATGAACAAGTTTCCGCGTGAACAGATCCGTGAAGCACGCATTCTGGTCGTGGGTGACATCATGCTGGACCGATATTGGTTCGGAGAAGTTGAACGGATCTCACCCGAGGCACCTGTTCCGGTTGTGCATGTCGCACGTAGAGAGGACCGCCTGGGAGGCGCAGCAAACGTAGCAAGAAACGCGCGCGCACTGGGTGCTCAAGTCACGCTGATCGGAATTGTTGGTCGTGATGAGGCTGGTGAAAAAGTTCAGAAGCTGTTGGACGAGGATGGAGTCACTCATGCGCTGGTCGAGGACGACTCGTTTCCAACCATCGTCAAGATGCGGGTCATCGCCCGTCAGCAGCAGATGGTCCGGGTGGATTTTGAGCAGGCACCAACATCAGATTGTGTTGCCAGATTGAATCAGATTGCGAGGGCCCAACTTGACAGTGCAGATGTTCTGATTCTGTCTGACTATGCAAAAGGCGCCCTTGGTCGAGTGCAGGAACTTATCGTTGCAGCTCAGGAGGCCGGTGTGCTCGTGCTTGTCGATCCCAAAGGATCGGATTACACACGTTATCGTGGTGCTGGCCTTGTCACACCAAATCGACTCGAGATGCAGCAGGCGGTCGGTTCCTGGACTGATGAGGATGAGCTTGAGAGAAAGGCGCAGGCGCTCAGAAAATTGCTCTCGCTTGAAGCTTTGCTCGTCACACGCTCCGAACAAGGCATGACGCTCTTTACAGAGGATAGTAGAGATCATGTCGACGCGCTGGCGCACGAAGTCTTCGATGTGTCGGGAGCGGGTGACACCGTGCTGGCGACCCTTGCTGTGATGAAGGCGGTAGGCGCATCCTGGGACACAGCCATGCGATGGGCCAACCGCGCAGGAGGCATCGTAGTCGGCAAATTAGGAACATCGACCGTTACAGCGGAGGAAATGGAATGATTATCGTGACTGGGGCAGCGGGGTTTATCGGGTCCAATCTGGTACGGGGACTCAATGCCCGCGGGTACAGAAATATTCTGGCGGTCGACGACCTGACGGACGGAGACAAGTTTGTGAATCTGGTTGGCTGTCAGGTGGCAGATTACCTTCACAAGGACGAGTTTCGACGTCTCGTCACTGAGAATGCACTGAGTAAGGTAGAGGCTGTCTTCCACCAGGGAGCGTGCTCGGATACGACGGAGCGCAACGGTCAATACATGATGGACAACAACTACCGCGTCACCCGCGAGTTGTTCGAATGGGCTCAGTCGCGGCGAGTCCCTTTCATTTATGCATCGTCTGCAGCTGTCTATGGCGCCGGACCGAACTATGTCGAGGCGCTGGCCAATGAGAAGCCACTGAACGTCTATGGATATTCAAAATTCCTGTTTGATCAGGTCGTTCGCGGTCGGTCCGACAGGCTCGCAGCGCAGGCTGTCGGACTACGATACTTTAATGTGTATGGGCCGCACGAGCAGCATAAGGGTCGGATGGCTTCTGTGGCGTTCCACAATATGAACCAGTTTCTGACCTCTGGTAGTGTCAGATTGTTTGCTGGCTGGGATGGATACGATGACGGTGGACAGATGCGGGACTTCATTTCAGTTGATGATGTCGTATCGGTCAATCTGCATTTTCTGGAACACCCGGAAATCAACGGGATCTTCAATTGCGGGACAGGGCGTGCCCAGCCTTTCAATGACGTGGCGTCTTCGGTGGTGAATACCCTGAGAGAGTTGAGGGGGCAGGAAAAGCTATCGCTAGGCGATCTGGTGAACGAGGGCTTGATCCAGTACGTTCCTTTTCCTGACGATCTCAAAGGACGTTACCAGAGCTACACCCAGGCAGACATGAGTGCCTTGAGGGCAAGCGGATACACAGCAGAATTCAAAAGCGTACAGTCAGGTGTTGCGGACTACATTCGGTACCAGGTCAGCAATGGACATCTGATGCTCGATTCTGCAGCATGAATCACAGTGGATAAAGGCGGACAACACGACTGATCGATATGCGCTCGGGGTGGAAGAATTGGCATCTCTTGATTGCGATGACACTCTTCTATGCTCAGCTTACATAATCAGGCCGCCGCTTCATTTTTTAAGGGTAAGGGTGGCATTGGCTATCTGTGGAAACGGCTTTTGTGGCTGTCTCTACGAACAATTGGTTGCGATGGTCTTGTCGGCCAGGCGAACAGAGGATTCGCATCGAGACTTGGCAGAGCAGTGGCCAGCGTGTTGCTTTTAGCGACTGTGCAGGGAACCTCATTGAATGCCTGGTCGAGCGCAAGGTCGAAAGATGATGCGGTCATTCAAACTCAGGCAGGAGCGCATTCGACTGTTCTGATAGCCAGACAGTCACACTCCGCGCCTGCGCGAGAGTCTGCTGCAGGCAGGGGAGCGAGTGCTTGCCGGTATCGCTCCGGAGTTCGCCGTGGGCGAAGACAGGCCAAGAGGCAATTTAGTACTTCCACGGAGTTTGGCTACGGCGAAACGGGAAATCCAGGCCGTCTCGAAGAATGTGGCAAACGACACTCAAAGCGGCGTACGCGTTCGCGCCGATTGACATCAGGCAGGCGCGACCAGGCCAGACCTGACAAGGCAAGGGCGCGAGGTGAGCGCAAGGTTACCCCTGCGTTGATTGACCTTCCGTAAAAAGTGCTAGAGTCGACGGAAGTGTACATTTTGCTGGTGGCAATCAGCGACAGACGTGTCATTGCCACTAGAATTTCGACTACGTGTGCTGGAAGGACAGTTGTGGTGTTTCCGGCGCGAATATTGATGTTAAGAACCTCCCGGATCTCTGATGAACGATTTTTCGCAATACCCAACGATTGAGCAGACTGTCGGCAAGACGCCACTGATCCGCTTGCAACGGCTTCCTGGAGACCTTGGTGAAGCCCGTGGAAATGTCATTCTGGCCAAGATGGAAGGCAACAATCCGGCTGGATCGGTCAAGGACCGTCCGGCACTATCCATGATCGTCGAAGCTGAAAAGCGCGGGGAGATCAAGCCAGGCGATACGCTGATCGAGGCAACCAGTGGCAATACAGGCATTGCACTGGCAATGGTGGCTGCGATGCGTGGCTACAAGATGATACTGATCATGCCTGACAACCTCTCGCTTGAGCGTCGTGCGTCTATGACTGCCTATGGCGCGGAGTTGATATTGACGCCAGCAGAGAAAGGTGGGATGGAGTTTGCCCGTGATCTTGCTGCGCAAATGGAGAAAGAAGGCAAGGGCAAGGTTCTGGATCAGTTCGCTAACCCGGACAATCCATTGGCTCACTTCAAGACGACAGGACCGGAGATCTGGAACCAGACTAGTGGACAGGTCACGCATTTTGTAAGTGCCATGGGAACCACCGGAACCATCATGGGCACGTCTCGTTATCTCAAGTCTCGCAACGCCGATATACAGATTGTGGGCGCGCAACCGGCCGAGGGCTCACAGATACCCGGAATCCGGGCGTGGCCAGAGGCGTACCTCCCGAAGATCTATGATCGATCAAAAGTAGATCAGTTCGAAATCATTGAGCAACTAGAAGCGGAAGACATGACCAGACAGCTCGCCGCGATTGAAGGGATTTGCGCAGGTGTTTCAGCAGCCGGTGCTTTGGTTGCAGCACTGCGCGTCGCTTCACGCGTCAGAAACTCGACTATTGTGTTTATCGTTTGTGATCGCGGCGACCGGTACCTCTCAACAGGGATCTTCAATCAGCAGCTCTGACGCCAGGTTTCTGAACATACAGCCGGTCCGATGTGGCGTCCGACTCCGGGCTCAGGCGTCATGCTGGCTCGGCTATCTCTATTGCGAGATGGCTTGGGCCAGTTCAGCAACCGACGTTGCGTAGAAATAGCTGCGGTTGTAATGCGTCAGCGCAAAAAAGTTGGGTGTGGCAACACGGTATTCCACCTGTCCGGTTCTGGCGGTTGGAAGGTCAATCACCCTAGTGGCAGATGGGCCCAGGACTGAGCACTAGCGCCAGGGTTGAGTCTGGCTCCCTCCTTGAGCAGCTGAGCCCAAGTCGTGTTTGGCGAAAGACCCCCGTCAACTAGATGGCTCGCATCAGTTGGCAGCCTTGCGGGAGCAAACACGGGGGCA
This sequence comes from Orrella marina, assembly GCF_003058465.1. Lineage (NCBI taxonomy): Bacteria > Pseudomonadati > Pseudomonadota > Betaproteobacteria > Burkholderiales > Alcaligenaceae > Orrella > Orrella marina. The sequence continues at coordinate 2,259,094 of NZ_CP028901.1, read as the reverse complement.
CCAGGCACCCATCCATGCCGACGTAAAAAATTCGCAACTGACAGAATGGCATCGTCAACGTTGTACTCAAGGTTGACACGTTGTTGCGGATTGGTTGAAACCGCATACTCCTTGATGCTGGTCGGCATGAATTGAGGAATGCCGATTGCCCCGGCAAACGATCCAAGCTGCTTGTTCGCATCGAGTCGGCCGTCGACGTGCAGTTCAATCAGATCCGAAAGCTGATTTCGAAACAGATTCACCCGCTCATCCCGGCGCGGGTGCTCAGGATAGTTGAAAGCCAGTGTTGTGATGGAATCCAGAACCCGAAAGTTACCCATGTGACTGCCGTATAGCGTCTCGACTCCTATGATCGCAGCAATGATGCTGGCCGGTACGCCGTACCTGTTTTCTGCGACCTTGAGCTGATCGTGGTACTGCTGCATGAACGCAATACCGCGTTCGATGCGCACAGGTTCCACGAACCGTTTCCTGTAAGTAGGCCAGTCCCGCACAATCCGTCCGCCTCCTGCAGCACGAGGTGTCATGAGGCGAACCGTTGTTGGCTGAAACTGGGCGTTCGCGAGTAGGTCAGCAACAGACTGCGCAGGCAGATCACGCTCCGAGATCAGTTTTCTGTAGAAAGCTTGCACATCCGAGCGAGCCATGAATCCGGACAGGGGTTGTGAAAGTACCTCGTCAGCGGATGGTCCGTCCAAAGTGGGTCGGCCTGTTGAGTGCTTCGTATCGGTCAGGGAAACTTCGGCAGGGGCTGCTGCATAGTCCGCGTTGGGTGTAGACTCCTGAGAAACGGAGGTTGCACATCCAGCTGACAGGAGTATTGCAGGAACCAGTTGCAATATTCTTAGAGTGGGCGACATAATCATTCCATGCTGACACTCTACATTACACACTCAACGTGCAAGATGCACGAAATGGGCCCGGGACACCCCGAATGTCCGGAGCGTCTTGACGCCATTTCTGACCAGATGCTGGCCAGTGGTCTCATCAATTACGTCCAGGAGATGGAGGTTCCGGCTCCGGTTGATGACGAGACCCTGATTCGGGTGCATGCTCGAGATTATATTGATCGGCTGCAACGCATGGTTCCCCAGCAAGGTCTGGCTGAAGTGGATCCCGATACGATGCTCAATCCTTATTCTCTCACAGCTGCCAGACATGCAGCGGCCAGTGGTGTACTGGCCGTTGAAGAGATCCTGGGTGGACGGGCCTCGACGGCCTTTTGTGCTGTGCGCCCGCCCGGACATCATGCTGAGCGCGCAAAAAGCATGGGATTCTGTTTCTTCAATAACGTTGCCGTGGCGGCGGCGCACGCACTGGACCGCCATGGTCTCGAGCGCGTTGCCATCATCGACTTCGACGTGCATCACGGCAACGGGACGGAGAATATCTTTGGCGGGGATTCGAGGGTTCTGATGTGCAGCTTCTTTCAGCATCCGCTATACCCGAACTCAGGTGTGGAGAATGTTGCTGACAACATGGTCAATATTCCAGTGCCTGCCTATTCCAGAGGTGATGTAATCAGAAAGCTGGTCGAGGAGCACTGGCTGCCCAGGCTGGATGCATTCATGCCACAGATGATTTTTATATCAGCAGGGTTTGATGCGCATCGGGAGGACGATCTGGCCCAGCTAGGCTTGGTTGAGGATGACTATGCATGGCTCACCAACCGGTTGCTCAAGGTGGCTCAGACTCATAGCGCAGGTCGGATTGTGAGTATGCTTGAAGGAGGATATAACCTCTCTGCTTTAGGGCGCAGCGTGGTTGCTCATGTCAAGGCTCTCGCAAAGTTGTAAAATCTCCGGACAATTAGACAGAAAATCAACGTTCCAGCTATCTGGCCGGTCAAAATGATCGCAGGTGATAATTACGGTATAGCAGTTATTTTTTGCCCGCATGCTGGTCCGTTTTCGGGGAATTCACATTGTCGGACGTGCTTGGCACGGATTTGTGCTGTCTCTCAGTTTCTGTTGATAAATCTCTGGAGAACCATAGATGAAGGTGTTGGTGCCGGTAAAGCGCGTTGTGGACTACAACGTCAAAGTGCGAGTTAAGTCGGATCAGTCAGGCGTGGATATCGCTAGCGTCAAGATGTCCATGAACCCGTTTGACGAGATCGCTGTTGAAGAGGCCACCCGCCTGAAAGAAAAGGGTGTCGTAAGCGAGATCGTTGCTGTGTCCTGCGGTGTCGCCCAGTGCCAGGAAACCCTGCGCACTGCAATGGCGATTGGTGCGGATCGTGGAATTCTGGTTCAGACTGATGCTGAATTGCAGCCCCTGGCCGTCGCCAAGCTGCTCAAGGAACTCGCAGCGAAAGAAGAGCCTTCCCTGATTATTCTGGGCAAGCAGGCGATTGATGATGATGCAAACCAGACCGGGCAGATGCTCGCAGCCATGCTCGACTGGCCGCAGGCAACGTTTGCCAGCAAGGTTGAAGTTGCAGACGGCAAGGCTGTCGTGACGCGTGAGGTTGACGGTGGCCTGGAGACCATCGAGCTGACGCTTCCGGCGATCGTGACGACCGATCTTCGTCTGAACGAGCCTCGTTATGTCACGCTTCCCAACATCATGAAGGCAAAGAAGAAGCCGCTCGAGACGGTTTCCCCTGCAGATCTGGGCGTTGATGTCGAGCCCCGTCTGAAGACCCTCAAGGTGGTCGAGCCTGCTGGCCGTTCGGCTGGTGTTGTGGTGCCGGATGTTGCCGCACTGGTCGATAAACTCAAGAATGAAGCAAAGGTGGTGTAACTATGTCCGTACTTGTTATTGCTGAACACGACAATGCCCAGCTCAAGGGCGTGACCTTGAACCTGGTGGCTGCCGCAGTCAAGATCGACTCGGACGTCCACGTTCTGGTTGCAGGTTCCGGAGCGCAGGCTGTTGCCGATGCAGCGGCCAAGATCGCTGGCGTGCAGAAGGTCTTGCTTGCAGACGGAGACTCGCTCAAAGATGGTCTGGCAGAGAACCTGGCAGTTCAGGTTCTGGCAGTTGCCTCTGCGTACTCCCATATCCTGTTTCCCTCAACGGCTTCCGGAAAGAATGTTTCGCCACGAGTTGCTGCCAAACTCGACGTTGCACAGATCTCTGATATCACTGCAGTTGAGTCGGCTGACACGTTCCAGCGTCCCATCTATGCTGGTAACGCGATTGCCACCGTGCAGTCGTCCGATGCGACCAAAATCATCACTGTGCGTTCAACATCATTCGACGCGGTTGCAGCTGAAGGCGGAAGCGCTCAGGTGGAGTCTGTCGAAGTAGTAGCAGACAGCGGCAAATCGAAGTTTGTCGGTCGTGAGGTTGCCAAGAGCGATCGTCCCGAACTAGCAGGTGCCAGTGTTGTGGTGTCTGGTGGTCGCGGAATGGGTAGTGCCGAGAATTTCAAGATTCTCGATCCGCTGGCAGACAAGCTTGGTGCTGCTTTGGGCGCATCACGCGCTGCGGTTGATGCCGGCTATGCACCGAATGACTGGCAGGTTGGTCAGACTGGCAAGATCGTTGCCCCTCAGTTGTACGTCGCAGTGGGCATCTCGGGTGCGATCCAGCATTTGGCGGGTATGAAAGATTCCAAAGTGATCGTTGCGATCAACAAGGATGCCGAAGCACCTATCTTTGGTGTAGCTGACTATGGCTTGGTTGCTGATTTGTTTGAAGCTGTTCCCGAGTTTGCAAATAGCCTGTAATTACATGCATCAGTGATTTTCAGGTCACTGAAGTATCTTTTTGCTAATGAGCTACCCGACTTATGTCGGGTAGCTCATTTTTTTAGTCTCTGCTGCGCCATGATCTCCTGCTCAGTTCATCTTGTTTCATTGCAGATCAGGTATCTTTTAAAGAAAGATGAGTCGTAGACTGTGCGAGGATCTGTTCAATGGGTGGCGGGTTCGCATCAGGAGGCAGAAATGAGGATGTCATGGGTTTACGATGTGATTCAGCTTGCCAGGCGAGCCGGAGAGGAGACGCTTGTCTTTCATCCCAAACATAACGTTGCGAACAAAGCCCCAACCCCGATGGATGTACGCAGCAAGTCTGACAACAGTCCGGTCACGCTTGCGGATTTGGCTGCTAATCGAATGATTGTTCAGGGCTTGAGGGCGATGACGCCAGACATCCCGGTGGTCTCGGAGGAATTGCCTGAGTCTGAGGCTCTCCGATGCAGTGCAATACAGTTCTGGCTCGTCGATCCTCTTGATGGAACCCGGGAGTTTGTATCGGGTGGAGATGACTTTACGGTCAATATCGCCCTGATTGACCATGGGGTGCCGGTCTGGGGTGTTGTTTATGCGCCTGTGATTGACTTGATGTATTGGGGAGGCATCCAGACAGGAAGCTTTCGACAGAAAGGTGGTAAAACAATCTCTTTGCGTGTACGTTCGCTCGCAAAGAGACATTCTGCCGGACAGGTTTTGAGAGTAGTTGCCAGTAAAAGTCATCTGAACAGTGCGACCCGGATATTTCTCGAGAAGCTGGGTGACGGCGTGGAGCTGCTGCAGGCTGGCAGCTCACTCAAATTCTGTTTGATTGCCCAGGCTGATGCCGATCTGTACCCTCGCCTGGGGGATACGTGCGAGTGGGACACCGCCGCTGCCCAGGCAGTACTCGAGGGTGCTGGAGGCGTGGTGTGCGACCTTGCAGGAAATCGTCTGGTGTACGGTAAACCCGTGGTGCTGAATCCACATTTCATTGCAGCGGCATCCCACCCGCAGCACTGGCTGTCAGGGTGGGATGCATTGAGAATCAACCTCTGACTAGACTTCCTGCCGGTGTCGAGAACACCCATGCATCTAGCAGGCGTTCTGGCGGAACCCGCCAGAAACTATCATGACTCAGATCCAGTTCAAACCAGTCCGCACGCTGTCCTTTTGCGAACCCTTTGAGCGGCAGCCCACTCGCTGCGGCGCCGCCTTGCAAAGCTTTCTCAAACAATACCTGTGCAGTTGAAGGCTCAGGGTTGCTACTTGACGCAACGACGTTTGACGCGATGTTGCGTTGCCTGCGTGTCAGGCGCTGACTGTATTCGAGTAGCCTTAATTCCTCGCTAACATCCCGATTGACGTGGCTGTCAGTGCCTATGCTCCAGGTTAGATTCGATGCGAGTGCAGTTGGCAGGTCAAACACACCATCACCTAGATTGGCCTCGGTAGTCGGGCAGATCACGACACTCGCACTACAGCGAGCAAGCCCTTGAAGTTCGGCTTGTGTTGTGTGGGTTGCGTGAACAAGGTGCCAGTTCTCGTTGAGATCGACGTTGTCCAGCAGCCATTCAATGGGTCGGGCGCCGAGATGTGCCACACAGTCGTCTACCTCCCTGGTCTGTTCGGCCACATGAATGTGTAGTGGTGAACGGCCCAGACCTTCGGCCAGTTCCCGGACTGACGCAGGGTCAACCGCGCGTAGCGAATGGATCGCTGCACCGGCACGAATCTGGTGCTCAAGATCATGTTCTTTCGCGTAGCGCGAAATCCGGTCATGAAGATCGAGAATGAACTCGGGTGTCCCGGCAAAGCGTCGCTGGTCGCTTTGCAGTCCTGGCTGACCAAATCCTCTGTGCATATAGAGCGTGGGAAGCAACGTCAGCCCGATACCTGTCTCACGCGCTGCATCCACTAACGCCCAGCACATCTGCGCAGGATCTGCATAGGCCACACCATCAGGATCACGATGAACATAGTGAAACTCACATACGTGTGAGTACCCACCTCGCAACAGTTCACGGTACAGCTGAATGGCAATCTCACGCAGGTCATCCGGAGATATTGTCAGGGCGATCTGGTACATAGTCTGACGCCAGCGCCAGAAATTGTCGCCATTCTTACTCCCGCGTTCAGTCAGGCAGGCCATTGCCCGTTGAAATGCGTGGCTGTGCGCATCAGTTATTCCGGGGATGAGTACTGATTTTCTTTGAGCATCAACTGGTGCAGTGACATTCGCCTTGACCGAATCCCAAAGTCCATTTGAATTTGCTTCGAGTAGTACATCCTGAGCCCAGGTGCCATTCACCCAAGCCTGTCTGGCAAAAAGCTTCATCTTAAATCCTTTGCAGTAACACCAGAATGGCTGACTCTGATGTAAGACTGGTTTGCTCAATGCGTGTGGCGATAGCACGGTCAGACCAGATCCACTGGTCGGCGGCGATCTGGTCGATATTATTGTTGTACATGATCTTGCTCGAGCTGACCGAGAACATCCCGATGAGTGTGCAACGGTTCAGTTCATCTGTCGACAGACAGAGAAGCTCGCTCAATGGTTTGAAATCCTGGCTGGAAATCCGGTAGACACGAGTTCGATATGCCGCACCTCTTGTCATCGTGTTCAAGGCAAGCGCAGGGCCTTCGATCAGTTTGCATGTGCAACTGACACCGCCATCGAAAGAGAAAGGCTCGGACTTGGCGTCCAGTGTCACCGAGCTCTGGTCTATCGTGAGTGCTAGCTTGCCTTTCAGGATGGTGTGCCAGCGTTCTGTACCAGGTAAGACTGAATACGGTGCATTCTGGGCAATGTGCGCGATCGAAACACGTATCACCCAGTCATCACGTTGTGGCCAGGTCATCACTTCTTGCGTGAGTCCGAATCCGTTTGCCCAGGGCAGTGCGGGGCAATCTTCGAGCGTGGTTTTAATCCAGTAATTCATTCTTCTACTGCTCCACCCATATAATCTGGTCAACAGGAATGCCCATCTTGCGTGCCTGGGTCAGCAGCTCTGTCTTGACCAGAGGGTCAATCGATTTGTCTCGTGAGAGAATCCAGAAGTACTTCAGGTCAGGCCCAACAACCATGGCCCATTGATAGTTCTCCTGATCCAGTGCAGTGATGAAGTATCCGCCGTAGAACGGTCCGAAGAAGCTGACTTTTAGTGCGCCTGTGTTCGTCCCTTCGAGGAACTTGGCGCGTCCGACCGCTTCGTCCCATTCCTGAGTCCGAGTGTCAAAACCCCGGTTCACGACCCGTATGCTGCCCTCCTCACCGCTCAGTGAATAGATCGCGCTGACTTTGATCATGTCGCGCTCGAAAGAATGATCCAGGCGAGCGATTTCGTACCACTGTCCGAGATAGCGATTGATGTCAAACGGACTAACCACATCGATATTCTGTGGGACAGTGACCGTACATCCGGAAATAGCCACTACAGCAAGTGCGGTCACTGCTCGGGTGATCCATTTGCTCGTCCAACCCGCTCCAGTGCGTCTGAAAGATTGCCAGACAGACATGGCGCCCGAGCGAACTGCTGCAACTTGATATTCGTGACCGGACGACTCACCATGGCAGGGGCGGCTACGCTTGAAGACCCAATGTACATACATCCCATTCACCTGTAAATTCACGTGACGCCGAATCATACAGCGCGTAACTAGGCGCGATGAACGCGACCGTCCATCGGGCGCGCACTGGACGTCCGAGGCATTGGCCCGTGTCAGCCATCATCCCTGAAGGAATATCAAGAGACAGTACAGGGATGCCGGATTCGTTGATGTCATCGATCATCGTCTGCCATGGTTGGCCTAACTGTTTGTTCAGGCCGATTCCGAATAAGCCGTCAATCACCAAGTCGGGCCTTTTGGGGGCGTTGTCACCATCCATTCGCGGTAAGGTTGTCTGTGTTGACTGACCTATGCGACTCCATTGCTTCAGTGCATTCCGTGCATCATTTGCTTGAGCCGCAGGTTCGGCTGGCATGATGGCTGTAACAGTCAAGCCTGCATTGAGCAGGTGTGCGCCAGCGGTGAGTGCGTCGCCGCCGTTGTTGCCAGGACCGACGAGCAGCCATACGTCATGACATGGCTGGCAGTACCGGAGCGCAAGCCCGGCTGCACACTGTCCCGCCCGGCTCATCAGCGGTAATCCTTGATCAAGACCTTGTTTCTCTAGTGCACGTATCTCGGACAGAGAAAGCGGGTGGGGACGTCGTGCAGGATCCATGCTCGGGTGCTCGGGTGATGTGGCCGTTACCGCAACCGGTGTGACGAATAGATGTCCTTTTAAAGGACTCTCCCTTTGTGCGGCACTTGGAGTGAGGAGTATTTTTCTTGTTGCTAATGCAATCAGAATACTCCTCATTTCAAGGCAATGGAATCGTGGTCTGGTGTTCGAATCGGCTGAGATTCTTGCTTTGATGTTGCGGGCCAGGTCTACGGCAACCGAGTGTGTCTGCAGCTGGGTATCTCCAAAAGCTCTGGTTTGGCAATCACAGACTCGCTGTGGGTGCGCAGCGGTACTATCAAACCATCCGCCTTATTGAACGTATGGGTGTGATTGTCTGACTGCCATCTGATCACAAGGTTTTCAGTTGCCTGTGTCAAGGAGCTTCGAAAGTTTCATGGTGCACGGTTAACCAGGTGCATTTATGATGGAGATGCGGTTGGCAGTTTCATACATAACAGCAGGAGATTGATGCATGACGCAAGAGAAGATCCGGCCAGAAGACCTTCCTCTCATGGAAGATATCCGGTTGCTTGGGCGACTGCTCGGCGATGTGATTCGAGAGCAGACAGGCAAGACAGCGTTTGAGCTTGTCGAGCGTGTTCGTCAGTTGTCAGTGGCGTTTCGGCGTCACGAAGATCCACGCATTGATCAAAAGCTGAAACGCATGTTGAGAGGGCTCAGTGACGATCAGGCGGTCAGTGTGATTCGCGCCTTCACGTACTTCAGTCACTTGGCCAATCTGGCAGAGGATCGCCATCATGTTCGTCGCCGTATCGTGCACGAACGTGCCGGCCGGGCACGCTCTGGTTCGCTTGCCACGGCATTCAAACGTTTGCAGGAAAATGGAGTCACTCCTCGGAAAGTCGCCAAAATGCTGGCTACCAGTCAGGTTGTGCCGGTTCTGACTGCGCACCCGACCGAGGTGCAGCGCAAGAGCATTCTGGATGCGGAGCGAGCGATTGCACTTTTGCTAGAAGAGCGTGATCGCATACGTGATCGAGGGGCAGATGTGTTGCAGGAGCGTGATCTGCACAACAATGAGATGCGCCTCAAAGCCCGGGTTGTGCAATTATGGCAAACCCGTTTGCTACGCTTCACGAAGTTGACTGTCATAGACGAGATTGAGAATGCGCTGAGCTACTACCAGTCCACATTCTTGACGGAAATCCCGAGACTCTATGCGGATCTCGAAGAGTGGCTTGGCAAGCAACCTGTTCATCCTTTTCTCAAGATGGGACAGTGGATTGGCGGGGACCGTGACGGCAACCCGAACGTCAATGCAGACACTTTGCGTGAGGCGCTGAGGCGTCAGTCGGAGATGGTACTTCGCCATCACCTCACGTCCCTGCATTTGCTCGGTGCCGAGCTGTCCATGTCAGCCCTGCTGGTTCCTGTGGGGCCCGATATGCAGGCTCTTGCAGACCGATCCCCCGATACGGATGCACATCGAGCGGACGAACCATACAGACGAGCGTTGACAGGTATGTATGCGCGTCTGGCTGCCACGCTCAAAGTGCTGGCCCATGCTGATGCTGCGCGACATGCCGTCGCTCCCCAGGATCCGTACCAGCATCCGGGTGAATTGTTGCGAGATCTCAAGACCATGCGCGAGTCACTGATCCAGAATCATGCGCAGGAGCTGGTTAAGGAGCGCCTGGATCGAGTGATCCGGGCGGTTGAGGTGTTTGGGTTTCACCTGGCCAGTGTCGATTTACGACAGAGCTCCGACCAGCATGAGGCGGTCGTCTCAGAGCTGTTGGCAATCGCAGGAGTTCAGAATGATTACTCGGAGTTGAGCGAATCGGAGAAGGTTCGATTGCTGACTCGGCTGCTGAAGGATCCACGCGCGCTGACCGTCCCCGGTGCCCGTTACAGTGACCTCACGAACAAAGAGCTGGGTGTGTTCAGGGCCACGGCTCAGGTCAGACAAGTATACGGTGAGCAGGCTGTTGTTCAGTACATTGTCAGTCACACCGAAACAGCCAGCGATCTGCTGGAAGTCTATTTGCTGCAGAAAGAAACAGGACTTATGAGAGGTCCACTTGGTGGAACGCTTGCTGGCCATGAGGACGAGCCCACCCGGGCTGCACTGATGGTTGTCCCCTTGTTCGAAACGATTGAAGACCTGCAGTTGGCGCCTCAGATCATGCGCGAGTTTTTTGCAGTGCCTGGCATGCTGGCACTGCTCAGACGCAGCCACGTCGTCCAGGAAGTCATGCTTGGCTACTCGGATAGCAACAAGGATGGCGGCATTTTTACCAGTACATGGGAGTTGTACCGTGCCGAGATTGCGCTGGTGGAGGTGTTCAACTCATTGCCCAAGGACAAGGCCGTTTCCATGCGATTGTTCCATGGTCGAGGTGGCACTGTTGGTCGAGGGGGTGGGCCGAGCTACGACGCCATCCTGGCTCAGCCTCCAGGTACTGTACAGGGCAGAATCCGTTTGACTGAGCAGGGCGAAGTGATTGGCTCAAAGTACGCGAACCCGGATATCGGACGACGTAATCTCGAGACACTGGTCGCCGCGACCCTCGAAGCCACTTTGTTGCAGGCGCCTGACATGGTGAATCCTCAGTTTCTGGAGGTGGCACAGCGGCTTTCGGACGACAGTTTTGTGGCCTACCGCTCACTGGTTTACGAAACCCCGGGGTTTGCTCAGTACTTTTTTGAGTCAACGCCTATTCGCGAGATCGCTCAACTTAATATCGGATCACGTCCTGCGGCCCGACCGAAGGCGGGTGGTGCAGCAGCTCAGCGGATTGAGGATTTGCGTGCCATTCCGTGGGGATTTAGCTGGGGGCAGTGTCGTCTGACTTTGCCGGGTTGGTTAGGGTTTGGTGTGGCGGTCGACAAGTTTCTGAATCATCCGCCGAAGGGGGTGTCTCGTGAGCAGGCAGTCAACCTTCTGAAGCGAATGTATGAAGAATGGCCGTTTTTCAAGGCCTTGATCTCGAACATGGATATGGTGATGGCCAAGAGCGATCTGGCGTTGGCCTCGCGCTATGCAAGTCTGGTGGAGAATCGCAAGATCCGTGAGACCGTTTTCAAAGAGATAGAGCGGCAGTGGCACCAAACGCACGAAGCACTGACTCTGATCACCGGAACGCCGGATTTTCTGGCGACCAACCCTGCGCTAGCTCGTTCAATACAACACCGCTTCCCGTATATTGATCCATTGCACCATCTTCAGGTTGAGTTGATCCGACGTTTCCGCAAGGCGGCAGACGATCATGAGGAAGTGGGTGAACGAGGCAAGCGGGGTATCCATATCGCCATCAACGGGATTGCAGCTGGTGTGCGCAACACGGGTTGATGCGGTCGGCATTGACTTGAGGGCCGTTCGTATCTGGAACGGGTAGTCGGTTTGAACAGGGCGGGCTAACAAGTAAGGATTGGGCTGTTTTACAAAGATAAAAAAATAGTGCTATACTTCTTTTCTCTCAGCGCCCGTAGCTCAGTTGGATAGAGTACTTGGCTACGAACCAAGGGGTCGTGGGTTCGAATCCTGCCGGGCGCGCCAGTATTATCAAGGGGTTACAGTTCAAAAGACTGTAGCCCCTTTTGACGTCTGGCGTTTTTGCCCCATGTTTTGCCCCATGACTTTCAAAATCACTCTGAGCGAGGGAAGTTCCGGCTCCTGGGGTATGTATCCAGATGTTCTGGGATGAAAGCCATGTTGGCCCACCGTGTCTGCGGACTCATATCAAAGAAGTGGTTACCATCGTTCAGCAGGTGAGTGCTAAAACAAGCCCAAAACATGCATAGGCGGTTCTGATCTCTGTGCAGAGTAATGCACATTGACCTACACCAGCCCTAACTCTCCGGGCAAACGGGATGTGCTGGGTAGGTTGCTCTTTGCCATCCTGGCGGGTCACCGGCGGTATGCGTACATGACCGTGGTGCATGGCGATCAGGTGGCGATGAAGTCTTTGGGCATGAGCAAGATTTTCAGTGAGGAGTCCTTGCGCAGGGCACTAGCCCGGATGGACGAGCAAGCAGTCCAGGCATGGTTGCGCCCTGCGCTCATGTCTCACTGGATCGGAACTGGATACTGGAACATTGATGCGAGCGTCAAACCGTTGTGAGGCAAACAAAAATGGGCGTTGAAGGGCTACAACCCACGCAAGCCCGGCCGACCCGGTCATGTCCTGCACACTTAATTGGTGAGTCCGCTGCGACAGGTTCTGGATTCGCAGCTGACGGGGGTAACCAGCGTGCGAGCGCTCTTGCTCAAGCAGGCCTGGAGCAATTGTTGGACGATCTGGGCGATAAGGCTCCTGCGCTGGTGCGAGGTGACAGTGGCGATGGCAACGATGGAACTCTGGTGACGTTCGAGCAACGCCAGTAGCCCTATCTGTTGGGTCTTCGCCAGATCAGCAACGTCCAGCGCTTGGTGCGACGCCAGTTTGACTGTCTGGACTGAAGTCGTACTGATTCGCAAGGGCTTCGGCTGCTCAGGACTAGGTCAAGATCGCGGACGGGCTGGCGCCAGTCACGACGGGTGGTGATTGTGCATCGTCGGATACGCGAAGGGATTGCCCGGGAGACGATGGACGACCATGGTCAGCTGCGTCCGCACTTTGCCGATCATCAAATCCTGGATGCGGTCCGGATGTGGGAGTACACCTTGCTGGTGCCCACTGCTCACTTTCCCTCGTAATCGATTGCCCAGATGTCTCGGGAACGCTGTGATTGCGAGAACAGCTTTGATGAACTGAAGAATCAGTGGGGACTCTCGGGCTTCACCGCGCAGGATCTCAATCGCTGTCATACGACTGCGTGTGCCGGAGCCCTCATCTAGTACTGGTGGAGTTGGTGCTGTCGGGCCGCCCATCCAGTTGGCTGTGTCGAAGCCATCAAGAATCGCCCGCTGTTGCTCGCGGTGGTGGTCAAGGTCGCGAGCCATTCCAGTCAGACGACCTTGTATCCGACATCCATCCATGCCAGAACCGACACGATCAACCAGCTGCTACGCAACATTCGTGCGGCTTTGCAGCATATCAGACTGATTGCGGAGCAGTTGAAGGGTGTTGACCGATGGGGCACGAGTGCAATGAAGTGGACCTAATCCGCATTCGCCAAGCATTTTCTGCATACACATTTCTGCAGTTTTTCAAATTCATACGCATCTCTGCCAGGATCAGCATGGCGACCCTTACTGGCTCGAAATCTATATCGATCAATTGCTTGACTTACATTTGTCAAGACTATCCCCGATATGATGTGTTCATTATTCCCTGTCCAATCAGGTAAGTTCTGAAGTTCGATAATCTCGTGATCTGTTAGGTGGTTAACCAATTCTTTCACGGGAATCCATTCATCTTCAACGTAAAGCCGCTTGTGGCGACTACTGTCCCATTGCACAATTCTGCCATTGAGCCGAATTGCTGCTCGACCGGATCGGTGAAGCATAAACGTTTCAGCCAAATCTTCGCTGTCAATCTCTGATCTATCGATTTTTGGGGATTCCATAGTGATACGCCTTCTGAATTAGGTTGCAAGGTTTATGAAAAATCGATTGCGAATGTGCATGTTTAAACAAACATGGGAAATCCCCCGGCTATGCCGGGGTGGCAGTAGAAGTTTGACATTTAGGGGAGTCCATCGATGAAACTATCCGAGTGAGCCGCCAAGCACACTCGAGAAAAGGAGTTTCACGATGGACGAGTATGAAAGCCTAAGCCATAGCCGTTGGGAGTGCAAATACCATGTGGTGTTTATTCCCAAGTGTCGAAGAAAGACGTTGTATGTCAGTTTGAGAAAGCACCTGGGTGAGGTGTTCAGGCAGTTAGCCCGTCGTAGGGAGAGCGAGATTCTGGAGGGTCACTTGATGCCTGATCATGTACACATGCTGATCGCGATTCCGCCAAAGTACGCGGTCTCTCAGGTGGTTGGGTACATAAAGGGCAAAAGTGCCATTCACATTGCCCGGGTGTATGGTGAGAGGAGGCGAAATTTCGTCGGGCAGCACTTTTGGGCCAGAGGGTATTTTGTTTCGACGGTTGGGCGTGACGAAGAGGTCATTAGACGTTACATCCAGGACCAGGAAAAAGAGGACTCTCGATTGGAGCAATTGAATCTGCTCTGAATCTGGCCACCGAACGGTGGCACAAGATACGGAGCCGCGTTAGCGTCTCCGGATAGCCGCTTTGAGCGGCTCACAAATGAAGGCCCCCGGCTTTGCCGGGGGATTGTTACTTTAATTGCGAATCGATTCATTTAAATAATATCGGAAACTATACTGCCATGCAAACAGCTATTGGTATTTCTCGAATATAAGGTGGACCCTGTTGTCAAGACAGAATCTGTTGCGGTTTAAGCTAAGTCCATTTCTTCAACCGCAGCGGTACAGCGCTGCCCTGTTTGCTCCCGGGGTGAATCCCCCGTGGAGCGTAGCGAAACGGGGGATTCACCCCTCGTGTCTCTGAAGTGATCCGGGATGCTCGCGCCACCGCCTTCGCAGGTGGCATAGACCTCATCGGGCTTTTTGTAGCCCAGCCCTTGATGGGGTCGTTCAGTGTTGTAAAACGCAAAGTACTCGGCCAGACCTACGGTCAGCTCGGCCATGCTGCTGTAGCCCCTGAGGTACAGGTCTTCGTACTTCACGTTGCGCCAGAGCCGTTCCACGAAGATGTTATCCAGTGCACGGCCACGACCATCCATACTGATCCGTATCTCTAAAGTGGACCCCAGTTTTCAGACACCGGTTTAAGCTAATGTCCCTGGAGGGCAATAGCATGACGGAAGGTAAGAAACGCAAGGTTCACAGTGCCGACTTCAAAGCCAAAGTGGCATTGGAAGCCGTACGCAACGAGATGACGATCAACGAGATCGCACAGAAGTTTGAGGTGCATCCGATGATGGTTCGGCAGTGGAAAAAGGAGTTCCTGGACAATGCAGGCAGCGTCTTTGCCAACAAGCGTGGCCCCAAGCCAGTCGAGCACGCCAAGGAGGACGCCTTGTATGGCGAGATTGGTCGGCTCAAGATGGAGCTGGATTGGCTTAAAAAAAAGTCCGGACTATGAGCCTGGAGACGAGAATGGGCTGGATTGATCCGTCGAATAGTCTCTCGCTGGTCAGGCAATGTGCGCTGGCGGGTGTTTCCCGTGCGACCTGGTACAGCCACCAGAGCCTCAAACCCGCGAGTGGCGATGATTTGCAAGTGTGCCACCTGATTGATCAGGCGTACACGCAGCGTCCCTTTTATGGCAGCCGCCGCATGGTGCGCTGTCTGAAAGATCGTGGTCTGACGGTCAACCGCAAGCGGGTACAGCGCCTGATGGCGAGCATGGGGCTGGCTGGGATGGCTCCCGGGCCAAACACTAGCAGGAAGCACCCGCAGAACAGGATCTACCCATACCTCTTGCGTGGTTTGCAGGTCGTCAGGCCGAACCAGGTGTGGAGCACGGACATCACGTACGTTCGTCTGGCACGAGGGTTCGCCTATCTGGTGGCCATCATCGACTGGTACTCACGCAAAGTGCTCTCCTGGCGCATCAGTAACAGCATGGACTCTGCATTCTGCGTTGACTGCCTGGAAGATGCCCTGGCAACTCACGGCAAGCCTGAGATCTTCAACAGTGACCAGGGCTCCCAGTTCACGAGCACGACATTCACCGACATTCTGAAGCGTGAAGAGTAAGGTGGACCCTGTTGTCAAGACAGAATCTGTTGCGGTTTAAGCTAAGTCCATTTCTTCAACCGCAGCGGTACAGCGCTGCCCTGTTTGCTCCCGGGGTGAATCCCCCGTGGAGCGTAGCGAAACGGGGGATTCACCCCTCGTGTCTCTGAAGTGATCCGGGATGCTCGCGCCACCGCCTTCGCAGGTGGCATAGACCTCATCGGGCTTTTTGTAGCCCAGCCCTTGATGGGGTCGTTCAGTGTTGTAAAACGCAAAGTACTCGGCCAGACCTACGGTCAGCTCGGCCATGCTGCTGTAGCCCCTGAGGTACAGGTCTTCGTACTTCACGTTGCGCCAGAGCCGTTCCACGAAGATGTTATCCAGTGCACGGCCACGACCATCCATACTGATCCGTATCTCTTCACGCTTCAGAATGTCGGTGAATGTCGTGCTCGTGAACTGGGAGCCCTGGTCACTGTTGAAGATCTCAGGCTTGCCGTGAGTTGCCAGGGCATCTTCCAGGCAGTCAACGCAGAATGCAGAGTCCATGCTGTTACTGATGCGCCAGGAGAGCACTTTGCGTGAGTACCAGTCGATGATGGCCACCAGATAGGCGAACCCTCGTGCCAGACGAACGTACGTGATGTCCGTGCTCCACACCTGGTTCGGCCTGACGACCTGCAAACCACGCAAGAGGTATGGGTAGATCCTGTTCTGCGGGTGCTTCCTGCTAGTGTTTGGCCCGGGAGCCATCCCAGCCAGCCCCATGCTCGCCATCAGGCGCTGTACCCGCTTGCGGTTGACCGTCAGACCACGATCTTTCAGACAGCGCACCATGCGGCGGCTGCCATAAAAGGGACGCTGCGTGTACGCCTGATCAATCAGGTGGCACACTTGCAAATCATCGCCACTCGCGGGTTTGAGGCTCTGGTGGCTGTACCAGGTCGCACGGGAAACACCCGCCAGCGCACATTGCCTGACCAGCGAGAGACTATTCGACGGATCAATCCAGCCCATTCTCGTCTCCAGGCTCATAGTCCGGACTTTTTTTTAAGCCAATCCAGCTCCATCTTGAGCCGACCAATCTCGCCATACAAGGCGTCCTCCTTGGCGTGCTCGACTGGCTTGGGGCCACGCTTGTTGGCAAAGACGCTGCCTGCATTGTCCAGGAACTCCTTTTTCCACTGCCGAACCATCATCGGATGCACCTCAAACTTCTGTGCGATCTCGTTGATCGTCATCTCGTTGCGTACGGCTTCCAATGCCACTTTGGCTTTGAAGTCGGCACTGTGAACCTTGCGTTTCTTACCTTCCGTCATGCTATTGCCCTCCAGGGACATTAGCTTAAACCGGTGTCTGAAAACTGGGGTCCACTTTACATTCGATGCGACTGCGGGTTCTACTGCTTCTGATTTTCGCCTTTGATGGCATGCCATGCGCCGAAATTTCACGCGTGAAATTTGGGATCTATCCATAATCCCTCATCCATCAGGGCGCTCGATATCTTGCGCTTACGCATCGGCCGATCATGGCGGATGCTTATAGGGATGGCGCCTCAATAAAAATTGAGCAAACACTACATAGTCGTCCATGTTGTTTAATTAAGATATTGAATTTATAGGGAAAATAGTAAATATTGGTATAATATACTCTCAATTTTTAATTGCCCAGAGATCGATTTCTAGGAGTTTTTTGAGAGTCACCGATGGCCATAGACGACTTTTTCCTCAGCCGCATCAATCAGATGATCGGCCTCCGACATCCGCTGGCCGTGCTGACCTCTCACATGCTCTGGCAGGAAATCGAAGCGTTTCTGGCCCATCACTTTGCGCATAAGGTTCGTGCGGGCAAAGTGATCGAAGTCGACGATTTGTTTGTTTGGATCCCACACGGCAGTGGTCTGTGGTGGAGTCTCCAATGCAGGCCGTCCCAGACTGCCGATCCGTTTGATGGTCTCGTTGCTGAATCTCAAGACGCCTTCAACGAAAGCGACGAAGGGGTCGTTGAGCGTTGGTCTGAAACGACCACCTCGCGGTATTTTTCTGGCATGGATTGCTCTGAACAACGCCTCCACGGTTCAACCCAAAGCAGTGGTCCATCCGACCGATAGCCGGTTGCTGGATACAGTCCGCAAGAAACTCGTTGATCAGGCCAAAGCAGTCGGTATTGTGCTCAAGCAGACTGTTGCCAAAGAAGACAAGCAGTTGACCCGTCAGGCGGATCGCTACGCGCGTGCCAGACAGTTTCGCCGTTTCAAGAAACTGCTCAAACAATGGAATGGACGCCCCGACCTGAGGCTACGGCATCAGAGTGCCTTAAATTATGGGTGTCAAAACCATTACCTGACAGGAGGGCGTCCACCATGAAGATTACAACCATTGGCATTGATCTGGCAAAGAACGTTCTGCAGATTCACGGCGCTGATGAGCGCGGCAAGCCCGTGGTGCGCAAGCAACTCAAACGCGACAAGGTGATGGCGTTCTTCGCCAACATGGAGCCTTGCGTGATTGGCATGGAGGCCTGTGGCAGCGCACATCACTGGGCCCGTCAGTTGCAGAGCCTGGGGCACGAGGTCAGGCTGATCTCGCCACAGTTTGTCAAACCCTTTGTGAAGACCAACAAACATGATGTGGCCGATGCTGAAGCTGGGTATTCCGGTCGATCGTGACCGGGAATTCCGGGATCGTGACCACCTATTCTGCTGATCGTGACCAGCATTCCGGCGATCGTGACCACCTTCGGGTCATCGGTTGGGTCATGCGTGTGGGAGATTGTACTGGCAGACGCGATGCCGGCATCACGCCTTCGCGCTGGATACGCGCTACACCCTACGAAATCCTGCGCTTTATCGGGCGCGGCACCTCCTTGCGCGACTACCAGCGTCTGAAAGCGGCGCTCGACCGGCTGCAATCGACCAGCGTGGCAACGTCCATCCGCGAAACCACGGGGCGGCGGCTGCATCGGTTTTCGTGGATCAACGAGTGGAAGGAACTGGCCGACGCCGGCGGCAAGCCGCTGGGCATCGAACTGATCTTGCCGGACTGGTTCTATGCGGGCGTGCTCGATGCAGCCCTGGTGCTGACCATCGACCCGGCGTACTTCCGGCTCACGGGCGGTATCGAACGCTGGCTGTACCGCCTAGTGCGCAAGCACGGCGGCAAGCAGCCGGAGGGCTGGCAATTCGATTTCCGTTACCTGCACCAGAAGTCCGGCAGTACCGCCAAGCCCGCCGACTTTGCCTGCGATCTGCGCACCCTGGTCGCCAAGCAATCATTGCCCGGCTACGTGTTGGGGATCGAGCTGCTGCCGAACGAAGGCCGCGAACGGCTGACCTTCCGACCGGTGCCGCCCACAGCACGGGGATAAGTCTGTGGAAAAGCTGTGAATATCCTGTGAATAGTGTCGTGCTATCAGGCGTGTCCGGTATCGTGCTATCGGGCGTGGGACTATCGTGCTATCAGGCGTGCCAATCGGCTGCAAAGCCTTGCCAACACTGGGTTTGCGCGCCCCTTAACTTATCTAACTTAATTACTCTAACGATTGATAAAGACTCGCCACCACGATGGATAGATTCTGAAAAGGGAAACACCCGGCAGTTTGAAGGACGTAATCAGCCGAAGAACCAAACCCGTTTGGCAAGGCAAAAACAGCCCGGTTTTCCTGGTGGGAGGGCTGCGCCATGATCGTTGCCTTGCTCAATCAGAAAGGAGGCGTGGGCAAGACCACGCTGGCCACCCACATCGCCGGAGAACTCGCGCTGCGCGGTCAGCAGGTCATTCTGCTGGATGCCGACCCGCAGGGGTCTTCACTGGACTGGACACAGCGCAGAAGCCAGCAAGGCTTGCCACGGCTGTTCAGTGCCGTGGTCCTGGCACGTGAAACGCTGCATCAGGAAGCGCCGGAACTCGCCAGGCGGGCCGATCACGTGGTCATTGATGGCCCGCCCAGAATCGCCGCCTTGGCGCGCTCCGCGCTGCTGGCAGCCGATTACGTGCTGATTCCTGTGCAACCCAGCCCCTATGACTTGTGGGCCAGCGCCGAGATGGTGGCGCTGGTCCGCGAGGCCCAGGTGTTCCGGCCTGCGTTGCAAGCGGCCTTTGTCATCAACCGGCGGGTCAGCACCACGGTGATCGGACGCGAAGCCCGTCGGGCGCTGGCCGAGCAGCCGCTGCCGGCGCTGCGCGCCGAGGTTCGCCAGCGGATCGTCTTTGCCGACAGCGTGGCCGCCGGGCGGCTGGCACGTGAAACGGCGCCCGATAGCGCGGCGGCGCGTGAGATCACCGCGCTGGTCGATGAACTGTTGCGGTGGCCGACATGACAGCCAAGCTGCCACTGAACAGCAAACGTCCAGCCAAGCGCGTGGGCATTGGTGCGCGTCCGCCCGCGAACCCGCACGCTGAAGCGTGGATTCGTCAGGGCGACGCTGAAGCGCTGAACAAGGGTGATCTCTACACCGCTCGTCTGACGCTGGACATTACCCCCGCCCTGCGGGCGCGCATCAAGGTATCGGCCTTCACGCAAGGCGTGACTGTGGCCGAGCTGCTGCGCGGTCTGCTGGAAAGGGAGTTTCCAGATCCTCGCAAAAAGGACACGCCATGAATCGCTTTGTTTCGCCTGCTGGTGCGGCCACGGCGGCATCACTGCCGCCCTCCGCCGCGCTTGCCCTTCACGCTAACCGCGCACCGTTGACGCGGGTGGCACTGGCCACAATCGAACCCCATTTCAATCTTTACCTGCGTTTTGGTGAACCGGCACACACGCTGCGGTTGGACCGCTGGCGGCGCTGGGCGGTGTTTCTGCCGGGCGCGGTGCTGTGCCGTATTCGCTGGCAAGCCAATGACTACGGCACGGTGCGCTGGCAGCTGATGGTGATGCAGGCTTGCACACCGCTGGACGCGGCGCAGCGCATCCCCGGCGTGCAGCCGGGTGCGCGCCTGTTGCTGCACGTTGAAGGCCATCATTCCGTCCGTTCTGTGCTGCAACGCATGGATGCCATCGAGTTACTGGGTATTGCTCCCGCCGCCGTCTCGCCCGCGTACTGGCGCACGCTCGCCAATCGGCTGGCGGCGCGTCAGCCGTTGCCCGATTACACCGCCGAACGGCACGCCGCCTGGCTGGTCGGGAGAAGCTTTTCATGACACCGATTACCATGCTCAATCAGGCTGCTGGGGCCAGGCGGCATCCTCGTTCGCGCTTGCGCGCCCGCATCGTGCTGGCGGGCTTCGCCGCCGTCGGCCTCGCGGCGCTGGCCTGGACGGCTTTTGTGCCGTCGCTGCCGCGCCTGATCTACAATCCGTCCGACAGTGTGGCGGTCGGCTGGTATCGCGTGCAGCCGCTTGAACAAGGGGCCACCTCACTGCCACGTTCCTTGTCCGTGGGCAGCATCGTCCTGACCCGATTGCCTGCCGACGCCGCTGCACTGGCCGCGCAGCGCGGCTATCTGCCCGCACACATTCCGCTGCTCAAACGTGTGGGCGCGGTCGCGCCGCAACACGTCTGCATCGTGGCCGGTCAGGTGCGCATCGACGGCGTGCCGGTGGCCGCCGTGCTGTCTGCCGACCGGCTGGGGCGTCCGTTGCCGTTCTGGCCGCAGTGCCGGCCATTGATGGCGGCCGAACTGTTCCTGTTGAGCGCTACGAATCCGGCCTCATTCGACAGCCGCTATTTTGGCCCGGTCAGCGTAGCCGCCGTGATCGGCATCGCGCACCCGGTCTGGCATGAGGTGCAGCCATGAAGGCCGCCGACTCAATGCACGTCGCGCTGCATGTCATCGTGCTATCAGGCGTGTCTTCCTTGGGGCTGCCGGCGCGTCGTTGCGTCTGCCGTGCTGAGGCCAATCCTATGCAATGGACTTTGCACACAGCAAGGCGTCCCGCTCAGCCGTCCCACGTGCAGGAGCCGTGCCTCGAACGTGCTTGGCCTGCGGCCTCTGGCGCGTCCATCGGCGCGCTCGCCGGTGCGCTGACTGCCCATGCTGCAGTGCCACCGGGCCGCCGACGCCGGGAGCGAAAGCGACAGGTAAAGGCGGAAGGCAAGACAAAAGGGGGCGGCACCCAGACGCCCGCAAAGCCAGTCTGCACATGGGGGTGGCGCGGCACGATGCGGCGTTGCCGCCGTGCCGCTGGGGGCGTGATTCCCGCGCCAAGACGGGGCTGGCCGCGTGCTCCACACGACCGGCTACGCCACAACTGCATTCAGAACTTATAGAGAGCGTAGCCATGAGCGACCGCCGCGATGATGCTTTCCGGGTGCGTCCCAGCGCCCCGAAGAACCGGGGCAAGGGTCAAGGCCAAGGTTTTATTTCCAAGGTGCTCAAGCAGACCAGCAAGGCCAGCGGCGGCAAGTCCTTCATGCGCCATTCCGCCGCCGGTGGCCGCAGCGCGCGCGCTGGCCAGCGTCCCGGCGCACGTCTGGGGCGCGGCCATACGGCGGCGCGTTTCGCAGGGGCGAACCTCACGCCATTCTCGCGACGGGTGGCCATCAAGACGCTGCTGGTGAATCAGCAACGTGCCAGCCCCCAGTCGCTTGCCAAGCACCTACGCTACATCGAGCGTGACGGCGCGGGCCGCGATGGCGAGCCAGGCCAAGCCTATGGGCCACAGACGGACGTCGCCGATCTGGATGCCTTCAAGGAACGCTGCGCCGAGGATAGACACCATTTCCGCTTCATCGTTTCCCCAGAGGACGGTGCTGAACTGGATGACTTGCGCACCTACACCCGGCATCTGGTGAACCGCATGGAAGCTGACCTTGGCACGCGCCTGGACTGGGTGGCGGTGGATCACTGGAATACCGACAATCCCCATACCCACCTGATCGTGCGCGGACGTGACGACACCGGCCAAGACCTGATCATCGCGGGCGATTACATCGCCCAGGGTTTGCGTCATCGCGCATCTGAACTGGCGACCGAATGGCTGGGGCCACGCACCGAGCTGGAGATCCAGCAGACCATGCAACGCGAAGTGGAACAGGAACGGTGGACGAGCCTGGACCGCACCCTGCAACGTGAGATCGGCGAGGATGGCCGGGTGCATATCCAGCGCTTTAATGCGCCGACTTTGCAACGCCAGCGCCTGCTGCTGATCGGTCGCCTGCAACGCTTGCAGCACCTGGGGCTGGCCGACGAAATACAGCCCGGCACCTGGGTCATGCACACCGACGCCGAAAAAACCTTGCAC
Organism: Orrella marina; assembly: GCF_003058465.1. NCBI lineage: Bacteria > Pseudomonadati > Pseudomonadota > Betaproteobacteria > Burkholderiales > Alcaligenaceae > Orrella > Orrella marina. The sequence continues at coordinate 2,236,378 of NZ_CP028901.1, read as the reverse complement.
GCCCTGGGCGAGCGGGGCGACATCATCCGCACCATGCAGCGGGCCATGAGCGGAAAACAACGCGAACTTGCCGTGTTCGAGCCGGGCCAAGGTGGCGATGGAGGTGGCCGCACCATCGTCGGGCGCGTGGCCGCGAAGGGGCTGGATGATGAGCTGCACGACCGGGGCTATCTGGTGATCGACGGCGTGGATGGCAAAGCGTACTATGTTGCGCTCAATGCGCGTGACGAACCGGCCAACTATCCGACCGGTGCGGTGGTGGAAGTGAAGGGTTCCGCTGATATCCGGGCTGCCGACCGCAACATCGCGACACTGGCAAGCGATGGCTTGTACCGCACGGATCATCATCTGGCGATTGAACAAGGCCGAGCCAAGGCGGGACGCTACCCTCAGGAAGTGGTCGCATCTCACGTTCGCCGGCTGGAAGCCTTGCGCCGAGCTGGCATCGTGGAACGCGTTGCCGAAGGACTATGGAAAGTGCCGGGCGATCTGCCCGAACAAGGTCGCCAGTACGACGTGCAACGATTGGGTGGTGTGGCGGTGGAACTGAAATCGCACCTGCCGATTGAACGGCAGGCCCGCGTCATCGGGGCCACCTGGCTTGACCAGCAATTGATCGGCGGCGGCAAGGGGTTGGGCGATGTGGGCTTTGGTGGCGAGGCCAAACAAGCCATGCAGCAGCGCGCTGATTTCCTTGAAGAACAGGGGCTGGCTCAGCGGCGCGGGCAACGTGTGATCCTCTCCCGGGACCTGCTGGGGACGCTACGTAATCGGGAACTGGCGCAGGTGGCCAAGGACATCGCCGCTGACACTGGCTTGGAGCACCGACCGACGGCAGACGGACAACGCGTGGCTGGCATCTACCGGCGCTCTGTCATGCTTGCCAGCGGACGCTATGCGATGCTGGACGACGGCATGGGCTTCTCGCTGGTGCCGTGGCGACCGGTGATCGAGCAGCGGCTGGGCCAGCAGGTCGCTGCAACAGTGAATGGCGGTAGGGTGTCATGGGAGATTGGGCGACAGCGAAGCCCTTCCGTTTGAAGTTTACTTTGTGATTAGTCATCCGCCTCAGTGATTAACCATTCCCTGAATGCCGCTAATCTGGGCAGATTGGCGCATTCGGGCCTGTAAACGATGTAATAAGACACATTCAACGCAAAGCTGATGTCAGGGAATAGCCTCACCAGGCGCCCGCTCGACAGATCGTCGCGGGCCATGATACTGCGTGCGAGCGCGATGCCATGCCCCTCAATAGCTGCCTGCAGCACGGCTGCAGAATTATTGATCTGCATGCCGCGACGGATCGTTGCTGTGTCACTAACTCCGGCTTTCTTCATCCACTCCTCCCAGGTCGGGAAGCCCGAATGGCCGGCCATCGTCAAGTCATGGATAAGTGTTTCGCGAATTAGATCACCTGGCTTTCGTAGTTGCCTGCGCTGACGCAGCAGCTCAGGGGAGCATACGGGAAAAGCCTCTTCATCCATGAGCTTGTCGGCCTTCAGGCCCGGCCAGTCCCCCATGCCGTAGCGCACGCCGATATCGATGCGCTGGGCTATGAAGTCCACCGATTTGTGATTGGTGTCCAAGCGCACGTCGATGTCCGGACAAGCTGTCTGGAATCGATCTATCCGCGGCAGCAGCCACTTAGCGGCGAATGCCGGGCTGACCGTCACGGTGAGCACCTCGCTGGTTGATCCCTCTTGTAGCCGTTCCATGCCTAGCGCCAGCCGGTCGAAACCGGCCCGGATGTCTGGCAACGCACGTTCAGCCATCTCGGTCGGGCTCAGCCGAGCCCTCCCGCTGTTGACCCGCACGAACAGCGGCGTACCCAGCCAGTCTTCCAGCGTGCGCACGAGTTGGCCCACGGCTGCCGGCGTGACGTTCAGTTCAGCCGCTGCTGCGGAAAAGCTTTGGTGGCGGGCGCTGGCTTCAAATGCCCGCAAGGCGTTCAGGTGGACAGGCGACTTCATAGCGATAAAGTTTGGGTATACGGATTTAATGGTTGATGGGGCACCTTCACCCCATCAATCTGATACCACCCTCAGATGGTTGATAGATCGACTCCGTAGTTGAGTTCCTCTGCGAAGTCCGGCAGTCCGTAACCGATGGTTTTCTTGTAGAAAGGAGAGACCTTCGCAGTCGGTGCCTTCTTCTTGTGCTTCGTGGTGTAGAGCATTCGTGCCCGCATCACCTCGAAGGAGTAACCGCGCCCTTCACGGTTCTTGTCCTTGGCCAGTCGGTTGATGGACTCCGTGTAAGCGTTGGTGACGGGCATGTCCGTCTCGAAGTAGGTCATGGTCTCTTCGCGCCAGTTTCCCACTGCCCTGACCAGATCGCTCCAGACTTCCTTTTGGCCCTTCGGGATGGTGGCTATCCACTCGTCCAGGGCGGCTTCTGCCTGGAGCCGTGTGGTGGCGTCCCAGATGCCGTAGAAGCGCTCCTTGTGCTCGTAGGCGGCCAGCAGTTGCGGGAACGCGCCTGTCCAGGTCTCCATGATGAGGCGCTCCCGGTCTGAGACTTCGTGAGCGCGTTTCAGCAGGATTTTCCGGTCTCCCTTGAGAGTCCGGCTCTGGGACGGTTTCAGCTCCTTTCTGAGGCCCTTGCGCACTCTCTCTAGGGCATCGTTGGCCATGCGCACCACATGGAACTTATCGACCACGATACGGGCCTGGGGCAGCACAGCCTTGACCGCTGCCCGGTAGGGGTTCCACATGTCCATGCTGACGATCTCGACCTTCTGCCGGTCTTTCAGCTTCATCAGGTAGTTGGTCACCACGTCCTGGCGGCGGGTGGCCAGCAGGTCGAGCAGGGTTCGCTCCTCAATGTTGGTCAGAATGCAGCGGTAGCGCTTGTTCAGGTATAGCTCGTCAATGCCCAGGATGCGGGGCGTCTCGAAGCGGTGCCAGCGCCCCAGGAACTCGGCGCGGGCGTTGAAGATGTCGCGCACCGTCTTCTCGTCCAGGCCGGTCTGTGCCGCCACAAAGGTGTAGGGGTGGTTGAAGGATTCCTTCTCCACGTACTCATGCAGCCGCAGTGTCATACGGAATCCGTCCACCATCTCCGGTAGCTGGGGCCTGAATGTTGTCTTGCAGGCCCGGCAGGTGTATCGGCGGCGGACCACCCAGAGAGTGACCCGCTTGCCGTGGATGGGCAGATCACGATAGGGAACGTCACGCTTGCCGAACCGTACGAACTCACCCTGCACGACGCATTCCTCGCAGGCGATGGGATCGGGCACGTCCACCTGGAAGTGCATTTCGTCGTCGGTTGATTTGCAGCCCAGTACTTGGTATTGCGGCAGGTGAAGGATGTTGCCGGGAAGTTCGGTCATGGTGTTGTATAGGCGTAGGTGTCAGTCAGATCCATCCGGCTCGGCATTGGTGTTTGCTTTTTTACCCAACAAGCTGCTGGAAACGAAAAGTAAGGCACCGAGGACAATTGCAATATCAGCCAGGTTGAAGGCCGGCCAATGCCAGTCTCGCCAATAGAAATCAAAGGAATCCACAACATAGCCGCGAAAGACCCGGTCAATCAGATTGCCCATGGCGCCACCGAGGATAAGACTGTAAGCGATGGCTTCTCCTTTATGACGATTTTCAAGGATCAGCTTGATCAGAAAAATCGAGACCACTACCGCGATTCCGATAAAAAAGTAGCGCTGCCAGCCTCCACCATTCGCAAAAAGACTGAATGCGGCACCGGTGTTCCATAGGTGCACCCAGTTAAAGAACGGGGTCACCGAAACATACTCGCCATAGGCCATTGATTGCTGCACCAGCCACTTTACAGCCTGATCAGACGCTGCCAGCAGGCCCGATATGGACAATAGGGCATACGGCGAGAGCTTTTTGCCAATAATGAGCATTATTTAACCCTTCAACGCCAAAATGCGTCTGGCACCGTTAAGTACAATGCCCCCCGCGATGGTGCCGATAATCAGATCCGGATAATTGGAACCGGTCCACGCGACCAGGGCGCCGGCGGTGATGACCCCCAGGTTGATCACCACGTCGTTGGCCGAGAATATCCAGCTTGCCTTCATGTGCGCCCCGCCTTCCCGATGTTTGGATATGAGCAGCAGACAACTGGTATTGGCAATCAATGCGACGAATGCGATAGCCATCATCACCAGCGATTCAGGCTCACTACCGAATACAAAGCGTCTCACCACCTCTACGAGCACGCCCACAGCCAAGATCAGTTGCAGTACACCAGCAAGATGCGCGGCACGTACCTGCATTTTCACGCTATGTCCAACCGCATAAAGGGCAAGCCCGTACACCGCCGCATCGGCAAAATTGTCCAGGGATTCTCCAATCAGGCCGGTGGACTGGGCGATCAGACCGGCAGTCATTTCCACCACGAACAGAAGTGCATTGATGCCGAGCAACCAGCGCAGGGTCCCGGATTCTTGCTTAGCAGAAGCTGCCGAAAACTCGGCGGCCTTGATGGTCTCCGGATTTGCAGCGACGGTTTCCTGAAGCGAGGCGCCTAGCCCCAAGGTCTTCAGTTTCGAGGTGACGGGCTCGACCTCGCCGTCATGCACGACCTTCAGCCGGCGGTTCGACAAGTCGAAGGACAGCGCCCGAATCTCCTCAAAGCCGTTCAGGGCTAGGCGAATCATTCGTTCTTCTGATGGACAGTCCATCTTCGGCACGGCATAAACACTGACCCATCTCCCTGGCGCCTCGGAGGAGGCCTGTATATCGGTATCCGCTGCGGACGTTGCATCACCGCCACAGGCGCCACCACAGGATTTGCTCATGATACGACTCCACTTGAACAATGTTGTGGTACCATTTAGAACTATAAAGCTACTATAAGGTCAATAGAGTAAAGAATCCGTTGGGGAGGAGGCTGATGCGCATTGGTCAGTTGGCGCAGTTGGTAGGGGTCGAAACACAGACGATCCGCTTCTATGAACAGCAGGGCTTGTTGCCGCCGCCTGATCGGCAGGACAACGGTTACCGTGTCTATACCGAGAAGCATGGTGAGGGGCTGGCCTTCATCCGTCGCTGCAGAATCCTGGGCCTGTCACTGGCTGAGATTCACGAACTACAGAGCTATCAGGACGACCCTCATCAGCCTTGTACCGCCGTCAACGCCTTGCTCGATGATCACATCTCTCATGTGCGGTCGCAGATAACCGCTCTGCAAGCGCTTGAGAAACAACTCGTTTCACTGAGAGCGAGTTGCAACGATGACCGGGAAGTTGAGGCGTGCGGGGTTCTTGCTGGAATTAGCGAAGGAAACATGCACCAGCAGTAGGTGAAGCATCAACCAGATAATCCGATGAGATGCCGGTCTGTCTCACTCTCATGCAAAGGTAAGATCAACCATTTAATCCGCTTACCCTAAAGTTTTTCTTTCAATGAGTGATACTTTATCTCATTTGCCCTCTATGCGGAATATGCCAACAATATGGCTCTAAGGTTTACTGGGAAGTGCATTCATGACGCTCACACGTCGTTCTTTTTTGGCCGGGACTTTGCTGGCAGGCGGTTCGCTGTGGGCGGCTTCATCTTTATGGAGGCCATCTGCTGCCGCAGAGTCAAGGCAATTGAAAATTCCCGAACTGATTGATGCTCGCGACAAAAGTCAGTCGGTAGTCCTTAAAGCGCAGATTGGCAAAACATCCTTTTTCCCTGGACGAGAGAGCGTGACGCTAGGCTACAACGGCAGCTATCTTGGCCCGACGCTGCGTGTCCATCGTGGCGACGACGTCGAGATGGTGGTCACGAATGCTTTGGGCGAGGATACGACGGTCCACTGGCATGGCCTGCTCATTCCGGGAGAGCTTGACGGCGGTCCTCATCAGACCATCCGTTCGGGCTCGACGTGGCGACCGGTGCTTCCCATTCGTCAACCGGCGGCGACGCTCTGGTATCACTCGCATGCGCACGGTCGCACGGGAGAGCAAGTCTATGCCGGACTGGCTGGCCTGCTGATTGTTAGCGACGACGATGAGAGGGCGCTTGGACTACCGTCTGAATATGGCGTCGATGACCTGCCCTTGATACTGCAGGATCGACAATTCGAGAACGGTACTCTCGTACTGCCTCAGGGCATGATGTCGGTCATGCATGGACGTCGAGGCGACACGCTGATGGTCAATGGAACCGTCAACCCGACAGCCCGCGTGCCTCGTGGCCTGGTTCGCTTACGCTTGGTGAACGGCTCCAATGCCAGGGAATACGATCTCGCATTCGCGGATGATCGGCCCTTTCACTGGATTGCTTCCGAAGGTGGTTTGCTCGACAAGCCGGTCGAGCTTCGCACCCTACGACTTGCGCCGGGAGAGCGTGCGGAAATTCTGGCTGACTTTTCGGATGGCCGGCCAGCGACACTTGAAACCGGTCCGGACGGCAACCTTCCAATGATGATGGGCATGATGACCGCTGCCGCAAACCTGGGGAGAATTGGACGGGAGACGGTTGTTCGATTCGAACCTCAGGGCAAGCCGGCGCTTGAATCCAAAGTGCCTGACAGATTGCATGCTTATGAGCGGCTGGATGAGGTCAAGGCGGTTCGGCGGCGACGTTTTGTCATGAACATGGGCATGGGAGGGATGATGCGCGGCGGGCCTTCCATGGGAGGCATGATGCGGGGGGGAATGGGAATGCTCGGCATCAATGGCCGTACTTTCGACATGGGTCGGGTTGACGAACAGGTCCGCCTTGGCGACATCGAGGTTTGGGAGGTTTCTGGCGACATGATGGCACATCCGTTCCACATCCATGGCGTTCACTTCGAGGTGTTAAGCCGTAATGGTTCGGCCCCCGGGATTCGTGATCAGGGACTGAGGGACACCGTCGTCGCCCAGGGGCCGGTCGAACTTCTGGTGAAGTTCACGCAGACGGCGATGGCATCTCCCTTCATGTACCACTGCCATATCCTTGAACACGAAGACAACGGGATGATGGGGCAATTTTCTGTAAGTTGATGCTCATGGACATGCGCTTGTCCTAAGGCCCCCGCCCGGCAAACAAGCCCAGAAGAGACGTTTCGTTAGGCTTCAACACGTTTGCGCGGGCAGTCGCACCTCGAAGGCAGTCTCTTGCTCGGTTGAAGTCGCTGTAATTCGGCCTGCATGTGCCTCGAATATGGATTTGGCAATCGCCAATCCCAGGCCGGCTCCTTCCGAAGAACGCTGACGTGAGGCGTCGGGGCGATAGAAACGCTCGAAAATGTGAGGCAAGTGCTCCGGCGGGATCTGGGGGCCGGGGTTCACTATCCGAACCTTCACAGATTTCCCATTGCCTTCAAGGTGAACCGAGATGGTCCTTCCCTGCGGTGTATAGCGGATGGCGTTAGACAGCAAGTTGCTCAAAGCGCGCCGGATCATAAGCGTGTCACCTAGCGTGCATACTCGCTCGCTGATCAATTCCAGAGAGACCCCACGTTCTTCGGCCCACGCGCCGAAGTAATCGAAAAGCGTGCGTATCTCTGCGTCGAGATCGATTGTGACAAGTTCGGGTTTAAGTAAATGATTGTCGGCTTGCGCCAGGAAGAGCAAGTCGCCTACCATCTTGGCCATGCGCTCATACTCTTCCAGGTTGGAATACAAGATTTCCCGGTATTGATCGACACTGCGCGCTTGCGAAAGCGCTACTTCGGTCTGTGTCTTTATATTGGTGATTGGCGTGCGCAACTCGTGCGCAATGTCTCCCGAAAATTCCGATAAGCGCTTGAAGACCTCTTCAAGGCGGTGGAGCATTTCATTGAAAGACAGTGTCAATTCAACCAATTCGGCGGGAACGCCGTCGGGGTCCAGGCGTATGTGCAACTGATCTGACTTGATTCTTCCCATCTCGCGGCTGATCCGCCGTATTGGTGCGTGGCCTTGATACACCGCTATCCAGGTAGCCAAAATGGCAATCAAGCAGGCGCCGATAATGATAAGTCGAAGATAGCCGCGAAAGCTTTCCAGGTAGTGCAAATGGAAATTGACGCCGGTTGCCACGGCAATGGTCAGCGGCCCGATCTTGGGCAAGGTTTCGGACTCCATTCTTAACAGAGCACCCCTGAATGTTTCGCCCTGATCCTGCCATGTGCCGACGGTGTCAATGGAAATTCGCTCGACGGGGCGCGCAATGCCTGCAAATCTCGCCAGGTCTGAGCCGGGTGTCGAATAAATGACCGAGCCGGTGGACGTTGAAATCCGGTACTGTGCGTTGTGGTGGCCCGAGACGGCATTCGCCAAACGATCCCGAAATGCTTCAGGGCTTTCGTTGGCCGGGGCGGTGGCGAGCGTGTGCTTCAACGCTTGAACCACTGCGTTCAACTCGTCTACATCCTGCTGAATGAAATGGTTATTGATAGACCGCTCGATCATCCAGCCGAAGCAGAGCAGAACGATCGTGATCACTGCCCCAATAGAGACCGTCAGCCGTAAAGCGAGAGACGCGGGTCGTCGCTTCATCGTCAAGCAGAAGGTGTGACGTCCAGCATATAACCCATGCCTCGGACGGTATGAATCAGCTTGGGCTCGTAATCGTCATCGATCTTGGCCCTCAGTCGGCGGATGGCAACGTCAATGACGTTGGTGTCGCTATCAAAGTTCATATCCCACACCTGCGATGCAATCAAAGAGCGCGGCAGCACTTCGCTTTGGCGTCGTACCAACAGCTCCAGTAGCGCAAATTCCTTATTGGTCAAATCAATGCGTACGCCATCACGCTGGGCTCGCCGACGAGGAATGTCGAGCGTCAGATTAGCTACCTGGAGCTGGTCGTTAAATACCGGTGCAGCGCCGCGCCGCAACAAAGTCCGCACACGAGCCAACAGTTCAGAAAAGGCAAATGGCTTTACCAGGTAGTCGTCAGCGCCCAGCTCCAGGCCTTTGACGCGATCCTCTACGCTGTCGCGCGCTGTAAGAAAGAGGACAGGCGTCGCAGACTTTGCCTCTCGCAATGCCTGAACAATACGCCAGCCTTCAACATCGGGCAGCATGACATCTAGAATGATCAAGTCGTAGGATCCGGTCAAAGCCAAGTGATGGCCGTCCAACCCATTGCGCGCAAGGTCGACGATAAATCCGGACTCGGTCAGGCCTTGTTTAACGTAATCGCCGGTCTTGACTTCGTCTTCAACGACAAGCAGTTTCATGGCTGTCTTCTTCAGGTTCCCGCTCGTGGTTCGTGGAAAAAATCGCTGTGGACTTCACCGCTTTGCAGTCGCAATATTCGTCTCCATCGGAAAGGCTAGCGAATCACCGTCCTGGAACCTTTGCACGACTCCCTGTGTCTCGTCTCTTATGGCGTCCATGAGGACGGCGCGTTCGACCGGTGCCATTCGCGTGAAGGCCGGCACGGACGTGGCTGCTCCGACTATTGACATGTCGACGAACCGCTTGGCGTCTGGCAAACGGATCTCCAGCGCTGATGTCCGTACTTCGACATCCTGAAACCCGACGAACTCAAGTAATCGGTACAGCTCGTCGGAGTCCGATAGCGAGAAAGCGATGTCTACATCAGCGACGGCGATATCGAGATGGCGTGCAGTTGCCATGAATAGAGCCTCATACAAAGGATGCCGATGCAGAGACTGCCAGACGCTGATGCCAACTCTTCCGGAATGGCGCAGAACACGGCACATTCCGTGCAGCGCGCCAACTTGATCGGAAAAGAACTGGAGTCCTTGTTGGCAAAGCACGAGATCAAACTCTCGCTCTGGAAGCTCGAGGCTTGTTGCATCGCCCTCGCGCCAGTCTATGGTGCCGCCTTGTGGCGCAGGTTGCGCCATGCCGACGGCTAACATTTCGGCGTTTACATCCAATGCAACTACGTGCCCGCTTTCGCCGACGAGCGGGGCAACTTGTCGTGCAACACTGCCCGTTCCGCAGGCGAGATCCAATACGCGCTCCCCTGATTGAGGCGAAGCATGCGCCAGCAGCACGCGTGTCCATGGATCCGCAATGTTACGGCCAAGATAATGCTCATAAGTTTCTGCTGGGCTAAGGGCGCGCTGAAGGCTCATAGTGATAAAGCAGTGAATTATTGGGTGGAAGAAGCGCACAGTCTAGAGTACGCTTGCCGACAACTACATGACGCGAAGATTACAAATATGTAATGGTTAAATTGTTGCAGCTTGTTGGAATAGCGGTGACGCAGCTAAAGATGCCGCTGGGGCCTAGGGGTTGCTGGTTCTCGTGTGGCGGCGTGATGCCGCCTCACGATTCACCTTAAATTTTCATTCCAATGGAGATAAATATGGCCCATGAAAAATTTCAATCATGCATCGACGCATGTTATGCCTGCGCGACAGAGTGCGACCATTGCGCGGTCTCGTGCCTACAGGAACAAGACGTAAAAAGCATGGCCCGGTGCATAAAGCTGGACATGGATTGTGCACAGATTTGTCGCGTGGCAGCCAGCTACATGGCACGAGGCAGTGAATTCGCCCAGGTGATTTGTCGAGTGTGCGCAGAGATCTGCGAAGCATGCGGCGAAGAATGTGCAAAACATTCAATGGATCATTGCCAACGTTGCGCGGAAGCTTGCCGTAGGTGCGCCGAAGAATGCAGGCGGATGGCCCAGATGGCCTGAGGAATCCGTGAATCGCTGCGGTTGCTCTTCAAAGATAGCGCAACCGCAGCCGGTAAGATCAGAACGCGTTAATGCGCTGCCGCTGCTATGGCTGGCGCTCGGGGGTGTAACCGGCCTCACGGATGGCGCGCTCGACCGCGTCTATGTCTGTAACGCCTTCTACGGCTACTCGACGTGCGGAGAGGTCCACCTCAATGTCCGCCTGCGGAGCGGCGGTGGTTATTGCGGCTCGTATAACGCCCGCACAGTGACCGCAAGTCATGTCATTTACCTGAAAATTGACCATTGACGTTCCTTCTCTTGGTTCGTGATTGAATACCTGTACGATAAACCTTCCCACCATGGTAAGGTCAACACAAGAGGTACTCGTATTCTCCGGGCATTGTAAAAATTCCGACTCGTCTCCGATTGGGACGCGTCCACCGCAAGCACTGGCAACCTTGCCGAGCACACGGATACAAACTATTTCATTCGTCCGCGCCTCGCGATAGATGACAAATATGTAATCGGCCTGCAACGCGTCCGACAGGGTCACCCCGCTACAGTTCTTCTAATGGTCGCACAACGTCGGCCATGCTGAGAGTTCAGCGCAGCTCGCACAAGGAGAACACTATGAAATGCGATATCAAGATGATGCTGAAAGCGGGGGCCGGCCTGGCCGCTGTGGTAGCCGTTGCCTACGCCACCTTTCCCGCCGCCCGTGAATTGATCACTGCCTGGGCGCCAGCATTGTTCTTCCTGATTTGTCCCGTGATGATGTTCTTCATGATGAAAGGCATGCAGTCTTGCCACAAAGAACAAGACATCAGGAAGCCCGAAGCACGACCGGTGCCGCTACCCGATACGAAAAACATTCTTGATGAGCGGCGTTGACGAGGCCAGTTCGACGACTGTTGTTCAACAGCGTCCAACATGCATTTGGGCCGTCTCTTCCCCCAAAACCACCTGCTTCAATTCTGGAGATTAAAATGTAGAAGTTCCGCGTTAGCTTGATTACAGCTGTTCTCGCCGCCACCATAGGAGTTGCGAATGCAGCTTCGCTAGCCAATGGAGTCGTTTATAGCGCTAATGAGGGCGATGGGTCCATCAGCGTGATCACACTAAGTTCGGGCGAAGTCCGTACGGTGGATATTCCCGTCGTGCCTCATAACGTACAAATATCGCCCAATGGCAAACTTCTCCTAGCCGTTGGCACGTCTTCCAGTGGCCATGGAGGCCATGGTGGCGAGAAGAGCGAGCCAACGACTTCAGCCGCCACGCACGGCCATGGCAGTCAGGCGGGCCTGGTGCTTTTGGATGCAGGCAAGCCAGGGGAATTAATCGCGACGCTGCCCTCCGGCGACCATCCTGCCCATGTCGTCACCAGCAAGAGCGGCGACTTCGCCTATATAACCAATGCTGATACGAATCAGGTAACGGTAGTCGATATCAGCCGGAAAGCCGTTGTCGCCGAAATTCCTACCGGCAGTTATCCCCATGGTTTGCGTCTCAGCCCGGATGGGCGTGAACTATACGTAGCGAACGTTACTGACAATAGCGTGTCAGTAATCGACGCGGAGAATCTGAAAGAATCTGCACGTATCCCTGTGGGTAAAGCGCCGGTTCAGGTGGCTTTTACACCCGATGGGGCACAGGTCTATGTGTCTCTGCGCGACGAGAACAGTGTTGCGGTCATCGATACGAGCACTCGGAAAGTCGCCGGTAATATCCAAGTGGGGCGCAACCCGATCCAGCTTTTTTCCACGCCAGACGGCAGCAGAATGTATGTGGCCAATCAAGGCAGTGACAGCAATCCCGATAATACGGTGTCTGTAATTGATATCGGGACGCAGCGCGTTGTCGATACTGTAACGACGGATATGGGCGCGCACGGGGTGGTGGCGAGTGATGATGGCAAATTGGTGTTCATTACGAACAACAAGGCCGATACCGTGAGCGCCATCGACACGAGCACGCAGGCAGTAGTCGGGACCTATAAGGTCGGCCCCGCTCCAAACGGCATCACTTATCGCGCGCTTCCATAAGGTGTTGCCTGCATGGGCAGCTACTGCGGGACGTCGGTAGCTGACCTGCGGGCCAGGTCAGCCTGCTGTTTTCGCGCGTGTTCGATGCTCTCGGAGACCACCTTTGCTGCATCCGAATCAGGTGGAAGCACTTCCAGTAGTTTACCCCAGTAATTAATGGCGGCAGGATAGTCTTCACGTTGCATGGCTGCCGCGCCAGCAAGTGTTAGGGGCATCGGTGACCCAGGGCTGAGCGACAATGCGCGCTCAAGCAACCGGGTCGGTTCTCCCTCAAAGCCCGAGCTTCGTGTTCGTGCTAGTGTCTCCGCATATTCTGCCAATGCCAATGGATCGGTCTGGACGAGATTCGTGGCATTTGAGAATGCGTTGGCGGCTTCTTCGTATCGTCCAAAATGTCGATAAGAACGAGCCAACATGAGCCAGCCTGCCGGATCGTCGGGATTCTGTTTCAGTCGCCCCTCCAGAGAAGCTACCATGGCCTGCACATCCGCTTGCGTGATCACACTGGTGCCTGGAGCCGACGACGGGCTTATCGCGGCAGGATTTCCTAAGTACAGATAGGTCAGCGTCGCCGCGATAGGCAGCACAATGGCAAGCGCTATGGCGGCGTGCCTGCTTCCGGCGTTGGTAGCTGAACCCGCTTTCGATGATTCCGCTTCGTCCAAAGCGCGTCGTTGCAAGTCGGCTCTGGCCTCAGCCAAATCATTGGCCGAAATAGTGCCATGGGCGTGGTCCCGCTCAAGCTCGGCCCATTGGTCGCGCAGCACGGCGGTATTCACGCCGCCGTGCTCTACGCGGTTCACCTGCTTAGGACCTCGCCAAAGGACCGCACAGAGCCACAGAGTGGCACCGCCGATTAGCAAGGCTGCGATGATGATAAAGGGAAAATTCATAGTCAATCCGGGATATTGTTGAGCTTCAGCAGCGCCTCGGCCCGTTTGCGTTCTTCGTCGCTTAGTAATCTGTCAGTCATGCTGCGCATGCGGTGTCGTAGTGTCAGTGTGAGCACAAGTAAGCCGAATACAAGAAGCAGCAAGGGCCCGAACCAAAGCAGTATTGTTGTGGCCTGCAATGGCGGTCGATAGAGGATGAAATCACCGTAACGATCAACCATATATGCCCTGATTTCCTGATCAGTTTGACCCGCGTGGATTTGTTCGCGTATTTGTTGGCGTAAGTCCACGGCAAGATCGGCGCGGGAGGCGGCGATAGACTCGTTCTGGCATACCAGGCATCGCAACTCTGAGGCAATGTTAAGCATTCGCTCTTCCGCCGCGCGGTCCGCTGCCCAGACTGGTGCGGAGATCACAGCGCACAACAGGATAAGCCACCATCGTTTCATCGGTTGAGCTCCCGTATCAGCGGTAAAAGCGTATCGCGTGCAGTCTTTTCATCCACAGCGCCAATATGCTTGTAGCGAATGAATCCGGCCTTATCGATGACGAAGGTTTCCGGAACCCCGTACACGCCGTAGTTGATGCCTACGCGTCCGTCTGTATCCGATGCAGAGACGATATATCCGTTTCCATAGCGATCAAGCCAAGCAATCGCTTCGTCGCGTTTATCCTTGTAATTGAGGCCGACAATTGGGACGCTTTGCGCCAGATTCGTGATAACGGGGTGCTCTTGAAGGCAGGCATAACACCACGAGGCCCAGATGTTCAACAGCCAGACCTGGCCTTTCATCTCTTCCGGGGAGAATGTCTCCTCCGGTGCAGCGAGCTGGGGCAAAGTAAAACCGGGCGCGGGCTTGTCGATAAAGGGTGATGGTACTTCGCTCGGTTTCAGAGTCAGGCCGAAAGCCAGAAAGCCGACCAGCACAAGAAACCCAAGAAGAGGCCATAAGAAACGATTCATGACGATGTCCTCTGTGATGGCGCGGAAGTTCGTGGATTACGCCGCTTGAGTCGATAACGGCGATCACTAATGGCCAACAATCCGCCGAGAGCCATCAGGATGCATCCAACCCAAATCCAATCTACGAAAGGCTTGTAGTAAACGCGCACACTCCAGGCGCCGTCGCCAAGCGGTTCTCCTAGTGCTGCATATACGTGGCGCAACCCGTTCGCATCAATGGCCGCTTCGGTCATCGGCATCGGCGATGACGCGTACGTTCTCTTCTCAGGATGCAAGGTGCGTAGCACCTGGCCGTTTCGTGCAAGCTCGATGTCGCCCACTTCTGCCATGTAGTTAGGACCTTGGGCGTTTCGGACCCCCAAGAAAGTGAGGTCATAGCCACCTGCGCTTACGGAGTCTCCCGGCATCATGCGAACGTCCTGTTCGGTCTCGTAGCCTGTGACAAGCGTGACGCCAACGACGAATACGGCGATGCCCAGATGTGCCATGTGCATGCCGAGCCAGCTGCGCGGCTGCGCCAGTAAACCGCTACGCGTGGCACGCATGCGATCAAGAACGCCCGTAAGCACTGAGGCAGCGATCCATGCCGCCAGCGTAATGCCAATTGCAATGAAGATCGACCAGCGACCCAGTAGAAATGGGGTGACCAAGCCCACCGCGAGTGCAACGACTGCTGGAAGGCGTAGGTGCTTGGCCATTGCGCCGAGTTTTGCTGTCTTCCAGTTGGCGACTGGGCCAACGGCTATTAAGATCAGCGCAGGTATCATCAATGGGATGAAGACCGCATTGAAGTATGGTGGCCCCACAGAGAGCTTGCCCAGGCCCAGCGCGTCAATGAACAGCGGATACAGGGTTCCGAGAAGGACAGCGCCGGTGGCAACGGCGAGTACTACGTTATTCACCAGTAGCAACGATTCTCTGGATATTGCCGCGAACCGCCCCCCCATCCCAACTTTCGGAGCGCGTAGCGCGAATAGAAATAGGGAGGAGCCTACGACCACAGCAAACAGCATTAGTATGAATACGCCTCGGCGGGGATCGGTGGCAAAAGTGTGTACCGATGTCAATACGCCCGAGCGCACCAGGAAAGCACCCAGCAACGAGAACGAAAACGTGCTGATAGCAAGCAACACCGTCCAGTTCTTGAAGCTTGCCCGTTTTTCAGTCACCGCCAAAGAATGAATCAGGGCTGTGCCGACCAACCAGGGGATAAACGAAGAGTTTTCGACAGGGTCCCAGAACCACCATCCACCCCAACCTAGCTCGTAATAGGCCCACCAGCTTCCGAGCGCTATCCCCAGTGTTAAGAACAGCCATGCTGCGGTGGCCCAAGGGCGGGACCAACGCGCCCATGTTGAATCGAGCTGCCCCGCCAGCAACGCGGCGATGGCAAACGCGAAGGCTACCGAGAAACCGACGTATCCCATATAGAGTAATGGCGGGTGGAAGATCAGGCCGACATCCTGTAAAAGGGGGTTCAAGTCCAAACCGTCGATAGGGGCTGGCGTGAGTCGTTCGAACGGGTTGGAAGTCAGTAGCACAAACAACAAGAATCCGACGGTAACTAATCCGAGGACGCCCAGTACGCGGGCGACCATAGCGTCAGGCAGCTGTCTTGAAAATCGACTGACCGCGTAAGCCCAGCCTGTTTGCATCAGCATCCAGAGCAAGAGTGAGCCTTCATGACCGCCCCAGACGGCCGATATCCTGTACATCAGCGGCAGCCGCGAATTGGAGTTCTCTGCGACGTAAGCCACAGAGAAGTCCTTCGCAATAAACGCCCAAGTCAGGCTTGCGAAGCTTACGACCACCAACAGGAACTGGGCACGCGCGGCGGGCCGTGCAAAGGCGATCCAGGCAGCATGACCTTGCGCTGCTCCAACGAGGGCTAAGCCGCCTTGAGCGAGCGCGATGAATAGGGTTGCAATCAGGGAAAAGTGGCCAATTTCTGGAATCATTTTTCGTCAAGGCCTCATATTCATGGTCTTGCCAGCCTGGTCCAATGCATGTTGCGCTTCAGACGGCATATAGTTCTCGTCGTGCTTAGCAAGAACTTCTTCGGCACGGAACAGTCCGTTTTTGTCGAGCTTCCCCTGTGCCACGACCCCTTTGCCTTCGCTGAACAGATCGGGCAGGATGCCAGAGTAGGTCACGGGAATCGTCTTGGCGGTGTCAGTGACGACGAACTGCACGGTGAGTCCGTCGCTTTGACGCTGCACGCTACCTGTCTGCACCATGCCTCCGACACGGAACGTACGCGCCTCGGGCGCCTCGCCCGCACTGACTTGCGTGGGAGTGAAAAAGAAAACCAGATTGCTTTGAAACGCGTTAAGTACGAGTGCGGTAGCAATGCCAAATGCGGCCAAGCCGCCTGTAATGAGGGCGATTCGCCTATGTCGAGGTTTCATCTGAATGCTCCTTTCGCAAAGTTACTTCGCGCTTCACGTGCAATAGCGCTGCTTTGCGGCGCCCGCGAAGAAAAAGCCATTCGGCACAAAGCGCGGCCGCGCTGACCAGGACCGATCCCCAGACATATGTGCTATAGCCACCCATGGCAAAGAATTCTCCAGGACTTGCCCAGTTCATCGTTTCACCTCTTTCAATTGATACAGCCAGTCGGCATGATGCTCGCGTTCAAGGATGATGCAGCGGACTCGCGCCAATGTGATGGCCATTGAATACAGCCAGGCAGCGAAGACCATGAGCAGCATGCCCACGAGCATGATCGTCGCCATGGAAGGCGCTTTGGTCAGCGAGACGGAAGCTCCTTGATGCAGCGTGTTCCACCATTGCACCGAGAAGTAAATGATTGGAATATTGACTACGCCGACGAGTGCGAGCACGGCCCCCGCCTTGTCTGCGCGGCGCGGCTCGTCAATCGCAGATTGGAGCGCCATAAACCCAATGTATAAAAAGAGAAGAATGAGTTCGGACGTTAGACGCGCATCCCATACCCACCAGGTTCCCCACATTGGCTTGCCCCACAATGCGCCTGTCCAGAGCGACAGAAAGGTAAATATCGCGCCTGTAGGTGCGAGCGCCGATGCCATCATGGCTGAAAGCCGGCTATTGAACACCAATCCGATTGCAGCCCAGAAAGCCATGGCCAGGTAGATCAACATGGACATCCACGAGACGGGCACATGAAAAAAGATAATGCGGTAGCCCTCGCCTTGCTGTGCATCAGTAGGCGCCACGAAAAAGCCCACATACATCCCTGCAATCGCCAGCATGGTTGCCATCGCGGCAAGCCAGGGAATGAGCTTTCCCGCAAATGGGTAAAATGTTTTGGGTGACGAGAATTTGAACCAGTTAATCATTCGTTCGCTCAATATTCCAAGGCAACGCGTAGCGCGGCCGTCGCCGCCCACGGTGCGAAAAAGCCGGCTAGAACCAGGAGAGCAGCCAGTATGGAAAGGTGTGCCGACGCGCCGAGACCCGAGGCAATTGCCTCGACTGACCCTGCGCCAAAAATCAGGACAGGCACGTAAAGCGGAAGCACGAGTACGGCTACGAGAACACCACCTCCGCGAATACCGAGCGTCAATCCCGCACCAATTGCGCCAATAAGGCTGAGTACGGGAGTGCCAATGGCCAGCGACAGCGACAGGATCAGTAGCGACGGCATAGGAAGATCAAACTGCAATGCCAATACCGGGGCTATTACAGTCAGGGGCAAACCAGACAGCAGCCAATGCGCTAATACCTTTCCAACGACCAGCATGCTTAATGGGGTCGGTGAAAGAGCCATCTGTTCGAGCGTGCCATCGGCGTGATCCTGTTCAAACAGCCTGTTGAGCGATAGCATGCTCGCCAGCAGCGCCGAAACCCAGAGAATTCCGGGCGCAATCTGGCGCAGTGTTTCGCGTTCAGCGCCCACACCCAATGGGATCAAACTGACCACGATGACAAAGAAGAAGAGAGGCGTGAGGGTGTCAGACTTGCGTCGTAGGGCGAGTTTCAAATCTCGGTGTACCACCACATACATGGGATGGCGATTAAACGGGCTTTTCATGCGCCCATCCTGATGCTGTGGCTCGTGCCCGCCAACGACAGATGCTGGTGGCTCGTGAGAACGACCAGCCCACCATCTAGCAAATGTCGATCAATCACATTAACCAGCCATTGACAGCCGGCCGTATCCAATGCGGTCAACGGTTCGTCGAGGATCCAGAGGCTGCTTTGTTGGAGCAGCAGCCGAGCCAAGCCAGCCCGGCGCTTTTGGCCCTGGGACAATCCTCGTACTGAAAGGCTTTCTCGCCCCGCTAAACCAACTTCTTTCAAAGCGTCGGACACAAGAGCAGGGGTTGTCGATATGCCGGCCAACGCAGCGCTGATCAATAGGTTTTCCATGGTACTCAGGTCTTCTTTCAGACCCAGGCCGTGACCGCAATACAACATATCGCGCTGATACTCGCCCAGTTGCTCGTCGAGGAGGCGGCCCTTCCAGCGAATAGCGCCTTCAGCTGATGCAGTCAGTCCGGCCAGCATGCGTAGGAGGGTGGTTTTGCCGCTGCCGTTTTCACCTTGCACGAGCAGGCACTCGCCTGCCCGAACCTGAAAACTCAAGCGGTTAAACAGACGGCGCTCTCCGCGCACGCCCACGAGATTAATTGCTTCAAGCACTGGATACCGTTGCTCGCTCTAATGTTGATTGCCACGGGCGCCGGGGCACCCTGGAATAGCGCTGATCGATCAAATTCCTTCGACCGATGGATGAAGCGCTGCTTTAGAGACTGACTGCGAGCACGCTGGACGTAACGCGATCTGGCGTAGTTAAGCCGGATGGAGCAAGAGAAAACCGAATAGCGGCGAGTCAGCTCAAATGAGCGAAAGCCATTGAGGCCGTTCAGGCCGTTCGGCAAGGATAGGCAGGCTTAGCTGCGCCTCATGGGAGCGAAGCGCAAGATCGGAAGTCGATGGCGGAACCAGGTGTTGAGCGGATGAAGTAAGCGTGGTAGCGGTCTGGCCATTACAAGAATGATCAGACTGATCCATAACCTTGGGCGTTTGAGTGGCAGATTCTTGCCGCTCTATGGCCGGAATGGACGACTCTTCTTTGTCGTTATCACAGTCGATCCCAACGCATACCTGCTCCACTTGCTGGCAATAAATCCCGACTACGCCCCAGGACGCCTGGAGCGGCAGTATGGCCAGCAGAATAAGGAGGAGGAACTTTTTCATCGCAGCAGCATTGTATCGAACTCGCCTGCATCTCGCAAAATGCTCAGAAGTTTCTTACCACAGCTGCGGCCTACAAGCACTGCAGGCTTCGTCGCATGACAAAAATGTAATCTCTAGGTAATGCGACTGACAGCATGTGCAGCCTATATTGATTAGTTTCCATTAACCCGTATGGTTGGTAGCTGGTGAAAGCAGTTCGTTTATTAGCAGCGTTCCTTACGTTGTTTCTGGCAGGGCTAACTGGCTTTAGCCACGCCTATGCCGCCGGCTCGGTTGCAACAGCTTCAGACGCTCCAATCCTAGTCGCCGCTTCATCAGGTGGTGTATTGGATTCATTGCGTGGAATTTTTGGCGGCGCAACTAAAGAGCAAGTATTACTGCCGCCAGAAGAAGCATTTCAGGTTGCCGTTTCCGCGCAGAACCGCGATACCTTGGTTGCCACATTAACAGCCGCTGAGGGCTATTATCTATACCGCGATCGTATCGCGTTCCATATTGAGGACTCCGCAGATGTGGCGATTGCGGAAGTATCGCTGCCCCCAGGGAAACTCAAAGACGACCCCACGTTCGGGCCGGTCGAGGTTTATTACGGCGCGATAGAGGCTTTGATCGCATTGAATCGACCGGCAGGTGATGCTTCCACGTCGTTGCGTTTGCGCGCATCTTTCCAGGGCTGCAACGATCCAACGGGTGTTTGCTACCCGCCAATGGAGCAAACCCTCACGATTTCGCTGGCAAATTCGGCTGCGCCCGCAGTTTCGATTCATCCTGCCGTTGAGCAACAGTCGATTGACGAAAGTGGAACGGCGTCCAGTCAAGCTGCCAGGAAGCCGGTTTCTGACACAAGTTTGGTGCGGGATCTGTTCGCGCAAGGCAACACTTGGGCGTTGCTCGCGGCATTCTTCGGTTTTGGCCTGGTTCTAGCTTTTACCCCGTGCATGCTACCCATGATTCCCATCCTGTCGGGCATGATCATTGGTCAGGGGGGCAAGCTGAGCCGTCGCCACGCATTCGGCCTTTCACTGGTGTACGTCTTAGCGATGGCAGTGACATACGCCCTAGCCGGCGTGGCGGCCGGCATGGCCGGTACCATGCTGGCGGCCTATCTGCAAAACCCGTGGGTTCTGGGAAGTTTTGCGGCCGTCTTCGTGCTGCTCGCACTTTCGATGTTCGGGTTTTACCAGTTGCAGATGCCTGCTTCCATACAGACTCGATTGGCCGGCGCGGCAAATCGCCGGGGCGGAGGTAAGGTCGTAAGCGTGTTTTTGATGGGTGTGCTCTCGGCCATCATCGTGGGGCCGTGCGTCGCAGCGCCGCTTGCGGGGGCATTGCTTTACATCGGACAAACCGAAGATGTGGTGTTGGGCGGTTTAGCTCTATTCACGATGGCCATTGGGATGGGTGTACCCCTCTTGATCTTTGGGACGACAGCAGGGGCACTGTTGCCCAAAGCGGGTCCATGGATGAAGTCGGTACAGCATTTCTTTGGCGTAACCATGCTCGCTGTCGCCATTTACCTCGTTTCCCCGGTAATCCCAGCCGTCGTCCATATGATTTTGTGGGCCGTCTTGCTTATCATTTCGGCCATGTACTTGAAGGCGCTGGACCCGCTGCCCGCAACCTCGCCCGGGGTTGTTCGCTTTGGAAAGGGTGTCGGAATAATCGCTTTGACGCTGGGTTTGGCAATTCTTGTCGGCGCATTATCGGGAAGCCGCGACATCCTGCAGCCCTTGAGCGCCTTTGCGAGTTCCAGCGCGTCAATCGACCAGGAAAGTTCTGATGGCACGCTTCAGTTTCAGAAAATCACAAGCCTTGCTGAACTTGATGCGCAATTGCAAGCTGCCAATGGTCGCTATGTGATGCTGGACTTCTGGGCGGATTGGTGCGTTTCGTGCAAGGAAATGGAGCTATTTACGTTCACCGATTCGAAAGTTAGGGCCAGGCTGAAAGATGTCATTTTGCTCAAGGCTGATGTGACGGCCAATAATACGGCCGATCAAGCGCTGCTCAAGCGTTTTGGGCTTTTCGGCCCGCCTGGGATTATCTTCTTCGACAGGCAGGGCGAGGAAATCGACTTTCAAGTTGTCGGCTTTCAGTCAGCAAAGAAGTTTCTGCGCTCATTGGATACAGCAATTCCGCTGTGAGGGACCTGCGCTATGTCCGTTGATTACAAAAAAGTAATTCTGCCGTCACGCGCCGGACAGTCGCACTTGATTAAAGTTAAGAAATAGTTCGTTGCGTACCTATCGGAACGTTAAGAAAAGCCCGAATAACAATTTGACCTCAAAAGGATTGCCTTGCGTGAAACGCTGCACTACGCTCGCTGTTCCCGTACCACTTATGCCCCGTCGCCGCTTTGTTCAAGGGTTGGCTGCTGGCGGTGTGCTTCTTGGTCTGTCGCCTTATGCCCGAGCCCTGGGAATGCAGTCAAACCCAACGAGCACGGGTTCCGCGCAGATCCTGACTGGAACCGAATTTAATCTGGAAATCGGCGAGTCCCCCGTCAACTTCACGGGTAGTCCCCGCATGGCAACTACCGTGAATGGCTCGCTTCCTGCACCGACCCTACGGTGGCGCGAGGGCGACACGGTAACCATCAGGGTGAAGAACCGCCTGAAAGAGGCTACCTCCATCCATTGGCACGGCATCATCCTGCCCTTTGAAATGGACGGTGTGCCAGGAATCAGCTTTACGGGCATACCGCCTGGGGAAACCTTCACCTACCGCTTCAAGGTGCAGCAGAATGGCACCTATTGGTACCACTCGCATTCGGGCATGCAGGAAGCCACCGGCGTTTACGGGGCAATCATCATCGATCCTGCGGAAACGGACCCCATACGCGCCGACCGCGAGTATGTTGTCCAGCTGTCCGATTGGACCGACGAAGACCCTATGCGCGTGCTCGCCAAACTGAAGATGCAAGGCGACTATTACAACTATAACCAGCCCACGGCAGTGGATTTCTTCCGAGATGTCTCTGACATGGGGCTGAAAGCGGCCGTGGACAAGCGCAAGATGTGGAATGAAATGCGCATGAGTCCCACGGACCTTGCCGACCTGTCGGCCGATGTCCTCACTTACCTGATGAACGGCACCACGCCGGCCGGGAACTGGACGGGGCTGTTTCGGCCTGGCGAGCGCGTCCGCCTTCGGTTCATCAATGGGGCGGCGAACACCTTCTACGACGTGCGGATTCCAGGCCTTGGCTTAACGGTCGTGCAAGCCGACGGCGTCAATATCGAGCCAGTCACCGTCGATGAGTTCCGTTTCGGGCCCGGCGAAACCTATGACGTATTGGTGCAGCCCAAAGACGATGCTTACACAGTTTATGCGCAAGCGATGGATCGTACAGGCTATGCGCGCGGCACCTTAGCCACGCATGCCGGCCTGGAGGCGCCCGTACCGGCGTTAGACCCCGTGCAATGGCTGGACATGGCTGACATGATGGGGGCAATGGGCGGCGGCATGGCGGGCATGAGTCATGGCGCAGCGGGCCATGCCTCCATGGGTGGTATGAATCACGGCAGCGGCATGGGCCATGGCAGTATGCCCGGGATGAGCCATGGAAATATGACCGGAATGAACCATGGCGACATGCAAGGGATGAACCACGCAAGCATGGCTGGCGCGGGGCACGGCGCAATGGGCGCAGGCAGTGCCAGCACCCAAGTGCGTCATGCCCGAACCGAGTACGGCGCCAGCACCGACATGCGGGTCGATATGCCGCGCACCAATCTGGACGATCCCGGTATCGGCTTACGCAATAGCGGACGGCGCGTCCTCACGCTGGCGGATTTGCACACGATGGGCGGGCCGATGGATCCACGCGGTGCAGAGCGTGAAATCGAGCTTCATCTGACAGGGAATATGGAACGTTACACGTGGTCATTCGATGGCGTGGAGTTCGGTCAATCGACACCGGTTCACTTTCGTTACGGAGAGCGGGTCAGGGTCATTTTGCACAACGACACCATGATGACGCATCCCATGCACTTACACGGGATGTGGAGCGAACTCGAAACGCCTGACGGACAGTTTCAAGCGCGTCGCCACACGATTCCCGTGCAGCCCGCCCAGCGTATCAGTTTTCTCGTGACAGCCGACGCTCTCGGACGATGGGCCTGGCACTGCCATCTGATGTTGCACATGGATATGGGGATGTTTCGCGAAGTGGTGGTGGCATGAACTCAATAAACGAGAAAAAGGGAATTCTGGCCGTGAATACTCGTATAAGAAAACGTATTCTTGGGGTCGCCATCGCAACGCTCGGTGCAACGCCGCTTTTTGCCAACGCCCAAGCGCATGATGCTCATAGCAGCCATACCGCCATGCCGGCCAGCTCGGCTCCTGCCGGTGCAGCAAACATGCCTGGCATGGCTCACAGCAAAATGAATATGCCTGGCATGGGCCATGACACGATGAAAATGAAGTCAACCGCTGCGCCTAAGCCAGCAGATGGCATGCCCGGTATGAACCATGGCCAAGCTAACACAGCGCCAACTGCTCCTGCTCACGATATGGGAGCAATGGATATGGGCGGTGGTGAAATGGACCATGGCGACATGCAAATGCAAGGCGGATCGGCGCCACCCGATGCCCGCGATCCGAATGCCTACTCGGATGGCTACGTGCGTAATGCGGGCAAGTATGCCTTGCCGCCGTCAGAGGCGCTGATTATGTCGGACGCGCATAACTTTGGTTCCGTTTACTTTGACCGCCTGGAGTACGTCAAGGCGCGGGGGGAGGAATGGGCGGCCTATGAGGGCGAAGCATGGTATGGCAGCACCTATAACCGCGCGGTGATCAAGGCAGAGGGTGAAATCGCGAGTGGCAAACTGCAGGAATCCAAGACGCAGTTACTTTGGCGTCATGCGGTGTCAACCTTTTGGGATACGGAATTGGGCGTGCGTTTCGATCATGGCCACGGTGCGCCGAACCGGGAATGGTTGGCATTTGGTGTTAAAGGGCTTGCGCCTTACTGGTTTGATGTAGACGCCACCGCTTATGTGGGCCCCAGTGGACGTACTGCTTTGTGGTTGAAGGCGGAGTACGACATCTTGCTTACCCAGAAGCTCTACCTTCAGCCGAGCGTAGAGGTTAATTTCTATGGCAAGAACGACGAACGCCGGGGTATCGGCAGCGGTCTGTCGGACGGCACGGCGGGCTTGCGCCTAAAGTACGAAGTCACTCGTCAGTTTGTACCCTACATTGGCGTAGAGTGGTCCAGCAAATTCGGGAAGACGGCGGATTACGCGCGTGCAGAAGGCGCAGCCAAGCAAGAAACCCGTTTTGTCGCGGGGTTGAGTTTCCGGTTTTGAAGCCGGCTTTTTCTCACATAGGTGGCCGGAAACCGCTGCCACACACAATTTAAATGAGTCCTTTTGATGAAGAAATCCCTATCCATTTTGGCTTTGAGCGTGCTACCCACCATCGCATTAGCGGCAGGCAACCATGGCGGTGGTCATGGCATGCCCTCGCACGGCATGCCAGGCCATGATATGTCCACAATGTCGAATGCACCTTCCCCTATTGGCCAACCCGGTGACCCGGCCAAGGTGACTCGCACGATCGAACTGACGATGGACGATACCATGCGATTTACACCCAGTGATATCAAGGTTAATGCAGGCGAGACGGTTCGTTTCTTCATTAAAAACACTGGGAAAATTTCGCACGAAATGGTGATTGGGTCGCTTGCCGATTTAAAGGCTCACGCTGCCGAGATGCAAAAGATGCCAGGGATGAAGCATGCGGAACCGAACATGATTACGCTTGCACCGGGTAAGATTGGTGGCTTGGTGTGGCAGTTCGACCAGGCTGGCACTGTTGATTTTGCTTGCTTGATCCCAGGGCATATGGAGGCCGGGATGGTTGGCAAGGTAAAGGTCGATTAACACAGCGCCGATATGTCAAAAAAGCGGTTCATCCTTGGGGCTGTCGGCGTCTTGGTCGCAGGGGCTGCTGCCTTGTTGTATTACGGGGGCGCGATGCGGGGCCGGCATTTATCGATCCTGCTGATCATATGCTCGTGGTGACGGGCAAGGCGATCTACGCGAATAATTGCGCCGCATGCCACGGGGAGGCGCTGCAAGGGCAGCCGAATTGGCGCCAGCGCCTTCCCAATGGAAGGCTGCCTGCGCCGCCTCACGACAAGACCGGCCATACGTGGCACCACCCGGATGCGATGCTCTTTGATATGGTCAAGAATGGCTTGGTGCCAGGTAAAACGGCGCCTCCGGGCTATGAGAGCGACATGCCTGCATATGCGGGAATCCTGACCGATGAGGAGATCGTTGCTGTACTGGCCTATATCAAAAGCGATTGGCCGCCTAAAGTGCTGCAGGCACAAAAAGAAGTGACGTTGCAGCGGCGCCAATAGCGCTAGCGGCCGTCGCCCTGCGTCCGACGCTAGTTTTATATGGAGTTTTTTATGCGAGTTTTGTTTGCTGCGGTCGCCCTCGTGACCGCAACTTCGTTTTCCCACGCCGCTGGGAATGCCATTACCGTTTACCAGGATCCGAATTGTGGGTGTTGCTCCGGCTGGGTCGATCATATGCGTGATGCCGGCTTTGAAGTCAACGCCATCAAGACGGGTAGTATGGTTTCAATCAAGCAGAAGCTGGGCGTACCCATGACGCTAAGTTCATGCCACACCGCCGTAGTCGAGGGTACAGGTCAGATTATCGAGGGTCATGTGCCGGTGAGCGCGGTGAACAAGCTGTTGGCAGACTCATCAGTGAGAGGTGTTTCGGCACCGGGCATGCCTTTGAATGCGCCAGGGATGGGCGAGCTTGATGGAAACCTTGTTACGGTTGACTTCGCCGGCAAGCCTTTCTCCAGAGATTAGGTGTCGCCCGATACGGGGTCTGTGGCGGATGTCGTTTTTTCAGTAGAAAAAGGCTGACCGTTCTCTCCCTTCGCCAGCTTGCGGTATAGGAGCCGCAGGCAAAAAAGTATCTTTAAGAGAAACATTTGAATTATGCCGCAGCGTAAAATTTCATCCTTTATTCCTGGGTATAAACTGAAAAACTCGTTTCGAATTGTCGGCATGATCGTCTTTTCGATGGCTTCACTTGCCGTCTTCAACGTAAAGGCAGAGGCATCGAGTTTCTCCATTATTGCTGAACAGTTTAAGCTTCCCGCTGTATCAGGCACGATTGCCAAAACGCCCAGACTAGAGAAGTTGCGTGAAGCGTTTTTCTCTGAGCCAATTAGTGCGGCGAAGGCCAAGGTCAGTTCTCCCTTTGGGTTGCGCTTTCATCCCGCTCAAAGCAAACAGAAGCATCACGATGGCATCGATTATTCGGCTCCGAAAGGAACACCGATCCGAGCAGCCGCTGACGGTACTGTAGCGTTTGTTGGCCGCAAGAACGGTTACGGAAAGGTTGTCATCATTGAACACTCGGCGGGTTTCTCAACGCTTTACGCGCATCAGAGTCGATTCGCCCGAAATCTGAAGAAGGGATCGGTGGTTCCTCAGGGAGAGACGGTCGGCTATGTGGGTGCGACCGGAACAGCCACTGGCAACCATTTACACTACGAGGTTTGGCTGAACAATGAACCGATCGACCCGTCAAGTGCAAACCAGCTGTACGCTGGCAATGATCCGATTTACGGCACAGACGTTCAGCGACAGTTGTTGCTTACGCAGGCGGAATTTCCACCCATTGAACGAGTGTTAGTCGGCAAGGATTAACACTCGTTCAATTCATACCGATGTTCGTAGCCGGAGGGTGTTGAAGACCACTGCCGCTGACCCCAAACTCATTGCCAGTGCCGAAAATATTGGCGAAAGCAAAAGCCCGGTGAACGGGTACAGCACTCCTGTTGCAAGCGGTATGCCGAGCGCGTTGTAGCCGAGTGACAGGGTACTACTGAGTTTTATTCCACGCTTCTCGGGCAGGCGCGGTGAGTTCTTACCAGCTCTAAGGTAGCCTCAAAGCGGGGCTATCGGCAGCAACTTCGAAAACTTTCAACATCTGCGACAGACCTGACTCTTCTGCTGCGGACAGCGGCGCAAAGTCGCGTGTACGCTCGATAGCGTACGCGATCTCTCGGATGCGGGCTGGATTGTCACGGGCCAGCAACTGGGGAAGGGTCACAATTGCGGCCACCTCGTCAAGCCGCATGATGTTGGCTTGGCGGCGCACCGTATGACGGAAAGAAGCCATGTCAAAGCCACGGTGGCAGTCTGGCTGATGTAGTTCGAGCATCAGGTTCGCGCGCCGCTCATCGATCGAACTACAAAAGCGGTGAATATAAATCAGGGCTCGGATGCCTGCCTCGACCGCGCCGCCTTCGGCGAGCTCGGCACGTAGCTTTGCGAGCTTCTGCTGAACCAAGGTATCGTGATCAACTGAAGTGCAAGGCACCGCGCGGGCTGGCTCATCACTACCTGTCTGTCCAGCGAGAATGCGCATCCAGGGCGAGTCGTAAATCCATTCAAAAGCCCGCTCATAGCCCGAATCCCGCATATCTCGCCACTGGTCGAGCGTCTGGGTAATGGCTTTCGACACAATCCGCTGCATCTGGAGAAAAGGATTGTCCTCATCAATCGTTACGCGCTGCTCGCGAACTTTGATTGCTGCTTCAGCAATTTGTGGTGCCAACGGATTGTGGTCCGACCACCATTCGTAAGAGACCCTCAACGGATGCATGGCCTGTAACCACTGCGCCGCCTGCGGCGTAAATGTGTGACGTACCCATGGTTGCAAAAATTGGCGGTACAGCCCTAAATTTATCTTCGAGAGTTGCGCCACAGCGTTGAAGCGCCGGTCGCTCTCTGGATCCGGCTGAACAATCTCACGCACACTGGCCACATTAGTTGGCTCAATTGATAGCTCAAAGTTATTGATAGGTGCCACAACATTTCTCTGTGCGGGCTCTGTGATCGTTGCGCGATATATGCCTGCGGGTAACACGTCGATCAAGTCAATATTGGTAGTGAATTTGTGATGTTCTTTACGGCTGACCGCGCCGGACACGAATATGCCCAGATGGCCGACGCTCTCATGCGTGGCATAGATAATGGTTTGGTCGTGGGTTAATACGTCTTCATCGTCACCGTATAAGTCAGTAATCCAACCTAAAGCCTGTGGTGGCGGTGTGATGTTGTCACCATAGGAGCAGAAGACTACGATCGGCGAGCGAATGTTGCGTAGATCGATGCGTACACCATCCGAGGTATGCAGCTCAGCGGTGGCGAGACGGTTGCCGATGAAAAGATTGTCAACGATGTACTGCATTTCAACATCATTGAGGTAGACGTATCCACCCCAGTATTTCTCGAAGTCCAGGTAGCGAGGCGCCTCTGTGTCGACGTTTGCGTACAGATGGTGTTGCTTGTTCCAGAGCGTATTGGCTGGATTGAGATTCTCGAAGTTCTGCACCAACCACGCGCCGTCGAAGCGGCCGGCGCCCATGTCGCTAGACATTGCAGTTAGCCAGCTGCCACCAAGCAGCCCGGCGGTATAGCGCATGGGGTCACGGCCGCGCCAGCCCGCCCAGTAGGAAAGCGGTGCTCCGGCGACAATGATCGGTCCGAACAGCTCTGGTCGAATGGACGCGGTCATCAGAATTTGCCATCCGGCTTGGCAATTGCCAATGACGGCTGGCTTGCCTTCTGGGCACGGGTGCAATTCAATTATTCTTTCAAGGAAGGCCGCTTCGGCCTGCATCACGTCTTCGATCGTTTGCCCCTCTATGGGGTCGGGCAGAAAGCCAATGAAATAGCAAGGGTGACCAGCGTCTATTATCACGCCGATCTCGCTATCGACTTTGAAGCCTCCGATGCCCGGACCGTGGCCAGCGCGAGGATCAATCACGACGAAGGGTCGTTTCATATGATCTGCCGGCTTGTCGTGAGGCGGCACTATCCGTACCAGCCAATAGTTCACTGGGCGAGGCAAGTCTTTGCCGGACATCACCACTTCGGAAAGGAAATTCAGAACATTTGGAACGCGCTCAGCCAGATGCGCTTGATACTGGTTGCCGCGTTGGCGTATGACGTCTGCGTAAAGGATACCGCGTTGCCAGGTGTCAACTGCATACTCTGCCAGAGTAGCAAGGTGTGGCAGTTTGGCAGTATCGGTTTTTGGCTTGGCCGTGTCGCGGCCTTTACCCTGCGAGTTGTTCCGTGTTTCCGCGTTCATATTGGCTCCCTCCCGTGCGCCAGCGCAGTTTGTTAACAGAAAGCCGCGATTATGGGGAAGTAGTGGTTGCTGCGGGCATTCTGTCCATCATCATTTGCATCATGGCCTGCATCATGTCCATCCGCTTCAGCATCATCTCGTGATCTGCGCCGGACGGTGCTGCCGACGGGCTTTTCGCAGCTTGAGAGTGAGCGTTTCCCATCATTCCCGTACCATGCATGCCAGCCGATGCCATACCCATTAGCTGCATGCCTTCTTTCATCAAATCGAGGTGCTCGGACATGAGGGCACTACGTTCTTCAGGTGTGGCTTTCTGAATATTTTCATGAAAGGCGTGCATGGCCTTCATATGGGTATCCATTTTCTGCTTCAGAAGCGCCGGATCTGCCACTATCGATTTTTCAGAAACCGAAGTTTCATTGTTGCCTGCTCCCGCTGGGTGGTGTGCGTTATGCCCGTCCGTCGTTTGAGCCCACGACAGCGCGCTGGCCGAACTCAGAATAATGGTGGACGCAACTAAACGGATCCTTCTCATGATGACGCTCCTTATGTGAAAGTGACCACGAGCATGGTCATTGCATTCACTATACTGAGGAGGAACTGTCGAAACGATGTCGCGGACATTACAAAACAGCAATGTCTGCGACGCTCAAGCATTATTCAAGTGTTGGCACCGTCGCGACTGGTGGTCAGACGGACTTGCGCAGTCTTAGTGCGTTGAAGACCACCGACGCTGAACTCAAACTCATTGCCAGTGCCGCAAACATTGGCGAAAGTAGCAGCCCCGTGAGGGGATAGAGCACGCCGGCGGCCAACGGTACTCCGAGCGCGTTGTAGACGAACGCGAAACCTAGATTTTGCTTCATGTTCGCAATCGTTTTCTCGGACAGATCACGGGCGATTGAAATGCCGCGCAAGTCGCCCTTGACCAAAGTCACTTGGGCGCTGTTCATCGCTACATCGGTGCCGGTGCCCATTGCAATGCCCACATCGGCTTTCGCCAATGCCGGTGCATCGTTAATGCCGTCTCCCGCCATGGCGACGACGCGTCCTTCGGCCTGAAGCCTGGTCACCAAGTCCAGCTTGTCGGCCGGCTTTACTTCTCCGTGTACTTCATCAATGCCCAGCTGCTTGGCAACGGAGTGGGCTGTAGCGATGCCGTCGCCAGTTGCCATGATGACCCGAATGCCGGCGTGCTGAAGATCGCGTACTGCCTGTGGCGTGCTTTGCTTGATTGGGTCGGAGACCGCCAGCAGACCTGTCAATTTTCCCTCTGCGGCCAGGAACATGACGCTCGCGCCCTTTGCGCGCAATTGCTCCGCCGTTTGCGTCATGACTGAGACATCAACACCTTCTTGTTGCATCAAGGCGGTGTTACCCAGGACGAGCCGCTTTCCATCAACGTGGCCGCGAACGCCAATGCCGCTACCCGATTCGAAATCTTCAACTGCACTGAGTGTTAAGCCGCGCTCATGTGCAGCCTGGACAATGGCGTGAGCAAGCGGATGTTCGCTGCCTTGATCCAGGCTGGCCGCCAAGTGCAGCACTTCATCTGCAGTTGCTTCATTCGCTGGCACTGCTTGTTCGAACGTCGGGCGGCCTTCGGTCAAAGTGCCTGTTTTGTCGACGATCAGGGTATCGACCTTGCGGAAATTCTCGATGGCTGCCGCATCACGAAACAGCACACCCTGTGTAGCACCGCGTCCTGTCGCCACCATGATGGACATGGGTGTAGCCAACCCCAGTGCACATGGGCAAGCGATGATCAGCACGGCAACCGCGTTGATCAAGCCGTACACCCAACTTGGTTGCGGCCCGATCAGGCCCCAAGTGATCAATGTGGTGACTGCGATGATGACCACCGCTACCACGAAGTAGCCGGCAACGACGTCGGCCATCCGTTGCATAGGCGCCCGCGAGCGCTGGGCTTGTGCCACAAGTTGAACGATTTGCGAAAGAACCGTCGCCGAGCCCACTTTTTCGGCGCGGATCACGAGTGAGCCGGAAGTGTTCATTGTCGCGCCGATCACCTTGTCACCGGGGCGTTTGCTTACGGGCAGCGGTTCACCCGTCAGCATCGACTCGTCCAGCGAGCTGCTGCCCTCTTCGACAGTGCCGTCAACCGGTACTTTCTCGCCGGGCCGCACGCGAAGGCGATCACCCTCGTGGACATGGGTCAACGGCACATCTTCTTCGGAGCCATCGGCGTTGATGCGCCGTGCCGTCTTGGGTGCCAGGCCAAGCAGCGACTTGATGGCCGCCGACGTTTGCGAGCGCGCCCGCAGCTCAAGAATCTGACCAAACAGCGTCAACGAGATGATGACGACCGCCGCTTCAAAGTAGACGGCAATCCGTCCCATGGACATGAAGGTGTCTGGGAAGACGTCGGGTGTCACCGTGGCCACAACGCTATAGACGTATGCAGCTGCCGTTCCGAGGCCAATGAGCGTCCACATGTTGGGGCTGCGGTTGATAACCGACTGCCAACCGCGAATGAAGAAAGGTTGGCCGGCC
This sequence comes from Orrella marina, assembly GCF_003058465.1. Classification (NCBI taxonomy): domain Bacteria; kingdom Pseudomonadati; phylum Pseudomonadota; class Betaproteobacteria; order Burkholderiales; family Alcaligenaceae; genus Orrella; species Orrella marina. The sequence goes on along the minus strand of NZ_CP028901.1, from coordinate 2,204,101 downwards.
CAGAGCACAACGGGTGTCGATAGCACCAGTTCGATCCATGTTTGTGCCGACATGCTGAACCACCCGAGTTGTGGTCCGAACATGGCGAGAACCGTAACGATAATGGTGAAGGGCAACGTCCACCAGAATCTACGCGAGAAATCCCTGAGCTCCGGGTTATCGTCATCGAGACTAGGCAGTAACGGCTCAAGCGCCATGCCGCATTTGGGGCAACTGCCCGGACGATTCTGGCGAATTTCAGGATGCATGGGACATGTATATATAGTTCCCGGTGCAACGCTCTGTTCAAGGTCTTTATCGTCTCGGCCCGATGCGGGCGTCAGAAACTGTTCTGGTGCTTTATTGAATGTGCCCATGCATTTGGCACTACAAAAATGAAAGTGCCTTCGCTTGTATTCGACGTGATAGGGCGAGTCTTTTGACACTTGCATACCACACACGGGATCTGTAAGGGCAGCGTTGTGACTGGGCGGATGCGCATCGTTGTGCTCGTGTTCGGGAGACAGATTTTTATTGCTCATGATGCCAATGCCTTCTGTTGCGAGATGAAATTATGGAACGCAGCGTCCAGGGATCAAGCTTATGCAATTTCATCATGCCATAGTCGGGTCTCTTTCCCCTGACATTCTGATTACTAGTCCATTACATTTGTGTAATCTTTATGTAAAGGAATTATCTTCTGGTAATTTGCAAGGAAATCACATCAATCAGTAGTACTCGTCATCTATATCGGAAGCGGTTTTGCCGATAAATGCGAGAGGGGGCGACTGTGACTTTTCCTGTTAGAGGATGTGCTAATGGTACACGGCAGCATTTTTTGTTTCTAATACTAGCCCGAACGTTTCATAAACCGGGCCTGAGTGCTGCGACTTCCCTGGTTCTTCCTGATTTCTGCACCCTTTGACGTTTCCGTTGCGCGTGCCATGCAGATTGGAGAGTGGATTTTGCCAACTTCTTACCTGCTTTCGCCGATTTCGGCCTGAACGGGTCAGCAACAAGCGTGCATCAACCTCCGATGTCTCGGTTTTGAATTTTTAAAGGGTTGTCTGATCGCGTGTCTGCGCTCAGGCCGGTGCGGGTGGCCGCTGTGTCTGGTAGAGCAGTTCGGTCACCCGCTCCAGAATCCCTTTCACCGGACACCCTGTGGGCAAGGACAGACGAATCCGGTCTTTGTACTGCACGACCCGCACGGCGAGCTTGAACAGCTTGAGGATGATGGTCCCGGGCTGCGCTCTGGCCAGCTCCGTGTGTGCCAGCGTATTCTCACGCAGGCTGTGGATCAGCACATACGCTGCACAGGCATAGAACATCCGCATGTGGTTGGCAAGGAAGGTGTGGTCAGAGGTGCGATCGCTGGCCAGATCGTTCTTGATGGCCTTGATGTAGTTCTCGTCCTGGCCGCGAGCGCAGTACAGCTCGCGATAGAGCAACTCGGCTGTGGGCTCGTTCAGTGAGCTCACCACAAACCGGGGGTTCTCGCCCAGCGCCATCACCTCAGCCTTGAGCACGACCCGATAGGCCTTGGGCCAGGTGCCGGCCTGATAGGACAGGTCGTCATACAGGCGGGTTGCACCCGGGGCAGGCAAGCCGAGATGGCGGGCGCTTTCGCAGCGCGACTGGTAATGGGACTTTGCTCGCTCAAGCAACGGTTGCGCCAGGGGTAGCAGCACCTTGTTGCCTGCCAGTCCAAAGATGAAGTCCATTGCGGGGTCCTGCTCACATAACGCCATGAGTTCCGGGTTGGAGAAATGGCCATCACCGCGCAAGATGATGTGGGTGTCGGGCCAGGCCTGGCGCAGCGCGCGCACCACACGCGCGATGATGGCGGCATTTTCCCGACCTGTGGGGCGCTTGCCCGGGCGCAGGATGGCCGTGATCAGCTTGCCCGAGAGTCCCTCGAACAGAAACAACGGCATGTAGCAGTGGTGGCGGTAATGGTGGTTGTAAAAGGCGAGTTCCTGCTGGCCGTGAGTGGGATCCTCGGAGTGATCCATGTCGAGCACGATCAAGGCCGGGGCCTGGGCATAGCTGTCGATAAAGGCGTGGACAAAGCTTTTGGCAAGACGATAGATATCACGACGAGTCAGACTGTTCTCCAGCCGTGACAGCGTCGGGCCTGAGGCGAGGTCGGTGTCTGCGTCCAGCGGTGCACGGCCCGCGGCGAGCTTGAACATCGGGTCTGCACGCAAGGCGTTGGCGTCATTGCCATCGGCATATCCGCATGCGCTCTGGAACACGCGCTGGCGCAGCAGATCGGTCATGGAATGCGAGATATACGACGGATGGCGTTTGTCATGGATTGCGCCAGCCAGACGCGAGATCAGCCCGGTTTGCAGATCCGTACCCCGAAGCAGGATGGCGCCGAAATCGCTCGACAGGGCACCACCATCAAACTGTGCACGCACGGTGAAACCAGCACTGGCAGGAAAGCGAAGCTGGGTTGGGATAGAATCATTCATGGGCGGTTTTGTTTAAGCTTCTTACGAAGCGTTATTGGCGTAATCCCAATTGTATCAATGGGTTAAACAAATACCGCCCATTTCCGTGAAAAATCCGGGCTAGGAGCCTGTCGGACTTGAGGCCCAGAACTGCAAGTTGAACGCGGCCAATTTCACAATGCGGGAGATTGACCGCGTTTTTGGGGCCAGGAACGCCATTTTCAGCTAAAAAACGGACTTCTCCCAGCCATTTCCCTCACCGCAGACGCAATTGGGCCATGCGTTTCAGATTCCACGCCAGGCAAGCCAGCGTCCATTCGTTGCGCACGTTGTCCAGCCCGCGCATCAGAAACTGACGCATTCCCATCACGGACTTCATGATGCCAAACACCGGTTCGACCGTTTGCTTGCGCAATGAGTAGATGGCTCGACCTGCCTGCGTCTTGAGCGCGTGCTTCATCTGCTCAAGCGGTGTGGCCGGCAACGCGATCGGCTCAGGCTCCTCGACCCGTGTGCGCCAGCCTGGATGATGGGCATCTCGTCCAACAGCAATCAAGGGTTCGATCCCTGACTGGCGGCAGCGATCCACATTCCCTTTGCTGAAATATCCCGTGTCAGCCAGCAACCGCTCAGGCTGGCTCAACCCCTCGGGCAAGGCAGCCACCTGCTCCAGAATCGGTTCGACCTGCTGTTTGTCATTGACGGCCTGGGTGACGTGCGGCGTCATGATCAGCATGGACTCGGCATCCACCAGCGCCTGAGCGTTGTAGCACTGATCAAAGCCACCACCAGCGACCTTCATGATGCGGGAGTCTTCGTCCGTCAGGTTGACCTGATCCTTGTCCCGGGGGCCCGACTCGGGTGGCCTGGGTCCTTTGCCACGAGGCTTCTTGCCGCTGGCCTGATGCCGGGCCTGGCGATCGGCCAGCTTTTGCTCGTGCTCGGCTTGCTCACGCTCAAACCGCTCCTGGGCACGTGCTTCAATCTTCGCTTTGGCTGCTGCAATCGCCGCCAGTCGATCCTCACGCCGTGCGATCTCGCCAGGCAGATCCAGATTGTCTGGCAGTGCACCCTGATCAGCCGACTCCGCCAGATCGAGCAACTCCTGCACCTCGGCCTTGAGTTGTGCCTCGATCTTGCTGGCGTGCCCGTAGGACAGCGCCCGGTGCCGGCTGGCATTGGCACGAATCCTGGTGCCATCCAGGCTGACCGTGCCAAAGCGCGAGAGCTGGTTCTCACGGGCAACCTGAAGGACCTGTACAAAGGCTTTGGAGAACTGCTCGCCGAACCGGCGACGAAACGTGGCAAGCGTGTCATGGTCCGGGTGCTGATCACAGGCAATGAATCGAAACGCCAGCGAGTCATACGTGGCCCGTTCGGTCTTGCGGCTCGAATGGATGCCCGTGGCATAACCATAGATCAGCAGGGATAAAAGCATGGCCGGATGGTAGGCATCGCTGCCCCGACCCGCGTAGGCACGTTCCAGTTCTGACAGGTCCAGACTCTCGACCACATCCACCACGTAACGGGCCAGATGAGACTCTGGCAACCAGTCCTGCACCGATGGGGGCAACTGGAAGTCTGTCTGGCGATCAATCGGGCGAAAGCGGCTCATAAACTCGGTTCCAAAAGCGTTACGCCATTTTACCGAGCGGCAAAGTCCGTCAGGCTCCTAGTGGGCGCTTCTTTCCATTGCTTTTCGGGATGTAGATGCGGTGCAGCGGTCGTGGTCGATACCCCCGGTTTGTCAATGCCAGCGTTGCCTTCATCTTCGCCGTAACATGATCCAGATCTTGCCATCCACGCCTGAGGTTCTTTTGCCCTGATTCTCAGTCACTCGTTTGACGGCAAGTAACTTGCCTCTGGCCGAGCGGGTCAGTAGGCGTTGCAAGGCCTGAACCTTGCTCCATCTGCCAACCTTGACTGCCTTGGCGATACGCATCTGCAGACGCGTGACCTCATTGGTGAACTGAGACCAGTTGATCTGATCCCAGGCAACACCCGAGGCTGGAGGCGCACCAGTGTCATCATGCGCAGCATTCGCCTTGCCTGATAGCTCTGTCATCTGTCTTCCTCCTGATTGCAGTTTCTCAAACTCTCTCGCCATGAAAGACCTCGAGGAAGTGGGCTCGCTTTCGCGCCGGGTCATGTTGCAACCCGTATCTGATCCATCTTGCGCCCGATCTCGCGGTGCACTCGCCCTACACGGGTTCTGAGAGCGCGAAGCGTCTTCTTCATCTTGCGGTACGGCTTCGCGGTTGTAGTTCTGGCGCAAGGCCATGCCGTGATCCTCAGCCAGCTTCACTAGGTGCTGGCGGCTCTTCTCCAGCAAGCGACTGTCCGTAAGATGCGCAATCGCCTTGGGCATCACCGTGGTATCCACAATCACACGATCGACACGGGAGATTCTCATCATGCCGATCTTGCGAGCTGCCTCGATCGGTTACGTTCGATAATCAATGTCAGTCAATATTTTTCAATAAAAATCAATATAAGTGACTTTATTGCTATCAGTCGTGCTCTTGGCTCTCCAGAGCGGGTCATCAGGAATTGATTTTTATTGCTTAAAAAGCAATTTTCGTCAATATCAATGCTTGGCGTGATGTTGATTTAAATTGATCTTTATTGCATTTCCGGCACTGATAGTCAGTATCGGTTAATCAGGCGTTGGTATCAGACGGTCGGGATCAGACCAATGAAGTGGGTGGCAAAAAAAATTATCCTTTTTTGCTTGTTTTCATTTGAAATTTACTTTTCACCCCGATAGCATTTATTCAGGCTTTCTTCAATGAGGATCTGAAAATGAATCGTGAGGTGATGACTTCTCAAGAGCTAGCGGCGTCGCCAGGCATAAGTAAAAACACCCTGTACAACCTGGCCAGCAAGAGCAAGAACGGAAAAACAAGTACGTCCTGCGTACCTCCCCGGTTAATTGTTGGGCGCTGTTGCCTGTGGCATGCACGGTCACCTGGGTCTCCCATCTATTCTCTGATGAAACTACCTATCCTGCAGGTGACGATATGAATGCGAAAGATGACTCCGAGGTGTTCGACATGCATGACGAATCCTTGAGAAAGGCGGTCCAGAAGGGCCAGGAGCGATTGAATAATCAGCTTGCCGTCGCGCAACTCAGTCTGAGGCGCGCTCGAGCTCGGAAGGTTGACCATGACAAGATGATGCACGCGGCGTTGGGCGTGATTTTGATGGCATGGGCGAGAGAGGATGCACGAATTGCACAAGCACTACTCGCTCGCATCGGCAAACTCACCTCGGTGCCCAGGAAGGACCAGTACGCTCATACGGCTATTACGCGCGAGCTTGAATCGCTTCTTGACCCTGAGTTGATTACCAACCCGGCGCGCACTTAGCATCATCGTTGATTATTCAGAGGGCAATGCAATGACCGCTCGCAAGCGAAATACTCCGGCCAGTGCCTCAAACTTCCACTTGACTTTAAAAGCATCGTCAGCTTCTGGTGTCAATAAAGCGCCCGCTAGCGCACTGAGGAAAGTGGTGTACGACCTTGGCTTAGACTCAGTTGATACAAAGAAGGGGGCCAGAGTAGCTGTTGTCTATTTCCATGTTCCCGAAAACATTTCTTTGCCATCGATTAACCCTCTGAAACTGGCGCAACAGTGTGAGTTTAGGTCGACAATGAATAAAAAGGCCAATGGCAGAACTGGGCAAATGTTGCATCTGGAGGTCGCTCTTCCTGATTTTCTTGAAGCTGATGATCTCATCCCTCTTGGTGAAATCATTCAAAAAACGTTTTCTGAGCACTTTGGTGCGCCAGCTTTTGGTGCCCTTCATGTCGATGATGGCAACCCACATCTTCATTCGTCGATCCCGCTGTACGAGGTGGTTCCACGTGGGGGCGATTACATACTGGGTGATAGGATATCGCACGCTTTGCGTCCAGCGCAGAGACAGGCTCTCGGTTTAAAAAAGGACAAGCGATCTGAATTGATTGCTTTCAGAAAGGATGTTGCCAATCTCATAGGGAATGCTGTTGTTTCCCATCAACTCAGATTCAATCATTATCTTGATTTTGATGCGCTTCATGTTAGCGAGCGCTGGCGTCAGGGATATTGCACACTTGCGCAGCAAGTCCAGCATGCAGCGAAACGTGGGGATGTTCTGTTTGTTTGTGAAAACGCCACCCGAGCCCCCACCCGAAAAAATGGTCCAGCGCGAAAGTATCTGTCGCAGGGGGAATCTGTGGTCAGTAAAGAAGCAGTCATGGACAGTCTGGACTTTAGGCTTTGTACGGAGGTCGCAGTGAATCAGGTTTTGGGCATCGCCGAGCAATACAAGATTGATCGACCCAATTGGTTGCGCCATCTAATGTACTCACATGGCGTCGAGATGGATTTTGTCACCTCAGAAAATCAGCGAGCAAAAGGGGTTACGTTTGGCTTTTTACATGGCCCGAGTTTTTCCGGAAGTGAACTCGGAGTTCCTCTTGGCACACTAAAAAACGCTTTCAATGGACATCCATTCCAAGCGGCTCAAGTCAAATCACTCCGGAGACTGAGCCTGATCCAGCGTACATTAAAAAGGTTAGGAAGGCCGGTATCAAGTGTAAAGACTTGTTTCTGGAATCTGTACAGTATGTTGATCGGTGGGCGCGTAGATTAATTGCTCAAGCAATCGAGAACAGAAAAGTGATGCTCGAAAAGTTCAGACCGTCTCATTCTGACATATTAGACCTGGATCAAACCGATGATGGTTGTCTGAAAAGTGGTCAGGTATCCCGTCCTCAAAGGCAGGCTGCAGTTCCTGCAATCTCAGAGAGGCCGCGCATGTGACCGGGTGCTGCCTTGCCCTTGGTTTTCGCCCAAATCTAGGGGTTAGTGTCAGAACACCGTTTTTCGTGTTTCAGTTGATTCGGGCCTGGACTTGGCATTTCACTGGTTGCGGGACCATACGTCAACTAGAACGCTGTATCGCAGGAAAAAGATTCCGGCGCGAGACAGTATTTTGGATCGTCTTGCTGATAGAAATAGCGTTTTCGTACTTGCCTGGCATTCGAAACTCTCCTATCTGTGCTCTCGGAAATCGCTGACTTAGTGTATCGAGAATTTCCTAACATTGATTCTCTAGTGGTTGACATATTTTTTAACGATCCGAGATTATTTATCGATGGCAAATTAACATTGAATCTCTTTTACATCTAAAAGGATTGCATCATGTCTGATTCAAACCAACAACATGTTGTGTACGGTTTTATTTCGGCGATTGAACAGCGCGAACAGGCGGAAAGACTAATGAACGCAGCACTCTTGAGAGAAAAAAATCACCTGAAAGGACAGGCTGCCATGGGCGCCGCGTTAGCACGGTTTGCCATTAGTAGTGCAGACAATGCTGACACAGTATTAAAGTTCGCCGCTCAACTTGATTTAATGCCGAATGAGAAGAAAGCTGCTTATCCTTTGCTGAAGGAAATTGCAGACCTTGCTGCAATGCAGACTACCAAATCTACACTCCAATAGACGTATGAGCGATGTTGGGCGAGGGCGAGCAATACCGTTGCAGTGTCTCTTTTGTGATGCCTGATCCTCGCTCGATATCTCCAGTAGGTCAGCAAGAAATAGGCGTTTCCTGATTTTTCCCAATAATGACGGTAGCACGCCACACCCATCACTTCTTGGGCGGGTGTGGCTTTTAATCACTGACTAAGGCAGAAGCTTCTCCTCAATGCAGTTTCTCACCAGACTTAATCGCGGGGTTACCCAATAGGTCGGTTACAGCAAAGCGCATTTCCCTGGGCGACAGCCCTTCCAGTATCTCACGCTCTGCAGGTGTGAGCGTGATGGTTCCTTTGGGCAGATTCCACGCCTTCTCCAGATCACGGGTTACGCCCTGGATCAGAATTGGGGCATGCTCGGGGCCCGGTTTTGGAAAATACACAGGGCGCAGCCGACTCTTGAGTGGTGCAGACAGTCGAGCTAGAGAGTTGCTTGTCAGGATGTACAGGCAGTGCGACAGGTCACAAGATGCCATCAGATAAATGTCCTGATACCGTGCGGCATTGCCGGGTTCCAGCAAATCGAGAAGCGCTTCTTGCGGATCGCCACCAGTACCGAGTCGTCCGGTTTTGTCGACCTCATCGAGGAGCACGATTGGATTGGGTACGCTTGTCTGCAGGATGAACTCCACAATCCGCGAGGGTCGGGCGCTCGCCCATCCCCGGGTGACACCCTTCAAGGTTTTGACATCCGACATGCCGGCGAGATTGAGCACCAGGCTAGGACTTTGCAGAAGGTCGCCCATTCGTTGGGCGAACCGGGTCTTGCCGCATCCAGGCACTCCGACCAGTAGAATGGGCATCATGCCCAGACGCCGCGCACCATGCAACTTTCGGGCCATCAAGTCACTCATGATGGTCGTGACCGCCTCGGTTGCCCAAGGGAATTCGGTCAACAATTGTTGCCAGATCGACTGAATCTGGTCCAGCGAGGGCAGCTCGGCGAATGGCAGAGGTCGTCGCAGCTTCTCATATTGTTCCAGGATCACGCGGTCTTCCCTATCATTGGAAACAGCGATCGGACTGGTCACCACAACCAGTTGATCAACGACGCTGGACCAACTTGCCTCGAGTCGATCCTGCTCCTGTCTCCTTGCTGATTCGCTCACCGATCCTTGCTTGAACTGCGTCTCAGATGTTGACGCAGAGTTGCAACCCGCTTCGCGTTGCAGTCTCGAGATGACAACGTATTGCTGTGTGCGCAATGCCCGTAGTTCTTTATCAACGCCGGCGCAGCGATGTTGGGTCAGTTTCGATGGCATGGCATCAAGCAAACCATCCCAGAGTGGTTTGATCCAGTTCAGGTCATCAAATCGCTTTTCCCACTCGCCGGTCGTCTTTTGAGATCCGATCTTGGACCGACCCAGTTGCCGGAACTCCGGAACGATGGAAAGGTAGTTTGCAATGGCGGCGAGGCAACTGCGGAACTCAAGGGGGCTCCAGGAGGCAAACTGTTCTTGGGCTGCTGCTGCAATCATCCGAATGGCATTGAGCCACTCTTCCACAACCGGTCCGTGCAGGTATCGTGGCTCTTTCCCATCGGTTGACACCAGCCTTGGCATTGGGTCACTCTCCACGTTGCACTCGACTTTCAGGTTGCGTTCCTGGAGCAGACTGTTGGCATGAAGAAGTGAACCAACAGGATTGCCCAGATCCCCTGACAGTCTGAACCATTCGTTTTCACCATCAATGGCAAGGGTAAAGGTGGTATGGCCCTCCTCATCCAGAGGGATAGCCACTTCGTGGCTGTTGACGAAGTTGCCGATGGTCAGCGCAGCCTGAGCGCGATCCGACGGAGCTTGTGCTTCGTCGATTGCGATGTTCAAAGCGTGCCGAATCGATTCGATTTCCGCGGGTAGTCGGTGAGGACTCAGGTAGATCAGCGCCAGCATCCGGTTGCCCCAGAAGTTATTGAATGGCAGCTTTGGCATGGGCGGACGTGACGGTGCTTCTTCTGTGGCAAGGGCTGGCTTACGTTTGTTGGTGACTTGGGTGAGCGCGTTGAGAAAATCGTTTTCATCCATGATGAGATTCATCCTTTGCTGTTCATTTCCATTAGTTCTGATGTCGAAGCCGCTTCATCCGATTCCGGTGATAAACATGAAGCGGCTTTGACGATTGAGTCGGCATTGACAAAGTGATAGGGTGAGGAGGCTGTTGCATTGGTCAAGGGCCATCCGTGATGCTCTACACGCGTGACCGGCACCTGTTGCCATACAAGTCATCGCCGCCTTTGTTCAGCTGCGGTGCAGGGCGGACACCGGACTCTCCACCAACCTGATCGGTTTCCGGATGTGCCGGGTCGACCGCAGATTTCGCAGACTGATGTGCTGGCGTCACAGGCTGCATCTACAGCCTCGCGCACCGCCTCATGGGTGGTTTCACTGGCGTTTGAGAGTTGGTAATAAAAGCGTAACTCGCCAAATTTTTCCTTGATCTGGCTGATGCGCATCGTTGCGTCAGGATCCGATTCCAGGATGGTATTGATACGTGCGGCAAGTAGCGAGAGCAACTGTGCCCATCCGGCGGCATGTTCAAAAGCAACGGGTTCAGTTCCAAAGACACGAGGGAACTGTTGGGGCAAATTCAACAGACGTGACTTATCCTCGGACGTCATGATCGTCTCCGATAATATGAGGGGTAGTGAACGGATTGTCAGCAGCGGCGGTGCTGCGAGAATGATGCCTTGAGGTGTCTAAATCAGCCTGATATTCGTAATAGAAGAAGCACGGTGTTGTGCATGGTGAACTCCGGTGGTTGGTTCAAAAGTTGCGGAGCCGAAAAACAAAAACCCCGCGGCGATGGCGGGGTCTATGGACTGGTCAAAACGAAAAAATCAGTCAATCGCCCCTCCGCGAACGCGTGCATTCACCGCTAACGATATCGTTAACTTGGTGGCAGGCTTTCTTGTGCGGTGCGACTGGTTCATCTCGTAATCCATGAAAGGATTGGTGGCGTCAGGCATTTAGCTCGACTTTTAACAAGGCTATCAAACCCAAGGTTTCATTTCAAGAGGGTTTTGAAAGTGGTGGTTCTCATTTTGCGGAATTGAACTGTCAAGGTTGTGCGTGGCGGGTATCTATGGCGGATACTTAAGTTGATGCCTGTACGCTGTCAGCAGCACCGCATGCGGCAATGGCTTTGTCTCGAATCAGTCGTGCGGCAGGATCGTTAGCTGATCTGTTCTTTGACGCTACCCGATTACAGCAAGAACTCGGCTGCCGGCATGCCGTCAAGCGGGCATTTCTTGTGCCTTTTGAAAGCTTGGCATGAGCCACTTGGCCATTCGTCGTAAATTTTGCGTAGTCGCCGCCAGCAAGAACTCATCTTGTGCCCCGGAGAGTCCCCGTAGTCGCAAGCGATCCAGTTTCAAGATGCGTTTTAGATGAGCAAACAGCATCTCAACCTTCTTTCGCTCGCAGCGTGATTGTTGATACTCTGGCGTTGCGGCGATGGCCCGGGCCACATTGCGCTCGGCTTCATGGATGCTGCGAGCGATTTTGCGCGTTGGCGTGTTAGGGCAGCATTGGTCTTTCTGCGAGCAGCTAGTGCAGTCAGATTGGCTAGGTCGGTAGATAACCGTGTCTGCTTTGGTGATGCGTGCGCGCGGACTCTTGAACACACGCCTGTCTCTGCGTAACGCATGTCCTTGTGGGCAACGGTGCTCGTTTGCCTGCTCATCCCAAGCGAAGTCAATGGTTGAGAAAGCGCCATCCTTGCGCTCGGTTTTATCCCAAACGGGAACGTGCGGCTCAATACCTTTTTCCTGGACCATCCATCCGAGCATGGGGCCCGTTCCATAGGCCGTATCGCCTACCAACCGGCGAGGTCTCAGATTGAAGCGTTGTGCGACCCGGTCAACCATAATCTTGGTCGACTCTACTTCTTGGGATCGATAGGCCGGCGTGGCTTGCACATCCACGATAATGCCCGCCTGTAGATCGATCAGGTAGTTGGTCGAATAGGCGTAGAAAGCCGGACCGCCTGGCGCTGCCGTCCAGCGTGCTGCCGGATCGGTCAACGAAATATTCTTGGGTGGTGTTGTCGACTCTGTCGATGCGGGGATGTCGTCGTCGGTGGGATTATTCTCCTCCAACGCTTCGATGTACTCGCGCACCGCACGGCTTTGCCACTCGCCTTGACTCCAGTCGATGGTTTCAACTCCGGAAACGCCACGTGCCCGGCTGGCATCAGCTTTGATGACACTGGCATCAATAGCGAACCCTTCGCCTGCCACAAGGCCTTCGATCATGCACCGGCGCAAGACTGATTCGAACACATGGCGTAAGGCCTCACTATCGCTAAAGCGGCCGTGTCGATTCTTGGAAAAGGTTGAATGGTCAGGCACTGCATCGTCCAGCCCCAGGCGACAGAACCAACGATATGCCAAGTTTAGATGGACTTCTTCGCACAGCCGGCGCTTAGAGCGAATGCCAAAGCAGTAACCAACGATCAGCATACGCACCATCAATTCCGGATCAATTGAGGGCCGGCCAGTGTGGCTACAGAAAGGAGCGAGATGCTTGCGCAAATCACCCAGATCAAAAAAGCGATCAACACTACGCAACAAGTGAGACCGAGGTACGTGATCATCAAGGTTGAAGGAATAAAACAGCTTATCCTGCACGCCCGTTTGTTGACCCATCATCACGGCACCCACCCGTTTATCGACTAAACGTTAGGATATCCAAAACGCGTGCATTTCGGGGAGTTTTTCAACACAATATGCCAAGAGCGGGCTTTGGGCGAGCCCTTTGAAAGTAGGTGTTCGGGAAACGGTCGATCGCATGCAATACGCCATTACAATGGAGTATAAGTTGGTCTCGGGCTGCTGAATACTTGCTAAATAAGAATGCAAGCCAGCGCTGGGAGAAATCCGAGGTTGGAATACCTCGCAAGTTGCGCTTCGTCCCGCAGGTTCACCAAATTACAAACAAGGAGGCAATGTGCTGCCTAAAGAAGAGAACGATCTTAGCTTTGATGAAGGTGGTGATGAGGAGGTACAAATTGCGCCAGAAGATAATCGAATTCACACCTCCAGCGGAGATCTAGAAATTGAATCTCTTCTTAATAAGAAGAAGCGTGGAAAGTTGATCTTACAGCCGGATTTTCAACGACAGTACGTATGGGATGCTGCAAAAGCAAGCAAGCTAATTGAGTCTGCAATTCTTCATATTCCGCTACCAATTATATACCTGTCAGAAGAAAAAGACGGAAAAGAGTACGTCATTGACGGACAGCAGAGATTAACGTCATTTTTCAGTTTCATTGACGGGCATTTTCCAGATGGAAAGATATTTAAGTTGAGCAGCTTGAATGTATGCTCAGATCTGAATGGCAAGAAATTCAGCGACTTGTCTGATGAGTTGCAAGACAGGGTTCGCTATTACAAGATTCGCGCTATCACGTTTCAGAAAGAGTCAAGCGAGAATCTTAAATTCGAAATATTCGAGCGACTGAATACAGGTTCGGTTCAGTTGAATGATCAAGAGTTGAGAAACTGCCTGTATCGGGGCAAATTCAATATCGCATTCAAAGAAATGGCAGAAGATCCGGATTTTATGTTCATCTGCGGGATTAAGGCACCCGACAAACGCATGAAAGATATAGAGCTGGTTCTGCGATTCAGTGCTTTCTATCATAAGACCTATCTCAACTATAAAGCGCCTATGCGCAACTTCCTAAACTCCGAGGCTAGAGAAAAAAGGGACATTTCAGACAAGGAGATCGTGGAGCTAAAGTCGGCATTTAAAAATGCATGTCAAATAATACGATCTGCATTTGGCAAAAATTCATTTAAACGATTCTATAAGGGTACGGACGGGCAGCCAAACGGATATTGGGAGCCAAAGAAATTCAATACTTCCTTGTACGACATCCTGATGTACTCATTCGCAAGAGAGGATAAAAACAAGGTGTATCAGAACTTGGACTCTGTGAAAGAAGCCTTAGTTTTTCTGATGACGGAAGATCAAGAATTCATAGACTCCATAGAGCTGTCCACCAGCTCTGTGCAAGCGGTAACTTTGCGCTTTGACAAATGGAGGGCATCGTTACAGTCCATTCTTGGCATTAGTCAGAAGGAACCGCGCTGTTTCACCTTCAAATTGAAGGAAGAAATGATGGCTGTCGATCCAACTTGCGCAATTTGTAAGCAGCACATTCAATCTACAGACGACGCCGCGCTTGATCACATTAAGCAGTATTGGGTTGGTGGTAGAACCGTGCCAGCAAACGCTAGACTGACGCATCGTTACTGCAATTGGGCTCGGCCAAGAAGTGATACGGCTGATGTCTAGGAGCTCTCTAGCTGGCCGAGCGATGTCCCGGAAGGCCAAGCATGGATATCTTCAGTAGCCAATTTCTTTGCGCTGACCGCTGTCCCGGGAAGCTGTTTCTTTGAAGAGGTGCACAGGATCGTTGCGCAAAAGGAATTAAAAGGCGGTATACCTTTACATGCGGTACAAAAGCTGGTTGGGCTTTTTGGTATCGATTGCAGATGAGATGCAGAATGGACTGTTGCGTAAAGGAGAGTACATTTTAGTGGCTTCAACTTTTGACGACTTCCTTATTCACGCGAACGATTTTCATCGAGTCGGCAAGAAGACGGAGTCATCCGTTTTGTGCAGCGCGGTATTCGAGGATGCAGTTCGCAAGTTAGCCGAAAAAGTAAGCGTGCCGCAAGCTGGCAAATCGCTCGGTTCTGTACTCGATGATCTCGCAGAGCAGGGAGCGACAACTCCGGTCAAGTCAAGGCGATGGAAGGGCTATACAGCAGTACGCAACAAGGCACTACACGCCCAGTGGGATGAGTTTGACCTTCGCGACATCGAGGAAATGCTAACCGGCACCCGCCCGCGAGATTGTTGACTTGCTTAGGGCACCTCGATTAACAGTCGATTTTCGCCAAACCGACCGCGTCAGCACGATTCCTGACCGTCAACACATCTGGAGTATTGTTGGATCGGGGGAGTTGCCGGCGCCGCTAGTCAATGTGAAACAGCGACTCGAAAATCACCAAAATCTCCGTAAGAAATTCGATTGGTACTCGGGGCGCCTGTACATGGTGCACAGGCTTGCTGAGAGGGAAGATGACGATTTGTACAAGAAGGCTGTGCTACCACAACCCTGATGTGGAGCAAAAGTGATGATCTGCCCTTTTATGGGATACAAAACCAAGGGCAAAAAATCTGGCCCATACGTGGTTCAAGAGGGAGCCCATAGCCTGACTCTCGATTGGTCAGATGCTCCAAGGGCGACAGGCCGCCTCCGGGCGGTTTTGTCAATTCTGGAAATGGATTTTTGCGGGCAGTTGTCTATGTGTTCCCCGTTCGCTCACAGTAAAGGGGTTTCGGCTGATGTGATTGACTGGACTCTGCTGAAGGCCTGAGGATTGTTTACAGGTTGATTGCGGGCTGTTCTCAGGTTTTGGCGATCAAAGTCCGGTCAGCCACGGGTGAATCTGTTGATGACACACCAGTTGAAGACAGCTGTGTGGCTCCCGTTTAAAGGCGCCCCGGTCCAAATAAAAATGCGATGCATGAAGTCGCAATTGATATGCGGGTGTATGCCCTGCATAGACGAGCGACAGTCCAGGGTGCCATGGCTTTCTGCTCACCAGAAGCCGACCGACCGGAGAATCAACCGCTTGGGCCTGACCCGGCTTAGCTGCCTTGAATACCCGTCTTCCCCAAACCATGGCGTCGCGCATGGAACTCAGAACATCCTCCGGACTCGAATCCAGCTCAGCATCTGTCAGAATCCTGTCGGGTACGGGTTTCTTGTGGATATTTTGTTGCTCAAAGAAGCGTGGGCTCAACTCCGGGTCGCCCGTCATCAGCTGCGAGTGCACGACGTGGAACCTGCCTGAACCCTCTCCCACGCTGACGACGAAGGGCAGGGCAGCGACTCTAGTAACAATTCGTATTGCAGTTCTGTCTGTTCGGTTTCATCGAGTTTTTGAACCCAACTGCCGCCGTTCTTGATAAACAGGTCATCGTTCTGCAAGAGTGGGCTAGATTTCATGCCGGGGTAAGAATAGTCAAGCAGCATAATTTCGTGGTTACCGCGAACAGCGTGAAACCAGGGTTCTTTTAGCAAACGCAGGCATGCCAAGGAGTTCGCTCCCCGGTCAATCAGGTCACCCACACTGATGACGCGATCACAAGCAGGATCGAAACTGACCTTCTCCAGCTCTGCTTCAAGCAGGTCGTAGCATCCATGCATGTCCCCCAAGATGAAATCGCGTCCGTTCGTATTGAAGGGCAAGCGCTTGTGAAGTGGCTGCATTGTTGACCCAGGTGTGTGTTTGACCGGCAGATGTGCTGACGGGGAACAAGTTTCTTATGATCAGGTTACATCGGCTCTGTTAGATGCGGTACTGTTTGTCTAAGGGGTGAGTGGCTGCAAACGGCCAGAAGCCGTCGTTCAATTATTGATCCTTGGGTTACTTGTAACAAGCTCCAGTCTCGAAATTTTAAGGTTTGCCTAAAATCTTGCTTGCGGTTGCTCACTTTCAGAATTTCGGATAGATTCGTTTTGTAAGAGCGACGGTCCCATTTTTGCGGTTCAAATCTAGTTATGAATCATTCGTGTAGGAAGTGACATGGAGTTATGGAAAAACTGTTGGAATTGTGGCCATGACACACCACAGGAAAGAGTGGCCTTAGAGTTTTTCCCTCGTATTTTAGAAATGTTTTCTAAGAAGGATGACGGTAAAGTTAATCAGCGGGCGTGGTCAGTATTCTACGATTCATATCTATTTGCGAAATGCAGGAAATGTTCTGCTCCATCGCTATTTGTCGACGAATATTGGACACAGACAACTTCTACTGAGGAATCCAAGTTGATTTCAGAAGAAGTAAAAGCAAACGGGGTTTCAAAATCAGGCAATCTCGTTCATAGTCTTAATTATCCTGCTTTCTCGAAGAACCCTTTTCCACAATGGACACATGATCTTGAAGAAACCTATATGGTTTTATTTTGGGAAGTGTATCAGGCGACAGCACTAGGTCTAAATTCGTTGGCGATGATGGGTATAAGAACGATTGTCGACAAATACGCTTCAGATAAGATTGGTGATATTGGCGGATTTGAAAAAAAACTTAACGCCTTATTGGAATCGAAAATAGTTAGTTCCGATCAGCATGCCTTACTTAAGGTGGTTGTTGATGCAGGTAGCGCATCGGCACATAGGGGATACAAACCAAGCAATAAACATTTAAAAAGTTGCTTGCAAATTATTGAGCACTTAATTAGTGTTGAAAAATTTGGTGATGTAATAAATGAGATCAAGCAAGCGACTCCAAAAAGAACTCATAATAATTAAATGCAACCGATCGCTGGCGTTTCGACTGCATTTAAACGCTAGTGGATGTCTGCTCTGGGTCGAAACCAGACTGTCATGAATGACAGCTTCCGACCCTTTGTCGACGTTGTGCCAGCCCCTAAGGCGCCGTTGCCCGAACACTCAAATCTTTACTTCGATTCTCGGAAGCCGCCACTCGGCTCCCGCTACTGGGGGCTGTCAATCTGCTGACGCACGAGTTCCGCCATCGCGTTTGATTGGGAGTCCTGCTCAGCCATTAATCCATCAACCGTCCCGTGTCTGTCGACGAGCGCTTCATCCTGACTGACCTTGAGTCGCCCTTCCAGTCGATCAATGCGAATTTCAATACCGACAATAGCGCGCAGTAGCTTTTCGACATAGTCCGTCGGAGCATCTTTCACGCTCCACGGAGTCGGCCGTGACGACTCCTGGGCATCAGTCAATTGATGCAGCATGCTCAGAATCCACTCGCCGTCTTCAACAGCCCTCGCATTTCCATGGGCATGAACCGTGACGTAATTCCAGGTGGGAACGACCTTGCCATGTCCCTCCTTGCCGGGATACCACGACGGCGTTATATAGGCTTGAGGCCCCAAAAACATGACGACTGACGGGGCACCTGCAAGAAGTAGTCGCCAAACCGGATTGACTCTCGACACGTGCCCGATCAAGCGACCGCTTTCCCCGTACGTTCGGTCAAGAACAAACGGTATGTGGTTAGCCACGAGACCGTCGCCCGTCTGGCAGGCCCATCCACCTAGTGGATATTGGTCGATATGGGCATGCATCTGGGCCAGATCGTTTAAGGCGTGATATTTCGGCCGGTACATGTTTTCTCCTTCAATTGCTCACGACGTGGCTGAGTAGCAAGGCCGCCAATACCCACATGGTCACGCCAATGATGCCATCTAGCACTTGCCAGGACCTCGGCTTGGCGAATAATGGCGCCAACCAGCGGGCACCCAAGCCCAATGCGCTGAACCACGCCAAGCTCGCCGAACTAGCACCGGCAACAAACCATCCCCTGAGAGAAGATGGTTGCTGCGCACCGATGCTCCCGACCAGCAAGACGGTATCCAAATAAACGTGTGGATTGAGCAGCGTAAAGGCAGCCGCCTGTGCCACCGCAGCGCCTCGGCTAAGTCCATCGCTTCTCGCATCGGCGCGCAATTCTGCTTTTTGTCGCATGCGCTGTAGTGCTTGCCATCCATACCAACCAAGAAACACGGCGCCAGATAACGCCATGGCCTTCGCCAAATCGGGTCGATCGCCAATAACCTGGGCCAAGCCAAAGACCCCTGCGCCAATCAATAAGGCATCCGCCAAAGCGCAGAACAGCACAATCAACCCGACGTGCTCTTGCCGTAACCCTTGACGCAGGACGAATGCGTTTTGCGCGCCAATAGCGACAATCAAACCGAGGCTGAGTACAAGACCTTGAATAAATACTGCGACGGCCATCTTTATTGCTCCCCGATGCTTGATGTCAGACAGATTGCCTTCCGAATGCAATGAAGGCAAACTATCTTTACTGAGCCAAGATTAGGAAATCTAAAGAGTGTTTGACTACGAATCGCTTTTTGCGCTCGCCGCCATCATTCGTGAGGGTAGCTTTGAGCGTGCAGCACGTACCCTGAACGTGACCCCATCCGCGGTGTCGCAGCGAATTCGCTTGCTGGAAGAGCGTGTCGGCACGCCCTTGGTCGTGAGAGGGCAGCCATGCCACGCGACAGAAATGGGTAGGCGACTTTGCCAGCACGTCGATCGCGTACGGTTGCTGGAAAGGGAATTACACGATGCGTTACCAACGCTTGCAACGGATGGTGGCGCCCGAGTGGAAATGCCAATTGCGGTCAATGCTGACAGTCTGGCGACGTGGTTTGCGCCCGTGGCAGCAACGTTTGCTGCCGAGTCTCCTGTGCTGCTTAATGTGGCGCTTGATGATCAGGACCATACAGCAGAATGGTTGCGCAGTGGTGTCGTCATCGCTGCAGTGACGGGGTCATCGCGACCGCCTGCCGGGTGCAACAGTCGGGCACTGGGTGCCATGCGGTATCTGGCAGTTGCCAGCCCCGCCTACGTAGCTAGATATTTCTCTGCAGGCGTCGGCGCGGGTACGTTGGCACGCGCACCCAGTTTGGTCTTCAATACGAAGGACGAATTACAGGCGCGTTGGGCCTATCGGTTGTGCCATCAACATGTGGAATTGCCGCGACACACCTTTCCCTCTCCCCATGCATTTGTGACGGCCGCTTTAGCTGGCATGGGTTGGGGACTGCATCCGCAATCGCTCATCACTCCCTATCTTGCGGCTGGAGATCTGGTCGAGTTGGTTCCCGATTCTCACTCGGATGTGCCATTGTTTTGGCAGCACGCCAGAGCTTCATCGTCTCTTCTAGAAGGTTTGTCGAGGGTAGTGATTGATGCCGCGAAAGTGGCGCTGGTGCAGACGGGTTGATTGTGGCGCCAAATTCCATGGATTAATTTGCTTACCTTATTGCTGCCGTTCGGGATGCGCATATGGCTGAAATTAAGAGCGCGACGGCAGTGACGGCTATTGGCCGAAACCAGACTGTTATCAATGGCAGCTTCCAACCCGGTGTGGTCGTTCAAGGAACAACCTAATTCAATCGGTCAGAACTATCTCAAGTCGATTCTGTTGCGATTCTTGCAAGTCGGATTTGGACTTAAGTGACCATTGACGGTAAAGAGGAAGAAGATTTGGTCAGA
Source organism: Orrella marina (assembly GCF_003058465.1). Lineage (NCBI taxonomy): Bacteria > Pseudomonadati > Pseudomonadota > Betaproteobacteria > Burkholderiales > Alcaligenaceae > Orrella > Orrella marina. Next base: position 2,184,078 of record NZ_CP028901.1, on the reverse strand, counting down.
TTGCAGTGGCTTGTATGGCCTACGCTTCGGTGCAGTCTACCATTACGTTATGTCGTACAAGGAGAGTGGAAGTGAGCTACAAAGCAACTGCGTTCAATGTGATGATTGCTTCGCCAGGCGATGTCGCGTCGGAGCGAGCAATTGTTCGAGATGTGGTTTACGAATGGAACGCTGTCAATTCTGGAACGCGAAAGACAGTCCTACTTCCGGTCGGTTGGGAGACTCATTCGTCCCCGGAAATGGGGGCTACCGCACAACAGATCATCAATCGTCAAGTATTAAACAAGTGTGATCTTCTCGTAGGTGTCTTCTGGACTAGGATTGGCACGCCAACTGAAAAGCACTTGAGCGGGACGGTAGAAGAAATAGAGGAACATATTGGCTCTGGCAAGCCAGCCATGCTGTACTTTTCTAGTCAGCCCGTTGCCATGGATACAGTTGAACTCGTGCAACTCCAGCAACTAAAAGAGTTCAAACAATCTTGTCAGAGTCGTGGTCTCTACGAGAGCTATGACAGTCATGCTGAGTTCAAGAACAAGTTCTATCGACATCTGCAGTTGAAAGTGAACGAGCATGAGCTATTTCAAGTAGCCGAGGCCGAACCGATTGACGCTACTGTCATTGAGTCGCGCACTTCGCTCCCTGATCTTGCGCAGGAGGCAAGAATTCTCCTCAAGGAGGCCAGCAAGGATTCCAGGGGAACGATTCTCCAGGTGCGCGATATGGAAGGGACCTCCATACATACCAATGGAAAGGATCTGATTCAGTCAAAGGACCGACGCGAAGTCGCGAAATGGGAAGAAGCGCTTGAGCAACTGAGATCTCACGACCTTGTTGTGGGTCGCGGCTATAAGGGAGAAGTATTCGAGATCACAAACCTCGGATATCAAGTCGCTGACATGATCGCATTATGATCATATTTAATTCCGTCACGGCGATTGCTGAACGCCAGCATGGGGGCACGAGGACGTGTATCACTTGACGCCAGCCACTTTGAGCCATCTTCAGGAGCAGCGTCTCATCGGCTTCACGAGAGTAGCTCAACGGCTCAAGCTAGAAAACGTACTGCCTACGAGATCAGGCGGCATGTACTGGCTCGATACCACCTACTCGGACGCTGACATACGGACTTCTGTTTCGAATATGAAGCGGAACTCGGTGCCAATCGCTACCCCAAAATAGCTAGGAAATTTATAGGTTCGCAAGCGATTAGCAAGCACCAGTCAAGAGGCCCTTCAAGCGCAGAGACTAAATTTGAGTTACCTTGATTAAACTTAGATCAAATGTGTCGTACTCAATCTCGTAAAGACTGAGTCACTGGGTAACAAACTATGCAACTCATCGACAATATCAATACGCTTTTGGGTGACGACCTAAAGCAAAGCTTGATTTTCGACTCGCGACTAAAAATCGCAGCGTCCTGTTTTTCGATGTACGCCTTCGAAGCATTGAAAGACGAGCTGGAAAAAATCGATGAACTGAACTTCATCTTCACTTCGCCAACCTTTGTGGCCAACGAGGTCACTGACAAGATTCGTAAAGAACGCAAGGAATTCCACATTCCGAAGCTTGATCGAGAGCGCAACCTTTATGGCAGTGAGTTTGAAATTCAGCTGCGCAACAAGCTCACCCAGCGGGCGGTAGCCAAGGAGTGCGCCCAGTGGATACGGCGAAAGGCCAAATTCAAGAGCAACCGCACCAAAGCGCCGATGCAGCAGTTCGCCTGCGTGCAGTCAGGAGGCACTAACATAGCTTACATGCCCCTGCATGGCTTCACTGCGGTCGATCTCGGGTACCAGCAAGGCAATGCGGTATCCAACCTCGTCAACAAGATGGACGAGGCACCGTTTGCGGCAACGTACCTGAGCCTCTTCGATCAGATCTGGAACGACCCCGAAAAGCTGGAGGACGTGACAGCGCAGATTTGCGAGCACATCGCTTCGGTCTACCAAGAGAACTCACCCGAGAGCATCTATTTCCTGATGCTTTACAACATCTTCAACGAGTTCCTCGACGACATCGACGAAGACGTCCTGCCCAACGACCGCACCGGCTACCAGGACACCCTGATCTGGAACAAGCTCTTCAACTACCAGAAGGATGCTGCTACCGGGATCATCAACAAGTTGGAAACGTACAGCGGCTGTATCCTTGCCGACAGCGTCGGCTTGGGCAAGACCTTCACCGCTTTGGCCGTCATCAAGTATTACGAACTGCGCAACCGATCTGTGCTGGTGCTTTGCCCCAAGAAACTGGCGGATAACTGGCTGAACTACAACCGCAACCTCAAGACCAATATCTTTGCCCGCGACCGGTTCAACTACGACGTCCTTTGCCACACAGATCTTTCCCGTACTAGCGGCGAGTCCTTCGGTACACCGCTGAACCGGATCAACTGGGGCAACTACGACCTCGTCGTGATTGATGAGTCGCACAACTTCCGCAACAACGACGCCTACAAGGATAAGGAAACCCGCTACCAGAAGCTAATGCGCAAGGTGATTCAGGAAGGGGTAAAGACCAAAGTGCTGATGCTCTCAGCCACACCGGTCAACAATCGCTTTAACGACCTGCGCAACCAGCTGGCGCTGGCCTACGAAGGCGACTCCGAAAACCTCACAAAAAAACTGCGCACGGACAGAAGCGTCGAGGAGATCTTTCGGGGCGCACAAGCAGCCTTCAATGCGTGGTCGAAGCTCCCCCCGGAAGAACGTACCGCGCGTGCGATCCTCGACTCACTGGACTTCGATTTCTTTGAACTGCTCGACAGCGTCACCATCGCACGCTCGCGTAAGCACATCCAGACCTTCTACGATACCAAGGACATCGGTCAATTTCCGGAGCGCCGCAAACCGCTGTCGTTTCACTGCCCGTTGACCGCGAGGTCGGACGTTTTGGGTTTCAACGAAATTTTCGAGCAACTCTCCCTGCTCAAGCTGGCCGTGTATGCGCCCATCAGCTACATCCTACCTAGCCGTCTGAAGAAGTACGAGGAGATCTACGACACCAAGGTCGGCGTTAAGGGAACGCTGCGTCAAGCCGACCGCGAAAAGAGTCTCCAGGCCCTGATGACGGTGAACCTGCTCAAACGGCTTGAAAGCTCGGTGCAATCGTTCAGGCTAACGCTGCAATCACTGCGGACCAACAACGAAGCCACCCTCGCAAAGATCGCCGCGTTCAATCAATCCGGCGGCGCGGTCACGGTGGGGGACCTCACGGAAGTGTTGGAAGGGTTGGATGCAGACGATGATGACCTGTCAATGCCCGGCGACGAGGGCGGCGAGATCGGCAGCAAGATCAAGATCAGCCTCGCCGACATGGACTTGCCGTCCTGGGAGCACGAACTGAAGGTGGACTTACAGGTCATCGATGCCTTGCTGGCTTCGATGAACAAGATCACGCCGCAGGACGACGCCAAGTTGCAGCACCTCAAAGCGCAACTGCTCGGCAAGATTGCAAACCCAATCAACCCCGGCAACAGAAAGGTGCTGATCTTCACAGCATTTGCTGACACCGCTGATTACCTATACGCCAACCTCGCGCCTGATCTGCTGGCGACACTCGGCATCCACACCGCCAAAGTCACAGGCTCGGGTGCGCCGCAGTCCACCATTAAGAGCAGAACCCACAAGCGCAGTTATGACTTCCAGGAGCTACTCACCCTGTTCTCTCCTCGCTCGAAAGAGAAGGCGGTGGTGCTGCCGGACGAGCCGCACGAGGTTGATCTGCTGATCGGCACCGACTGTATATCCGAGGGCCAGAACCTGCAGGACTGCGATTACCTGATCAACTACGACATCCATTGGAACCCGGTTCGCATCATTCAGCGCTTTGGCCGGATAGATCGAATTGGCTCCCCTAATAGCAGTATTCAGCTGGTCAACTACTGGCCCGATATTTCGCTCGATGAGTACATTAACCTCAAAGAACGCGTCGAGAGTCGGATGATGATCGCCGATGTCACCGCGACGGGTGACGACAACGTATTGTCTGCGCAGGCCAACGACGTGTCGTACCGCAAGGAGCAACTGCGTCGCCTGCAGGAGGAAGTCATCGAGCTGGAAGATTTGAAGACCGGAGTCTCGATTACGGACCTGGGCCTCAACGACTTCCGCATGGATTTGCTTAACTACGTCAAAGCCCATGGTGAACTGAACACCATGCCTAACGGGATGCACGCTGTCGTTGCGGCGAGACCTGCGATGGGCCTGCTGCCAGGTGCAATTTTCACATTGCGCAATCGCAATGCCGGAATCAGCCCCAATCAACACAACCGCCTGCATCCGTACTACCTGGTCTATATCAACCGCGAGGGTGAGGTCATCCATGATCACACGGAGGTCAAACGCCTGCTTGACCTGGTGCGTACCTGCTGCAAGGGCCAGGACAAACCCATCGTTGCCGTGTGCCAGCGCTTCAATCAGGAAACAGCGGATGGCCGCCGGATGCAGCTTTACTCGGATCTATTGGGAAAGTCCATCCGGTCGATGATCGAGGTGAAGGAGGAAAAGGATTTAGACAGCCTGTTCAGCGGAGGTAAGACCACGGCGCTGACTGATACCATCTCCGGACTTGACGACTTCGAGCTCATCAGCTTCCTTGTGATTCAGGAATCTGTATGAGCGCCTTATTTGCCTACCCCAAGCAAGCAGCCTTCGGACGCGTTCTACCCAAGAACAAGATCTACGAGCACAGCGGGGCTAACACCCGGTTGAAGGATCTGTTTGTTGAGCAGGTGGAGCAGATCGTGTGGCAATACAAGCTGGCCCCGGAAACAATCAACCTTCCTGCGCGGCCTGGCGTGCCGGAAATCCAGATTTTCAGCATCCATCTCAAAACGCCAGAACTGCACGCCGATGTGCTGCGCTGCATCGATGGGGCCATCCCGTTCCCCATTGTGTTCGAGCTGTCTTTCGATAGCCAGACACAGGTGACTGCCGCCTACAAACGCCCGAACGAAGCTGATGCCAGCCGCTGGGTGCTCTCGGACTACTTTGCATCAAGCTGGCTGGTCATGAACAGCGAACGCACCGCGATGCCCGTAGCCCTGCATCTGGGCGGCCTGTACGAGCAATTGCTGCACCGACTGATCCCACTGTCAGCTCGGCCACAGGAAACACTGGCCGAGCTGGTGGCGCGCGTCGAACAGGCACAAACCAAGCAGCGCGAGATGGATAAGACCACGGCGCGGCTGACCAAGGAGAAACAGTTCAACCGCAAGGTGGAAATCAATGCCGAACTGCGGAGGCTGAAATCTGAGTTGGACGAACTCAAAAAGAACAAGTGATAAATTCAAGGAGCCGAAATGAAGATTCAATCCGTTCGTATCAAAAATTTTCGCACGTTGAAGGATGTGACAATCCCTTTCGATTCTGTTACGACCTTCATAGGACCAAACGGTGCAGGGAAATCTACCGTACTTCGTGCTCTTGATTGGTTCTTCAATGGTAAACCTGGCTCTCTGACAGAGAAAGACTGCTCTTTTGGAGCGATTGACGAAGATATCGAAGTTCAGATCACATTCGCCGATCTCACTGAAAAAGATCGAGGGGCGCTTGGAAAGTATGCACCGGAAGGCGCAGCCACGTTTACAGCTTGGAAGCGTCGCTCACCTGACGGCTCCGATATTCTTTCGGCAAACGCAAAGGGCTTTCCAGATTTCAATGTGATTAAGGCGGCAGGCACCGCTACAGCAAAGAAAGATTTGTACGCCTCGCTTCGGCGTGATCGACCAGACCTAGATCTGCCTGCGGTCACCAGCGGCGCAGCCGTTGAGCAAGCAATGGTGGCATGGGAAGCAGATCACACGGATCAGCTTATCGATGCACCTGAAGCACTGCAAACCAACTTTTTCGGTTTCAACAGTGGCGGCAAGATGAGCGGTCTCTTCGACTTCGTCTTGGTTACCGCCGATCTTCGCGCAAGCGAAGAGTCTCTTGACGGAAAGTCTAGCATCATAGGCAGAATTCTTGAGCGTTCAATTGATCGCACGGCTGCTGATGAAGAAATAGCAAAAATTGTCGAAGAGTCTCGCACCAAACAGCAAAAAGTTTATGAAGAAAAGTTTAAGGAACAACTTGTTTCAATTACTGCGCAGCTCAATTATGTTGTCTCGTCTTATTCGCCGGGTCGTTCCGTTACCGTGTCTCCAGCAGACGTAGAGCTCAAAGCTCCAAAGACAACATTCGAAGTGGCTGTGCTAGATGGTACAACTGAGACCGCTGTAGAACGGCAAGGTCATGGTTTTCAGCGCACGATTTTGATTTCAGCACTCCAGCTTTTGGCGCAGTCCGGTGCGGCCTCAGCAGAAGGGGTCATTTGCTTGGCAATTGAAGAACCAGAACTCTTTCAGCATCCAATCCAAGCACAAGCCTTTGCAAAGGTACTCCGCTCGTTGGCCGAAGATACAGAAAAACGTATTCAAGTAACTTATGCTACGCATAGTCCATACTTTCTTGAACCGCGTCATTTTGATCAAATCAGGCGGCTGACGAGATCGACTGATGAGATTCCGGTCGTTTCTGTTCACTATGCAACTATGACGGACGTGAAGGCCAAGCTGCACGGGATCGTGGATGGCGAGGTGGTCGACCGTCGACTTGACCACAATGTAGCTGACCAGTTGGCTATCGCACTCTTCGCTAACCGAGCCTTTCTTGTGGAAGGTCCAACAGAGTCATCTATTTTTTACGGTCTTGGCGATAGACTCTCTCCCGGTTCGCTTGAAGCGGCAGGGGTATCCATAGTCTTCGTGGGAGGAAAAACTTCAATTCCACTCGCGCACGCAATTTTGGATTCGATAGGCGTTCCTGCATATGCTCTCTTTGATGCAGACACCGGTTGTGTAGCGCGTGCAACAGCTAGTGGGAAAACACAGCAGAAAATTGATAGTGAACGCAATCAGAACGCAAAAGAGAATAGAAAACTACTTCAGTACTTCGGGTTGGATCAAGAGGATTTTCCGGCAGCTAGGGTGGCTGAGAATGTGGCAATTCTAGACGATCACCTTGAGGGATTTTTATCCGAAAAGTGGGAGACCTGGGTTGTCGCCTGTCAAGATTTAGAGATCAATACAGGCATTAGTCTTGCAAAAAATCAACTTGCATACCGCACGGCAACACTCAGGGCAGAAGGTGACGTGCCCGAGATGCTGTTGCAAATCTTGGCCAAGGCGACGGGAGAGTAACTATGCACGAAATCATCTGCCCCCACTGCGGCAAGGCATTCAAGATTGATGAGGCTGGGTATGCGGACATACTGAAGCAAGTACGCGACAGCGATTTTGAAAAGCAGTTGCATGAACGATTGGAGTTGGCCGAAGAGGACAAGCGTAATGCGATTGAGCTTGCTCAGGCCAAGATCACTAGCGAGTTGCAGAAGGCTGCTTCTGCCAAAGACGCAGAACTACAGTACCTGAAGGCCAGACTTGATGCCACCGAGGTTGCACACAAGCTCGCGGTGGCCGAAGCACTGGGCAAGGTGGAAAAAGAGCGTGACGCGCTGGCCAATGATCTAGCTCAAGCGCAACGCGATAAGCAAGCTGAATCTGCCTTGGCAGAAACAAAGTTGACCATTGAATTGCAGAAAGCAACGGCTGCAAGAGATGCAGAAATACAAGATCTGAAAGCGAGACTGGATGCAAACAATGTTGCGCATAGGCTTGCGGTGACTGAGGCCGTGAATGCAGTTGAAAAGGAGCGTGATGAGCTGAAGAATGGCCTGCAGCGCAAAGAGCTTGAGAAGGATCTGGCTGAGAAGTCTCTGAAAGAAAGATACGAAATACAGATCAAGGATCGCGAGCACGAAATCGAGCGACTTAGGGATATGAAGGCCAGACTATCGACGAAGATGGTCGGCGAAACCTTAGAACAGCACTGTGAGACTGAATTCAACCGCATTCGTGCCACGGCTTTTCCGCGAGCCTACTTCGAAAAAGACAACGACGTGAGCAGCGGTAGCAAGGGCGATTATATTTTTCGGGATTTAGATGAGGATGGCACCGAAATCGTCTCAATCATGTTCGAAATGAAGAACGAGAGCGATGAAACCGCCACCAAAAAGAAGAACGAAGATTTCTTAAAGGAGCTGGACAAGGACCGTACAGAGAAAGGCTGTGAATACGCCATTCTGGTTTCCCTGCTAGAACCCGAGAGCGAGTTGTACAACACCGGAATCGTCGATGTATTTCATAGATATCCGAAGATGTACGTCATCCGACCACAGTTCTTCATTCCAATCATCACATTGTTGCGTAACGCGGCGATTAAGTCCCTAGCTTACAAGTCGGAACTAGCAGTGGTCAAGGCCCAGAATATCGACATTACCAATTTTGAAAGCAAGCTGGAGGCATTCAAAACAGGGTTCGAAAGGAACTACGATCTTGCTTCCAGGCAATTCACGAAGGCTATCGAAGAGATCGATAAGTCGATCGATCACCTGCAGAAAACCAAGGATGCTTTGTTGAGCACTGATCGCAATCTACGCTTGGCTAACAATAAGGCGCAGGACGTGACGATCAACAAATTGACGCATGGTAACCCCACTATGAAGGCCAAATTTTCAGAATTGAAGCAATTTGAGAGTGAGGGTGACGAATAAGGCGCCTGCAGCCTGTTGTCATGTCAGGGTCGATAACACCCATTTAAGAAGAGATTGAGTAGTGGACAAGTTAAAAATGCATTCACCCAACCTGACCGAAAACAACATCGCCCGCATTCGCGAGATATTTCCAGGCTGCGTGACCGAGGCACAGGGGGAAGATGGCAGCGTGAAGCTTGCTGTGGATTTTGATCAACTCCGACAGGAGTTGTCCGACGCTATTGTGGAAGGCCCACAAGAACGCTACCACCTCAACTGGCCGGGCAAGCGCGAGGCGTTGCTGATGGCTAATGCGCCGATTGCCAAGACGCTGCGCCCTTGTCGTGAAGAGAGCGTGGACTTCGACACCACGAAGAACCTGTTCATCGAAGGCGATAACCTCGATGCGTTGAAGTTGTTACAGGAGACGTATCTCGGCAAAGTGAAGCTGATCTACCTCGATCCGCCATATAACACCGGGAATGACTTTATCTACGAGGACGACTTTGCAGAAGGTACAGAAGAATTTTTGCGCCGCTCAAATCAAAAGGATGAAGAAGGTAATCGGTTAATCGCCAACACTGCAGCAAATGGACGATTCCATTCCGATTGGCTGAGCATGATTTACCCTCGTCTCAAGTTGGCACGAAATCTTCTAGCCGACGATGGATTGATTTTTATCAGCATAGATTCGCACGAGGTCCACAACCTCAGGAAGCTATGCGACGAAGTTTTTGGAGAAGGAAGTCACAAAAATACGATCGCAGTCCGACGAGGAATCAAGAATGTCCAAGCTCAGTTCGACAATGTAAGTTCTCTCTCTCAAGGACACGAATACGTTTTACTTTATTCAAAAAACTCTGAAGTGCGGTTGCCCAAGCTTTCACTCGCACACGAAGACAAAAAGCCTGGGAAGTGGGACACCTTTTGGCGAGGAACTGACCGACCAACAATGCGCTATGAGTTGCTCGGCGTACATCCTGAATCCGGGCAGTGGCGTTGGGAGAAGTCACGTTCATTGGAGGCTGTCGATAACTACAACAAATATTTGGCGCAAGCCGAGAGTGGCTTGTCGCTTGATGAATATTTTATTGATCACCTCACATCAACAAATATCAAATTGAATTTTGTCAGGAAAAACGACGAAGGTACCATTCAATACTACGTGCCACCAAGTGAGGGGAGGTTGCTAAGTGATAACTGGATGGACATCACTTTGAGTGGAAATGAAACTCAAGAATTTGACACCGAAAAGAGTGTGGCCCTTCTCCAACGAATTGTTGAGTGGGCGTGTGACAAAAATGGCATTGTGCTCGATTTCTTTGCAGGTTCAGGTACAACCGCACATGCTACGATGGCTGTAAACGGGAAAGATGGGGGAGAAAGAAAATTCATTATGGTCCAGCTCCCCGAGCAATGCAGCGAAGATTCCGCAGCTTTCAACGCGGGCTACAAAGCCATATCAGATATAACCAAAAATCGCATTCGTCGTGCTAGTGAAAGCTTTGTGGGCAGAAATAGCCCCGATGTTGGCTTCCGCGTCCTTAAAATCGACACCTCCAATATGGCTGACGTCTACTACGCCCCCGATGCTCTGGACAAAGCCAGCCTCGACCTATTCGTCGACAACATCAAGCCCGACCGCACAGCGGAAGATCTGCTGTTCCAGGTCATGCTGGACTGGGGTGTTGATCTTGCCCTACCCATCGAAAAGCAAAGCATTCAGGGTATGGACGTGTTCTTTGTCGATGACAACGCCCTAACCGCCTGCTTCGATGCCCACGGCGGTATCGACGAAGATTTTGTCAAAGAGCTGGCGAAACATCAGCCACTGCGCGTGGTGTTCTGTGATGCGGGCTTCAAGAGTGATGACGTCAAGATCAACGTTGAGCAGATCTTCAAACTGCTCTCACCGGGTACAGAAGTGAAGAGTATTTGAGAGCGCACATGGATTCATTGGAGCTTAAAACCATACTGGAGCGCTTGATTGCCACCTGGGAGAACGAGGTGGTGGAGTTCAAGCAGGCGGGCAACGACTATGACACGGACAAGATCGGTGAGTATTTCTCTGCCTTGAGTAATGAAGCCAATCTGCGGGGCTCGGAGCGTGGCTGGCTGGTTTTCGGCGTCAATGACAAGACCCGTACGGTTGTGGGAACGAATTACCGTCCCGAGCCGGAGCGTCTGCACGGTCTGAAGACTCAAATTGCCCAAAACACTGAGCCCAGCATCACCTTTCGCAATATTCATGTGCTGAGTGATGAAAAGGGTCGTGTAGTGCTGTTTGAGATTCCGGCAGCGCCGCGCGGCATTCCCATTGCCTGGAAAGGTCATTACTACGCCAGGGCGGGTGAAAGCCGTGCGCCGCTCGGTCTTGACAAACAAGATGAAATACGCCATCAGACTCTGGCCATGGACTGGACGGCACAAATCGTCCCTGGTGCCACGTTGGACGATCTGGATGAGGCGGCTGTATGCAAAGCCCGGGAATCCTTTGCCCAGAAGTACGCCAATCGCATCACGCTTGAAGAAGCCATGAGCTGGCCCCTGACGGCGTTTCTTGACCGTGCTCGTCTGACCCAGGAGGGCCAGGTCACCCGTACCACTTTACTGCTGCTCGGCCAGGCCGAATCGGCCTGGCGGCTTTCACCGCATCCGGCACAATTAACCTGGAGTCTGGAAGGCACTGAACGTGCCTATGAGCACTTTGGCCTGCCCTTTCTACTCAACACGACCCAGCTTTATCAGCGTATCCGCAATATACAACTACGCATCTTGCCGCAGCATGAGCTGTTGCCGGTGGAGGTGCCGAAGTATGACCAGAAGATTGTTCTTGAAGCCTTGCATAATTGCATCGCCCATCAGGATTACAGCCGCAATGGCCGTGTGGTGGTCACGGAGCAGCCGGATCGATTGATCTTTGCGAACGAAGGGGGGTTCTTCGACGGCCAGCCGGATGAGTACGTCGAAGGCACCAAAGTCCCTCGCCGCTACCGCAATCCATTTCTAGCGCAGGCGATGGCCGAGCTGAACATGATCGATACGATGGGCTACGGCATCCGCGATATGTATGTCGGTCAGGCTCGGCGTTATTTCCCAATGCCGGATTACGATCTGAGCGAACCAGGGGCGGTGAAACTGACCTTGTATGGCGGTGTGGTGGACATCGCTTATAGCCGCTTGCTGATTCAGAAGACCAACCTGCCATTGGCGGACGTGCTGGCATTGGATCGAGTGCAAAAGAAGCTGCCTATCCCGGACGAGGCGGCGACTCGTCTGCGCAAGGGAGGGCTGATCGAAGGGCGTAAACCCAACTACTTCGTTTCTGCCGTCATTGCTTCAGCAACAGCTAATAAAGCTGACTATATCCGCACCCGCGCGCAGGACGACGAGTTCTACGCCAAGTTGGTGATGGATTATCTAGAGCAGTTTGGTCAGGCAAGCCGTGCCGAGATCAACACACTGTTGCTGGACAAGTTGAGCGAGGCCCTAGGTGCAGAGCAGAAAGAGAAAAAAATAGGCAACCTGCTGACCAAGTTGCGACGCGCTGGACGGATTACCAACACTGGTAGCCGGGGGCAGCCACTGTGGAGGCTTGCAGAATGAATGTAGTAAGGTTTTTTGATTCATATTCATGTAAATCAATGGCTTACTCCTTTCTGCAGCCTGGGGTTGCAGAAAGGATGCAGAAAGAAAGGCAGGTGTTGCGATGAAACTGAAGTTCAAAACCCAAGCCTACCAAACCGCCGCCATACAAGCGGTGGTCGACTGCTTCAAGGGGCAACCGCCGGCATCCAGCGAAGCCATCAGTTACCGCATCGATCCCGGTCAATCCAAAGCGCAGACAGATAGTCTGTTTTCCGACGCGGGTTTCAAAAACGCCGACCTATTACTGTCAGATTCCACCCTGCTCGACAACATCCAGCAGGTACAACGCCAACAGAACCTGACCGTTTCCGATGCATTGGCCAAGACCAAAATCGCTCGCGTGAATCTGGACGTGGAGATGGAAACCGGTACGGGTAAGACCTACTGCTATATCAAGACCATTTTCGAGCTGAACAAGCTGTACGGCTGGAGCAAGTTCATCATCGTAGTGCCCAGCATCGCCATCCGCGAGGGTGTGGCCAAGTCGTTGCAGATCACCGCTGACCACTTTCTGGAGAGCTACCACAAGAGGGTCCGTTTTTTCATATACAACTCAAAGGAGCTCCACCACCTGGAGAGTTTTTCGTCCGACGCAGGCATCAACGTGATGGTGATTAATGTGCAAGCATTCAACGCCACAGGGAAGGACAACCGCCGCATTTATGATGTGCTGGATGACTTCCAGTCTCGCCGTCCGATTGATGTGATCAGCGCCAACCGGCCGATATTGATTTTGGATGAGCCGCAGAAGATGGAGGGTGCCGCTACCCTAAAGTCCTTGGAGGAATTCAAGGCACTGATGGTGCTGCGCTACTCGGCCACCCACAAGACCACGCACAACAAGATTCACCGCCTCGACGCGCTGGACGCCTACAATCAGAAGCTGGTGAAAAAAATCGCTGTTCGCGGTATTTCAGTGAAAGGGTTGACAGGCACGGCAGGTTATCTGTACCTGCAATCCATCGAGATTTTCAGCAAGAAACCGCCCGAGGCGCGGGTGGAGTTCGAGCAGAAGCTGGCAGGCGGAAGTATCAAACGCGTTGTTCGCAAGCTGGGCAAAGGTGACAACCTGTTCGAGCTGTCTAACGAGCTGGATCAGTACCGCGATGGCTTCGTCGTTGCCGATATCAACGCGAATACAGATACCCTGAGCTTCACCAACGGGGTCGAGCTTAATGTCGGAGATGCAACAGGGGACGTAACAGAGGCCGTGCTGCGCCGCATCCAGATCCGCGAAGCCATAAAGGCGCACTTCGACAAGGAACAGGTGCTATTCCAGCAAGGCGTGAAAGTGCTCACTCTCTTTTTCATCGACGAGGTAGCCAAGTACCGTGACTACGCCTCGGCTGACGAAAAAGGTGAGTACGCCCGTGTTTTCGAGGAAGAATACCTGCTGTATCTTAACGAGGTGCTGGATCAGGATGAGACGCCGTACATCAAGTACCTAAAGGGTATTTCTGCCGACAAGACTCACAGCGGCTATTTTTCCATTGACAAGAAAAGCAAGCGGCTGGCCGACCCAAAGGTTGCAGCGCGCGGCGAGAATGCCGGTTTGTCCGATGATGTAGATGCCTATGATCTGATTCTGAAGGACAAAGAACGTTTGCTTTCATTATCCGAACCCGTGCGCTTCATCTTCTCGCATAGCGCTTTACGCGAAGGCTGGGACAATCCGAACGTGTTCGTGATCTGCGCTCTCAAGCACAGTGACAACACGATTTCCCGTCGTCAGGAGGTGGGACGTGGCTTGCGGCTGTCCGTCAATCAGAGCGGTGACAGGATGGATCACCCTGCCACGGTACACGATGTGAATGTGCTGACTGTGGTAGCCAGCGAGAGCTACAAGGATTTTGTTGCCGCGCTGCAGAAGGACATCAGTGAGTCGCTGTCAGCACGCCCACGTGTGGCAGACGAAACATATTTCACCGGAAAGGTGCTGAAGACGGAAACTGGCGATATCGAAGTCACGCCGCAGCTTGCCAAACAGATCTACAAGTACCTGCTCAAGCACGATTACACCGACAGCGCGGATCACATCACCGAGGCGTACCACGAGGCTAAGAAAGACGGTGAACTGGCTACGCTACCACCCGAGTTGGCACCACATGCCGAACAGGTGTTCAAGCTGATTGACAGTGTCTTCAGCGAGAGCCAGTTGCCAGAAATTGGCGACGACCGCAAGCCCAAAAAGAATCCGCTCAACGCCAACTTTGATAAGCAGGAGTTCAAGGAACTCTGGAATCGGATCAACCGTAAGGCTGCATACAGTGTCGACTTCGACTCCGACGAACTGGTGCGGAAGGCGGTCAAGGAGTTGGATACCAGCCTGCGCGTCACTCCGCTTCAGTACACCATCCAGCGCGGTGAACAGGCAGATACCGTGACCTATGACGGCATCAAGGCGGGTAATGCGTTCGAGTTGAAGGTAACAGAGACGGAAGCCAACCGAGCCTCGATCCATTCGGCGGTCAAGTACGACCTGATCGGCAAGCTTGCAGAAGGCACCCAGCTGACAAGACGCACGGTGACCGACATTCTGAAGGGAATTAACGCCGTCGTATTCGCGCAGTTCAAGACCAATCCGGAGAGCTTCATTGCCGAGGCGATTCGCCTGATCAACGAACAGAAGGCCACGGTCATCATCGAGCACCTGGCCTACGATCCGGTCGAGGACAAGTTCGATCTCGACATCTTTACTGCCGGGCAAAGCAAGCAGGATTTCAGCAACGCGGTCAAGACACCCAAGCACCACATCTACGACTTCGTTCTGCCGGACTCCGGCTCAAAGCCAGAGCGGGATTTTGCTGTGGCGTTGGAGTCCAGTGCTGAAGTCGTCGTGTACGCTAAGTTGCCGCGCGGTTTCTTGATCCCGACACCGGTCGGCGACTACAACCCCGATTGGGCTATCTCCTTCAAGGAAGGCGCGGTGAAACACATCTACTTCGTGGCGGAAACCAAAGGATCGATGTCGTCGATGGATCTGCGCGAAATCGAGAGAACCAAGATCAAATGCGCCCGTAAGTTCTTCGATGAGATGAACCGCCGCTTCGCCTTGGAGAACGTCAAGTACGACGTGGTGGACAGCTTCGGGAAGTTGATGGAAGTGGTGAAGTAAAAATCAAGGCGAGACAATGAGCACTTTCGACAGCACCAAGCGGTTATTGCCCGATATCCTTACTGAAATCGTCAAGGGAAAGATTCAATTGCCGGACTTTCAGCGTGGTTAGGTTTGGGTTGATCAGCACATTCGCAGTTTGCTGGTGAGCATCGCCAGGTCATTTCCGGTTGGGGCGGTTATGCTTCTGGAGACAGGTGACGAGGCTAGGTTCCAGGTACGGCCAGTGGAGGGGGCGCTTTCATCAGGCGCCTCGGATGCGGAGCTTCTGATTCTCGAGAGGCAACAGCGACTCACCACGCTGACGCAAGTCTTGACCACGAAGGACGGGGTGAAGACCCGCACTGAGAAGGGCAAGCCAATTCGAGGCCACTACTACTGGCCCTTTTTTGTAACCTCCGTAACCCCATGAGAACCACTTGAGGTTACGCTGTAGGCCGCATTAAGACTCGCTGTAACCCGAGCAACCCGCATAACTCCGGTAAAAATCACTCAGCTTTGTTTCTACATTTTGGTGCGTGGTTGCCCATCCATTGATGTAGACATATGAGATGCCGCGAAGTTAAACCCGCCAGATCCTGGTGGGCAGGAAACTTGGCCAACTTTATCTGATGGGCAATCGAGCACACACCACGGTCGGCTTTTTCGGTCTGCAGCAGATGCTCGAGCAGCCACCAGCGTCCGCGCAAGACACTGAGTGAGTATGAAAACCCTGGATGAAGCAATCACTTTAGCCGCGTGAATTGTGTAGATTCCGCTAGGCCATTACAAGGACGCACATTTCACCCCGTACGCGATCCAGCAATAACAGGATGTTCAGATTTCGCGCTGAGTGATTAAATCCTGTGGATGAAGATTCCACGGCATCAAGGCCTCATAGTCCTCGACAGTCTGCGCCAATGGCAGACGACGCAGGACGTGGCGCAACCACAGGTAGGGTTCGAACCCGAAGCCCTTGGCCGTCTCGACCAGGGAGTAGATGACTGCACTGGCATGTGCGCCAGCCGGTGTGTCACTGAACAACCAGCCCTTGCGGCCCACCACGAACGGGCGAATGGCATTCTCGACTGGGTTGCCGTCAATGGGCAGATCGCCGCGTTCGGTGTATCGCACCAACCGGCCCCAGAACTTGTCCAGATAAGCCAGCGCTGCACCCAGTTTGGTGCTCGGCGGCACCAGTGGCAGATTTTGATCGACCCACTGTCGAATCTCGTTCAGAATGGGCAGGCTGCGCCGCTGGCGAGCCAGGTATCGGTCTGCATCGCTGGCCTGACGCACGTCTTTCTCTATTTTGTAGAGTCGAGCGATCATGGCCAGCGCCTGGTCGGCCTTGCCGACTTTGCCTTTGTGCACGGCCTGGGCTTCGACAAAGGGGCGACGCGCATGCGCCCAGCACGAGAGATGTTCCACACCAGGTGTTCGGGCCACGGCCGAGTAGCCGCTGTATCCATCGGTCATGAGGTATCCCGTCCACCCCTCGAGCAGTCGCACGGGGACCGTGCCGGAGCGACTTGGATCGTAGTCATAGAGCACCATCTTCTTGCCAGGCGGGCCTGCTACCTGCACCCACATGTAGCTTTGGGCCGTCGGATCTCGGTCAGGCTCCTTGAGCACCTGCACAATCGTCTCGTCCATCACAAGCACTGGGCTGTCGAGCAGCGAATCTCGCAACAGGTTGTGCAGGGGTTGCAGCGCCTGCGAGGTGCCGATCACCCATCGGGCCAGCGTCTGGCGGGTGACACGCGCACCCGAGCGTTCGAGCACGTGACTGAAACGAGCCAGCGGCAGACCATCGACATACTTGACCGTGAGCAACATCGCCAGCAAATCGGGGCTGGCGTTGCTGCGTGGCAGCACCTGCTTGGGCACAGGGGCAATCACCGGATTCTGGCTCTTGTCCGGGCAGCCGTAGCGCTTGCGGATATGGCGCAGCACCCGGATCTGCATGGGCACGATGTCAAGTTGCTCGGAGACTTCCTCGCCGATCTCCACCATCGGTGTGCCGCAAGCACAGAGCCGCTCGCTCTCGGGCACGTCGTGCACGATATCCACGCGAGGCAGATCACTGGGCAGTGGCCCACGTTTACCGCGCGCTTTGGGTGTTCTGGGCGTTTTGGAAGACTCGGAGCTGGCCGGCGCAATCACCGCCTGGTCATCGGCCTCGGTGGTCTCGGGCGCAATGGCATCAGCTTCATCAAACAGACGACCCTGGGCCGGATGCGCTTCGCTGCTGCGGCCAAACATTCGGCGTCGGGCCAGGATGAGGTCTTCGTAGAGCTTTTGCATGCGCTGCTGAAACTCACGCTCGTAGTGTGCCGAGTAATGCGCTTCATAGTGGGCGGCGTACTGCGCACTGAGCTGTTCGTGCAAGGTCTGCGTTAATTGCTCGAGCGCCGAGGCGCTGATCCCGAACTGTTCGGGATCGATCTCAGGCATCTCGATGGGAGGTTTACTTGATGGTGCAGACATGCGTCATTGTAGCATAGTCTGCCCCAAAAATCTATGTAACACATTGATAATTAAGCGCTTTATGTGGACCGTGCGCCCAGATATCAAACCCCTCCAGAAGCCACTGCAGGGCCTGTGGCGAGAGATTAACTGTTGACCCTGCCTCACCCTTGGGCCAAGCGAAACGATCGGTCTCAAGACGTTTATACCAAAGACAAAATCCGTTTCGATCCCAATACAAAATTTTTATCCGGTTACGGTGACGGTTAATGAACACAAACAACGCGGTGCCAAACGGACTCAACCCGAGCTCTTGCTCGACCAGAGCGCTCAAGCCCGCAATGGACTTGCGAAAGTCCACGGGGTGGCAACTCAGATAGACCTGATCAATCGCGTATCCAGGATGCATCACTGATCTCCCCGAGCGGTCAGACACAGACTACGGAGCCAATTGGCGGGTGGCAACGTCGCCAGCTCAATGCGCATATCGTCCAGGGTGATCGTGCAGGCGGTGCCGGGTCGTGAGGTAGCTAGCGGTGCTGGTCGCGACTGGACAGACTCCAGATTCACGCGCATGAAGCCTGACTGCTGCTTGCGCGAACGCTCAGCCTGTCGCCGGAAATGATTGCGCCACTTGTAAAGCTCGATCGCTTTGAGCTGGTTCTGCTCGGCATAGACTTTGGTGGTCAATCCTGAAGCGTCGATGGCATCCAGGTGCTTTCGCCAGAATTGTTCAGTCTCTGACATGTTGGAATCTCCAGTTGCAAGACAACGAGAGAATCGCATGCTCGGAAAATAACGAACAGCCCCGTCATAATGGAGCGCATACATTTCACCCCTTGTGTCCCTGAACGACAGGCGAAAGCTGTCGTAACGGGCTGCGTCAGCAACAGGGGCGTCTTTGACGAACAGTGTGGTCCTCACCGGATCGGGGGGGTAGATGGGTTGTTGAGTCTGGTCAGAATGTTCGTGAGATGCTCAATGCTGACTTGGCCCTTTGATATGATTTCTTCGAACGCCATCGATACGGCCATGAGCACGGCTTTCAGACCTGCCTGAGGCACACAGGCCAAGAAATCAGCCATGGTGCGGTCACCTCCCGCATGGCGCATCAGTGCCAATCACAGTCGCCGCAAGGGTTCAGGCATGTCCAGAAAAGGAGCGCCGCTAAGCAGCGTCCCGGGCTTGCGCTGAACCGGATCAATCTAGTGCTGTCATTCGTAGGCGGTTTGATCCCTGTCGGCTAACTGGTCAATACGAGCCAGGATCTGATCGCTTGCTGCTATAGCAATGTGTGTGGAATAAAGAGGTGTGCTGACGCGCTTGCCCACCCATTCACGCCGGTAGGTTTCGGCAATGGCCTTGGCGGTGTCGGCAAGCTCGCTCCGGGTGGTTTCAGCCGTGGCACGACGCTCGCGGTTGAGGCGGTTGGTTTCCTCCGCATAGGCCCGCATGGCTTCTGCCGCCATTGCCGGGGTCATCATCTGGTTCCGCAGGCCGGTCAACACACGGGTTTTCAGCGCCTCGCGCGGCACGGTGCAGCATTGCCGCTGACAGCTTGCAAGTCTCCCGCTCAATGCAAGCGGGTACGCTCGTTCTCAACGGCCTGTTCCAGTATCCGCCGGTAGCCGGCTTTCGTCATCCAGCGAGCACGGGCAAGGTGGCTTTCCCAGCAACGCCGCGTCCGTCACGGGATCGCGATGCGGCACGATCCGCGCCACCTCGGTCCAGTCAGCGCCGTCCGCCTCGGCGTCAAGCAAGCGCATGTAGGTTACATGATGCTGCTCGTCATAGGGCGTGATGAGGTCGAGCGTCGGTGCTTCGTCGTCCACATCGGGGTCGAGTTCGGGTCTCACTTGCATCGGCTGGCGCTGCCTCCATCACGGGGACCATGAGCGCTATCGGGCCGATGATCTCGAACGTCACTCCACCAGCAGGAAAACACGCTCACTGCTCAATGTTTCACTTTATGCGCTATCGGCGGAAAGGTCGCCCTACACCCGTTAGATGATCGCCTAGCGACAACCCATACGTCGAATCGCTGATCAAGACGGCAAAGTACCGGCCCGAGTTTCCTGCGCGGGGATTCGACACATTGGAGACCGCTCAACAGTGGAGCGCAGCATTCGTACGCTGGTACAACCATGAGCACCGCCACAGTGGCATCCAGCACGTCACGCCAGATCAACGCCATCGTGGTGAAGACATCAAGATTCTGGATGCCCGCCATGCGCTGTACCAACAACAGAAACGGAAGAATCCGGCCCGTTGGTCAGGACAAACCAGGAACTGGTCGCCGGTCGGTGCAGTCACCCTCAACCCGGAACAAGAGGCTGCGGTGAAAGCCGAGATTCAGATCAAAGATAAAAAGGGATTTGTTGCATGACTCAGGCGACAACTAATTTGACGTGTGCCACGAAGCAGCCAGTGGCAGGATTTATACAGGCTGCATGCTGTACCCATGATGAGGGAAGGTCCCTCGACATCGCCATTCAGGTGGAGGTGTCAAACCGCCTCAAGCGGCTGCGGTCAAGAGTCGTGGTCGTGAGCGTTGAGGAAACGGCAGGCGAGACCTGTCAGGTGTGAAACATTGAGACGAACGCAAGTGAACCGTTGATGAAGCATCGAAAAGTTATAAATGATGTCAAAACCGTGGTCATGTCAGAGACCCGGGACAAGGTCTGGCGAGTGCCTGATGATTGGCCAGACGGCATCCGGTGTATAGACGGCGTGACGCTGTTTCAGGCGTGGGTATGGAACGTGGGAACCTGTTGCTCTGATGGCAAGGGAGACGATCAAGCGGGCGCTCCCCGCAAGATCAAGAGTACCGATGCAGAGCGCAGGGACGGAGTGACCCGTAGTAGCGTTGAAGCCGCTGTAATGGCGGTCGAGCCAAGGGGTCACGTCATTGGGTCTTGTTCGTTACGACAACCGCCTGGCGGGAGGATCTGATGAGCAAGACAAAACCTTTCGAAATCCCCAAACAGTGGGTCTGGGAAGCTTTCAAGCAGGTTCGCTCACGCAAGGGCGGACCGGGTCACGACGGCCAGAGTCTGGAGGCGTTTGAAGCCAATCTTGGCAATAACCTCTACAAACTCTGGAACCGGATGTGTTCTGGCAGTTACATGCCGCCACCTGTGTTGCTGGTTGAAATACCCAAGGCAGGGGGTGGTGTCAGGCCGCTGGGCATTCCGACCGTCTCGGACCGTGTGGCGCAGATGGTCGTGAAACGGTATCTGGAACCGGAGCTGGAACGGCACTTTCATGCTGACTCCTACGGGTACAGACTGGGTAAAAGTGCACTGGATGCCGTGGCAATCACGCGAAAACGCTGCTGGCGTTATGGCTGGGTTGTCGATCTCGACATCAAGGGTTTCTTTGACACGATCGATCATGAACTGCTGATGAAAGCAGTTCGTCGTCACACGCAAGAACGCTGGGTACTGCTGTACATCGAGCGGTGGCTGAAAGCCGACCTGATCCTGAGCGATGGGACACGGCGTACGCGCACTCTCGGCACCCCCCAGGGCGGTGTGGTCAGTCCAATACTTTCAAACTTGTTTCTGCACTATGTCTTTGACTGCTGGATGGACCGGAACTGGCCTGATACACCCTTTGCCCGCTATGCGGACGACGTGGTGTGTCACTGCGACAGTCTGGAACAGGCACAGCAATTGAAGGCAAGTCTGGAGGAACGCTTTGCACAGTGCGGACTGACGCTTCATCCAGAGAAGACGCGTATTGTGGACTGTCGTAAAGGCAACCCACCGGATCCTTATCCAAACCGCTCGTTCGACTTTCTGGGATATACCTTCAGGAATCGTCCGACCCGGGCCTACGATGGGTCCCTGTTTGTGGGTTTCAATCCGGCGGTTAGCAGGAAAGCCCTCAAAGCCATGGGAGATCAGATTCGAAGCTGGAAACTGCACCGGAAGGTTCAGCACACGCTGGAAGAATTGGCGCGTGAGATCAATCCGGTGTTGCGTGGATGGATTGACTACTACGGGCGATTCAACCATGCCGAGCTGGGTCTGTTGTTCAAACGACTTGAGGAGCGACTTGCCCGCTGGATGCGACGGAAATACAAAAGTGTTCGCCGAAATCGCAAGAAATCCTGGGACATTCTCCTGAGCTTTCGTCAGCGGATGCCCGATCTCTTTGCGCATTGGCGTCTGCTGTATACAGGTCGTAAAGGTTCAATGACAAGAGCCGTATGACGCGAGAGTGTCACGTACGGTTCTGTGAGCAGCTCGGGGGAAGTGCCCCGGGCTGACTCGACACGCTCCGGCCGTCACTGGCATATTCCCCAGCCGCTTGGTCGATGCCCTTGCTGTTCTCGCTGCAACGACCGCTTGATCAGCTTCGCGCCTCGCTGCTTAAGGACTTTGCAGGTCAGGAGCTTTCTGTTGCCGAAATCTATGAGCGCCACAGCGTCGACACGCCGTATGTCATGAAGAATTACAAGGAAAGCCCCACGCAGCTTGAAACGGAGGGGAAGATTGGCGTTCGGAGCCTCAAGGGCACCCGGCGGAAAGGAACATTTGCTGACCACCTGATGGTCAGGTTTCCAGCGAGTAACATCAATGGCGAATAACTCTTCGATCGAATGGACGGAAGCGACGTGGAACCCTGTTGTCGGTTGCACGATCATTTCGCCGGGATGCACGAACTGCTACGCGATGCGCATGGCGCGCCGGTTGGAAGCGATGGGCCAGCCTAAGTACGCTGGCACGACACGCATGTCTGGCGGCCGCCCGAAATGGAACGGCGTTGTGCGGATAGACGAGGATTCGTTATCTCTTCCGATGACGTGGAAAGTCGGTTGGATGATCTTTGTAAACTCAATGTCCGACTTATTTCATGAAGACGTGCCACTAGCGTTCATAAAGCGGGTGTTCGCAACGATGCGGGAAACCCCGCAGCACATCTATCAGATTTTGACAAAGCGGGCCGAGCGCCTCGAAGAACTATCGCCGAAGCTGGTGTGGCCCCAGAACGTTTGGATGGGCGTGAGCGTCGAGAACGAAAGCTACATGTTCAGGATCGATCACCTCCGTCGCACGCAAGCAGCGGTCAAATTCCTGAGCCTCGAACCCTTGCTAGGGCCGCTCAACAATCTTGATTTCATCGGTATCGATTGGGTCATTGCGGGCGGTGAAAGCGGACCTAATGCCAGACCTGTCGAGCCGAATTGGATACGAAGCATTCGGGATCAATGTTTTGATGCAGAGGTAGCCTTCCATTTCAAGCAATGGGGCGGTGTCAACAAAAAGAAGACCGGCCGCGTTCTCGATGGCCGTACCTGGGATGATTTTCCTGTCGGCGCTGAGGTGTAGCCGCTTGAGAGCCATGCCGGCACAGCTCTCAAATCTCCACCATCAGTAAGTGTCTGTCTCGGTCAAAGCCTGCCAGTGCCCTGATTACAAAACTCGGCATCAAACACGTGATTGTGTGCGGCTGCACTTGGCGATCTCCCTGGTCGATAACTTTTCATGCATACATATGCCACCTGACTTTCTCCAACACGTTCATGGTGATCAACTCAAAACTGCTGCTCAAAAATAAGCAGAAAGATCCAACACCACATGGTGAGTATTCATGCGCCAACACATCTGTCGGATCAAGGTGCGGTGCTGGTTCGCATCTTTGAGTGCACCTTTTGTGCTTTAGGTGGATTGTGCGCAGGCAGACGTATAGGCCTGCCAAAGTGGTAGTCCGGTCGTGCATCGCTGAAGATTCGGGTTCTGACCGGCCGCAATGCAATATTTGCACGAGAAGTGATGGACGTGATACTCTGATGCCAGTTTTTGCCAGTCGCCTAACCTGTTGTGACAGATCACCGCAGTCTGTATGGGTTGCTCCACTGTTTCCGTGGGCAATCCACTGGAATCCATGTCAAGGCTTTTAAGATTTTCAATCGGTGACGGGTAGGGGTTTTCTGCGTGTGCCGCGGCACCCCCTTTGAATGCCTCTTTTGCAACTTGTGCTGATTTCAGATCGTTACAAGGGTCGGCGTATCGTGATTGCAGATGCTTCAACAGGTCAGATGTGCCCATTTCTCCTCCTTACCCTGTTTTTGATAGGGTTACAGAGGTAACAGGGGTTGCAGCCAGCAAATACGGGCGTTTTCGTGTAACCTATTTCCTCTCTCATGGGGTTATGTGGGTTACAAACCTGACCCCTTTTTACCGATTCTGTAACCCTTGTAACCCCGCGTTTTTCTGGGCAGTACACCGACCTTGCGTCAGTGCCGATCACGCAATCCCCGATCATTTGCTTATGCATCGGCTGCCTCGCTCAGTTTTTCGGCATCAATGTGGTACAGCTTTTTGACGCCCTCGTTTGCTGTTCTGGTTGCGACCTGTGTTCTCCCGTTCGCTCCTTTTTTAGCAAACACGCCCGCGACATCAAGCGCCCTGACAACCCGTTTGATGTCATACCCTGGCGTGGCCTCTTTCATGCCGCCAGCAGTGAATAGGTAACGAATCGCCTCGCCTGACTTGTCCAGGTAGCCCGCCCGGTTTATGACAGACCGCACAGAGTCATCATTGGCGATATCCGAGAATCTGCTCTCGCCATGCTTGTCGGTAAAGTCACGGATTGCGCGCAGAATCGCGACATCCTCAGCATTGCGCCCACTTGTGCCGCGCTGATCCTTCCACAGCTTGAAACCCCTCAGCGCCGCGTCATCTGCCTGGCCTACCTTCCAGGGCACCACGCCCGCACCTATGGCAATCTCACCAGCCAGCCCGCACAGGGCAAACACCCGCGCCGCTCGGGTCTCCTGCCCGTCTGCCGCGTTGAACCGCTTTAGCGCAACTTCCAGCATGGGGGATAGTTCCAGCCCTTCATTGAAGGCATCCACCAGGGCCGCCACAAAGGCTCGTCCTGCATGGCCGTAGTTTTGGGTGGAACCATCTCTTAGCGCATCCGAGAATGCAGCGCCAGACGCAAACCCTTGCAAGTCATCCCACGCCCCGTGAGTGCCGGTGATAGGTACGTCCAGCAGCCTGAGTGCCTGGCCTGCCTTGGCTTCATAGCCGCCTGCGTTCATGCGTGATGCAATCGTGACTTCGCCAGTGGAGAGGACAAACACGCGCCACCTAGATACCTGGCGTGCTTCGCCCCTTATATTGGCTCTCGTCTTGCCGTGGCCGTTGACCAATGCGTAGGCACTTTCGTACAAGTCTTTGGGGCTAACCTCGCCCACCTCATCCAGCGCCAGCAGGGTGCCGGTGTGCATCTTGGCCGCACCTTCCAAGCCATTTGATGTGGTGCGCCACGTCCGGCGAAACATCGAGCCGCCCCAAACGGATATCGCCGCCTGAAGGATGGTTGTCTTGCCTGCGCTTGAGTCACCAAAAAGATGCAACCCCGCACCGTCAATGTTCAATTTTTCCAGCAGAACACCGGCAAACCCAGCAGATATGCCCAGGGTGAGCATCGGATTGCCGACCGCCTTAGCTGCAACCTGTGCCTGCCAGCCTTCCAGAGTGCCTGCTACGCCATAGGGGGCGGTTCGCTCTGTGGCTTGATACCAAATGTCCTCACCCCCGAAAATCGAATCTGGCAGAACAAACACGTTGCCATGCCAGCCGGTTGTACTGGCTGCTCGTAGCCTCTCACTTGGATGCTGGGCATTGATGTAATCCAGAATGCGTGACTTGGCCTTTCGATCCAGCTCCAGCCCCTCACCCAGCAGCACGCTGAGCACGTCCACGCCATCGCCCGCCAGCATCTGCATAGGCATGGCCCATTGCTTCCAGATGCCGTTCACGCTGATGTAGCGAAGCAATCGCCCGTGTTCCGCGTCTTCCTGGCTGGCAGTCAAAGCCACCACTTGCAAGGGGGCACATAGCCAATCATCTGTAAGTGTCGGACGGTCGTCGCCGTTCTGCTTGACCGCGTGCCAGTAAACTCCTGCTTTCATCGTTTCGCCGCTACGCACTACAAGTTCGTTGTAACATCGCCAGCAGGGGCGGTCACGGGCAGGCGGGAATGGATCGACGACGGCAGACACATCGTCGACCGCAAGCACGGGAGCAACAGTCGTCTGGTTTTGGGTCATACGGCTGCCCCCCTTTGCAACGCTATCAGTTCGTCGTTCCAGTCGCCCACCTTGGGGGGCGTGAGTATTCGCGTGGTCACTCCTTCCTTTGCTGTACGTTGGGCTAGCTTGGTTGCTGCATCCTGACCTGCGTTGCTTTCGTCGTGGTCTGCGAATATGTACAGGTTGCCCACGCCCTCAGGCACCTCAAACCCCATCAGGCCACTTGTTGAGACACAAGGCCAGACGGATACATCCGAGAGCATGGTTGCCGCTATGCCTGTCTCGATCCCCTCGCTCACACCAATGCCCAGCCGCCCATCTGGCCGCCGTGATGTCTGCCCAATCTTGATAGAGGAACCCCGCATCACACCAGCAGCCGGACAAAGCTTCTTGACGGTTGAAACGGGGGCCTTTGCACCTTCTGTGGTTAGGTAGGTTCTGTGGATCGTCACCAGTTCGCCCGCCGGATCAGTTACCGCCGCCAGCATGGCCGGATAAGTGCCCACGCGCTCGCCGTCTTGCCAGTAGTTCAGACGCGGTACAAACCTGAGCGCGTCGGTGTTGGGCACACACAGCCCGCGCCGATCCAGGTAGATACCTGCCGCACATGTCTGGGTGAGGGGGTATGCACCCTCCCACAGCTTGACGAGGGACTGACGGTTACGCTCCCACTGCTCGGCCTGTTCCTGCTCACGCTCGCGTCTGGCTTGCTCGATCAGTAGTCGGTGCCTGTTCTGTTCCTTTGGTGACAAGGTCCGGTCAGTTGAAATCCACTTTCCCGAAATCGCGGTTTTCCAGTTCCACCACAGGCACACGGGCACCGCGTCATCAAACAGTCGATATGCACCGCTACGCTTGCCACCTTTGTCTCCTGTGACCTTGCAACGCTGAAGGCTGCCAGCCTTTATATTGCCCGGAATCAGGCCACCAGCCGTGAGCGCTGCCTGAAGTTTTGTGTAGTCAATCATGGTCGCTCCCTTCCAACGCACGCCACTTGGCTTCGTCCCAAATCTGCGCTTTGGTGGAATTGACAGGTATTAGCTCGGACACTGCAAACCAGTGAGCAGGATTGCCCCCGCACTGAATGCCCGTCTGTTCCATGGCTGTCCGTACAACTCGCGGAGTGCGAGCAAACGAACATGCCCGTTTCCATGACATCAACCTGCGATCTGCCGCTGGCAAACCAAACCGCACACACCCTGCCAACTCGTTTTGTTGCTCAAAGGTCAGCTGTTCAATCGACCCGTCAGCACGCGCAACCATCTTGATTGCGGTTGGTTCGTACTCTTGGTTGGCAGAGAACCAAAGCAAGGGCCTCTCTTTGGGTGCTCCTACGTTGCTTGGAATAAGAAACCCAAGGCCCGTGATTGACTTAAGCCGATGGTCGCCTGTGGTGTAGTGCCATACAAATTCACTCATAATCAGGCTCCCCTTTGTTGCTCTGTCTGCCAGCCCTGTGGATCAGCCATCCATTCCCGCACGTCAGACAGGCGCCACCGAGTGCAGCGAGGAGAGATCTTGATAGGTGAGGGGAATCGTCCAGCCTGGGCGAGTTTCCAGGGCCAAGAACGCGAAGCACCCAGCAGATGGGCCACTTCTTTGTCTGTGATTAGCCGGTCATCGGCTAGCATTGAATATGCGCCGACTTTCGCTGCTTGCACTTGTTGCTTGGTAAGTAGCCGACTGTCGGCTGTAGTCGCTTTGTACGCCATATTGTGCTCCCATGGAGATTGAACATGGTGCGTACTTTCAAATATCAAGGTAGGCTCAAGGCAACACCCTAAGACCTCAGGGTTGCGCACAGTTTCAACCCTTCGGGTCGCCGGTATCTTTTACCCTGCGAAGTCAGTCGGTACGCGCTGTGCAGCTACCGATCCGGCGTGGAAGTTCCCAAAAATTTGTCGCGTGCAAAGGCCTGATCCCATTCGCCAAACTCCATGTTGCTGGTGATGATCACCGAGCGCAGTTCGTTGGGATGAATAATCAACTCAGTGAGGTCTTCGTCTTGGATGCTGGTGGGAAGTGAATCCCCGGGCGAGGAACGCACTCACTCCTGGAGTTTGTCGGCGACTGCTCACCTTTGGGGTCATCATTAAAGTATCCAGTCCATTCACCCCATGATTGTTTAGTGACCGCACCTGGCGGATCATTTGCCTGACGTTTTTTCGGAGCAAGGCAAATGAGCAGCAAGGAAATCTCACACTGGCAGTTCCATCTCGACCAGATTGACCAGGAAGGCATCAGCACCAAGGCCTACGCAGCACGCGAGGGACTGAGTCTTCAGAGTTTGTATCAGTGGCGACACGAGCTGAAGCGACGACGTGCTGATGATCCGGTCTCGCTGACGATCACGCCCCGGTCCCCGGGGAAGTTTGTTCAGGTGCCTGTGGTCGCTCCGGATCTGTCGAGCCAGTCAGCCTTGCGTTGCAGCCTGGTTCTGCCATCGGGTGTGCGCCTGGAGATGTCGGACCTACCCAGCATTGGCTGGATCACGGCCCTTGCGCACGAACTGGGTGGTCCGGCTGGAGGGCAACGCTGATGCACCCGGGTTACACCATCGGATCGGTCTATCTGCATCGCGATCCCATTGACTTCAGAAAACAGATCAACGGGCTGGCGGCCCTGGTGCAAGGTGAGCTCGAGCTCAGTCCATTCATGGATGCCGTGTTTGTGTTCACCAACCGTGGGCGCACCAGCCTGAAAGTGCTCTATTGACATCGTAACGGTTTCTGTCTCTGGCAAAAACGTCTTGAGACCGACCGTTTTGCCTGGCCCAAAGGGGCGTCGTTTGAGCAGGCTCACCCAGTGTCGGCCAGTGAGTTCCAGTGGTTGCTGGAAGGTCTGGATCCGTGGCACAAAAATTCGCATAAAGTCTTGAATTACAAACACATTTAAGCCATTTCGAGGTATAATGCAGCATGTCTGATCGTGCTGCAAACACCCCCTCATCCGGAACCGATTCCTTGCTGTCTTCACTGGTGGCAGAGGGTCTGAATCCGTCTGCTGCAAACAAGATCGAGCTTGCAATCGAGGCCATGATTCAGGCGCAGGTCGAGCAACGCATTCAATCTGAGCTCGACAAATTCATTCAGCAAGAGAAAGCCCGTCAGGATGCGCAGTTCGATCAGCGCGTGGCCCATGAGGTCGTCCAGAAGGTGCTCGAGATCATCGAGCAGAACCGTCTGGCCCGTCATCGTCAGTTTGGTGCCAGCAGCGAAGCGTATCAAGGCACACTCTTTAATGAAGCCGAGGTTCTCGCTGACCAGAGCGAGGACGAAGACGACGAGTCGTGCACCGAACAGGCACAGGCCGACAACACTCCGGATGCGCCCTCGCGCAAGAAGAAGTCCAAGGCACGCGGTCATCGCGGTGCGCTGCCACCGGAGCTGCCCCGCGTTGAGGTGCTCATCGATGTGCCGCAAGACCAGCGCACGGATACCCACGGTCAACCCATGGTGCGCATTGGCGAGGAAGTGAGCGAGCAGCTCGACATCATCCCGATGAAGATGCGGGTGATCCGCACGGTGCGCCCCAAGTACGCACCGGCCCGAGGCGATGGCAAACCCGTGATCGCTGCGCCACCTGCGAACCTGCTGCCACGCAGCATCCTGAGCGCGGGCGCCATGGCAATGGTGATCGCAGTCAAGTTTGTTGACGGCCTGCCATTGTTTCGCACCACCAAGGTTCTGGCGCGCAGCGGCATTCATCTGCCACCGCAGACGCTGGCCCGCAACTGCATCAAGACCGCCCGGGCATTGCAGCCGCTGTACAACCTGCTCCAGGACACCTTGTTTGACGGCTCCATCATTCACATGGATGAGACGCACGTGCAGGTGCTCAAGGAGCCAGAACGAAAGGCCACCACCAAATCCTACATGTGGGTGCGGCGAGGCGGTCCACCGGGCAAGACCGTTGTCCTGTTTGATTACGAACAGAATCGCTCGGGCAAAACACCGGCGCTTTTGCTTGAGGGCTGGCGTGGCCATTTGATGACCGACTGCTATTCGGGCTACAACGGCGTGGGCCATCAACCCGGTGTCATCCGCATGGCATGCATGGCGCATTGCCGCCGCGAGTTTGTGAAAGCAGATCGCGCCAACCCCTCCAAGAAGGACACACCGGCCAAACAGGTCATCCGATTCTTTGCCCGCCTGTACCGTATCGAGAAACGGGTGCGCAATGCACCCGATAGCTTCCGTTACCAGGTTCGCCAGCGACTGAGCAAACGAACACTTGATGAGTTGCGAGCCTGGCTTGATCAGATGAGACCGCTGGTCACACCCAAGAGCCAGCTGGGTAAAGCCCTGACGTATCTGGACAACTGCTGGGACCGGATGGTGCGATACATCGACCGTGGCGATCTGCCAGTAGACAACAATTCGATTGAAGCCACGATCAGGCCGTTCGCAGTGGCTCGCAAAGCCTGGCTCTTCGCGAACACGCCAGCCGGTGCCAAAGCCAGTGCGTTGCTTTACTCGCTCGTTGAAAGCGCCAAAGCCAATGGCAAAGAGCCTTACGCATGGTTGTGCTACGTGCTCGAGCGCCTGCCCCTGGCTCAGAACGCCGATGACTACGAAGCGTTGTTGCCGTGGAATATTCATGACGAGGATCTCGCCATGAATCTGGTCGCACGGGAATCATCGGCATAACAGACTGTGCGTTGACAACCAGTCAGCAACAACTCCGCAGCCAGTGAGCACACCTGAAGAGCCACGCCTGCTCGCTGCGCACATTCCGTGGTGCGGATCGCTTCTTCTTCGATGAGTTGCAGGTGGATTTGCCACCAGGCCGGATCGTGCTGTGTCATGTGTCTGATGCTGAAAAATGTCAGCCCCATGATCCACCAGACACGATCAACCCGCAATCATGGGTTAGTTGGACTGCATACATCCCTTGTGATGCAGGGCAAGGCGATCTAT
Organism: Orrella marina; assembly: GCF_003058465.1. Classification (NCBI taxonomy): domain Bacteria; kingdom Pseudomonadati; phylum Pseudomonadota; class Betaproteobacteria; order Burkholderiales; family Alcaligenaceae; genus Orrella; species Orrella marina. Next base: position 2,153,321 of record NZ_CP028901.1, on the reverse strand, counting down.
GCGAACAATTGCGCAGCCTGCCATGGCGAGGCCCTGCAAGGCCAGCCGAACTGGCGTGAACGTATGTCCAATGGCAGGCTGCCTGCACCGCCGCATGACAAGAGCGGCCATACCTGGCACAATCCCGATGCGATGTTGGTCGATATGGTGAAAAACGGTCTGGTCCCTGGGAAGACAGCACCTCCAGGCTATGTAAGCGACATGCCCGCGTATCGCGACATCCTCAGCGACCAACAGATCATTGCGGTACTGACTTATATCAAAAGCACTTGGCCTCCTAAAGTTCTAGAGGCACAGAAGGAAGTTACTTTGCAACGGCAGAACTAAGCTGCTTGGTTGTGGTCTTTATCTATACTATGAATCATTCAAGATCTACATTTTTGCTGGAGCAGGTTTCATGAAACTATGGCTAACAGCGGCTGCCTTATCTGTCGCGTCATCCTTTGCACAGGCTGCCGGCACGGCCATTACCGTATATCAGGACCCCAATTGCGGCTGCTGCACCGGATGGGTCGAGCATATGCGGGATGCTGGCTTTGATGTTACGGCGATCAAAACAGCCGACATGGCTTCAGTCAAGCAAAAACTCGGTGTGCCACCAAAGCTTGGATCGTGCCATACAGGCGTGGTAAACGCCACCGGCCAGATCATAGAAGGGCATGTGCCCGCCAATGCAGTCAACAAGTTGCTCGCTGACTCGTCGGTGAAGGGCGTGTCGGCGCCTGGCATGCCGTTGAATGCGCCGGGCATGGGGGAGCTGGACGGCAATTTAGTTACTGTCGACTTTAACGGTAAACCATTTTCTAAGGACTAAAATCTACAGACGAGCAACGATATAGCCGGGTACGCCACGATTGGTACGCATTTGCTGCTCTGACGCTGGAAGACACTACACCTCCACACCTACATCTCTCTTGCGCCACAAGTTCAAGCCGGTTCGTGAAAAGTCAATTTTCTGAATTTAGGAGATCAAAATGAATATGAAAGCACTATTTATTGCGCCCGTTACGGCGCTCTTGTTGGGCGTGAGCGGTGCAGGAGTAGCAGCGACTCCCAGCGGCGATGGCACATCCACGGGCATGAAAGCTGAACCAGGCATGATGCATAATGGTGACGCGAGCCAGATGGGCCAGATGAAGCCAGGTAGGATGAAAGATCACGGCATGATGGGCGACGGCATGATGGGCGGCGGCATGATGGGCGGCGGCATGATGGGCGGCGGCATGATGGGGATGATGGGCAGTTGCCCTATGATGGGTGCCGCCGGCGGCGCCAATAGCAAAGTGATGATGCAGATGCATGGCGAGATGATGCGTGCCATGGGTGACATCATGATTAAGTATGCCGATAAACTTGAAGTGCCATCCTCGCCTCAATAACGAGATCTGAGTTCGAACCAAAGAGCTGTCAAGAAAGCTATTTCGATGGCTTTGGATGCGCTGCGAGCCGTTCATGGGGCGTCGGCTACCAAATGCCGGCGCTAACCGAAGACCGCCTCCCGCATCGTCCTTGGAAACGATGGAGCGATCGCTTGAGCAAGCCATTTACCTTCGGCACCCTGCGTACTTCGCTTTGCATTGATGAGCAGTGGGTGATCACAGTCGCCAATGCGATTGCCAGAGCGCTTGAGGCCAGCACGACGCTGGAGACCTGGGTCAGCGCATCGTCGGCTGATGCAGAGTTTCCGGCATTCAATCCTGTGCAGTTACCCAGGCAGTCAATGAGTATTGTTGCTTAGAACCTTTCCTGTGACTTCGTTCAGGCTCACTTGCGGCTCAGATGCGGATTTATTTCTCGAGATCCTTGATAAGCGCTTTCATTTCTTCGATTTCCCTGCGCTGTGACTCGATGATTTGACCGGCCAGTTCACGAACGCGAGGATCAGAGAGGGTCGCCCGTTCGCTGGTCAAGATCGCGATGGAGTGATGCGGAATCATCGCCTTCATCCAGGAAACATCCTCAATGGTTGACTGACTTCGCACAAGCCAGAGTGCAAGCGCAAATACTATTGCACTGGCGACAAAAATCGCACTGTTCACGCGACGACTTCGGTGCATATGGAGCATGAAGGCCAACATGATGATTGCCATCGCGGCGCCCATCATGAATGCCATATACACGCGCGTTTCACTGAAAAAGACGTCGGCCAGCTCATACGTATTTAGATACATAAGGCCGAACATCACGATCGTTGAAGTAGCGACCATGGCGGCAAACCGAAGGTATTGGCGCATGGCTGATCTCCTGTTTTACGTAAAGATTTGCTATTTCTCCAAACACGTCAGCTTTGGCTACTTGCTAAGTTCAAGTGCCACCGACTCACGCGACGCGTTGCACTTCAGGTAGACTTTCGAAGCCTAAGGGCATTGAAAACGACCGATGCTGAACTCAGACTCATCGCCAATGCCGCGAACATGGGTGAAAGCAACAGCCCGACAAACGGGTACAAGACCCCAGCGGCCAAGGGCACCCCAAGAGCGTTGTAAACGAATGCGAAGCCGAGATTTTGCTTCATATTGGCGATTGTTTTGTCCGAGAGGTGGCGCGCAATCGAGATGCCGCGCAAGTCTCCCTTGACCAGCGTGACCTGCGCGCTGTTCATCGCCACGTCGGTTCCGGTACCCATCGCAATCCCGACATCCGCTTTGGCTAGGGCAGGTGCGTCATTAATGCCGTCGCCGGCCATCGCAACAACTCGGCCTTCTGCTTGAAGTTTGCTGACCAAATCCAGCTTGTCGGCCGGCTTCACTTCACCGTGAACCTCGTCAATTCCTAATTGCTGTGCCACAGCTTTAGCCGTCGAAATGCCGTCGCCTGTTGCCATGATGACGCGGATCCCAGCCGCCTTGAGATCCTTCACGGCTTCCGGTGTGCTTTTCTTGATTGGATCAGAGACGGCCAGCAAGCCTATTAATTGACCGTCTGTTGACAAATACATGACGCTTGCACCCTTGGTGCGCAACGATTCGGCGGTACTGGCCATGATCGTAACGTTAACGTTTTCTTGGTCCATGAGAGCGGTGTTGCCGAGGGCGAGGTGCTTACCGTCGACCTGGCCCCGCACCCCAATACCGCTACCCGATTCGAACTCGTTGACGGCACTGAGGCTTAAGCCTTGCTCACGCGCTGCGCTAACAATGGCGTCTGCTAGCGGATGTTCACTGCCTTGATCAAGGCTAGCCGCCAGACGCAGCACTTCGGCAGCCTCTGTGTCGCCTGCCGGAATGGCCTGCTCGAACGCAGGGCGGCCTTCCGTCAAGGTGCCGGTCTTATCGACGATAAGGACATCGACTTTACGTAGGTTCTCGATGGCTGCTGCATCGCGAAACAGCACGCCCTGGGTGGCGCCACGGCCGGTTGCCACCATAATGGACATGGGCGTGGCCAAGCCCAGGGCACATGGGCAGGCGATGATCAGTACAGCTACGGCGTTAATCAGGCCATATACCCAGCTCGGTTGCGGCCCAAAAGTACCCCAAACAAAAAACGTGATGATGGCGATGACGACGACTGCCATCACAAAATAACCAGCCACTTGATCTGCCATGCGTTGCATCGGTGCGCGGGAGCGCTGCGCTTGTGCGACGAGCTGCACGATCTGCGAAAGCACGGTCGCTGAGCCGACCTTTTCAGCTCTAATTATTAGCGAGCCGGATGTGTTCATCGTCGCGCCAATCACTTTGTCACCAGCGCGCTTGCTCACCGGCAGAGGTTCGCCCGTGAGCATGGATTCATCCAGCGAACTCGCACCATCTTCGACGACGCCATCAACGGGGACCTTCTCCCCGGGACGCACGCGCAAGCGATCGCCTTCATGCACGTGCGTCAGGGGTACATCTTCTTCTGATCCATCCGCGTTGATCCGGCGGGCTGTTTTGGGTGCGAGTCCCAGCAGTGATTTGATGGCAGCTGACGTCTGCGAACGCGCCCGCAGTTCCAGGATCTGGCCAAACAGAGTCAAGGAAATGATGACCACTGCGGCTTCAAAGTAAACAGCCACACGCCCCATGGACATGAACGTTTCGGGAAAAACGTCCGGTACGATTGTCGCCACTACGCTGTAGACAAACGCGGCGCCTGTACCCAGGCCAATGAGCGTCCACATATTGGGGCTACTGTTGATAACGGATTGCCAGCCGCGTACGAAGAAGGGCTGGCCGGCCCATAGCACCACGGGTATAGATAACACGAGTTCGATCCATGTCTGGGCGCTCATGCTGAACCAGCCAAGCTGCGGGCCGAACATGGCCAGCACGGTCACAATGACCGTAAAGGGCAGCGTCCACCAGAATCGCCGAGAGAAATCTTTCAGTTCAGGATTGTCGTCTTCCAGGCTGGGCATCAGTGGCTCGAGCGCCATGCCACACTTCGGACAGTTTCCTGGACGATCCTGTCGAATCTCAGGGTGCATCGGACAGGTATAAATTGTGCCAGGAGCTACCTGCTCGAAAGCTGCTTCGTTCTTGTTTTTCTGACCGGTGAATTTTTTGGGATCACGCTTGAACGTTTCCGAGCACTTGGTGCTACAAAAATAGAAACGCTTGCCTTCATGCTGAACCTGATTTACGGAGTCTTTCGTCACTGGCATACCGCACACAGGATCGGTTAGTTGCAAGCTGGAGGCGGGCTGCGTCACGTTGTGGTTGTGAGGTTCAGACTTGTTGTGCGCCATGGCGATAAAAACCTTCCAAGAGTGTGAGCGCAAGTTCAGCCCGTGTACGGCCAGATGCTTTTAGCGCCAGGGAAATTGGGGTCAAATTCCATCATGCCACATACCAACACGTGATCAGACGTTAATTCGGGGCTTGGCGCATTACATTTTTGTCATGTAACACCTAATCGCAGCGCGAGCGCCGCGAGGGTAATAAGCAATACGGGCAAAGTGAGCACGATGCCTACTCGGAAGTAATATCCCCACGTAATGGTCATCCCCTTGCGTGCCAGGACATGCAGCCACAGGAGCGTAGCCAAGCTGCCGATAGGCGTGATCTTGGGGCCCAGGTCGCTGCCAATGATATTGGCATAGATCATGGCTTCTTTAACCACGCCCGTTGCCTGACTGGCGTCAATCGAAAGCGCCCCGACCAGAACGGTAGGCATGTTATTCATAATGGACGAGAGTAGGGCGGTGAGCACGCCGGTGCCCAAGGTGGCAGCCCATAAACCGTGGCTGGCCAGATAGTCGAGCAGATTAGCGATCATTTCCGTCAGCCCCGCATTGCGCAGCCCATAGACGACCAAATACATGCCCAGAGAGAATATTACGATAGGCCAAGGCGCTTCGCGCACGACTTTGCGTGTGCTGATTTTGTGCCCGCGTCCCGCGACGATAAGCAGCGTGATTGCACCCAAAGCTGCAATGGCACTGACTGGCACGCCAAATTCTTCAAGGGTGAAAAAACTGATCAACAACAACCCTAGTACGATCCAGCCGGCGCGAAATGTCGCCAGATCGCGAATCGCCGTTTTCGGTTCTTTGAGCTGGCTGTCGTCGTAGCGAACCGGAATACTGCGGTAGAAATACAGCAACAGAACCAGCAGGGTGGCGGCAACGGACACAACGTTGACGGGCACCATGACCGCGGCATATCGCGCAAAACTAATATCGAAAAAATCAGCGGAAACAATATTGACCAGGTTGGACACGATGAGTGGCAGACTGGCCGTGTCGGCAATAAAGCCCGCCGCCATGACAAAAGCCAGTGTGGCTGCAGGGCTAAATCCTAACGCCAACAGCATGGCCATGACGATGGGTGTCAAAATCAAGGCGGCGCCGTCATTGGCGAAGAACGCAGATACCGCAGCCCCAAGCAACACGATCAGTGCGAATAATCGCCGGCCATGCCCACCGCCCCACCTGGCGACATGCAGTGCTGTCCATTCAAAAAAGCCCGCTTCGTCCAATAACAGACTGATAATGATGATTGCCACGAACGTGCCGGTCGCGTTCCAGACAATCTGCCAGACCACGGGTATGTCGCTGAAGCTCACTACGCCGAAAGCCAGCGCAAGTGCTGCGCCGATCAAAGCGCTCCAACCAATGTTCAAGCCGCGCGGCTGCCAAATAACCAGGACAATGGTGACAATAAAAATTAATAGTGCAGCAAGCACGTTGTATCTCTCTTTACGACAAACGGGAAGGCGCCCTCGGCAAAGGGCATTGGAGATGAGAACGTCAATTCAAAAACGCAATGATGCATCAAGGGAAAAGATCGCCAATACGATCGAGTTCGGCTTTCAGGCGGGTCGGGTCATTCTTCAAATCAGTGAGCGGCAACGCCAAGAATGCCTCAATGCGCGTTCGTAAAATGCGGTATGCAGCATCGAACGCCGCGTCAATTTCGTCGTCGGTGCCCGTGGCGTGGGCAGGATCCTCAACGCCCCAATGTGTGCGTATGGCTGGCCCCAGGTACGCGGGGCAGGTTTCGCCTGCGGCGCTGGCACAAACGGTAACGACCACATCGGGCGTGTGCGGCAGGTTATCCCAGGCTTTACTGAAGTAACCATCAACTGAAATGCCTTCACGCGCGAGCAGCGCCAATGACCTGGGGTGAACCTGGCCCGTAGGATGGCTGCCGGCGCTCATGGCCTCCCAGCCTGTAGGCGCAAGGTGATTGAAAGTGGCTTCAGCCAGGATAGAGCGGCACGAGTTACCCGTGCACAGGAAAAGGACGTTCATATATGCGATACACAAGAGATGGGAAGGGCGATCCTGGCAACAGATTCAGATCCGCAAAAGGGCTCGCGCCGAACCTGTCCGAGCGCATATTGGTTAAGAAGCTGTGGTGCTCGCTAGTGTTGCGCGATCGCCCAGTGTGTCGAGTTCGCGTTTGATTGCCGCTTTGTCCAGCGTGGCCAATGGCAGGCTATTGAAAATCTTGATGCGGGTTGCGATCTGGCGAAAAACCTTATCAAACTTCCCTCGCTGTTCTTCAGCGGTTCCCGTACTGGCCGATGGATCTTCAAAGCCCCAGTGTGCGGTGATCGGTTGGCCAGGCCACAATGGACATTCTTCACCCGCTGCGCTATCGCAGAGGGTGACCACAAAGTCCATTTGTGGGGCTCCTGGTCGGGCGAACTCATCCCAGCTTTTGCTGCGCAAGCCATCGACCGACAGACGCGTTGCTTGAAGAATGTCGAGAGCAATCGGATTCACGTGCGGGCCGGGGCGGCTTCCGGCGCTGAATGCCTTAAAACGATCATGGCCGAAAGAATTGAGTAGCACTTCGGCCATGATGCTGCGCGCTGAATTCCCTGTACAAAGAAACAGGGTGTTATAAACTTTATCTGACATAGTGCAAAATGTCCTCTGTTGTGTGTTGCTGGTTCAATGGCCAGTCCATGAGAGTGGTCAAGCGCGCGTTTTCTGGGTCACGGCACAGGCATCGAGACTTACGGGCGAGCACGGGTTTCCGCCACAGCAGTTTTCGGTGAGATAGGTCAGAAGAGAATTCATGGCTTCGTATTCGGCTGAATAAAATACAAAACGTCCTTCTTGTCGCGACGACAACAGCCCCGCGTTCACCAGTTCTTTTAGGTGAAAAGAAAGCGAGGAGGGCGCAATCCCTACCAATTCTGACAGCTGCCCGGCCGGTAGGCCGGCTGGGCCGGCTTGCACCAAGTAGCGATAGGCTTCCAGGCGGGACTCGTGGGCGATGGCGGCCAGTGCGCGGACTATACTTTTCGTTTCCATTGATCAATAATACTAGAAACGTTAAAATAATGGAATCACTATGAGCGATATCACGATCTACCACAATCCCGACTGCGGCACCTCGCGCAACACGCTGGACTTGATCCGCAATGCCGGTATAGAGCTCACCGTAATTGAGTACTTGAAAACGCCACCCTCCCGTGAGGCGCTCGCCGATCTAATTCAACGTGCCGGGTTAACGGTGCGCCAGGCGCTACGTGAAAAAGGCACTCCATTTATGGAACTGGGCCTGGATAATACGGCACTCACGGATGCCCAGTTGCTCGAGGCGATGCAAGAGCATCCCATTTTGATGAACCGACCTTTCGTTGTTACACCCTTAGGGGTACGCCTGTGCCGGCCTTCGGAGATGGTTCTCGATATTCTTCCTCAAGCCCAGCAGGGGCCCTTTACCAAAGAGGACGGGGAAGTTGTCATCGATGAGCGCGGCCAACGCGTGCGTTAACGATACTCCGCCCTCCAACGCGACTCAGCGCGTCTTTTTTTGTTAGTTTGAGAATATTGATGACCAGCTATTCTTCACCCGCCGATTTGACCTTGCCAATAGTCGACGAGACCCTATTGGATACACCCACTCATGACAAACTTTCCTTGTCGGTTGGGGCAACGCATCCGCCCCGTATTCTTCTACTGTACGGTTCGCTACGTGAGCGCTCATACAGCCGCCTCCTTACCGAAGAAGCGGCGCGCATCCTGACGCGCTTGGGCGCCGAAACAAGAATTTTTAATCCACAGGGTCTTCCGCTGCCCGATAGCGTTCCTGCCGATCATCCTAAAGTCATTGAGTTGCGGGAACTATCGAATTGGTCCGAAGGGCAGGTCTGGTGTAGCCCCGAACGACATGGCACCTTAACAGGGGTGTTCAAGAGCCAAATCGATTGGCTGCCTCTGGAGGTGGGAAGCGTGCGACCGACGCAAGGCCGTACCCTCGCTGTCATGCAGGTCAGCGGCGGCTCCCAATCCTTTAACGCGGTCAACGCGCTGCGCGTACTTGGCCGTTGGATGCGCATGGTGACCATCCCTAACCAGTCATCGGTGGCGAAGGCCTACCAGGAGTTCGACGAGGACGGACGGATGAAACCTTCGGCCTACTACGACCGTGTCGTCGACGTGATGGAAGAACTTGTTAAATTCACCTTGCTGGTCCGGGATCGCAGCGATTACTTGACAGACCGCTACAGCGAGCGAAAGGGAGTGGCGGCCGAGGTCGCCCGCTTGGCGGAGCGCGCCATGGAGCACGAGGCAGAAAGCACAGGAAGCTAAACGGCAACGGAGCACGGTCTTCGGACCGTGCTTTGGATATTGACGTATGGTGCGAGTAGGCCATGGTTTGATGCTTGTATCTGCCCGGAATTTCAGAGCAACGCTATTACGGGGCTTCGTGTTGACGTTCGGTCATCCGCATAATATGCACGTAATTTAGTATGGCGGAGCTAAACAGAGGTATGCAAATCAAGAGAGAGTTAGTCGAAAAGCACCAAGTCGGCATCTATTTGGGCTCGGTTGTCTTAGCTGTTTTAGTGGTTTCATTAGTGCCTGGCACCACGGCACTCGGATATGGCATCAATCCCGCGCTCGCTGTTATGTTGTTTGTAACATTCCTGCAAGTGCCATTAGCCGATCTTGGGCGAGCATTCGGTCGTGGTCGGTTTCTCGCTGCATTACTCACCACGAACTTTGTGGCTATTCCGCTTTTGATTGCTGTAGTCGTGCAACTCCTGCCGCCCGACCCTCTGGTGCGATTAGGGGTTCTGTTGGTGTTGCTGACGCCGTGCATCGACTACGTAGTAACGTTCTCGCACTTGGGGCGAGCTGATGCTCGCCTGCTATTGGCGGCAACTCCCACGCTCTTGGTTGTGCAGATGTTGTTGCTACCAGTCTATCTGGGACTGTTCCTCGGGAATGATGCAGCAACCCTTGTCCAGCCCGGCCCCTTCGTCCATGCCTTTGTCTGGTTAATTGCTGCTCCGCTCGCCCTGGCCGGCGCCATGCAGCTGTGGGCAGCTCGAAGCCACAGTGGTAAAAGAGCATCCGCGGCACTTGGGTTTTTGCCCGTACCAGCGACCGCCGTCGTCTTGTTCATTGTCGTGTTGGCTGTCCTGGCGCAGCTCGGGCCAGCCACCGATGCGGCCTTGGGCGTGATCCCGTTTTATATCCTCTTTGCCATGATTGCTCCATTCATCGGATGGAGTGTCGGCCGGTTATTTCGCCTTGATCCCGCCGCCGGACGGGCCGTCGCTTTCAGTGCCGGAACGCGTAATTCTCTGGTCGTGTTGCCGCTTGCCCTCGCTGTGCCTGGGGCCATCCCCGTCCTGCCGGCAATCATCGTCACGCAAACCTTGGTCGAGTTAATTAGTGAACTGGTCTACGTACGTTTGATTGCAAAGCTCGGCGGCACCGTTCGTACTGCGCCGCAAGCCTCCAAGTAAACAAGAGGCCCTGCACGCTTACCTACTTTATTAAAGCTTTAGGTCAACAAAGCAAGGAGCGCTCACACCGCTGTGCGTCCTTGCTGCGCCGCTACCGCATGGCTTCGTATACCCGACTATCATTTCGGAAATATGACAATAAAGTAATCCGCGTGTTTTCTGGTTCGTCACCTCACTAGGGCAGCTTCTCCGCATGGCAAGATCGATCGGAAAGGGCACGCAATATCCCGCATGAACTGGTCGGTGCCGTGCTCGCGCATTTTTGGCGCAAAACCACCAGATGCCCCTTTAATTGCATCAACTCGTCGACGCGCACCTCCACCGCGTGGATGTGCTCATCAAGCAAGGCATTCACGTCGCCACAATCCTCAGTAGGCGTATCGCGGTACCGAAGCAAAGTTCGAACTTCGTCCAACGCCATGTCGAGCGTACGGCAGTGCCGGATGAATCGTAAGCGTTCAATGTGTTCCTCGCCATACAAACGATAATTGCCATCGCTTCGAGAAGGCTCGGGCAGCAAGCCCTCCTTTTCGTAGTACCGGATGGTTTCAACCGTTGATTCTGTACGTTTGGCAAGCTCACCGATCTTCATTGGCATGACGGCCTCTATTGTTTATAACACTCGAGTGACTATAGGCTTGTGCGATCAAGAAATCAAGATCTGACCTGTTGCGGGGTGAAATCAAAGCGCTTGACTCTGAAGCCGCTAGAGGCTTTCTAATACCTGCATTCAAAGGAGAAATTCTCATGCAGTTTCATATCGAAGCCATGACATGTGGCGGTTGCGCCGGCAATGTCGTCAAAGCCATCCACTCAGTCGATCCGAAGGCGGAGGTCGCCACCGATCCGCCCACGCGCAGCGTGCAAGTCACCTCGTCAGCGACAAGAATGCAGCTTGAAACCGCCTTGTGCCAGGCGGGTTACCCACCCCGCGGCAGCGATGCCCCAGTCGCTAAAAGCGCGGCTTCCGCTCCCGCCCAGGAAGTGCCTCCAGGCGTCTCCATGCAAGTAGAGGGAATGGACTGCGCAAGCTGCGTCGGCAAGATTGAAACGGCGCTGGCACGCATGCCCGGCGTTTCTGATATCCGGCTGAACTTCGCCACAGAGAGGCTCGAACTGACGCTGGCGCCCGAATCGCCCACCCAGCTTGGTGACATCAAAAAAACCATTAAGAGCTTGGGCTTTGGCGTATCCGCCAGTACCGACCAAAGCGCTACGCCAGGCATCGGCACGGACGATCAAGCCGCCGCACCCCAGCTGCGTTGGTGGCAAACTAGAAAGGGCAAGCAGGTCGTGGGCCTTGGCATTCTGATGGCCACCGCCTACGCTATCGCGCAATTTTTCCCGAATTACGGAGCCTGGGTGTTTGCTGCAGCCGTGATTGTCGGCGTCTTTCCCTTTGCCCGCAAAGCGCTCGCGCTGGCCAAGTCTGGCTCGCCCTTTTCGATCGAAACGCTAATGTCCGTGGCCGCGCTTGGCGCCCTGGTCATTGGCGAGGCCGAAGAGGCAGCGGCCGTCGTATTTTTATTTTCGGTCGGTGAGTTGCTGGAGAGCGTCGCTGCCGGCCATGCTCGCGCTGGCATCAGGGCCTTGGCATCACTGGTTCCGAAAACGGCGGTTTTAATCGATCCACAAGGTGGGCAACGCGAGGTCCTCGCGGCCTCGTTGGACGTGAACGACCATGTGCTCGTGCGCCCCGGGGACCGGGTGTCCGCCGATGGCGTGATTATCCAAGGCGCGTCCAGCCTTGACGAGTCGCCCATCACAGGCGAGTCCATACCTCTTGCGAAGACGGCAGGCGATAATGTATTCGCTGGCTCCATCAACATTGATGGAGTGCTCCAGATTCGCGTGGAAAAGGCCGCCGCCGACAACACGATTTCGCGCATTATCCATCTGGTTGAACAGGCACAGGCCTCTAAGGCACCCACCGCCCGTTTCATTGAGCAGTTCAGTCGTTACTACACGCCGGCCGTGATGGCTATTGCCGCGCTGATCGTGCTTGTTCCGCCGCTGGCGATGGGGGCTGACTGGGAAACGTGGCTTTATCGTGGTCTGGCGCTGTTGCTGATCGCCTGCCCCTGCGCACTCGTGCTGTCTACGCCGGCGGCTATTGCCTCAGGCTTGGCTGTCGGGACGCGCCGCGGGCTACTCATCAAGGGCGGCAATGCCTTAGAAACCATTGGTCGGGTGAGTACGATCGCGTTTGACAAGACAGGCACCTTGACCGAGGGCAAGCCCCGCGTCACTGACGTGGTTGCCTTTACATCAGGGCGCGAGGACGAGATTTTAGCGCTCGCCGCAAGCGTAGAATCCGGTTCGAATCACCCGCTAGCCAAAGCCATTGTGAGCCATGCCGAGGCCGCTAACAGCCTTATCCCCGCTGCCTCGCATGCCTACGCCACCGCAGGTAAAGCCGTACATGCAAGCGTAGCTGGCCGCCAGTTGGCCATTGGGTCGCCGATTTACACCGCGCAAGCAGCAACCCTGACAGAAGGACAACGCGCACGCATCGAAGCGCTGCAACATGACGGAAAAACCGTTTCCGTTCTACTGGACGAACAGACCCGTGAAGTGCTTGGACTGGTGGCGCTACGCGATGAGCCAAGGCAGGACGCACAAGAAGGTGTGGCCGAACTCAAAGCGATGGGCGTGCGCTCAGTCATGCTCACCGGCGATAACCGCCTGACCGCCCAAGCCATCGCCGGCCATTTGGGCATGGAATGGGAAGCCGAGCTTCTGCCCCAGGATAAGCTGCGCCTGATCGATGAAATGAAGCGCAGCGCCAAGGTCGCCATGGTGGGCGATGGCATCAACGATGCACCAGCGCTGGCAACGGCCGATGTCGGCATCGCGATGGGCGGTGGCACCGACGTGGCGATCGAAACGGCCGACGCGGCTCTGCTGAAAAGCCGCGTTACGGATGTAGCCCACCTAGTCGCGCTTTCACGTGCAACGATGGCAAATATCCATCAGAACGTGATTTTTGCGCTCGGTTTGAAGGCCGTATTCCTGATTACCACTGTGCTGGGCGTCACGGGCTTGTGGGTTGCCGTCATGGCCGATACGGGCGCGACGGCAATTGTCACGCTCAATGCGTTACGTCTGCTGCGTTTCAAGGGAGCGGCGCCGACAAAGCATCATCAATTGCCCTTACAGCCGGCAAGGGCATCGTGAGCAAACGTGAAGGCGATGTTTTGGTTCATATTGATCCTGTCCGGACAGGAATGACATCCGAGCGTTTATGAAAGTTTTCGTTTTTCTGAGGTAACCGTATGAAAAGAGTGATTGTTGGCGCTTTTGTCCTGTGTACGGGTTCCATTGTCTATGCTGCAGGTCCACACGATGCACACGTACCCGTCGCAGCTCATGCGCAAACCGCACAACACGTCAGCAAAGGCGCCGATGGCGGCGCCGAGCTGTCTAAAACACTGACGGTTTCGGATTGCTGGATTCGCTCCTTGCCAAGGCCGACTCCTTCTGCGGGCTACTTTGTGATAAAGAACGCCGGCAATAGTGAAGCAAAGCTCGCCTCCATGTCTATTGCCGCTTTCGACCAGGTGTCCTTACATCAAACGATCGATCAGGACGGGAAAAGCAGAATGGCCGTGGCTGACGCTGTTTCGATCCCTGCCGGTGGCGAACTGGAGTTTAAGCCGGGCAGCTACCATGCGATGCTTGAGAAGCCTACTCAAGCGCTTGCCGTTGGTAAGGAAGTCGAAGCCGATTTCGCGTTTCAGTCAGGGGAAACAGCTAAGGCGCTGTGCGAAGTTAAGCCTGCCAACGCTCTCTCGAAGTAGTACATATTATGGCGACAAGTTCTGCGCTGGTCCGAACAGGCGAGCATGACCGGACCATGGGCCGCTTCACATTTCGCTTAGGCGAAGCAACCGATTTGCATGCGCGCGCATTCCGGCCGATGTTGATGCCGATCTGGCACAAGGAAGATTTGGAGATGCAATATGACCGATAAACTCTTGCAACCGAGTGTGCCTAATCAGGTGCGTGCGTATCAACGGCGCTGGTTGATGATCGCGTTCGCGGCGCTGGTGCTGGATATCATCACCAAAGCTGGCGTGTCGGCGCTAATGCCGTATGGGCAATCGGTTCCGATGACCGGCTTTTTCAATCTTGTGCATACTTGGAATACCGGCGCTGCGTTCAGTTTCTTGGCCGACGGCGGGGGATGGCAGCGATATTTCTTCATCGTGATCGCCTTCGCCGTCTCGGTCTGGATAGCTCTTGAGCTACGCAAGCCGTTGCCAGCGTCGCAGGCATTAGCTTATAGCTTAATCTTAGGTGGCGCGCTTGGGAACGCGTTCGATCGCCTGCTGCGCGGACACGTCGTCGATTACCTCGATTTTCATCTGGGCGGCTGGCATTGGCCTGCATTCAACGTGGCGGATATCGCCATCGTCTGCGGCGCCGCGCTGATGGTCTTTTCAAGCCTGCGTCAAGCAAACGATGTATCGAAGGAGAAAACGAATGAATAGCCCGGAGTTCCGTTGCGGCGACAACTGGCAACTTGTTCAACGTAAGCGAGACTAGGATGTGAAATGAGAAAACTGTTTACCAGTATTGCCGTGTCCGCTGTAGTCCTTTTGCCAGTATCGGGATATGGTCAGATGGGAATGATGAGAGACGGACATATGGATTTGCGCCCGATGCAAGATTGTGGACAAATGAATATGTCGATGAAGCGTCATCGATTCGCCATGATGAACGGCATTGATGAAAGATACACTAACAAAAACAATCCACTTTCTCCTGACTCACAAATCATCGCGAGCGGGAAAAAACTATATGAGCAAAACTGTGCTTCCTGTCATGGAGCGACAGGACTGGGTAACGGCGAGGCGGGGAAGATTTTAAACCCGCGCCCGTCAAACATTGCAGTATTTAGCAAAATGCCGATGGCGACGGACGGCTATTTGTACTGGACGATCGCGAAAGGCGGGGTACCGCTTGGAACAGCAATGCCTCCATTTGATGGCGTCTTCCAAGAAACAGAAATCTGGAAAATCATCACGTACCTACGTAAGCTTTAGTATCAAGCGATGATTAACCGATATCGTCCGAGCGGCGAGAGCTTAGCAGGGCATTCGAACGGTGACTGGAGGCGGGGTTGCGTCGATTAATCGCTGTCATCGTCGGCGTGCCAGCCTTTTCCTGTGCCGTTGCCCTGACAGTGGGCGCGTTAACGGTGCTCGGGTACGCGCCGTTTGCACTCTTCGCGGTGCCGGTGCTTTCGCTGGCCACACTGTTTGGCCTCGTGCTGCGACAGTCCACCGCCAGGCACGCTGCGCTGGTGGCATTTTTTTTCGGGCTGGGCTTGTTCGGCGCGGGTGTGAGCTGGATCTACGTCAGCTTGCACGTGTACGGCGGTATGTCGGTGATGCTAGCGATCATCGCGACCATCGGGTTTTGCAGCTTTTTGGCGCTGTTTTCCGCTTTGTTTGGCGCCGGCGCTTGGTATGCCCGCGATAACGGCCGGCTGTTGTGTATCGTTGCGCTACCCGCGTGCTGGGTGGCGACAGAATGGATGCGCGGCGTCATATTCACCGGTTTCCCATGGCTGGCTGTCGGCTATTCGCAGACATTTCCCAGTCCGTTAGCCGGTTATGTGCCGGTGCTGGGTGTATATGGCGTTTCCCTTGTCGTGGCAGTAAGCGCAGCACTGTTGCATGACTTTCTGACGCATCGAAAGGGCCGAAAACGATGGAGTATCGCACTGCTGTTCGGCATGTGGGCCGTCGGCGCGGGGCTGCAGCAGGTGCATTGGACATCGCCCGTCGGGCCGTCATTTCTCGTTGCGCTGTTGCAGGGAAATATTCCGCAAGACCGAAAATGGCGTACTGACGAGGTCGCATCAACGCTAGACACTTACCGTTCATTGCTGCAGCAGCAAGGCAAGGCGAAGCTTGTCGTTATGCCGGAAACTGCGTTGCCGTTGTTCGTTGACGAGCTTCCGTTGGGGTATGTTGACGAACTGAGCAGGTGGACGCGGTCGGCCCAGGCCGATCTGATCATCGGCGTACCGGAGCGCGTGGTTGAACAAAACGAGACGCGTTACTACAACAGCGCGGTTACCATGGGAACGTCGGCTGGACAAACGTATCGCAAGCAACATCTCGTTCCATTTGGCGAATTCATCCCAGCCAAACCGTTGCTGGGCTGGGTGCTCGATATCCTGCATATTCCGCTAGCCGACTTATCGTCTGGCGCCGCTGCGCAGCCGCCGCTACGCCTGGCTGGCCAAAGAGTGGCGATCAATATCTGTTTCGAGGACGTGTTCGGCGAGGAGATCATCCGGACTTTGCCGGAGGCGACAGTCTTGGTAAATCTCAGCAATCTGGCTTGGTTCGGCGACACGTTGGCGTTGCCGCAGCATCTGCAGATCGCTCAAGTGCGGGCTCTGGAAACCGGCCGGTACATGTTGCGCGCAACGAATACCGGTGCCACGGGCATCATTAATGAACGCGGACGTATCGTGCAATTGGCACCAATGCACAGGACGGTGGGGCTGTTAGATATGGCACAAGGTTTTACTGGGGCTACGCCCTATGTACAGATGGGCAATCTGCCGACTCTGTTACTCTGCGGAGCCGGTGTGCTGCTCGTGCTGTGCGCGGCGGTGCGAAACTACCGGGCAAGATTCTTGCTGAGTTAGTCTAGGCAGCTTATTAAAATGGTACTGGAAGCTGGCACGGCGATCGCCCTGCAATGGAGAGAACATTTTTATGCTGAAGACTCCAAGCGACAAAACATTGGACAGCACGCTTCCGTTTGCACGGGATGGTTACCTGTTCGTCACGAAACGTTGCGATCGGTACCGAACAGATCTGTTTCAGACGCGGCTCCTGCTACGCAAAAGCATCTGCATGCGCGGCGAAGACGCAGCGCGGTTGTTTTACGACGAAGGCCGGTTCGAACGCTCCGGCGTCGCCCCGGTCAGGGTTCAGGAAACCTTGTTCGGCCGGGGCGGAGTGCAGGGATCGGACGGCGCGGCCCACCGTTGGCGCAAAGAGATGTTTCTGTCGCTGATGAGCGCGCAAGCCATCTCGCGTTTGGGCGAGCTGAGCGCGATGCAGTGGCGCGCCTATGCGGCAAAGTGGGAAGAGCAGGAGCAGATTGTGCTGCTGGACGAAGCATGCGAAATCCTGTGCCGTGCCGTATGCGAGTGGGCTGGGGTGCCGCTCGCAGAATTGGAGGTAACGAAAAGAGCTCGGGACTTCGCCGCGATGATCGACGCAGGGGCGGCGATCGGCCTGCGGCACTGGCGTGGAAGATGGGCGCGCAATCGGGCGGAAAAGTGGATCGGCGGCATCGTGGAGGATGTACGTAACCACCGGCTAGCACCGGATGAAGGCAGCGCGCTGCATATGATCGCATTTCACCGTGATAGGCAGGGGCAGTTGCTGAATGAACGGATCGCGGCGGTGGAGCTCATCAACGTGCTGCGCCCGACCGTTGCCGTAGCTTGGTATGTGACGTTCGCGGCCCTGGCGTTGCACCAATATCCTGAATGTCGACAACGGATTGCGGCCGCGCAGGAGGGCTATCTGGAATGTTTCGTGCAGGAGGTTCGCAGGTTCTATCCTTTTTTCCCAGTAGTCGCCGCGCGCACACGCCACGAGTTCGAATGGAAGGGCTATCGATTGCCCGGGCGAACAAGGGTGCTCCTCGATTTATACGGCACGGACCACGATACCCGACTCTGGGATAGGCCAGACGCATTTGTACCGGAGCGTTTCCGACACTGGGACGGGAGCGCCTTCAATTTCATCCCACAGGGAGGAGGCAGCCACCGCAACGGCCATCGCTGCCCTGGTGAGTGGATTACCATCGAACTGATGAAAGTAGCTGCGGAGTTCCTGAGCGCGCGCATTCAATACGAGGTCCCGCAGCAGGATTTGCGGATCAGTCTGTCGCGCATCCCGGCATTGCCGAACAGCCGATTTTTGATTAGGAATGTGCGGCAGATCTAGGAGGTTGGGCATGAGCAATGAATGCGACGCCGATGGCGGCGAGAGCGAACTTGATGTGCGCGATGCTACCCAGCGGCGCACGCTGGTTTGGGTACTTGCCATCAATCTGGCGCAAGCGTTGGTAATTGGCGTCGTCGGCGTGGCTGCCGACTCCACTGGTCTGATGGGCGCGGCCCTGGACAATCTTGCCGACGGCTTGGTGTATGCGGTGAGCCTGTACGCCGTCGGTCACTCTGTTGTCGCCAAGGCGCGAGCCGCGCGCTTGTCCGGATTTTTCTTGATCGCGCTTGCCGTGGGGCTGCTCGTCGAAGTCCTGCGGCGTTTTGCGGCGGGCGGAGAGCCGGTCGGCATGGTGATGATCGTCGCGGCGATCGCAAACGCAGCCGCCAATCTGGTCTGCCTGCGCCTATTGCGGGCGCATCGGAAAGAGGCGGTTAATCTGCATGCCTCGTGGATTTTCACCACCAACGACATGATCGCTAATGCCGGCATTGCCGTTTCTGGGGTCGCGATCATTTTCTTCAAATCGCCACTGCCGGACTTGCTGATCGGGCTGGTGGTGGCCGGCATCGCGCTTAAGGGCGGATGGGAGATCCTAGAGCAAGCACGCCAGGCGCGCCGCGAAGGGGCACCTGCCGCACCCGAAAAGCAACGATAATCGCCTATCTGCGGCCCATTTATGACGGCGCGTGCCGTAGGCGTTGTTGGTTGAAGTCGCTCTGCCCTTCTACCTCGCCGACGAGCCGATAGGTTCGACAATGATTATTGTGGCGCTGGTTCGCTCAACAACGTCGAACTACGGACACTTTCCTTTACCCTTATGCACCTGTTATGCCCTGCAACAAATGACGCCACTAAACCACTACAGAAGCCTTGACAAGGGGCGCTCTCAAAAACAGACATCAGCGTTGCGCACGCTCTTGGCGCCGCCTTTTACTTTTATTCTTCGATAGCACAGGCGGCAGCGAGTTTTGTCGAAGCTGCTCACCACGCAATCGCTCCTGTGTAGCTGCGCTTGCCGCACGGCGCTTTACAACAAGCCGGGAAATAGCAAAGGCTATCGCAAATGCGACAACCAGTATAATGCCACTGGCCAAACTGATCATTTATCACTCCGCAGCGGCGCTACGGCACCGCAAGACATAGTTCAAGAATTCTAGCGCGATTCTGTGTCGATTCTCGCCATGCGATTTCCACCCACCACGCCACACTCCAACTTGAATCAGATGCCTCTTGAACTGCATCAATTCTTTGACACGCCCCTCCGCCTCATGGATATGCTCGTCTAACGTCAATCTGATCAATACGTCAGCCGTTATTCCGTTCTGGGGTGTGGGATGGAAAGCGCGGGCTTTAGGGATAGGCCGCCTTGACCTCTTGCTCAACTAACGCCTTAAGCTGCTCATAGCCAAATTTAGGCAAAGGCTGGCCATTGACAAAAAAGGCGGGCGTCTGCTTTATATTCAAGGTACGAAGATCTGTCTTGTCTTGTTCAATAACGGTCGCAACGGTTTCCTTACCCGCGTCTTTACGCGCCTTTTCAACGTCCAAACCGCTTTCCTCGAGAAAGCCCCAAATTAGATCTGGCTGTGGATTGTCATGCGAGGCCCATTGGGGCTGCATACGTAGGACCGTTTCCAAAGTCGGCCAATACTTATCTTGCATTCTGGACGCCTCAAGAATCTTAATCATGTCCTCGGAGCCCTCGTGAAAAGGGGCATAGCGAATGACGAGTTTGACTTTTCCATCATGGGCGTTGACGAGATCTTTGACGCCGGGGTAGAAAGCCCGGCATGTTTCGCAGGATGGATCGAAAAATTCAACGATCGTGACCTTGGCGCTCGCCGCGCCGAAAACAGGCGAATGCATTCGAACGAGCTCGCTCGCCGGGGTGTCTGCCGTCTTATTCTTGCGAAGCTGGCTCTGTTCATATACGAAAGCGCTCAGGGCAAAAGCCATGACCGCGACGATGCTGGTAAGAGTAAGAAGAGTTCGTTTTTTCACTTTTGAGGACCTTTTTTTACGATAAGAAGAACAGCGAGCGTGGTGAATGCGACTAACGACAGGAGGGGAATCGAAATAAAACCGAACAGGTTCAGATCGGCTTTCGCACAGGAAGGGCCTGCGCCACAGGGCTGGAGCGCTTCCGGAATAACACCGACATACAAAAGATTATGGTACGCGGCGACAAGCCATCCAGCGGCGACGAGCGGCAATGCATACCTGAAGACTTGTGTGTCCGAAGTGGCCAGGCCAACTGCTAGAACGAAAACGAGCGGAAACATGAAAATGCGCTGGTACCAACAAAGCTCGCAAGGGTCCAGGCCCATGATTTCACTGAGAAATAAGGCCCCCAGCGTTGCGACAAGTGCAATAATCCATGCAGCAAAGAGGCGATACCAACGTGGTTCAGAAAGATGCGTTGCGATAGTCATAAAACTTCAGTCCTCAATGGACGACTCCAAAAAAATAGGCCGACCTCATAATGGACGAGGCGAGCGCCATGGCGCTCGCGACCATATAGCGTCGGCATCGGCTTGGATCACATGGCCTGTGTCCGTTAACCTATACTGCCAAGGGCCGGGAATGTCCTTAGCAACCAAATCGCAAAACGCACCAATTGCCCGCTCGCTACGGCGATACCCATCAAGACGAGGATCGCACCGGTTACGAGCTGCAGGTAACGACCCGTACGGCGCAAAGCGCTCAGACGGTGCATAAAAGGCGTCATGAAGAATGCGGAAAGGAGGAACGGTACCCCCAGCCCCAAGGCATACACACCTAACAGCACTGTTCCATGCCCAACACTCTCAGAGGTGGCGCTCAGCACAAGGATGCTGCCAAGCACCGGTCCAATGCATGGCGTCCAACCAAAACCAAAGGCCACGCCAAGCAATGTTGCCGACCAAGGGTTACCACCCTTCACGCTGGACTCGAAGCGATAGTAGCGTTGAGCCCATAGCGGCGTACGAACGACGCCCATGATCATGAGGCCCGCAAGCGCGATAATGACGCCTGCCGCAATATTGAGTTCGTAGCGATAGCTTAAGAACAGGCGTCCGATTGCCGTAATGCTGGCGCCCAGAATCAGAAACACCGACGAAAATCCCAGCACAAAGCATGCGCTTAGTCCAAGGGTTCTCCAGCGCCTAAGGCGCACCTCCATTGGGGATGCCGTTGGCGCAACCGCGCCACCCGCAACAAAAGAGAGATAGCCTGGTACGAGCGGTAACACACACGGCGACAAGAATGACGCGATGCCGGCGACAAACGCTGTTAGCAATCCAACGGTACTCAACTCAAGCATCGCATAGCCTCAAACGGTTGTTTCTTAACATTGAAGCTTCCCATTGTCATTGGCCTTCACCCGGCGAGCGCGCCAATGCGGCATCGATCAAGGCTTCTACTTGAGTACTATCCCAAGCGGCAGGCCCCATTGCGCGACCAATTTCACGTCCGTCCCGATCAATCAGCAGAGTCGTTGGAACGCCTGGGGCGCGAAGCGCATTTGGAATCTGTGCCGACGGATCGAAGTAGCCGCGCAAAGCCTGTATCCCGAACTCTTCATAGAACGGCTTGACCAAGGCGGTGTCACGATCAATCGACAAGGCCACCACTTCAAAGTTCTCGCCGCCACGTTTGTCGTTCAACCGATCAAGCGAGGGCATTTCTTCTCGGCAAGGTGGACACCAGGTGGCCCAAATGTTGAGCAACACGACCTTTCCACGGAAGTCCGTCAGGCTCATCTCCTTGCCGGCTTCGTCCTGAAAAGTGAAGGCGGGCAGGTCGCGCGGCGTATGCCAGCGCATAAAGCGTTGGTCCCCAATATCAACTGCAACATTGAGCATGCCGGCGAGGGGATTCTTCGACGCATTGCCACGTTGATAAAAATACAAAGCGGTCGCGATGGCAATGACGGCGATAAGGGCTAGCGCCGACCAGGCGAATATCTTAAATGGGCTCTTCATGATGGTTGCTCAATCCCTAACTTATCGGAAGGTGTGTTTTGATCCCGCTGCCCGCGCGCGCGCTCGATGCTGTCGTTGACAGCGCGCGCGGCGTCTGAATCAGGGGGAAGCAGTTCGCGCAACTGTTGCCAATAATTGATTGCCTGATCGTAATCGCGGCGTTCGAGCGCTGCAGCCCCCGCCAGGGTCAGAGCAAAGGGTTCTTTAGGATTAAGAGCGAGCGCTCGCCCAAGTAGCGCGGTAGGCTCGCCCACGAATCCATTCGAGCTGCTTCGTACAAGTGCCTCGGCATATTCGGTCAAAGCGAGTGGGTCTGACTTGATCGCGCCGCCCGCTTTCGCAAAAGCATTAGCGGCGTCTTCATACCTGTCGAAATAGCGATACGAACGCGCCAGCATCAGCCAGCCTGCCGGATCATCGGGGTTGAGCGCAAGGCGGGCAGCGAGCGAATCTACCATGGCTTGCACATCGGCCTGCGTGACGTTTGGGACGCTTTGCACGGGTACTGGGCTAATTGCCGCAGGATTTCCCAAACGAAGGTAAATCAACGTGGATGCTAAGGGGAGTACGATGGCCAGCCCTAGCGCTGCATACTTGCTGCTTGGCCGGCGGCTGACGATCGTTGTTGGCGGCTTTGCCTCCTCGAGGACGCGGCGTTGTAGGTCTTGAACAGCTTCTGCGTGGTCTTGCTCGGATAAGGTGCCGCTCCTGCGGTCACGGTCCAGTTCAGCGAATTGGTCACGCAGTACAGACGCATTAACCACGTGGTGCTCTACACCCCCGTCTGTGCGTGGCCCCCGCCATAGCACGAGCCCGAGGCGCAGCGCGACTGCTGAAACCAGCAGCGCGGCAAGTACAATAAAAATTATATTCATCAGCGTTTCCCAGTGTCGGCAGCTTGAGCCAACAACGCGTTAGCTCGTCTGCGGTCTTCGTCGCTCAACGACGAGTTGACAATTCGAGCCTTGCGTCGACGCAGCGACACCATTAGTATCGTGAGGCCAAAGAAAAAGAGCAGCATCGGTCCGAACCAGAGCAAGAAAGTGGTGGCTTTGAACGGCGGGCGATAGAGCACGAAATCACCGTACCGTTCGACCATATAGGTTCGGATCTCGTCGTCAGTCTGGCCGGCCTGGATCTGCTCTCGGATTTGCTGACGTAAATCGACCGCCAGATCGGCCCGTGACGCCGCAATGGATTCGTTCTGGCATACTAGGCAGCGCAGCTCCGCTGCGATGCCCAGCATACGTTTCTCAAGCTCGGCGCTCGTCGCCAAAGAGGGCATTGCATTTAGTAGGCAAAACACCGCCAGCCACCAATATTTCATTGCTGCAACTCCCTTATCAGTGGCAAGAGTGTGTCGCGCACAGCGCTTTGCGTCACTGGCCCTATGTGTTTGTAGCGAATAACGCCTTGCTTATCGATCACAAATGTTTCAGGCACGCCATAGACGCCGTAGTCGATGCCCACGCGCCCCTGCGTATCGGAAACTGACAGCGTATAAGCATCGCCGTTCCGTGCGAGCCACGCGAGTGCTTCGTTTCGCACATCCTTGTAATTGAGCCCTACGATGGGCACGATGCCCGATTTAGCCAGTTCCGTGATGACAGGATGCTCATCAAGGCATGCAACGCACCATGACGCCCATACGTTTAATAGCCACACCTGGCCCTTCATCTCTTCTGGCGTAAAGGCCTTCTCGGGCGCCGCTAAGTGGGGCAGGGAAAAGCTTGGTGCTGGCTTACTGATCAATGGTGACGGCAGTTCGCTCGGTTTTAATGTGAGACCTATCGCAAGAAAACCCACCAACACGATAAAGCCGGCCAAGGGCCAAAAGAAACGATTCACGATGTTGCCCCTTTCAATGCCGTAGAGGCGCTATGCTGCTTTCGCTTCAGGCGGTAGCGCCTATCGCTAATGGCTAGCAGTCCCCCTAGCGCCATCAAAATACAGCCCCCCCAGATCCAGTCGACGAAAGGCTTGTAATAGACACGAATGCTCCAAGCGCCGTCGGCGAGCGGTTCGCCCAACGCCACGTACACATGGCGAAGGCCATTGGCATCGATCGCCGCTTCGGTCATCGGCATAGCGGACGATGCATAGGTCCGCTTCTCGGGATGCAGCAGGCGTAAGGCCTTCCCATCGCGCGACATCTCGATGTCGCCCACTTCGGCGACATAGTTCGGCCCGCGAGCCTTTCGCACCCCAAGGAATTTCAATTCGTAACCACCCGCGCTCGCGGTTTGACCGGGCGCCATGCTCACATCTTGTTCGGTCTCGTAGCCCATCACGAGGGTTACGCCGACAACGAACACGGCAATTCCGAGATGGGCCACATGCATACCAAGCCAACTGCGTGGCTGTGCGAGTAAACCGCTACGGGTGGCCCGCATGCGCTCATAGATACCCAGGATTACGGCAGTAGCGATCCACGTAGCCAGCGCTACGCCTAAAGCTACCATTAACGACCAGCGTCCTAGGACAAACGGCACGCCAATACCAGTGGCAACAGCCAAGACTGCTGGCACATACAATCGTTTCATCATGGCCGGCAGTTTGGCCGACTTCCAGTTAGCAACCGGACCCACGGCCATGAGCAACAAGGCAGGCACCATAAGCGGCACAAAGACGGCGTTAAAGTAGGGGGGCCCCACAGACAGCTTGCCCAACCCCAGCGCATCGATAAATAATGGATACAAGGTGCCCAGGATCACGGATCCGGCGGCTACCGCCATCAAGACATTATTGGTAAGCAAGAGGGATTCGCGAGAGATGAGATCGAACCGACCGCCTAATCCGATTTTAGGCGCCCGCAGCGCATACAGGAATAACGAGGTTCCCACTACCACCGTAAACAGCAGCAAGATGAATACGCCTCTACGTGGATCCGTGGCAAAGGCATGTACGGAGGTCAGCACGCCCGAGCGAACGAGAAATGCACCGAGCAATGAGAGCGAGAAGGTACTAATGGCAAGCAGCACCGTCCAGCTTTTGAAGCTGTTGCGCTTTTCGGTGACGGCTAATGAGTGAATGAGGGCGGTGCCCACCAGCCAGGGAATAAACGACGAGTTTTCCACCGGATCCCAAAACCACCAGCCACCCCAGCCCAGCTCGTAATAGGCCCACCAGCTACCCAATGCTATGCCAAGGGTAAGGAAGAGCCACGCAGCCGTAGCCCAAGGCCTGGACCACCGCGCCCAGGTCGCATCCAACTGGCCGGCAAGAAGGGCAGCAATTGCGAAGGCAAATACCACCGAAAACCCGACATAGCCCATGTACAGCAGCGGAGGGTGAAAAATCAGCCCGACGTCCTGCAGCAATGGATTCAAATCGAGTCCTTCCATCGGAGCGGGCGAAAGACGCTCAAAAGGGTTTGATGTGAGCAAGACAAAGAGCAAGAAGCCGGCTGTAACCAAACCCAGAACGCCGAGCACACGCGCCACCATTGCGTCGGGTAATTGTCGAGAAAACATACTGACGGCATATGCCCAACCCGTTTGCATGAGCAGCCATAGCAGAAGCGACCCTTCATGTCCACCCCACACCGCGGCGATACGGTAAACTAGGGGTAATTGCGAATTGGCGTTTTGCGCAACATAAGCAACCGAAAAGTCCTTGGTGATAAAGGCCCACGTCAGACTTAAGAACGCAATAACGGTCAAGAAGAACTGCGTACCTGCGGCGGGTCGCGCCAAAGCGATCCATGCTGCGTTACCGCGCGCCGCGCCCGGCAGGGTCAAAGCGCCTTGAGCAAGCGCGACGAGCAGCGTCAGGATAAGAGAAAAGTGGCCAAATTCAGCGATCATTTTTGTTCCGGCCTCGCAGATTCGGTGTTCATCGCTGCCTGATCCAAGGCATGTTGGGCTTCGGGCGGCATATAGTTTTCATCGTGCTTGGCCAGAACTTCGTCGGCACGAAACCAACCGTTGCTCTCCAGCTTGCCTTGGGCCACCACACCCTTACCTTCGCTAAACAGGTCAGGCAGTATCCCGGTATAGCGAACTGGTATGGTCTTGGCCGAGTCTGTAACAACAAACCGGACCGTCAGGCCATCGCGTTGCACGCTGGCGGTTTGGACCATGCCACCAATGCGAAAGGTGCGATTCTCGGGCGCCTCTCCAGCACTGACTTGTGTGGGCGTAAAGAAAAACACCAGATTGTCTTGGAAAGCGTTAAGCACCAATGCACTGGCGATCCCTAGCGCGGCCAAGCCACCGCCAATGAGTGCCATCCTTTTATGTCGAGCTTTCATTGAGGCCTTTCCTTTCCAAAGTTAATTCATGTTTTGATTGCAACAAAGCGCCTTGTCGGCGTTGTCGAAGCAGGAACAATTCCACAGCCAGCGCGATAGCACTGACGCCGACCGAACCCCATACGTATTGCGCATAGCCGCCCATTGCGAAAAACTCAGCGACACTATTCCAGGTCATCGTTTCACCTCGTTCAGTTGCCCAACCCATTCGGCATGCCCTTCACGCTCCAAAATGATGCAGCGCACGCGCATCAGGGCGACAGCCACTGTGTACATCCAGGCAGCCAAAGCCATAAGCAGCATTCCGACCAGCATGATCGTGGCCATGGAAGGAGCTCGGGTCAGTGATACCGATGCACCTTGGTGCAGGGTGTTCCACCATTGAACCGAAAAATAAATAATGGGAATATTCACGACACCGACAAGCGCAAGCACGGCGCCTGCTTTATCGGCGCGCCGAGGATCATCAATAGACGACTGCAGCGCCATGAATGCGATGTATAGAAACAGCAAAATCAGTTCAGAGGTCAATCGGGCATCCCATACCCACCACGTCCCCCACATCGGCTTACCCCATAGGGCGCCAGTCCAAAGCGACAGAAAGGTGAACATTGCGCCAGTCGGCGCCAGTGCGCTGGCCATCATGGCCGAGAGCCGACTATTGAACGCGAGACCCACGGCAGCCCAGAACGCCATGACCACGTAGATGAACATGGACATCCATGAAACTGGCACATGCACAAAAATTATTCGGTAGCCTTCGCCTTGTTGGGCATCGGTAGGAGCCAAGAAGAACCCCACATAAAGCCCTGCGATTGCCGTCAGTACGGCTCCCACCGTGAACCACGGAACCATACTTCCCGCGAGAGGATAAAACGTCCTTGGCGTTGAATACTTAAACCAGTTGATCATTTCTGCCTATTCCAACGCGATCCGCAGTGCCACGGTAGTGGCCCACGGCGCAAAAAAACCGGCGAGCACCAGGCCCGCTGCCAATAATGAGAGATGCGACTCGCCACCCAACCCCGCCGCCACCGAGGCCACTGCGCCCGCGCCGAAGATAAGCACGGGCACATAAAGCGGTAGGACTAATAGCGCCACGAGGACGCCGCCGCCGCGCAAGCCGACAGTTAGGCTTGCTCCAATCGCACCGATTAGACTGAGTACCGGGGTACCGATCGCCAGAGACGCCGCCAAAGTGAGTAACGACGTGAGCGGCAGATCGAACTGCAACGCCAATAGCGGCGCGAGTAGCACCAGGGGCAGTCCAGAGAGCAACCAGTGTGCAGTCACTTTACCGACCGCTAGAAGGCCAAGTGGCGCCGCCGCGAGTACGAGTTGTTCTAGCGTGCCATCGGCGTAGTCCTGTTCGAACAGGCGATTAAGTGAAAGCATGCTTGCCAATAACGCCGCGACCCACAGAACCCCCGGGGCGATTTGGCGCAGCGTGTCGCGCTCTGGCCCGATGCCTAAGGGAAACAAGCTCACTACGATGGCGAAGAAAAAAAGCGGCGTTAAGGCATCGGCCTTACGGCGCATGGCAAGGCGCACGTCCCGACGTATCACTGCAGAAAGCGCAGTCAACCCGAATGTGTCGGTCATAGGTTTATCCGTAAGGTACGCGTGGCGCCGGACAAGGGCATGTCCAGGTGACTGGTCCAAACCACGATGCCGCCGTCTCTGAGGTGATCCGAAATCATTCGGAGTACCCATTGGGTAGCTTCGTCGTCCAGTGCCGTCAAAGGCTCATCGAGTATCCAAAGAGGCCGCCGATGTAACAGCAGTCTCGCCAGACTTGCGCGACGCTTCTGACCTTGCGACAGCGTCCGCACCGGCAGATGTTCTCTACCTTGCAAACCACTCTGATGTAAGGCCTCCAGCACCGCTGCATGGCTAATAGGTTTGTTAGCCAGCGCCGTTGCGTAAACCAAATTCTCCGCTGCCGTCAGGTCATCTTTGAGGCCCAGGAGGTGTCCGTAATAACAGAGGTCACGTCGCCACTCATCTGTCTGCTTTTGAAGGGAATTACCCTTCCAGCGGACAGTTCCAGCACTAGGCGGGGTGAGTCCTGCCAATATACGCAGCAGGCTTGTTTTTCCGCTTCCGTTCTGACCTCGCACGAACAGGCTCGCGCCAGCTTCGAGCTCAAAGCTCAGGCTATGAAATAAGCGGCGTTTTCCGCGCACGCAGTCGAGATTGATGGCTTCAAGCACTATCGGTCCCAGCTCCAGCAATAGCTTTAAATGTTGGGCAACGTCGGTGAAGGCCTGGCGCTAGAAGACCGGTAGTCCAGTACATTTGGCGCTAGGCGATTTTGAGATGGCTGGAAGAGGGCGCGCACAGTGAACTGCGTGCGCTTTCACGCCCCGAACGCGGGATCAATCAAGCAAATGAGTTGAGTTAGCGGCGTGCCAGCTTAGGCAAGAGAAAGCCACTGGGGCCGATCGGGCCGCTCTGCGAGCATACCCAAACTTAGCGTTGCCTCTGGAAACGGGGCAGCCAAGTTGGAAACGTGCGGGGGAGGAGTTTCGTGTGAAGAGGAAATGAGGAACGCAGGAGAAGCATGGCATGAATGCTCATAGTGATCCAGCATGCCGGATGTTGGGGCTGATTGCTTCGCCACATCGGTTGAATAGACTTGTTGCTCCGGATTGGTGGGATAACAGGGGTCAATGCAGCCCACCTGTTCTGGCCCACAATACATGCTCACAACCGCCCAGGACGCCTGGAGCGGGACAAGAGCAAGCATCACGATGAGGATAAGTCTATTCAACACGCTCGATATTGTACCGGGTTGGCATAGGTCTCGCAAACGGCTATGGGACCAAAGCTTTCGTGTTCATGCTAACGGACCTAGCCATTAAAACCAATTTCGATTAGATCGCCCATTGGGCGATGATTGCGCTCGCCGCGCGGGCCAGCATTTGCAATTAGTGCATATCGGGCCGTCATTCCCGTCGCCATGAGTGCGCCGCCCAAAACGCCGACTGTACCGCCATCCGTTTCCGCTGCCCTGGCTTTCGCGGCATAAACGGCTTCCTCCCCGCAAGGCGGGTCCCCTCCATATATTCCACGGTCCTGTTCATCAGCCCCGGCCAGCAGTTCAGCACGGCAAGGCGACGAACTCACGGCAACGGCGGCAACCCCGCAGGAACCGTATTACTGCGAACGCCGAAAACCTACGATCAGGCTCGGAATCTTCGGCCCCGGTCAGCAGGAAAACCAACCGGCTTTTGAAGGAACAGGAAAATGGAACACGTTAACCTCAATGCGGCTTTGGGCTATGATAACATGAACGCAGGGCAGACGCTTTATGTGCGTAGCCCGTCAGGCCGATATCATGCCGCGACCGATTCGCACGTGCTGGCTGCCGCGCGGATTGCAGCCGAAAGCTTGATCGGTGATCGGGCTGACATGGGGAACCCTAATGCCGTCAAACGGTATTTTCAGGCCAAATTGTCGGGCATGGGGCATGAAGTTGCCGCTGTGCTGTATCTGAACAGCCAGTTTAAGGTGATCCGTTACATGGAAATGAGTCACGGAACGTTGACGCAGGCCAGCGTATACCCTCGTGAGATCGTGAAAACGGCGCTTCGCCTGGATGCGGCTGCAATCATCATGTCGCATAACCACCCGAGCGGCATACCTGAGCCCAGCGAGGCCGATCTGGCACTGACGCGGCACTTAAAACATGCTTTGGCGCTGGTTGATGTTCGTTTGTTGGATCACATCATCGTGACCGGGCAGAACACCACTTCGTTAGCGGAACGAGGTCAGGTGTAAGCCTGGAGCAGGGCGGGTGTGAGCCCGCCTGTACAGGTAGACGCCGCGTGCTGCGGCGCAGATTGGACTTGTGCTGTCGCCCAAGTAGTTTTCCTCTTTCTTCCTTCTCAACAAAAGCAGCCCATCCCTGTGTACCGGGATGGGCGTAGCGGCTTGCTGGCGCAAGCTGGATACAGCTGCGTAACTGCCTTCAATTTAGATCACCGCCTCGGTGATGGTGGCGCTCACCGCGCGGGCTGCTGCCGGGTTGTGTGTGGTGACACCGCAAGCCTGGTCCTGAGGGTTCCATCGCCCTAAAACGCCGACTGTATCACTACGTTCCGGCGCTTCAAGGGGGTGTTCATAAAACCCGCTACGCGACTTTTACAAATCTTCCCCCTTTCCGCTAGTCACTGCCTGATTCAGCACGGCAAGGGCGATGGAACTCACAGGACTGGCGGCAAAACGCGATGGAACCAACACACAACCAGGCAGCAAAAACCTACAAACGGGCTCAAGAATCTTCAGGCCCGGTCAGCAATGACATCACAACCGCGCCACTGCGCACTTTTTGAAGGAAAGCGACATGAACCACTACGAAGCAAAGCAGGCAGATCGTAAGGCCAGGCTAGAGGCCAGGGCAGTGCAGGCCGAGGCACAGGCGGCAACCACCTATGACCGCGCAAAGCAAATGGGTGAAGCGATTCCGTTCGGACAGCCGATCCTAGTTGGCCACCATAGCGAAGGCCGAGACCGCAATTACCGGCAGCGGATCCATAACACGTACGGCAAAGCCTTTGATCTGCAAAAGAAGGCTGACCATTATGTGAAGAAGGCGGCTGCTGTAGGCGATGGGGGAGTATCCAGCGATGACCCGGATGCAATAGCAAAACTCATGCGCCAGGTAGAGCAACTCACAGCGCATCAGGAGCATATGAAGAAGATCAACCAGATGATCCGTAAGCATAAGGGAGATTCAGAGGGCCAACGGCGTGCTTTGGTTGAGCTTGGGTACTCGGAAGAAAGTAAGCGACTGCCGAACCCCATCTTGAGCGTGTGATCCGGATTGACGATCATGTCCGCATGATTTTCTTTCGAGGACATGCAAATGATTGACACCCCAGAATCCACCCCACACAAGGCAGCCGTCCCGCGTTCCCGACGTCGATACAGTGCTCAGTTCAAGTCCGAAGTCATCCAGGCCTGCCTGGCGCCGGGTGCGACCACGCGAGACGTGGCTCAGCGCTATGGACTGCGACGGGATCTGGTGGGTCGATGGTTACTCGGACACCGTCGGCACCCGCAACCTGATGAACCGAAGTTTGTCGCCTGGGCACCCGCGCCAGAGCGGCGCCCTGCAAGTTCGCCTGCCCGATCCGGCGCATCAGAACATTTCCGCATCACCTGCTCGCGCGGCGATCGTGATATCTGTGTGGAGTGGCCCATGAGCGCCGCGGATCAGTGTGCACGCTTTCTGCGGGAGTGGCTGCAATGATTCCAATCGAACAGTACTGGCTTGCGACCGAACCGATTGACATGCGTGCAGGCATGCAGACCATGCTGGGCAAGGTGGTGTCCGTGTTCGGTTCTGCCCAGGCCAACCACGCTTACCTTTTTACCAATCGACGCGGCACGCGGATCAAGGTGCTCGTCAGTGACGAGTTCGGGCTGTGGCTGATGACCCGTCAGCTCTATGAAGGGGCCTTTCGCTGGCAGACAAATGGGTCGGGAACTCGGCTGGAAATGACCGAAAGTCAGTTCGAAGCGCTGGTGCTTGGGCTGCCCTGGCAACGGGTTTCAAGACGGACGATGGTGGCCGCTGCATGAGGAGATTACGGGTCACATTCTGATCCAATTTCTCTATATAAATCAATTGGTAAATGCTCCAATTCCGGTCGACTTGAGAGCATGTCATACTGCCTTTCATGATCATCGACACGACCGCTCTCGAGAACATGGATGCCCAGGCTTTGCGAAGCCTGGCGCGTCAGCTTCTGCAGACAGTGGGCGCGCAAAGCAAGACACTTGACGAGCGTGAGCGCGAGATCAAGGACAAAGAGCTCAAGATCGCACAGCTCACACACGAGATTGCCTTGCACCGACGTTGGCGCTTTGACAAGCGCAGCGAGCAACTCAAGGGTGTGCAAGGTTCGCTGTTTGAAGAAACGCTCGATGCCGATCTGGCGGCCATGCAGACCGAGCTCGAGGAGCTGGTCAAGCCAGAGGACAAGGACTCGGACAAGATGCGCTCGCAACCCAAACGCAACCCCTTGCCGCCGGAGCTGCCGCGCACCGACATCTTTCATGAGCCTGAGAATGCAATGTGCGGCTGTGGCTGCGCCTTGAAGCGCATCGGCCAGGACGTCAGCGAGAAGCTGCACTACTCGCCGGGTGTGTTCACAGTGGAACGTCACATTCGTGGCAAATGGGCCTGTGCCCATTGCGAGTCAATCACCCAGGAGCCCGTTCCGGCGCAGGTCATCGACAAAGGCTATGCCACGCCTTCACTGCTGGCGCATCTGCTGATCTCCAAGTTTGCGGATCATCTGCCGCTGTATCGCCTGGAGCAGATCTACGGCCGAGCGGGTCTGGCGATCCCTCGCTCGACACTGTCCGAGTGGGTGGGGATTTGCGGTGTGCGACTGCAACCGCTGGTCGATGCGCTCAGGCAGGCGGTTCTGGCCCAGGATGTGCTACACGCCGATGAGACACCGGTGAAGTTGCTCAAACCCGGTTTGGGCAAGGCTCACAAAGCCTATATGTGAGCCTACGCCAGTGGTCGCTTCGAGCCCATGCAGGCGGTGATTTACGAGTTCTCGGAGAATCGCTCTGGCGAGAACGCGAAGACATTTCTCAAAGACTGGAAGGGTCGCCTGGTGTGCGATTACTACAGCGGGTATCAGAACCTGTTCGGTGATGATAAAGCGATCATCGAAATTGGTTGCCTTGCCCATGCTCGACGCCGCTTTAACGATCTGTACGAGGCGAACAAGAGTGAAATCGCCCATCAGGCACTCGTGATGATCGGGTTTCTCTATGATGTGGAGTATGAAGCCCGGGACATGACACCCGAGGATCGGTGGCGAATACGCCAGCAGAAAGTCAAACCCATTCTTCGAAAGATGCGCGCCTGGCTGGCATTGCAACGCATCAAAGCGACCCATGGTACGGCACTCGCACGCGCACTGGACTACAGCATCAAGCGTTGGGATGCGCTCACACGCTATGTAGACGACGGTCGTCTGCCGATTGATAACAACCATCTCGAGACCAGAATTAGGCCGGTTGCAACTGGCCGATCGAACTGGATGTTTATGGGATCAACCCGGGCCGGCAAGCGTGCCGCCGCGATCATGAGTCTGGTCCAGTCGGCCAAACTCAATGGCCTTGATCCGTACGCCTATATGATCGATGTGCTGACACGACTACCGACTCATCCGAACAAGCGGATCCAGGAGCTATTGCCTCAGAACTGGAAACCGCAAGCACAATCCTGATCAAATGAGTTCAATATGGGGTTTGCCACCCGCTTAGTGCGCCAGTATTGCTGGCATGGAATAGTCAATGAAAGTTTGATACTGATAAGAAATGGCGAATCAATCAGACCCCGAGTCATGCGTGCGGTATCGCGAGGTGTCGCGCGAAGCGTTGACAGGGGAAACCAGCGGGCCAGCCATTGAGCCGCGAAATCAGGATTCCGGGGGGCCGATGCTGTTAAGCGAAGCAGAAGGCAATACGGGCTATGGCGTATGTCGCCTGTCATGGCCTGACCCCGCGCGGTCGGAGACCCTGCGCACGCTGGGAAGTTCCATGCACGGAAACTGGGAGGTCTCGTCTGTGCCTGGCTTGACTTGGCAGAACAGGAAAGACCATGAGTCATAACCCTGTTATTAACGCAGACGAGAAGTCGGATACGTCCATAGTACCGAGGAAACTCGCGAACAAGGATCGGCCCATGGGCTGCTCTGCGGAGCGGATGGAGGGAAGGGGCGTAACCAAGGGAAATGCCGACAAGCACCCCGCGTGCCGGACACAGAGCCGGGACTATGACGCGTCGATGGCGCTTGAAGGTATACGCAAGTTGGCACGTAAGGATAAGAACGTGCAGTTCACGGCACTGCTACATCATGTGACCCCGCAATTGCTGCGAGAGAGCTTTTACGCTCTTCGCCGTGATGCGGCGGTGGGCGTGGATGGCGTGACGTGGCGAGACTACGAGCAAGACCTGACCGAGCGGTTGAATCGGTTGCACCGGGCTGTAAACACGGGTGCATACCGCTGCCGTCCATCACGGCGGGTTTACATACCCAAAGCCGATGGAAGGCAACGTCCACTCGGGATTGCCTCTCTGGAGGACAAGATTGTGCAACAGGCGGTTTCGACCGTACTGAGCATGATCTACGAAGAGGACTTTCTCGGATTCTCGTATGGGTTTCGACTGGGACGGGGTCAGCACGATGCGCTCGATGCTCTCACAGTCGGGATCAAGAGCCGACATGTGAATTGGATACTGGATGCAGACATACAGTCTTTCTTCGACGAGATCGATCACGACTGGATGCTCAAGTTTCTGAAACACCGAATTGCCGACAAACGGCTGTTACGTTTGATCTGCAAATGGCTCAAAGCGGGTGTGATTGAGGATGGGTGCAGGATGGCGGCACACAAGGGCACCCCTCAGGGGGCTGTCATATCACCGTTGCTTGCTAACATTTACTTGCATTACGTTCTCGATCTATGGACTCGGCAATGGCGGCAGCGGCATGCCCGTGGCGCGATGATTGTCGTACGCTACGCTGATGACAGCGTGTTTGGATTCCAGAAAGAACAGGATGCTCAGCGCTTCCTCGAGGATATGCAGGCGAGAATGCACAAATTTGGACTGACCTTGAATACTTCTAAAACGAGGTTGATCGAGTTTGGGCGCTTTGCTGCTTCGAATCGGAGGCGGCGCGGGGCTGGTAAGCCTGAAACGTTTGACTTTCTGGGATTCACGCACTGTTGCGGCGTAGGTCGAGGCGGGCAATTTAATGTGATCCGCTTGACTGTCAAAAAGCGCATGCGAGCGACGCTTGAGGCCATTAGGCTGGAGCTGATGCGTCGCAGGCACCATCCAGTGCCTGTTGTCGGAAAGTGGCTACGCACGGTTGTGCAAGGCTACTTTGCTTACTATGCGGTTCCCACAAACCTGTACCGTTTGGGTAGCTTCCGTTCCGAGGTCTGCCGCGCCTGGCGGCACGCCCTCAAACGAAGAAGCCAACGTCATCGGCTGCCGTGGGATCGGTTCCTCCGCCTGGTTGCTCGGTACCTCCCTGGCCCGCGCAAATTGCACCCTTATCCTGAAGAGCGCTTCTATGCGTCATACCCGAGGTAGGAGCCGTATGCGGTAGTTCCGCACGTACGGATCTGTGCGGGGGGCATCGGGAAACCGATGTCCCTACCGCAACCAGGCGCGCGCGTTATCATCTTCCAAGTCGTCTGCCGGCTCGAGAGGCCTTGTTTGAGCGGCTTTATTGAGTGTACGGCCAGAGCATCCGAGTAGCTATTTGCATGGATCGAAAATAAAGTCTGAATAACCTGATCCAGCATTCGAATTCCAGTCGACTAAACAGCTCTCTTGTGTATGCCGAGATACTTCAGCACACAGGATTACCGACCTCGGAACCATCGACGGCACACCAGGTATGAGTTAAGTTCATAGGTGAATATCAGTCAGTCCTGCGATAACCAAACTCACCGCCAGATAAAATGATTGGGACTGCAATCTGGGCAACTGCGGGCCCCTCAAAATTTTGCGTACCATTGGCGAGTCTTGCTGTCGACTCGTTGGTAGGTTCATTCTTCTCTGTACACATCCAGGCAGTCTGTCCGCAGCGTTCCTTCAGCGATGAAGTCTTCTTTCTTTTGCTCTCACACAACTCCCCCCTTATTGCTCTGGTTGGTACCCATCCTCGCCTACTTACCACGCTTAAACGGCATCGCAATGCGGTCTACTGCCTTCGCATCAGCTTCTGAAAGCGTTGGGTCACTTTCTCTAAGCCACTCAATTACATGGGCTTGAGGTGGCCTTGTATCGGGATCGCTTGGGTCGAAATTGTCCCCTAGGTATCTTTCTTGTACTTTCGCCACCAGTTGCAACAAGTCTGTTTCATAGCGAAATGCCAAGCCCGAACCCACTAGCGGCCTTGCCTCCAGGCGACCTTCACCATCTTGTGCGTTCAACTGGCCTTTCAAAGCATCGCTTTCTTTCTGCGGCTGCGCATTTTCAGCAATCGGGCTGGCTGACTCATCGATCGGACTGACACCACCCATAGTCGGTGGCGCTGGCTTCGCCAATTTCATTGATTCGATCAGTTCGCGGATCGGTTTGCCTGACAGACGGATATCAGGACTATCAAGCGGTGGGCAATACGGCTCAAAGTAATCTGTGTATCCCGGCCTGGGAGCAGCTTGTAAAACGCGATAGCAGATCCCGCTATCATCATAAACTATCAGTCCTGCACCTGCTATGCTAGGTTGAAACTCAGGATCAAACACAGAACCAAACACAAAACCGGTAAGCGTGCACAGGTCTCGGATCTTAAGCTCGCTGAGAGCTTCTAAGTCTGTTGATGTTCTAAAAATTGTGGAAACGACTTTAAATCGGCCCTCAGCGATCCTGATTGGTGAGTTCTTGTCGAGCAGGTATGAGACCTCAGGAAATGACCTCCTGCTATCATCATCTAGAAAGTTAAACGGTCGGACTGGCTGTATCCATCGCTCATCATGCGGCTGAAACTCCAAATCCAGTTCCCCTTAAGGTTCGCGCTGAGAATGTCACTGACAGAAATCGGCTCTCCGCGTACTTTGGTCAATAGATCTGCCCCCTCTTGTGCGGTAAGGCTCTGTGTAATGTAACGTAGACTCCTGTCGTTCATGCTGTCCTCGTATGGTTCGGTTTTTATCAGGGCCAGCGTCAGGCTGGCGGACTATCCCGCTTTTTCCCGTCAGGGTAGGCGCTGGCTTAGGCTGTTAAACGTTGGATGTAAGCATAGCGTTCTAAGCGAGCAACGCTTCCAACCTTTTACCAAGTCTTGCCCAAGCTTCCGTCTTTTCTATTTTGTAATCATGGTGTAGGTAGTGCCGCCTCACACGCGAGCCAGCCAAGACGTGATTCTGACAGCGGTCGATCACATCAAGGGATACCCCCAGTTCTTGCATCGTCGTCGCGCCTGTCCGCCGCAAGTCATGAGGTGTCCACTCCCCGTTAGCACCACTAGACAACACGAGGCTGTTGTCAAATGCGCGCCCCAATGGTGGTTTGGAGCGGTTCTTAAACTGAATCTGCCGATCCCCCACCTGTTTACTGATCGTTTTCAAACAAACATGTGTACTTGCCGCCCCACGTTTGTTCTTTGCTGGGAAGCACCATTCGCTATGTCCTGTCAATTCGTGCAAGGTCAGGAACTGACGTTTAGCAAAGTCTGACAGGTATACGGTCTGTTCCTGTTTCTTGCCGCGGTGTCCTTTGACGTTTTGGCGCGGGATGAACCACGTCCCTTCGTCAAGGTTCACGTGCTCCCATCTAGTCATCAGAAGCTCACCGATTCGACATAGCGTGCTCAGGCAAAGCCAGAGCGCAACCTGGGTTGTTTTTGTAATGGGACGGCAAGTTGATCTTCTGTCGGGGGCGTTCCGCCAGTCTTCCTCCATCCTGAGAAAGATCTGGTTGAGTTCCCGAATTTCTGATGGTGACAGAACTCGGTCACGCTCTTCCTCGTAGTCTGCAGGTAGCAGTTTTCCGACGTCTACCAACGCGCAGGGGTTGCCATCAATCAGCAGTTGACGCCAGGGCTGGCGCTTTTCTGCCCAGTTCAACATTTGGTTCACTTCTTTAAAAGTGGTCACCATCAGCCGCGTGACGCCACGCTTCATCTGCTTGCGTAGCATCGCGCGAATATCACCTTCCGAAAGTTCGCGAACTGCTTTTTTACCAATGATGGGCAATACGTCCTTTGCGAACAAGCGTTTCAGTTCTGCATTTCCATCTTTGCGCGCCACGCCATCAATGATCCACGCGTCAAACAGGTCTGACACGGTGCTGCTGTTAATTTGCTCCTGCTCAGCCTCGCGGATAGTCTCTGCAATTGCGCGCTGGGTTTTGATCCGTTCCGCTTTTTTCGCTTGCAGCGGGTTAATGCCGAGTTTGATTCCCGGTTTGACCGCATCACGCTCGGCCCTGATTGTTGCCAGTGTTTTCTTGGGCCATGATCCGAGTCGGTAATCGTGCTTCTTTCCATCCAGCCAAAACTCGTATCTAAACTGAACTGTAATTCCGCGAACGCCAGCGCGAACCTTACCAACAAGGCCACCGTCGCCTCGCAAGGTCTTCCCATCATCTGTTGGTTTGAGCCGGTCTAGTTCAACTTTTGTAATTTGCGCCATTTCATCCCTTGTTGATTTTTGCCCCATGTTTTGCCCCATGAAATTCACTCGCTTCATGAGTATGGTTGTATACGGGTGGAAACGCCATATTACACTAAGCAACTAATTTATAAAGGTAATTTAAAGATAATTGTTGTCTCCACCCGTTTCCATGGATCTACTATCTAATTACCTACGAACCAAGGGGTAGTGGGTTCGAATCCTGCCGGGCGCGCCAGTATTATCAAGGGTACGCGATCCAGCAATAACAGGATGTTCAGATTTCGCGCTGAGTGATTAAATCCTGTGGATGAAGATTCCACGGCATCAAGGCCTCATAGTCCTCGACAGTCTGCGCCAATGGCAGACGACGCAGGACGTGGCGCAACCGCAGGTAGGGTTCGAACCCGAAGCCCTTGGCCGTCTCGACCAGGGAGTAGATGACTGCACTGGCATGTGCGCCAGCCGGTGTGTCACTGAACAACCAGCCCTTGCGGTAATGGGAATTTGCTCATTACCGCAAAGCCTGGCTCTTCTCGAACACGCCAGCCGGTGCCAAAGCCAGTGCGTTGCTTTATTCGCTCGTTGAGTCGGCCAAAGCCCATGGCAAAGAGCCTTACGCATGGTTGTGCTACGTGCTCGAGCGATTGCCTCTGGCTCAGAACGCCGATGACTACGAAGCGTTGTTGCCGTGGAATATTCATGACGAGGATCTCGCCATGAATCTGGTTGCACGGGAATCATCGGCATAACAGACAGTGCGTTGACAAACAGTCAGCAACGAGTCCGGACGTCGTTTGACTTCTTCGAACGGGCTGTGCATCTGCTGCGCCCGTGTAAACACCTGAAGACTCACACCTGCACGCTGCGCACAGACCCTGGTGCGGATCGCTTCTTCTTTGATGAGTTGCAGGTAGAGCCATCCGGTCGGATCGTGGTGTGTCATGTGTCTGATGCTGAAAAATGTCAGCTACATGATCCCACCAGGCACGATCAACCCGCAATCATGGGGTCAATGGACTGGATACCTTTGATGGAGTAGAGTCGATCGGCCAAGCCTTTGCTGATGAAATATTTCGTGTTTTTCAGAATGAGCATCCAGAAGTTTCGATTAGCGCTCAAAACACTAATCCAGATGTGGACTTTATGATTAAAAGGGCTCTGGCTCAAAAGTAAGGCGGCTCAAGTGCGTATCAAGTAGTCTTCCCGTTTTCAGTGGGGGTATCGACATCTTGCAGCTATCAGTAGTCGTAAGCCAAAAATATTCAGTGCTTTGATGACGGATCTTCCAGCCACCTGCGGGTGGCTTTTTGTTACCGATAACATCAGGCAGTGGGTAAACCTATAAACAGTAGTTAGCCCGTCGCCGGCAGTGGCTGACCGGGTGGTTTCGCGTCATTCCGGGGTGCAGTTTCCTGACTACGATACTGTGACAGAGGTTTCAGCCTGAAACTTTCGGGTTTCCCAGTGCTTAATGGCAATACGCTTTCTTGCCATCATGAGCGCAGACCTGTACCTTTAAAGGCGTTGGCTGATCGCTTTGAAATCAGCCATTTCCCCACGATATTGCGGAGGCGCCATGCTCAAGTCCCACGGTCGTTACAACTACAGTGCAATCCCACATCGAGAAGACTATTGCTGGCCTGATGGCAAGCGACTGGCGATTCATTTCAGCCTGAACGTAGAGCATTTCGCATTTGGGGAAGGCTTGGGTAACGACTATGCGACACCGCATCCTCAGCCCAACTCCCGCAGCTTTGCCTGGCGTGATTACGGTAATCGGGTGGGTGCATGGCGTCTGCTGGAATTGGCCGAGCAATATGACTTTCCTTACGCGTTGCTCGTCAACACCGAACTATATGATTACTGTCCCGAGATGATTCGAGCGTTCAGTGAAAGAGGGGATGAAATCGTTGCACATGGGCGCACCAACGCAGAGCGGCAAGTCGATATGCCGTTTGACGAGGAGCGCACATGCATTCAGGAGGCCACTCGGACCATCCTCGAACATGAAGGCAAGGCGCCTTCAGGCTGGCTTGCACCTTATATTTCGCAGACGCACCACTCGCTGGATCTCCTGAAAGAAGCCGGTTACCGATACATGATGGACTGGCCACTTGATGACCAGCCGGTCTGGTTCCGGACCGAAAATGGACCGATCCTGGCCATTCCGTATTCTCATGATCTCAATGACTCAATCGAGTGTGTCTCCAGACGCACGCCATCCCAGGTGTTTTGTGACAATCTTATTGACCAGTTTGACGAGATGCTTGAAGAGTCCAGCAAGCGTCCGCTCGTCATGAGTATTGTGTTGCACAGTTTTATTCTTGGGCAGCCGTATCGACTTCGCCAGTTCCGTCGCGTGATCGAACACATCATGGCCAAACGGGATCAGGTCTGGCTCACAACACCGGGACAGATCTGCTCCCATGTTGAAAGCCTGCCAGCAGGTGTCGTTCCATCGCCTACTGACTGATCGCGAAGAGAAAGACTTCTGATCACAAACCACCTGGATAAAGGGTTTTGATTGTTCAGGAGCCTTTGTCTCATGCCATACTTGAAGCGCTCAAACAGGAATGCCCAAACTGACAGTGTGCGGAACGGTCACCAGGAATTCAGGGCTGAGGCGAGGCTTAGGCATCGCGCCAGATTAAACCTGAACGGATAGGGCCGTTGCGGGTCAGTGTCCGCCGCCTAGCTTGCGATGCTCGAGACGGCTGAGTAACCGGACGATCGGCCAGAGCAGGGCCAGGTAGATGAGTGCCGCCAGGACGATAGGTGACGGGTTGTAAACCAGCGATTGTGCATCGCGTGCGACTCTCAACAGTTCAGGCATTGCGACGGCGCTGGCGAGTGTGGTCATCTTCACCACCTCCAGGGTGTTACTGATCAGGTCTGGCATCACGTTGCGCGTGGCTTGCGGGATCTGGACATGCCAGAGCGTCTGCATGGCACTTAGACCCGTTGATCTGGCCGCCTCAACCTGACCATGTGGCACGCTTTGCAATCCAGCCCTGAAAATCTCCCCGTAGTAAGAAGAGTTGTTGAGCATGAAGCCCAGCACGACAGCCAGCATCTTGGGGAGATCAATGCCTAGAAACGGCGTTGCGAAATAGATGAAGATCAGCAGGTAGAGTGGTGGCAGCGCCCGGAAAACGTCAATGTAGATGGCCAGCAGGGTTCTGCTCCAGCGTGACGTGAGCGTGATGGACAAGATGCCAATTCCCAGGCCAGATATCACACCAACAGGAATGACCAGTGCGGATAGCAGCAAAGTCATCCAGAGTCCATCAAGCAAGTACGGAAACACTTCCTTGTAGATCTCGAAGTTGAAGAAGTTGTAGTAGATCTCTTGCACGCTGCTCACCCTTGCTGTTAACGATCCGGCTGGTTCCGGAAGTTATTGTTTCCACGCGAACCGTGTCTCAGTCCATCGACCAAGCAGCACCACGGGTATGAATATCACCAGGCATCCCAGGGCACCCATCATCAGTGGTGTTGCACTGCCCGAAGCACTCATGGCTGACTGGGAGTTGTTCAGAACTTCACTCAGACCGACAACACTCCCCAGCGCAGTACTCTTGGTGATGGCGATCACCCGGTTGGTTAGCGGTGCGACTGTGAGTCGTAGCGCCTGCGGGACGACCACATAAACCATGCTCTGCCACCAGGACAGTCCGGTCGACCGGGCCGCTTCTGCCTGTCCCTTAGGCACCGATACGATGCCTGCCCAGCAAATCTCCTCTGCAAATGCGGCCAGCACCAGGGACAGCGAAAGCCAGGTCGCTGTGAAGGCGGACATCGACAGGTTCAGATAAGGGAAGGCGAAGAACAGCACCATGATGACCACTAGTGGTGGAATGGCGCGAAGTATGTCCGCGAAACAGATGATAAAAAAGTTCAGGAATCGCCACTGCAGTGCTCTGAGCATCGCCAGACCCAGGCCCAGTACGATACCTGTCACCGACACGACAAGTCCAAGCTCTATGGTGACCAGCATGCCAGCCAGGATATCGGGGAAATATGTCTTGATGACATTCAGGTTGAAGAAGGTAAAGGCAAGTGCTTCAAAATCCATGGCCGGCTTCCGTTGTCGTCAGTGTGAAATCCGCGCCAGAAACGCCTGTGTACGAGGCTGACTTGGCGCCCCGAATACATCCTCCGGTTTGCCTTGTTCAACGATCACACCTTGATCCATGAACACCACATGATCAGCCGCCGCGCGTGCAAATCCCATCTCATGGCTGACAACCATCATGGTCATGCCGTCGTTCTTGAGTTCCTGCATGACCTTGAGTACTTCGCCAACCAGCTCCGGGTCGAGCGCGCTGGTTGGTTCGTCAAACAGCACTACTTTCGGTGCCAGTGCAATCGAACGGGCGATACCTACCCGCTGTTGTTGTCCACCAGATAGCTGATCGGGAAATGACTTCGCCTTGTCCTGCAAACCGACCCTGGCAAGGGCGTCAAGTCCGATTTTCTCTGCCTTCTCATTCGACAGTTTCTGAACCTTGCGCAAGGCGAGTGTGACGTTGTCCAGGGTAGTCAGGTGGCGATACAGATTGAAGTGCTGGAATACCATCCCGATCTTTTGTCGAATCCGGTTCAGATTCGCGTTTGAGGCCGTGATGTCATCGCCATCAATCAAAATCTGTCCGCCACTGGATTCTTCCAGCCGGTTGCAGCACCTGAGCAGACTGCTCTTTCCGGAGCCAGATGGCCCGATGACAAATACGAG
Organism: Orrella marina; assembly: GCF_003058465.1. Classification (NCBI taxonomy): domain Bacteria; kingdom Pseudomonadati; phylum Pseudomonadota; class Betaproteobacteria; order Burkholderiales; family Alcaligenaceae; genus Orrella; species Orrella marina. The sequence continues at coordinate 2,110,067 of NZ_CP028901.1, read as the reverse complement.
CTGTCCGGGGTTGATCTCCAGATCAATGCCCTTTAGCACTTCGTTGTCAGCGTATGCCTTTCTGAGGCCTATGATTTCCAGAATCGGTCTATTCTTCATGCTTGCAACCTGCTGTCTTTGATTGTCAGGAATCCGGGTTTACTCGGGTCAGTCGCATTTGAGTTCGACCGGAGTGGGGTCGTAGCCTTCGATGCCTGGTACACCATGTCCTACGCCTACAGTGACAGGAACCGAACCTTTCTCAGGTGTGACGCCAAACCATTTCTCGGACAGCCTGGCGATGGTTCCGTCCTGCTTCAGGCATTTCAGCGCCATGGAGACCTTGTCGCGGGTTTCTTTGTCGCCAAACCGGAAGGCAAGTGCCCAAACGCGCCCGGTCGACAAGGTAAAGGCGACCTTGACTTTCGGGTTCTGTTTGACTGCCCATGCTGAAACGGTGTTGCCTGCCATGTTGGCGAATGCACGTCCTGACTGAACGGCTTGTAGTGCATCCGCATTGGTGGCGTAGACGTCATACTTGAAGCCATATTTCGAGGCATTCTCCCGCGCCCAGGCCTCGTAGACGGACCCCTTGTTCAAGGCGATTGTCTTGCCCTTGAGTGCGTCCAGCGAATCGAACGATGGTGTGCTGGCAGCCACCACAAACGAGTAGTCCGTGTTCAGATAGCCTTCTGAGAACCACATGTTCTTGGCGCGCTCTTCAGTGACCGTAGTTGGTGCCAAGACGAAGTCATACTTTCCCGCGTTCATGCCTGGGATGAGTCCCGAGAACTCGGTGCCTTCGATCTCGATGGTTGTGCCAAGCTGACGTGCAAGTGCATGTCCGAGATCCACGTTGAAGCCCTGAATGCCGCCACCTAGCTTGGGCATGGCATGGGGGGCGAATGTGGCATCCACCCCGGTGACAAGTGGTTTGCTCGCCAGCGCTGCACTAGACAGGGTGGCACCAAGCAGAAGGGCACCAGCGAGACGACTTGCTCTGGCAATCATGGAGTAGCGTTGTGTCATCATCTTTCCTTTGTGGTTGGAGAGGGGCGTAAGGGTTAAAGAAAGTAGGCGTTGTTGGGTGTTCGTTATGATGGGTCAGGCTCTTTGCCGAGCGGATCACCAACGCCAGTGCGTTCGGTGATCAGTCGGTAATGTTCCGGGCGTCGGTGTGCCCCATAGTTGAAGATGTGTTGTCTGAATGTGTCTGCGAGTGCAAGGTCGGCTTTGCAATAGATCACTTCGTCGTCTTCAGACTGGGTCTGGGCCAGGATTTCGCCGGCTGGCGAAACGATGACCGACCCTGCAAACAGGTGACACCCATCCTCAAGACCAGCCTTGCCTGCTGCAGCGATCCAGGTGGTGTTCTGGTAGGCTGCCGCCTGAAGCGAAATCAGGTGTGAATGCATTCTGAGATGCGGTGGTTCGGGCCAGTGAATGTTGACCGATGGGGTGTTGTAGCCAACAGCCACAATATCGGCGCCCTGCAGGGCCAGGACCCGCCAGGTCTCAGTCCAGCGGCGGTCATTGCACAGACACATGCCAATGCGTGCATCCATGGTCTGCCAGACGTGGAAGCCTTCATTGCCAACTTCAAAGTATTTCTTTTCCAGATGCTGAAACGGCTTTCCGACTTTGTGATCAGCATGACCTGGCAAATGGATTTTGCGATACCGGCCGACGATCTTGCCCGTCTGATCGACCAGAATGGACGTGTTGAAACGGTGCCCGTCAGTCGTCAGTTCAGCGTACCCCAGGTAGAACCCGATCCCCAGGTTCTTGCTGGTATCAAACAGTATCTGCGTTTGCGCCGATGGCATCGACTTTTCGAAGTAACGCTCGATTGCGTCCTCGTCGCTCATCCAGTATCGAGGGAAGAACGTTGTGAGAGCCAGTTCAGGAAATACCACCATGCGCGCGCCAAGTGATGCGGCTTCACGCATCATCTCGACCAGGCGAGCAACAGCGCTGGCACGAGAGTCCGATGGCTGGATCGGCCCGAGCTGGGCAACTGCAATTCCGAAGGGCCGCTTCATCATGTCTGGTCACTCCCGGTGAAGTACTTTTTCATGACCGACTGCGGATTGCCGTTCAGCCGCTTGCGCAAGACGGGCTCGGGTGTCGTTCTGGCCACAAACTTTCCGCTACCACGCTCGACTGCGAGTTTTGCGTTCTGGACTGCGATCCGCCCGCGGCTGACGACTGTTTCCGGCCAGCCACGGATGGTTTTGCCTTCGTAAGGTGTGTAGCCGACGTGGTCGTGCAGCATCTTGTAGGTGATGGTGCGTTCACACTCAGGATTCCAGATGGCCAGGTCTGCGTCGGCTCCGACGGCAATGGTGCCTTTTCGGGGCATCATGCCGTACATGCGTGCATGGTTGGTCGAAGTCAGTGCAACAAATCGCTCGATACTGATGCGTCCTTTGAGTACACCTTCAGAGAAGAGCAGCGGCAGACGCAGCTCGATTCCCGGAACACCGTTGGCCATGTCCTTGAAAGTTGTCTGGTCCCCTTTGGGGAGCTTGCCTGTCTCGTCGAACTTGTATGGCGCATGGTCAGATGAGTAAATCTGTAACGTGCCGTCGATCAGCCCTTGCCATATCGCTTCCTGGGATGCCTCGTCGCCTGGGGGAGGGCTGCAGCAGAACTTGGCACCTTCAAGGCCCGGCTTGTCCAGATCCTTGGCTGTCAGAAACAGGTACTGAGGACAGCTTTCTGCGTGAACAGATACCCCGAGAGCCTGGGCCGCATTGATGACACTGACGGTTTCTTTGCCGGCAACATGAACGATCAGGATGGGTACATCGACCAGCCTGGCCATGGCGACTGCGCGGTTGGCTGCTTCCGATTCAGCCAGTGGTGTGTGTGCAACGCCATGGAACTTTGGGGCAGTCATGCCACGCTCGACCAGCCTGCGGGCAATCCAGCGGATCATGTCGTTGTTTTCGGCATGAATCATGACCAGTGCACCTTCACGACCAGCACATTCCAGCACGTCCAGAACCTGATAATCGTTAAGCAGCATCCGGTCGTAGGTCATGTAGATCTTGAACGAAGTGATGCCGTCACGGATTGCCTTGGGCAGGTGCTCGGATAGCGTCTCTGGAGTCGGGTCCGTCAGAATCAGGTGAATGCCATAGTCGATCACGGCTTTGTCAGCCGCGCGCTGCATGTAATCAGCCAGCACGTCTGGCACATGGTTGCCACGGTGCTGTGCCGCGAACGGAACAATGGTCGTGGTCCCTCCGAACACTGCCGAAACCGTGGCGCTGTAAAAATCATCCGCACACATCACGCCCATTCCAGACAGTTGTTCCACGTGGCAGTGACTGTCGATTCCACCGGGCAGTATCCACTGGCCGCTCGCGTCGATATCGTTTGTGGCAGGGGGAGTTTTGCGGCGATGGCTGCGATTTGTCCGTCACGAATCCCGATGTCGGCGTAGTACGTTTCGGCAGCTGTACTGATTCTGCCATTGCGGATAGTGAGATCGAACTGCTGATTCGATTGCATGACTGCCTCCCTTGATCAGCTGTAGTTCCTGAGAATGGAGGGGCCGTTTCCTTCGTAGGAAAGTCCCACTCGCCTGACGATTGCATCAAGCTCAGCAATTGTCGTGCCATCAATACGCATGCCAGGTGAGCGGATGGCCTGACTGGAAATGGCACCGCGACGCTGATAGACATACTTGCGCAGTGCAAGCCCGATTTTGGGCTGGAACTCATAGCGGATAAGCGGACAGTATTTATCAAAGACCGCAGCAGCCCCTTGAACATCACCACTCGCGAACTTTTCGTAGATGGCAACCAGGATCTCTGGAAAGGCGAAGCCAGTCATGGTGCCAATCGCCCCACGTTGCAGCTCTTCCAGGAAGTACACCCCGCCCAGTCCGCCAAAGATGCTGACGGGACTGGATCCTGCAAGCTCGATAATCTTGCTGATTTTCTGGCCAACTGGAGGCTCTTCCATCTTGATCATGGAAACACCACCACTTTGGGCCAGTCCGGCAATGACTTCTGGCTTGACTTCGGTGCCAAAGGAGTCTGGAAAGTCGTGGATCACGACAGGGATCTTGACTGAGTCAGCCAGTGTCCTGTAATAGTCGTAGAGCAGGGCATCGCTTGCGCCGTCAAGCGGAGCAGCGAAGACGGCGCTCGCTCCGAGGCTCTGGGCGTCTTGAGCCTGCTCGATCGCACCAGCAATGCCGAGAGCACGGACGCCGACCCAGACCGGAACCCGCCCGGCCGCATGGTCAATAAATGTTTTTGCGACGAGGCGACGCTCCTGATCGGACAGTTTGTGAAGCTCCCCCAGGAAGCCCAGGATCGCCAGACCGGTCACACCGCTTTCAATCAGGAAGTCGGTCAGTTGCCTGATGCTCTGCACGTCGACCGACATGTCGTCAGTGAACGGTGTCGGGCAGATTGTGTAAACGCCATGAACGCTGGGTGCGTCAACCATGAATATCCCCTTGCAAACGATGTGATGAGTCGTAACTGTTAATTCATGCTATCCCCGAATACACGTTTCATCACTTGCATATTTATTCGCCTTGTATAACGAACTGTTAAGGGCTGGGGGGCCGGTCATGCATCAGATCGCTCTCGTGGAGTGAAAATCCCGACTGATCGACAGTCTCCTGCAGGCACTTCACGAAGTCCTGCGCAAGCTGAGAAATCGGCTCAAACCGTGACTGAACCAGGTTGATCATCAGTTTTGTCGTGTTTCGGATTGGTCGGATCACAAAGTCCCCTTTGGAGCTTCGGGCTGAGAACTCGTCAACAATGGAAATCCCCGCTCCAGCCTTGACCAGGGCGCAGGCATTGAGTGGGGAACTGACCTCGATCGAGACTTTGAGGGGCTGCTGTTCACGCTGGTAAAGACTGGCGATCAGGATGCCAAACTGAGAGTCAGGGCTGTAGGCAATCAGCGAGTATGGTTTCAGATCGGAAATCTCGAGGACGGCTCGTCGCGCAAGTTCGTGGTCGTAGGGGCAGATGCAGACCAGTTCACCCTTGCCGATTGTGCGAGAGAGCAGATTGGGGTGATCGGTCGGGACGATCATGGCGCCGAGCTCGGCGCGACCCTCAAGCAGCATCTGCGTCATGGGGTGCAGTGTCAATGGCTGAAAAGTGACCTTGACTTCGGGCCGGATGTTGTGAAACCGGGTAATTGCCATGGGGACCAGCATGTGACCGATGCTAGGACTTGAAACCAGGTGCAGGATTCCGGCTCGCCTTTCAGCGAGCTCAGTCGCAAGCTCAGATACACGTCTGACCCCGTTGTAGACAATTTCGACCTCCCGGAACATGGATTTGGCCTCCGGGGTTGCGTACAAGCGTCCCTTGACCCGTTCAAACAGCGGAAAACCCAGTCGCTGCTCCATGTGTGAGAGCGTACGGCTGACTGCGGGTTGGGACACAAAAAGCAGCTTGGCTGCACCGCTGATAGATCCGGTTGACATCACGGCACGAAATACTTCGATTTGTCGCAGATTGAGTTGCATGGCTGGTTGGATGTGAGGAGAGTTGGATGGTGGATGAGTGCCTCGGTGCAGGGCAAATGAGCCGGGCGAACGAGTCGCTGTTCGGAAGGACCTGGGCGACAGTACCCGGAGTGCAGGTTTGCTCGCATTCGCTGTATCAGCGACAGACCTCCGAACCTGGTACCCATAACTTAATGTTAAGTACTCAATACAAAATTGCAATCTTGTTTTCACTTAGTGACTGCTAGACTCTGGTCATGCTCTCATGCCCGAGGGCAGTCGTTCTGACAGGAGAACCATGCTCATGCGTCCGATCATCTTCGTTATCAATCCCAATAGCACCCAGAGCGTCACCGATGCATTTGACAAGGCACTGGATCCCTTACGAACAACCGACGGCCCTGAGATCCAGTGTCTGACACTGGCCGAAGGTCCGTCCGGTGTGGAGCGTCAGATCGACGTCGAGAATGTCACATTACCTTTGGTGCGACTGGTTCAGAAACTGGAATCCGAGCACGGTGAACGTACGGGTGGGTTTGTGATCGCGTGTTTCAGTGATCCGGGCTTGTATGCGGTTCGCGAGGCAACATCACGTCCCGTCATGGGGATCAGCGAGAGCGGCATTTTGACAGCGATGACGATGGGGCAACGCATTGGCGTCATTGCCATCCTGCGCGGTTCGATCCGGCGTCATGGACGAATGTTTGGTGCCATGGGTGTGACCGACCGGGTGGTCGCAGAAGAGCCATTGGGGATGACTGTTCTGGAGCTTGGCGATCCGCAGCGCACCCGGGAAGGTCTCAAACGTGCGGGTCAGAAATTGCGAGACGAGTATCTCGTTGATGTGCTGGTGCTGGGGTGTGCAGGTATGGCTGATCATCGGGACTGGTTGCAGCAGGAACTGGATATGCCAGTCGTCGAGCCGACTCAGGCGGCAACTGCAATGGCCATGGGCAGGGCGTTGCTGAGGTGGTGATCTGCACAGGTTTCGGGGCTTGTCACAAGCAAGCTTGCGGCATATTCGATCAATTCCATTAAAGCTCAAGACAGCAGTGGCATTGCACTACTTCTCTGTATCTGGACCCTTGTAAGAAGATGAATCACCAAAGCCTGGTCGGGCAGTTTGCTCATATTGTGGGTCCGGACGGAATCATTTCGGACAAGACCGAACACGATGCCTACGTCCGGGACTGGCTGGGCAAGTGGACGGGTCTGACGCCTGTGGTCGTCAGACCGAGAAGCACCACCGAGGTATCGGCCGTGCTCAGACTGTGTCATCAGACACACACACCTGTAGTCACTCAAGGTGGAAACACTGGCATGAGTGGTGCGGCGACGCCCGACACGAGCAACTCCCAGGTCGTGCTGAGCCTGACCCGCATGAAGCGCATCCGCGATGTCGACCCGATTAACAACACCATGACCGTCGATGCGGGCGTCACGCTCGCGCAAGTGCAACAGGTGGCTACCGATGCAGACCGTTTGTTTCCGCTGAGTCTGGGGGCACAGGGCAGTTGCACCATCGGTGGTAACGTGGCCACAAACGCGGGTGGTTCCGGTGTGCTTCGTTACGGTAATACGCGTGATCTTGTGCTGGGTCTGGAAGTCGTATTGCCAGATGGCAGGGTCTGGAATGGGTTGCGGGCTTTAAGGAAAGACAATACGGGATACGACCTGAAGCATCTCTTTATCGGGTCGGAAGGTACTCTGGGTGTTGTGACTGCCGCAGTTCTTAAAATGTATCCGGCAGTTCGAAACCGGCAGACAGCATGGATTGGTTTCGAGCGCCTTGCCGATGTGGTGGATGCCTTGCGCGGATTGCAGGATATTTGTGGCGATTCCTTGACTGCATTCGAGATGATGACTCAGGCAAGCCTGGATCTTGTACTAGGTCATTTCAACTCGGCACGCAGTCCCCTTCAGAGTCCTGTGGCGTTTCACGTGCTCGCAGAAGTCAGCCATACGTCGGCGACGGCAGCCACGACGCCGTTTGAAGATGCTTTGCAGGCACTAATCGAACGCGGCCTGGCGGTGGATGTGGCGCTGGCGAGCTCAACCGCACAGGCTGTCGAAATGTGGGGATTGCGTGAAGGCATCTCGCCCGCTCAAGTTGCAGCCGGACATGCCATCAAGCATGACATTGCTTTGCCAATCTCGAGTATTCCCCAGTTTGTGCAGGAGGCCGATTCCATCTGCGCCGACGTCCGGCCAGAGTTCACCGTCATCAACTTCGGGCACATTGGAGATGGCAACCTGCATTACAACGTGCTCGCGCCCGCATCGCTGGGCGAGAAGTCATACAAGCAGGCGGTCGAACAGCTGAATCGTTTGATACATGATCTGGTTGCACAATACGGAGGCAGTATCAGTGCCGAGCATGGTGTAGGGCAGTTGCGACGTGATGAACTCAAGCGCTATAAATCCAGTGTCGAGATGGACCTCATGATGACGATCAAGCGATCGCTCGATCCAAACCATCTCATGAATCCCGGGAAACTGCTTTGATGTCCTGCACGGTTTTTTCCTTTCAACAGAAAGTCTTTGTCGACAAAAAGGTCTGTACACGATCCTAAATCTGGTTTTATCCTGATCGGAAACTCTAGATTGCGAACAGTGATGCATCGTTACATCGTGCCGTGTAGAGATTGTTTTAACCCTGGAGGTTGAGCGGCAAAACCTGGATCTGGATAGGAGAACGCGTGATCGACAAAACCATTTTGCATTACGACCAGCATGCCCGGCGGTATCAGTCGCAGTATGACTCGGTCGCAGCGGCCGATGTGCATGCAGAATGGGTCGGCGTTCTCGAGCGTCTACAACCTGGGTACGCGCTGGATGTGGGGGCTGGCAGCGGGCGAGACGCGGCCTGGCTTGATCGCATTGGCTGGCGGGTGACTGCTGCCGAGCCGTCACCGGCGTTGCGCGAACTTGGACGGCAGCGAACAGGAAGCACAGTTCAATGGTGTGATGCCCGTCTACCAGGACTCGAGGGCCTGGCTGCACCAGCTCGAGAATATGACCTGATTCTCCTGTCGGCGGTCTGGATGCATCTGAAACCAGAGCACCGGCCTCGAGCATTTGCCCGACTCGACGGCATATTGTCCCGGCAGGGTGTGCTGATCATCACTTTGCGTTTCGGCGCACCGGATCCGGACCGACCCATGTATGCAGTGAGTGCACAGGAGGTGGAGCGACTTGCGCATGCCTGTGGGCGGTCGTTTCATGCCCTGAGCGAAGGGTTGGCGCCAGACCGACTCCGGCGCAGTGAGGTGCGCTGGCAGACCGTCTGTGTCGCCAGCGAGGGATGGAATCCGCCCTGATGGCTGCAGCGAACGTTTCATCGTTTCTGGTGACCGGGGGTGAGCATCATCAGCTTTTGCCGGCACTACGTCGAGCACTGGTTCAGGCAACCGAGATCGAGATTGCCGTTTCGTTCATCCGCAAGACTGGTCTTGATCTGATTTTCGGGGACCTCGAAGCCGCACTCCTGTCCGAGAGCAGACATGTGCGTTTAGCCGTTTTGACCAGTGACTATCTGAGTGTGACCGATCCGATTGCGCTCAGACAACTGATGTTGCTGGCCGAGCGTGGAGCAGACATCCGGGTGTTCCAGACCGGGCCTGGTGACAGTTTTCATCTCAAAGCGTACATCTTTGTGAAGTCAGAACAAGGCGCGATGGTCAGCGCTGATGTGTTCGTCGGATCGAGCAATCTCAGTAAGAAAGCACTCACGGACGGTCTGGAGTGGAACTACCACCTTAGCTACCCGGATGAGCACGATCCCTCGTCCGACAAGCGTGTCGCGCAGGTCCGGCAGGGGTTTGCGACCTTGAATCAACACCCGCAGGTCGTGCCGTTGAGTTCTGTGTGGATTGATGAGTATCAGACCCGGTACGACAATGCGCGCAAGATCGTGCCGATCGATGTTGTCAGACCCGAGGTTGATGTTGCATCACCCGGTAAGCCGACTCCCAGACCACATCAGGTGAGTGCGCTTGAGGCCTTGAAACTGGCTCGCGCGAGAGGACTGCGCAAGGGGCTGGTGGTGCTCGCGACAGGACTTGGTAAAACCTATCTGGCAGCCTTTGATGCCATACAGGCCGGCGCAAAACGAGTGCTCTTTGTCGCGCACCGCGAAGAGATTCTGCTGCAGGCACAAGTCAGCTTTCTGAACGTCATGCCAGACCAGCGGATCGGCCGGTTCACCGGCAAGCAAAAGGACGATCACGTGGATCTGCTGTTTGCCTCGGTCCAGACGCTCGCTAGAGAGTCCCATCTCGAGCGTTTTGGTAGGGATCACTTCGATTACATTGTGGTCGACGAGTTTCACCACGCTGCGGCAGGTACATATCAGAAACTGCTGTCCTACTTCGAGCCAGAGTTCCTGCTGGGACTGACCGCGACGCCGGACCGCTCGGATGGATCAGACATCCTGCATCTATGTGATAACAATCTGATCTTCAGGTTCGATCTGTTTGATGGGATCGAGGCCGACCAACTCTGCCCATTCAGCTACTACGGTATTTTCGACCGGGATGTCGACTATCAGCACATTCCATGGCGAAACGGCCGTTTCGATCCGGATAGCCTGTTTGCGCAGCTCGCGACTCGGTCGAGGGCCCGTCATGTGTTTAACGAGTGGAAATCCAGGGCGAAATCGAGAACGCTCGCGTTCTGCGCTTCGCAAAAACATGCGGATTACATGGCGGATTTCTTCCAGCATGCGGGAGTACCCGCACTTAGCGTCCATAGCGACTCGCAAGTTACGCGCTCGCAGGCATTGCATCAACTTGCTCGCGCGGTCGTGCGGGTTGTGTTCTCGGTGGATCTGTTTAATGAGGGCGTGGACTTGCCTGAGATTGACACGGTGATGATGCTGCGCCCAACCGAATCCAGGGTTCTTTTTCTACAGCAACTGGGTCGGGGACTGCGTCTGAGTGACACCAAGGATCGACTGGTTGTCGTTGACTTTGTAGGAAATCATCATAGTTTTCTGAATCGTCCCGAGCTATTGCTGGGACACCAGTTCGCACACAAACCTTCCCGTCGGGAGCTGGTGAGTTACTTGCACAGGTCTGATCTCAAGCTTGCAAAGGGTTGCTTCGTCAACTACGACCTGGGCTTCATCGAGTTTCTGGATGGTCTGGTCAAGGACAGGTTAGATCGACAGTACACGGCGACCAGGGCGAGCCTGGGGCGTCGCCCTACCATCACCGAACTGGCGCAAACCGGTGTCAACCTGACGAACCTGCGGCGCAATCATGGCTCCTGGTGGGAGTATCTGGATGAACAGGGTGATGCCACACCGGATGAGATGGCTGTCATCGAGCGTCACGCGCAGTGGTTCAGGGACCTGACCGTGACCCGGGTCGTTCGGTCCTACAAGCTCATCTTGTTGAAGACTTTGATTTCTCGGGAAAAGCTGGATCAGGAGGTGGCGATCGACAGTCTCGCAGTCTGGGGAAAAGACTGGTTCTTGCGAAACCCGGCCTGGCAACGTGACCTGCCTGCATCGTTGCAGCCGCTTTCCAGTTTGTCAGACCGACGGTGGGCTAATCAATGGAAGAAGATGCCAGTCCACTACTGGTGCACGCCTGAGCCCGGCTCTGCGATTGCCTGGTTTGCATCTGATGGATCCGTTTTCAGGTTCACTCAGACTGTGTTGCCAGATGAGACAGGCACATTGAGTCGGATGACCGATGAAATCGTTAACTGGCGGCTCGGTCAGTACGGTCAGTCTCTCTTTGCTGATTCAGCCAGTGACGGTGAGTGGCGATAGGCCTCTGCAGGCTATTACTGTGATTGCCGATATTGTGACTGGTCATATGGCGCTATTCGGGTTCTTGTTCAGACCCCTCGAAAACCTGTGCGAAGCGATCAGGGAGAGCTGGAGCGGTTTGTCAGCAAACTTGTGATGAGGTTGTCCAGGCGCCTGGCCAGAACAGTATGACGGTGGCTGTCACGCCAGATCTGGGCACCAGGTTGCAGGCTTTCGATATTCTGTGGGCAGGTTCGCAGGGTGTAAATCAGCTGAGCAATGCCGTCTGCCATTTGCGCTGGACGGATGCCGGGCAACTTGCTGACATATGGCCCCACATCTTCAAAGATCGCGAGCGGAGTAACGGCGACTACTCTGGCAGCAGCGAGTCCGTAACGTACGGCGCCGCTGGCTGATTCCTCGGTCGTCTGGTAAGGGTACACGATGATATCGGCACCTGATAACAGTTCAAGGCTGTCCGTATCTGACAGAAACTGGTCATGCAGCTCGATGTGCTTTTCCAGATTCCTTCGTTTGATGGTGCTTCGGATCTGCTGGGCAAGATCTGCGGAGGACTGGGTGGGGTAACGTGCGTTAACCATACGCAGTTTCACGTCCAGTCCTTGCTGTCTGAGCAGTTCCAGAACTTCGATTATCTCTGGCAGTCCTTTTTGAGGCAGACAGAAGCCGTAGGTGGCCAGAACAATTTGCCTCTGACCAATTGGTGCGAAGCACCGGGATCCGTCTGGGATGTCCAGAATCCCATGCGGAAAAAGCGTGACGTTCTCGGTCAGTCCCAGTGTCTTGAGCCGGTTCAGATCGTGAGTGCTGTGAACGAGCAACCTGTCGCAGCGCGCAAGTGCCGGCACAAGGTTCATCAGGCGCTTGTCGCGCCGGTTACCAGGGTCTGCGGTGGCATGCATCATGACGATGATTGTGCGCCCGGCATCCACTTCGCCATTCAGGAAGTTTGCAAATGACGTGAAGTCGAACAGGCCGTAGTTGAACTGGATGACCAGAACATTCAGGCCTCGATCACGAATAGCCAGTTGTAACTCGATAGGATTCGAGGGGTCTTCGCTCACCCAGCAGCGCTGGACGTGTCGTTCATCCGGCCTGACCGTGGATGCGGTGTTTGAAGCAAGTACGGTCACACGCGTTGACATATGTCTGACCAGGTGCTCGGAGTAAGTGGCGATGCCACACATGGCGTTCCAGGTCGTGACCCAGCCAATGCGAGGTCTCGGGGGGAGAGGTCTGTTCCGAAATCGTCGCACCGATTCGACCAGACGGGATGCTGACTGATCCCATCGCCAGTTTGATTGAAGCCGGTTCTGGCCTGCCAGAATACGAGCCCTTCGCAGCCTCTCAGGTGCCTGGTAAACCTCACGCATGACTGATGCAAGGTGGCTTGTGTCAGGCTCTGCCCAGATGGAGTCGGTCAGTCCGAGATGACTTTGGGCTCTGGCGAATTTGTAGTCAACCATCCAGGCAACAGATTCATCACAGAAGTCGGTCTGCCCACCCCACGCAGTCGTGATGACCGCCAGTCCGGACAGCAAGCCTTCAGCAAGGGGTAGACAGAACCCCTCCGCACGACTTGGATTGACCAGCGCGTGACATTGTTCATACAGATTCTTGAGCTGGCGGTCACAGAGGTCTTCTTCGATGATCTCGACGTGTGGGTAGTCAGATCGTCGCCCGCGGGCCTGTGCCAGCCATGTGTGAACCTCATTGTGCGGATTGCGGATGGTCTTGATGATCAGGGTGACATCATCCTCACTGGAAAATGCGATGCCATAGGCTTGAAGCAGGCAGTCCACGCCCTTTCTCGGAAAGCATGAGGAAACATGGAGAAACCTGAATGACCTGCCAGACACACTGATCCCGGGCTGGGATGTTAGTCCTCTCCAGTGGTCCGTGCCCAGCCCGGTGACGGCTATAGGAACAGTGACGCCGTTGTCAATCAGGATCTTGCGAACGTGATGTGAGACAACCGAGATGCCGTCAAGATGGTGAATGAACTGATGGACCCATGACTGGGGAAACTCGCTTTCCTCCCAGGCATACGCATGCAGGCAGCGTATGGATCTGCTCATGCTGTGAACCCTCGGCGGATAAAGATTGCGGCTTGTCACATGCAGTTTGTATGGTTTGCGCTGTTGGGTGCGCAAGTGCATTTCGTTCAGATCTGGATTGCGTAGCAGAAACGAGCCATCGGGATCAAAGTCACCCGGGCCTTCGGTACTTTTTAATGCCACGCAGTGGCCAAGTTCAGTGAGCGATCTGGCTGTCTCCCGGTTGACCAGGGCCAGGCTGTAACTGCTATCGAAAGGACCCTCCAGCCGCCAGTTGAGGGTTTCAGGCAGATTGCGCCAGCGCATGGCTCTAAACCACAGGGCTTCAGTTCCGTCCCGCAGGTCCAGCAAAGCAGCCTGGAGCCGCAGGCAGGCCCGCATCGTCAGTCTCCGGATTCGAGCTGGGGAAAGGTTCAACGCACATTTCCTCACGGTGTATCGCCTGCGCGGGGGCAGCATGTTATCGGGTAGCTATAAGCCGATTGAACGCCACGCCCTTCGAGCCGAACTGAAGTGAACTCAGATCAGAGGTGTCTGGTGGCAAGTCAGCCATATCGTAGCCTTCCATTATCACCCTGCGCGAATCCGGGACGGGTTGACTGCGTACTCTGGTGAGAGGGATATTTTGTGCTGCAGGCTGCGTGATGGACTCCTCGTTGAAACAGAAGTCTGGCCTGAAACGGTCAATTCTAGATCAAGGCTGGGCGCAGTTTCGCCGGCAACTCGAGTACAAGGCGCGTACGGGCTGGTGGGTTTGTTGTTGCCGTTGCGCCCCGATACGCCAGCCAGACCTGTTCGTGTTGTGGCCATGAGTCGAAAGGCAACCGCCAGACGCAAGCGCGTTTCGTGTGTGTCGGTTGGGATTTTGAAGGAAAAGCCGACCTGGTTGGCGCAATCAATATTCTAGTGCGAGGGCATCGAGTTTTAGCCTGTGCAGAGTCGGTGCAGTCAGGCCCCTCGATAAAGCAGGAGTTCACTGAAGCGTCACTGACCATCGGCCAAAGCGAAGTAGGAATCGCGGTCCTTTTGGGGAGACGTTGATGCAAATAACTTAGTTGCTCAGGCAAAACGAATGGCTGTATAACAAGATCGATTGCTCAATCATTGATCAGTGGATGTCTGCGTGCAAGCTGACAGCTACGGTTTTTGTCGCGGTTGGGGTGTATGTAGCCTGACAGGCTGCTTAAGTGTCTTACTGACATGTTTTCAGAGAAATGCCGAGGCGGATCTTTCCATGACGACCAGCGCGATCAAAGTTGACCTGACAGCACAGAAGAAGGCATTTCTCGAAAGCAAGGATGCCTATCTCTTTACCGTAGCATTTGATGGCGCGACAGCATACTGGTCAACTATCTATGACGCGGCCAGCAAGAAGGCAAGTGCCAGCGCCACGATTCCGCTGATCAATAGCGGCAAGTTGTATGTGGTTCAGACCAATGCTGATCTGGCCAGCATTCAGAAGCAGATCACCAAAGAGGCCGATCTGGCTCCGAGTACGTCGACAACAGCGACCGACCAGTTTCGCTACGACTCGTTCGAGTATGCGCTCGATCCGGCAGATGCCGGTGGCACACCACAAGGCAACCTGACGTCAGTCAACGGCTTCGGATTTCCGATGTCGCTGCGGGTCGACTACACCAATGGCAGTTCAGCGATGACCGCAGGTTACGGAGTCTCCGGCAACACGCTTCTCGCAGACATGCACTCGGCGGGTTCGCCTTTGATCAAGTTCAGCTCGGGTCCGCTGGCGGACGAGTTTCTCTACGCGGGGTCGCCTTCAACGGCGTCACAGGGTTTGTATGTCAGGCCGACGGAATACACCGACGCTCACTGGACAACCTATCTATCCAAACTTGGGGAACATCTCAAGGACAATCCCGTCAGGATTGCCGGAATATTCAATGGTGCCCCGGACGCCACCGGTGAATGGCACAACCAGGGCTTCTATAACTATCGTGCGTCCTACGATGAGGCAACCCGAACGTATATTCTGACGCCTGACGTCAACAGTCAGATCAAGGGCACGATCAAGATCAGTTCGGCGGATCTGGCCAGGAATATCTATGCAATTGACGCGTCGACAAAGGCAGACATTTACTCGGTCGTAAACGGCAAGGAAACGTTCTACAAATCAGAGTTTCTCGGTGAGAATGATCAGTACGGTGCAATTTTTACCCAGTTTCTAACGGGACTGGACCTCGGCTACCTTGGGCAGAGGGGGGCGACACCGACCTCCATGACTGATGAGGTCAACCTTGATTACAACTGGAACTGGAGTCCCGTCTACGCATTTGGCAGCAATCTGAAGTCCGGGGACATCGCGCCGACCTATGATGAATACTCAAAGGTATTCTTCGATAAATCGAACTCGTACGGCTCGCAGTATTCAGACAACGCCATGAGCCAGTATCCGGTTGGTGGCCCGTTGTTAAATCTTTTTCAGACGGTAAACGGCGTCAATCAGAATGTCAGTGCAGACCAGATCACGCTGACGATTTTTGATGATGCGCAGACCCCGTCAGGCTATGTCAAGCCGGTGCTTTATGACTATATCGCGCCGCCTTCCAAGTCGGGTTACGCAACTTTTCCGGACATGAGCAATGCAACATTCGGCAATATGGTGCTGAATCTTGGCATTCCGGCAGGAACACCGGCGGGCGATCCTTCGGTTCCGTCAAACAGGCTTGGGCAGACTTCCTGGTTCGCAGACCCTTCCAAGTTTGCATTCTCATATCAGTATCTCGTGGGCAAGGACTCCTGGTCCAATCCCGCCTATATTTACTCTGACGCAGGCAAGGACGAGGAACTCTGGTCACAATGGAGCCTGAGTTCGGAAGGTGGGCGCGCCGGACTCACCGCCAACACATCCTATGGTCAGCAGGGTGTCGGGTCCATGCTGATCAACGACATCCCGCTGAGCACGAAAGAGGGAGACATTAACTGGCATCGTCTGACGGTTTATGACAAGACGGTTTCCAAATGGGAAACAAAGGGGGCGCTCAAAACGTTCAACATGTTCACCACCTCGGATGGAAGCGGTGGGTTCTACTACCACGATGGAAAGCTGGCCATTGATGGCGGGGCCCAGTTCACTTCGATGTCTCAGGATTCCGGGCCGAGTGCAACGCTGAATCTGGCTGCTGGATCGGGTGCTTTTTTTGATCCGGCACTGCTGTACGCGTTTCCGAGTTCTGGTCAGGCTTATGCAATGTCAGGCAGCGTCCCTGCAGCACCGGTCGTTGGTGCACTAGACCATTCCAAACAGTTTGTCGCAGCGACCGGGCAGTCCAGCATGATTAATCCGAGTGCGATAGTAGAGGGAAACAACGCTGTCTTTGGCTGGACCGGTTTGAACCCGGCCTCCAGGACGGGTGCCGATGCGTGGATTGGCCATTACACCAACAAGGTCTCAGCTCAGCATACGGTCAAAGTTACCTGGCATCTGTTCTCAGGAAGGGATCAAGGTACCGCTGGAAGTCTGGAAGCGGCTGCCGATATCGATGGAAGGTGGATGACAGGGATGACACACATTGCGCCTGGAAAGTACAGCGTCACGATGACCGAGTATTCGATGGTCGACGGCAAGAGTGTCCAGTTCGCTCAGACCAGCAATCCATTGACGCTGACTGTGGATGGACGAGGGGAACAGGGGCAGGCGATGAGTGATGCTTACCTTGTACAGTCTCCCGCTGTCCTCAAAGTGAGCCAGACTGATGGCGTACTGACCAATGATCTGGGCGCACCCGAGTCAGCGACCCTGCTCAATGGTCCGGCCTATGGTCACCTGGCGTTCAATAAAAACGGTTCGTTCACCTATACGGCTGATAAGGGTTTTGTGGGGCTGGATTATTTCGATTACCTCGCCCATAAGGATCTTGGAGATGGTCAGATTGAGTCATCCGTGTCCAGAGTCAAACTGCAGGTCGTGCCGGAGATCGGAGAGCTTGCTGGAGCAATGGGAGACTACTCGTTAGTAGGGCTTGGAGCGTACGGCTACCTTCACCATGGAATCGACCAGGATCTGGCTGACGTGTATCTTGGCTTGCTCGATGAGTATGAGGAGCAGGGACTGTCTGCACAGCAGTCTTTTTACAGTCTGGCCAATGTGCTTGGGGAAAGCGAGCGGGCTCGCATGCTCTATCCCTTTCTTCAGAACCCGACCACCGAGGAGTCTGATATCAACGCGTTTCTGGATACGGTCTATCAGGTCCTGTTCAATCGCGTGCCAGATGATGTGGGAAGGGCCTACTGGGTTGATGATATTCAGAAGGCGATCAGGCGTGGTGACGACATCGACCCGTATGTGTTCACTATCATGAACGGCGCACAGGAGCCTGACATGCAGGTGCTAGCCGCCAAGAGCTTGATTGCCAAGGAAACACTGTTTCAGCAGTATCAGCACGATAGCAATCTGAGCGCGCAGGAGTCGGGAGATATTCTGGCTGAAGTGATGCCATTGAACCTTTTGCCATCCATGGTAAACGTCTACAACGATGCGATTGTCTGAGCTGCTGGCGCCGGCTCGGGCGCGCAGTGGCGCTTCAGTGCGTCCGGTTTGTCAGGCGCAACCCGCATTGGTCGGCGAATACTTCAAGCATCTGGTCCTGCAGGACATTGCGAGATCCTTGCTCAAGCATCAGATCGTCTAGTGCGAAAAGCAGTTCCGGGCGTTGCGATGCGGTGATCTTCGATTCTGTTGCCTTCGCAATCAAGGCTGTCAGTGCGAGAATCCGAACTGCAGTGGTTGTCCCTGGCTGCTTATGCTCTGCGGCATCCGTGTGATCAGCTTTGTCAGGCTTGTTGCGATCTCGTGTCAGTGCATGCTCGATGAGTGCACCGATTCGCTGGTGTGTTTCCTGGTCGAGTGTCCGACGGTGCTTTCTTACAGTCAGGTGTTGCGCAAGTGGCCAGTCGCTTGTGCGACTGGCATCGAGTGCGCTGTGGCCACGTGCAACTGAGAGAAACATTAACTCGTTTGCATGAATGACATCATCTTGCGACCAGTCATCGATAGCTTGTTGCACGGTGTGGTCGAGCTCGAGTCTTGTCTGACGCAGCCTGCGTTTGCGCCAGATGTGGGCAATGTCATCAAGTGTGTCGGGTATTTTTGCGGTCAGATTCCATAGATGTGTTGCCAGCCAGACGATGACGTTGATCAGAAGGATACACAGATTGATCGCCAGTGAGGCCAGTGCCACGACGCCTGTGATTGCAAGCATGACCATCTGGATGAATAACGCCTTCTGTCCGCGAACCTGGACCCCGAAAAGTTTTGCAGACGATCGATTCGGTTTGATCCAGTTGATGGTGCCAAACGGATTGCGGGTCGAGACGGTCATACCAGTCTTCGAGACATTCAACCGGGTCGGGCCTGAGCCGTAACGTCCGCGAAACACCAGTCTGCCGTTTTGAAACGCAAGCTGGGTCTTTCTGCCAAGTCGGTGAGAAACTCTCAAACCATGCCTGGTGTTGGCAGTCAGATTCAGGCCTGCGGCTCGGGTCTGAGCTCGTAGCGATATGCCACCAGTTCGACTGGCACGCAGGAATTTGCCCTCGTGGGCAATTCGTTTCTGTCGACCGTAACGATCCTTCTCGCCGATGCCAAGCAACGCCATGAGCTCTGACTCCCGCTAGTTATCTCCCCTGCGCAATGTTTAGCATAGCGCCGAATGTGAACGCAAAGGACTAAACGGTCTATATGTCTTGAATAAGTCTTGTCGGCGTTCTTTAGCCGAGCGTCATTCTGGATAAGGCCGACGCTTCCTGGCGCATAGATTGCGCCAGATCCGTCGTGAAGTCCTGATCGAACTGCGACGACAGGCCGGCAGCCACCAGGGTATGGGACAGGCGTCCACTCGGTGCCAGGACAGGAACAGCGAGAACGGTGATTCCTCTCAGAAAGTTGTCGCGATCAATACTCCAGCCCTGTTCCTTTGCAAGTTCGACCTCCATCTTCCAGTCCGTGAAAGCAGGGCGTCTGTCCCAGGCAATTGCATCGAACTTCTGGCGCAGGCTGCTCCAGGGCGCATTGCTGTGTGCGGCGATCAGGCGACCTGTGGCACTGACCAGCGTGTTGAACTGACTGCCGACATCGGTGTGAATCCGGAATGGCTGGGCTGAATGAGATATCCCCAGCACCACCACCGATTCCTGCGCCGTCACTTCGACAAACATGGCCGTGACTCCGAAACTGGAGGCGATCCGGTCCAGAGCAGGCTGAGCCCGCTCAGCGAAGCTGCCCTTTTCCAGAACGCTTCTGGCCAGCGTGATCATGCCACCTCCTAGTACGTATCGCTTGGTGTCTGCATCGACTTCGATGAGCTCTTCACTGACCAGCACGCGAAGAATGTGCAGTGTTGTGGACGGCACCAGTCCGAGTTCGTCAGCGATGGCTTTCACGCCAAGCGGTTGCTCGGATTCTCCGAGCAGACGAAGGATGGCGATGGCTCTTGATACTGCGGGTACGGGACGGACACGCGCCGGCTTTTTGGTGGGGGAAACAGTGGACATAGTCGCTCCTGAGCAGGTCCGCGGACCACGGTCTGTCGTTTGAGTGGATGTTTTCTAGAAAATTTTTGGAGAATAGTTATTGTATACCGACAAAATAATTTCATATTTTCGAGTAAGACGATCATCCATTTTTATATGTCTGAGTGACGCAGCATGGTCATCTCCGGACGCATGGATGGATTGCAAGGCGGGATCTAAACTCGCCCATGGTGAAATTTAATACCATGATTTATAACAAAAAAATTTAAACCGTGGCCTCCCTATACTGAACAGCGATGGAATCAGAAGTGTGACATATGCTGCCAATCCAGAATCCTTGAAATCAATCAGCGTTGTTGATTGAACAGTATATTTTGTATATATACAATTTAATAATTCATTTGACAAAAATAAATCGATGCAGCCATACTGGACTCATATCAACAACAGCCTTGGTCCAGATCATGACCCTACTTACCGATTACCAGAGTTATGCGGATGCGCAGCAACATTTTTCCCCGGAGAAATTGTGGGACCTGTTTGATGGAAACCGTGATTCGTTCAACATCGCCCATGAGTGTGTTGACCGGCACGCCACAAGTGGCCGCGATGCACTGATCGTTGCCCATGCGGATGGCACCGACGAGATCATCAGCTATGCGGAGCTGTCAGCGGAGTCGTCACGGTTTGCGCATTTCCTGAAGGAGCAGGGCGTCAATCGCGGGGATCGGGTTGCCATCATGCTTGACCCCTCCAAGGCCTTCTATGTCGCGATGTTCGGTGTCATCAAGCACGGCGCGATCGCAGTGCCGATGTTCACCTTGTTCGGACCGGATGGCATTGCCTTGCGAGTGAACGATTGCAAGCCGGTCATGCTGCTTACGCACGCCCACAAGGCACAGGATGTTTCCGGTGTCAGCCAGTCGGTGAACGTGCAGATCTATGACGCGGAGTTTGAGCGCTCGCTGAGTGGATTCTCCGACACATACCCGGTTCAGTCGCACAGTAATGAGCTTGCTGTGTTTCAGTACACATCGGGCACCACCAGGGAGCTGCCTGAAGCGGTCAAACATTCCCATCGGGCACTCGTGACGCTGATGGTCGCTGCGCTGTACGGAACAGGCCTTCGTCCCGGTGACCGTTTTTTCTGCCCGTCCTCACCTGCGTGGGGCCATGGGCTGTGGCACGGTACGCTAGCGCCGCTTGCAATGGGACTGACCGTGGGCGCCTACAGCGGGCGCTTTAATCCGGTTCGACTCATCGAGGCACTCTCCCAGCACAGTTTCACAAACATGTCTGCCGCTGCAACCCACTACCGCATGATCAAAAACAGTGGGGTTGCCAGCAACTACCAGTACAGCTTCGAAAAACTCTCATTCACAGGTGAGCCCATTGATGACGATACCGCTGACTTTATCAAGCGTGTGTTCGGTCTAGAAGTCTGCAGCATGTACGGCACCACCGAGATTGGTGTGGTGCTCGTGAGCTACCCCGGAGCGCCTGATTTTGCGGTCAAGCGTGGGTCGCTTGGAAAGCCGATTCCTGGTGGAAAAGTGGAGGTTCACGATGCAAAAGGGAATGAATGTGCAGTAGGTGACACCGGCGAGATGATGGTCTGGCGTCGCAGCGAATGGGTTCGAACCAAGGACCTGGGGCGTGTGGACGAGGAGGGTTACTTCTACCACGGTGGGCGTGCGGACGATGTGATTATCTCTGCCGGATGGACCATGAGTGCTGTGGAGATCGAGAACGTGATGCTCATGCATCCCGACGTTCTGGAAGCCGCTGCGATTGGTGTGCCAGATTCGCTCAGAGGTCAGGTGGTCAAGGCGTTCATCGTGAGCGGTCGGCCAGAGAGCGCTGAATTTACTGCAGAAATTCAGGATCTGGTCAAGCGAAAGCTAAGCCAGCACGAGTATCCGCGACATGTTGCGATCGTGAGCGAGCTCCCCAAAACCCCTGCCGGAAAGGTGCATCGCAAGGTGTTGCGTGAACGCGAAGCCCAGGCGCTGGCAGCGGCCCAGTCGTGAGTTTTGAATTCATCGTCAGAACATATATCAGTTAGATCAAGCTTACATACCCATAATTGAAAAAGGAGACCTATTGTGTCAACACAGATTGAGCGCAGCTTCCCCAAAATCACCGAAGCAGGCCTTGATGACTTGCGACGTCGTATCGGCGTAAAGATCAACGAGACGGCAGAGCCATGGTGCTACGAAGCCACACGCGACAACATCCGTCACTATGCGCATGGGATCGGTGACGACAATCCACTCTGGTGTGACCCGGCATACGCGGCCAACACCCAGTATGGCGGCATCATTGCGTTGCCAAGTTTTTTGTTCGCAACCAACCGGATTGTGTCGGGATACGTAGGTGGGCTGCCAGGGGTACATGCGATGTGGTCGGGTGCAAACTGGACCTGGCACAAAGTGGTCAGTCGCAATGACGAGATCCGAACCGAGGCCTATCTCAAAGATCTGATCGAACACGACACGCGCTTTGCCGGCCGTGCTGTCCAGCAGATTTACCACGTGGACTTCTTTAATCAGGAAGGCGACAAGGTTGCTGAAGCTGATAGCTGGTGCTTCCGTACCGAGCGAGATCATGCCCGTGAAAAGGGCACCAAGTACAAGGAAGTGCGCGAGCGCGGTCCTCGTCAGTACACGGACGAAGAGCTGCAGGCGGCTTACAACCTGTATCGCAATGAAGAAGTCCGGGGCGCCGTGCCGCGCTACTGGGAAGAAGTGAACGAGGGTGAAGAGCTGCCCGTCATGTTCAAAGGCCCGATGACCGTCACTGGCTTTATCGCGTATGCCCAGGGATGGGGCGGCCTGTACATTCGCGCCAACAAGATGGCATGGAGGCTGATTGATGCACACCCCGGCGTTGGCATCAAGAACCGTTTTGGTATTCCGGATGTGCCTGAGCGCGTGCACTGGGAAGAAGACTTTGCACTGGAAGTCGGGGCACCAGGTGCCTACGACTATGGTCCAGAGCGGACTTCCTGGCTGACCCATCAGCTGACCAACTGGATGGGAGATGCTGGCTTCCTGCACAAGACCACCTGCCAGGTTCGTCGTCACAACCCTGAAGGCGACATGTTGTTCATCCACGGCAAGGTCAAGCGCAAGTTTGTCGAAGACGGCAAACACATGGTCGAAATCGAGCAACAGGCCCGCAACCAGGACGATGAACTCTCAGCGGTCGGAACCGGTATCGTCGTTCTGCCTAGCAAAGGTTAAGGTAAATCATGAGCGCGAACACTAACGGAGCGCTCTGTGGAATCAAAGTGGTCGACCTGACCCGGGTGCTGGCAGGTCCGCTTTGCACCCAGATGCTGGCCGACAACGGGGCCGATGTGATCAAGGTGGAGCCGCCGATGGGTGATGAAACCAGAAAACTCGGCCCACCATTTGGCTCTTGTGGTAACGCAGCCTACTTTTCTGCGCTTAACCGTGGCAAGCGCTCGATCAGTCTGGATCTCTCGAAACCCCGTGCCCAGGCGGTACTGCACACGCTGCTCGATGGTGCCGATGTGCTGGTGGAGAACTTTCTTCCTGGCACCATGGAGAAGTGGGGGATCGGGTATGAGCAGACTTTGAAAGACCGGTATCCGGGACTCGTGTATTGCACAGTGACTGGATTCGGATCAGACGGTCCACTTGGTGGATTGCCCGGATATGACGCGGTCTTGCAGGCGATCTGCGGGGTGATGAGTATCAATGGGTCAACCGAAACCGGCTCGACCCGGGTCGGCATACCCATCGTTGATCACTTGACAGGGTATGTTGCACTGTCAGAGATTCTGATGGCATTGCAGGCTCGCCATCACACCGGACAGGGGCAGCGAGTTGAAGCGGCCCTGTTTGACACTGCGCTGAGCCTTCTGATTCCACATGCGTCAAACTGGTTTGCCTCAGGACGTGAGCCAGAACTGCTTGGCAGTGCACACCCCAATATTGCACCCTACGACAAGTTCAGAGCTCGTGATGGTGAGGTTTTCATTGGCGTGGTCAATGATGGGCAGTTCAGGCGATTCTGCAAGCATGTCGGTCTGGACCCCCTGCTTGAGGATGAGCGTTTCAGCTCCAACGCTCGACGCGTTAGCCATCGCGATGCACTCAAACAGTTAATTGAAGAGGCCATCAGCGGTCACGATGCTCAGGCGTTATGCGAGGCACTCATGCGTGTTGGTGTTCCCGCCGGAAGTGTTAACTCGGTGCCTCAAGCCTTGAATCACCCACACGTCGCACATCGACAAATGGTTGTCACGGATGGTGTGTATCGCGGCTTGCGTTCGCCCATGCGACTACACGGTACGCCTGGGCAGCAAGGCTCTGCACCACCTGCTTTTGCGAAAGATGCTCACCCTATTCTGCGCGAACACGGATATCAGGATGCCGATATCCGTGCGCTGGAAGCGTCTGGAGCGATGCCTGATATGGACGGCGTCGTTTCGAGATAGTTGTGTTCATGCTAAATAAAACTCAATTTTGAGGAGACATCAAGATGCAACGACTTAGTTCTATGATCAAGCCCATTGCCGGTTCCGTTCTGACCGCAGTGTCGTTGGCTCTGGCCGCTCCGGCAGCACTTGCCAACAGCTATCCTGACAAGCCGATCACGATTGTCGTGGCGTATCCCGCCGGTCAAGGTACTGACGTCGCAACCCGCTACCTGGCTGATCTGGTGGCCAAGGACCTGGGTCAGCCGGTCGTCATTGACAACCGTCCTGGTGCAGGCGGCAACATCGGTACCAGCTATGCGGCGCGCGCGGAGAATGACGGTTACACCCTGACCATGGGTACCAACGCGACACACGTGTTGAACCAGTTCCTGTACTCCAACACAGGTTATGAGGCCGACAAGGATTTTGAGCCAGTGCTGCTGGTGGGCGCATTTCCGATGGTTGTGGCCGTCACTACCGATTCGCCTCTGACATCGGTTGAAGAATTGCTGGCTGCGGTCAAGGCCGATCCGCGCGCAGCCGATGTGGCCATGCCGAGCACAACCGCGCGACTGGTGGTGGAGTTGCTCAAGGAAGAGTCTGGGGTCCCATTGTTTGGCGTGCCTTACAAAGGTTCTGCCAACGCGTTGTCGGATCTGCTTGGTGGTCAGATCCAGGTAACAGTCGATACACCCACCGCGACTCGCCCGCACATCGCTGGCAAGAAGCTGCGGCCGATCGGCGTGACCTCAACCGAACCCAGCAAACTCGTACCCGGCGCAACGCCGGTTGCCTCGCAAGGTGTTCCCGGATTTGATGTGACCGCCTGGAACGCACTGTTCGCACCCAAAGGGACCCCGCAGGCGGTGATCGACAAGCTGAACAAAGCCTTCAATGACGTGCTGTCTCGTCCGGAAACCCAGGCCCGGTTACTTGAAATGGGTTTTGAGGTCAAGGGTGGCACACCTGCTGATCTGGATGAATTCACGAGTAGTGAGCGAGTCAAGTGGGAGCCTGTCATCGAGAAGGCCGGACTGAAGATCAACTAAGCAAGGAATCAAAGCGATCGGATGAATGTTCAGGCTCCGCTTGATCCATTGGTCCGACGCACTCGTCCCGGGAGTATCAGTGTGAAACAAGCTTCTAGAACCATCAGTGACAAGTCCACGGTCGATCAGAACACGCATGGATCTGATGTATCCGGGGCTGCCCTGACGGCTGCAGGATGGAAGTCACGCGATATGCCGGGTTTTATGGGTCTGGCAGGTCCGCTCTGGACTCGTCGGATAGAGGATTCGGGTGAGCATCCTGCTAGCTGGCAGTTCGGATTGCTCGTCCAGGCGCGTCATCTGAATCCGGTTGGAATCGTGCATGGCGGCGCGCTGACAACACTGATTGACCATGCGGTAAGTTTGCAGGCCTGGTCGCACAGCGGGCGTCAGCCCTGCGTCACGGTTGAACTCACCACGCATTTTGTGGGGGCGGCGCGTGAGGGGGAGTTTCTTGTCGCAGACGCGCAGGTGACGCATGCAACGCGCAGCATGCTGTTTCTACGGGGGGCGATCAGCGTAGAGGACAGACCGGTCTTGCTGGCCCAGGCAATCATGAAGGTCACGCGCAGCTGACGCATGCGACAGCTGCTGCAAAGAGTGGCCTTCTTCGCTTGAATCTCAGAACCCCTGTGCTGGTCTGCCCGCAAGCCCCGTGTGTGATGCAAGCGGCAAGGTGTTCCGAAAATGCTTGATCAGTGCGAAACTCGAGTTCGCGATCATGGTCGGTTGGTATGGGTTCGGACTGATCTGGACAGAGTCGGTGAAAGCCGGCACAGAATAAATAAAAGCGCAAACACGTGAGGATATATGAGCATCATTCAATCTGCAGTCAATCCGCGCAGCGCGCAGTTCCAGGAGAATGCCGAGGCGATGCGCAATCTGGTTGCAGACTTGCGAGACACGGCAACCCGGGTTTCCATGGGAGGCGGCGAGGCCGCCCGGGCAAAGCATATCGCTAGAGGCAAACTGCTACCGCGAGACCGTATCGGCCATTTGCTGGATCCAGGTAGCCCGTTTCTGGAGATCGGCCAGCTCGCGGCTTATGACATGTACGACAATGATGCGCCATCGGCGGGCATGGTGGCGGGCATTGGCAGGGTGCAAGGTGTCGAGTGCATGATTGTGGCAAATGATGCCACGGTTAAAGGGGGTACGTACTACCCCATCACCGTCAAGAAACATCTACGGGCCCAGGAAATAGCCGAGCAGAACCATCTGCCCTGCATTTATCTTGTCGATTCCGGTGGGGCGTTCCTGCCATTACAGGACGAGGTCTTCCCGGATCGTGACCATTTCGGGCGCATTTTTTACAACCAGGCCAACATGTCGGCCAAGGGGATTCCGCAGGTCGCCGTGGTCATGGGATCCTGCACAGCAGGAGGGGCCTACGTTCCTGCGATGAGTGATGAAACCGTGATCGTTCGCAATCAGGGCACGATCTTTCTGGCGGGTCCACCGCTGGTCAAAGCGGCTACCGGGGAGATTGTCAGTGCTGAGGACCTGGGGGGCGGAGATGTGCATACGCGCCTGTCCGGTGTGGCGGATCATCTTGCCGAGAATGACGCCCATGCTCTCAGTCTTGCCAGGCGGGTCATCGCCAATCTGAATCATCGCAAACCAGGTGATCTGGTGATCGGCAATGCTGAGGAGCCGCTTTACGATCCGAAGGAAATCTACGGGATTGTGCCGAAAGATGCCCGTAGACCTTACGACGTACGCGAGGTGATTGCACGCGTGGTCGATGGGTCGCGCTTTGACGAATTCAAGGCGCGTTACGGCACTACGCTCGTGACCGGATTTGCCCAGTTGTATGGCATGCCAGTCGGAATCGTGGCCAACAACGGCATTCTGTTTGGCGAGTCCGCTCAGAAAGGCGCGCACTTTGTGGAGCTTTGCGGACAGCGTGGTATCCCATTGGTCTTCTTGCAGAACATTACTGGCTTCATGGTCGGGCGCAAGTATGAGACTGGCGGCATTGCCAAGGATGGTGCCAAGATGGTGACAGCGGTTGCAACAGTTCAGGTTCCCAAGATCACCGCCATCATTGGGGGGAGTTTTGGAGCTGGAAACTATGGCATGTGTGGACGTGCGTACAGTCCAAGAATGATGTGGACCTGGCCGAATTCGAGAATCAGCGTGATGGGCGGTGAGCAGGCAGCCAGCGTGCTGGCTACGGTCCGTCGCGATGGAATAGAGGCCAGAGGAGGGCAGTGGAGCAGCGACGAAGAGAACGCATTCAAGATGCCCATCCGGGATCAGTATGAGCATCAGGGACATCCATATTACGCGACAGCGCGCCTCTGGGATGATGGTGTGATTGACCCGGCCCAGACACGCAGGACACTTGGCCTTTCTCTGTCAGCCACCCTGAATGCACCGATCGGACCAACCCGGTTTGGCGTGTTCCGTATGTGATCAGAAAAGTTGTTCCGAACTTTGGCGAACCTCAGAATGTATCTGCGGTTAAAGGAGATAGCGAGAATGGAGAGCAAGACCCTGGAAGTCGATGTGAATCAGGGCGTGGCGACGGTATGGATGAATCGTCCGGAATTGCACAATGCGTTCAATCCAGAGTTGATTGAGGCGTTGACCCAGACATTCAGACAACTGGATCAACAAAGCGATGTGCGAGTGATGGTTCTGGCTGGACGGGGTAAAAGTTTTTCTGCCGGTGCTGACCTGGCGTGGATGAAGCAGGCCGGTCAGGCCAGCGAATCGGAGAACTTTGCGGACGCGATGAAGCTTGCCCTGATGATGCGTACGCTCGCTGAAATGAACAAGCCAACGGTTGCACGGGTGCAAGGTGCGGCACTCGGTGGTGGCATGGGTCTGGCCAGCGCATGCGATATCTGCATTGCGTCCGAGCAGGCATTGTTCGCGACTTCAGAAGTGAAGTTCGGCATCATTCCTGCCGCCATCAGTCCGTATGTGATACGGGCAATCGGAGAGCGCCATGCCTGCCGCTACTTTCAGACTGCGGAGTTGATCAGTGCGCACAAGGCCGTCGAACTTGGGCTGGTTCATGAGGTGGTTGCGGCTGACTCGCTTGATGAGTGTGTGGCAGGGATGGTCAAGAGCTTGCAGCGTGGCGGGCCCCAGTCACAGGCTGCTGCCAAAGACCTGATCCGCGCAGTGGCCAGCCGGCCTGTCACCGATGAGATCGTTCGGGATACTGCGCAGCGGATTGCCAGATTGCGCGCAACGCCTGAGGCCAGAGAAGGACTCGACGCCTTTCTGGCAAAGCGGCCCCCACAGTGGCTGCCCAAGGGCTGAGGAGAGAACATGTTTAACAAGATTCTGATTGCTAACCGTGGCGAGATTGCCTGCCGCATCATCAAGACTGCACGCAGGATGGGTATCCGTACGGTTGCGGTGTATTCCGAGGCGGATACCCGGGCGCGTCATGTCCGGATGGCAGATGAGGCGGTCCTGATTGGCCCTGCTAGCGCGAGGGAAAGCTATCTGGTGATCGAACGGATCATTGATGCTGCAAAACATACCGGTGCACAGGCGATTCACCCCGGCTACGGCTTCTTGTCGGAGAATGTGGCGTTTTGCGAGGCGTGCGACGCGGCCGGTCTGGTCTTTATTGGTCCACCTGCGCACGCGATCCGTTCCATGGGATCGAAGTCTCACGCCAAGCAGTTGATGGGCGATGCAGGCGTTCCGCTCACTCCCGGATATCACGGGGAGAATCAGGCACCCGCTTTTCTACATCAGCAAGCTGAGCAGATTGGCTATCCGGTTCTGATCAAGGCTGCGGCTGGCGGTGGAGGCAAGGGAATGCGTCTGGTCGAACAGTCCGGCCAGTTTCTGGACGCGCTGGCCTCCTGCAAGCGGGAAGCTGTCTCCAGCTTTGGTGATGATCATGTGCTCGTGGAGAAGTACATCACACGACCACGTCACATCGAGATTCAGATTTTTGGTGATACTCATGGCAATGTGGTTTATCTCTTCGAGCGGGATTGTTCGGTTCAGCGGCGCCACCAGAAAGTGCTCGAAGAGGCGCCGGCTCCAGGCATGACTCCTGAGAGACGTGCCGCAATGGGTCAGGCCGCAGTCGATGCTGCCAGAGCGGTGGGTTACGTCGGCGCAGGTACCGTTGAGTTCATCGCCAATCAGGATGGGTCCTTTTATTTCATGGAAATGAACACCCGGCTACAGGTGGAGCACCCAGTAACTGAAATGATCACCGGTCAGGATCTGGTCGAATGGCAATTGCGGGTGGCTAGTGGCGAACCCTTGCCCCTTGCACAAGAGCAGATCGTCATGAACGGCCATGCGCTAGAGGCGAGAATCTACGCCGAAGATCCAGACAGAGGGTTTCTGCCATCGACCGGCAGGCTGGTGCATCTTGAGCCGCCCGCAGAGAACCTGCACATTCGTGTGGATACCGGGGTTGAAGAAGGCGACGAGATCAGCCCACATTACGATCCCATGATTGCCAAACTGATTGTCTGGGACAGCGACCGGGACAGGGCGCTGGCGCGGATGTTGCAAGCGCTGGCTGACTATCAGGTCGTTGGTGTTTCGAACAACATCGACTTTCTGACTCGTCTGACGGCATGCCCGGCATTTTCCGGTGCGGATCTTGATACTGGACTGATCGAACGCGAACATGATTTTCTGTTCAGAAAGTCAGAACACATTCCTGATGATGTGTGGATGGTGGCCGCGCTGGCTCAGCTGACCACAGACACTGAACAGGCGCAAAGACGTGCTGCGCATACAGAAGAACCTTCATCTCCGTGGTACGTATCCGATGGCTGGCGCCTCAATCTTCAGGCTGAGCGCGAGTTTCGGTTTATGAGAGGATCGCTTGAGCGGGTGGTCAGAGTCGCCTACCAGGAAGATGGGTTCCTGATGGATATCAACGGCCAGTGTGTGCAGGTTCGCGCGCAAGGCGATGACAGGGGACGTCTGCAGGTTGATATCGATGGCAGACGCCGGGAAGCCAGTGTGATCGCTGTCGGGCACAAACGACATGTATTCCTGGATGGCCAGGCATGGGTGCTTGACCATGCCGATCCACTCGAACACGCGGCGCAAGGCAGTGTTGCTGAAGGGGGGCTTCTGGCACCCATGCCCGGAAAGGTGATTGCCCTGCTGGCAACCGAAGGTGCTCAGGTAGAGGAAGGCGCACCGCTTTTGGTGCTGGAGGCGATGAAAATGGAACACACCATCACCGCACCATTCGCAGGCACCTTGACGTCATTCAGGTATGCGGTGGGGGACCAGGTGGAAGATGGTGCCGAGATGGTGGAGCTTGAGCGTCATGTGCAAAGTGAGGCGGCGACAAATGCCTGAACTGACTCTGGAACACTTGCCCACGGATGTCCGGATCGTTGAGGTCGGTCCACGAGACGGGTTGCAGAACGAGAAGCAGCCCGTATCGACAGACATCAAGGTCGAGTTGATCGAGCGTCTGGCGCGTACGGGCTTGCGTACGATCGAGGCAACGGCATTTGTGTCGCCCAAGTGGGTCCCGCAAATGGCTGACAGTGCCGACGTGCTGACACGCTCGCTCGCTTTGCCGGGCACCAGCCATATCCAGTTTCCGGTGCTGGCGCCAAATTTGAAAGGACTTGAAGCGGCACTTTCGCATGGCGTGAGGGAGGTGGCTGTGTTTGGTGCTGCGTCGGAATCATTCAGTCACAAAAACATTAACTGTTCGATTGACGAGTCGCTTGCCCGTTTTGAGCCGGTTGCGAAGGCCGCACTGCAGGCCGGTGTCAGAGTCAGGGGCTATATCTCATGTGTTCTGGGTTGCCCTTACGAAGGAGAGGTGAGCCCGCAGGCAGTGGCAAAGGTGGCCCGAAAGCTGGCGGATATGGGGTGCTACGAAATTTCGCTGGGTGACACCATTGGAATGGGAACACCGCTGGCCACCCAGAAAATGCTCCAGGCAGTCGCAGCCGAGATTCCGATCGAGAGTATGGCTGGCCATTACCATGATACATATTCGATGGCACTGCCCAACATACTGGCCTCACTTGAGATGGGGGTGCGGGTGTTCGATGCATCGATCGGAGGATTGGGTGGGTGTCCCTATGCCGCTGGCGCCTCGGGAAATGTTGCAACCGAAGATGTGGTCTGGATGATGCACGGAATGGGTATCAAGACTGGAATTAATCTTGAACAACTGGTTGACACTTCTCGCTGGATCAACCGGCAAATTGGTCGGGAGCCTGCTTCCAAGGTTTCGCGCGCGTTGCTGGCCAGGACGGAGCAGAGTGTGTCGGCGTAGTAGAGCAATCCATCAGGATTGCTCTACATGGCAGGTCCACTTTTTAGCGACTGGCTGGACTCGGGTTTTTCAGGTGTTGACTATAAAGTTTTCATATCAGGGGGGGCGGAATGTATGCACTAAGTCTAGTGTTACTGCGATTGCTTCGATTTCCCTGATCCATCGTTTTCTTTTTTCATCATCATCACATCCAGGGGACTCTTGAAATCTAGGTGAATATCCCGTTGCGGGAACGCGATATTGATGTCGGCATCCCGGAATTTATTCAGGATTGACGCGTGAAGCCGTGTGATGACACTCAAACGGTTATCAAGATTGGCGAGATAAGCGCGCAAGTAAAGCATCAGACTATCAGAACCGAATGATTCGAAACTCACCAGTGGTGCCGGATCGGCGAGAATTTCCGGAATTTCCTTCGCTGCCTCATTTATCAGTTCCATTGCGCACTCGACATTGCTGTCGTACGAGATGCCGACAGGCAAGAGTATCCGGTTGAGACGATCACTGAGCGTCCAGTTGATCAACTGGCCAGTGATAAAGGTCTTGTTGGGAACGACCAGTTCCTGGCGATCGTAGTTTGTGATGGTGGTGGCGCGAATCTGGATCCGTGTGACAACCCCAGTGGTGTCATCGATCGTGACCACGTCCCCCACCCGGATTGGACGCTCGAACAGGAGAATGATGCCGCTCACAAAGTTTGCGACGATCTCCTGCAGCCCAAATCCCAGTCCCACACCGAGCGCTGCGATCAACCATTGCAATTTGTCCCACTCGACGCCCATGGTGCTAAATGACAGGAACACCCCGACGCCTGCGATGAAATATTGAGTGAGTGCCGTCAGCGCGTATCGGGCACCAGGATCAAGCGGCAGTCTCTGCAGCAGAATGATCTCCAGTAGTCCTGGAATGTTGCGTGCGGCTAATGTGGTTAGAACCAGAATAAAAAGTCCTGCAAGGATGTCAACCGTCGTCACGGGCATCAATTTGGCGAGTTCGCTGGCAGTTCCTGATCCATCGCCATAACCCAAAACGTTACGATTCCAGATGTCCAGTGCAGGTAGAAGATCAACCCAGATTGACCATGTTCCAAACAGAACCGCAAACACGAAACCGGTATGAACTAGCCGCTTCGATTGTTCACTCAGTGACTCGTAGTTAATCTCGGGCAACTGGGGGGTGAGCAGGCTGGAATCGCTGTCCGTCTCATCCTCACCTGGCTGTTGTGTCTGCGACATTTCTCTCTGACGTTCCCGCTTTCTTCTGTTGTCAGCGTGCTTGAGGTGCCTCGCCATGACATACAGCCAGCGAAGAATGAACTCGACGAGAATGTACAGACCAATCAGAAACCAGAGCGTCATCTGAACCCGGATTTCGAGTTGCACGGCCGTGTAGTGGTAGCCCGCCAGCGATAACGTGCCCAGAATGACGGGAATCAGCAGAAGTGCCGGATACCAGATGAAATGCAGCTGACTTACCCAGGATTTTGGAAAGTTGTCTTTCAGCAACGTTCGCAGGCAGCTACGGGGACCAAACAGTTGCCAGGTGACATACAGCCAGCCAAGTAGTAGCAGAATGAAGCTCAGGCTGCCGAGTGTCTGGATTGTCAGCGGAGGACTCGAAAGCGTGTACGCACCGACCAGAAAGCTCAGGATCGCCCCGAGGGGAAGGAACCATCGAAGCTGGGCTCGCACCTCACTGCAGATTTGGTCTGGCCAGCCGAAGTGACTGGAACCTACGCCGTTGGTTGCGGAAAATTCCTTGATCATTCCCAGCGTGAAAATCAGTGTGGCCGAACTGGTCAGGCCACTTGCGTAGGGTTGCGAAAGTGGGTCTGAAAACCCACGCATGACTGTAGAAATCAAGAGCAGCAACGCAGGTAATGGGGCCGCTCGTATCAGGTGTGCACCGATACCTTTGACAGTCAAATTGATCGAGTCTGTACCAATGTGTCGCACGGCCAGGCTCAGATGAGCAAGCTCACGCGCTGCCCAGCTGCGTCTGCTGATGACTAGCGCGAATGCCAACAGGGTGGCAAGTACTTGAAACGGAAATTCACTGATGTATTGTTTCCATGACTCACCGAGTTGTACGATCCCTTCACCACTGGTTAGCCATGGCTGCCAGGGTCCGGTTCGGGAAGATACGATCTGCAATGCACTCGTGCTCGGCATCCAGAACAGCTGCTGTTCGATGTACGTACCGTAATCTCGGGTCAGTCTTTCCAGTTCTGCCTGTGCAGCGTCCAGCGCTACCAGTTGGTTGATGTGGCGGCTCCATGTACTTTGCAGTTCCGCAAGGGAGTTTCTATAAGCCGAAACAACCTCTTCAGTCTGCCGCTCCAGTTGCCCGCGCTCGAAAGAGGAGAGATCGGCTGCGTGGCGCCCGATCAGTGATTCGATCTCACTGGCTTGATGTTCCAGTGTCCGGATCTGGTCGTCAATTTCCAGCTGTCGCTGGGTTGCGTCCGCAATCTCATCATCGCGTTCCGCCCGTAGGGCATGAAGCCCGGCCAGGCGAGGGAGCTCGGCGAGTCGGCTGCGCAGCGTGCTGCTGATCGAGGCATTGTGTCCGACAATTGCGATTCTTTGCCTGATCCGTTCATAATCTTCGCGCAAGGACGTTCTCAATGCCAGCAGCTCTCTCAACTGGAAGTCCATTGACTGTTCTGATTGCAGTATCGTTTCGAGCTCCATGCGCAGGGCCGTGTTCTCGCTGGCCAGCGCAGCAATGCCGTCTGGCAACTCCGTCGTCAAGTCCTGCAGTGCGTTCGCTTGTTCACGGGCCTGCCTGGCGATTTCCTGTCTGCGTTCCTGAATGACAGATGCAAGGTTGGCGGCCTCAGTGCGCAGTCGCGTAATCTGGGCACTGGCATGGTCTCGTTCTGCCTGGGCCAGGTTGCTGAGCGTGACCTGGTTGGCCAGGGTCAGGCTGTTGTAGTCAATTTCAGCCTGGTAGAGGCGTTGTCGTGCAATCAGGTTTTGCCGGCGGGCCAGCACACTTGCCTGACCTGAGGATTCAGAAAGGGTGGAGAGTTCAATTGCGATTTGTTCGAGTGCCGCTTTGCGGTCTGTCAAAAGCGTGTTGAGTGACTGGGTCGCACCCAGCAGCCGGGACAGTCTGGCTTGCGCTGACTGATACGATTGTTGGGCTTGGGTCAGTCTTTGCGTCAGCTCTAGCTGCTCAAGCTCGAGTTGCTCCAGTCTCATGGGACCAAAATCGCCATGGGTTCGTGGTTGTGGAGCCGTCCTCTTCTGTTCGGCCAGATCTGCTATTCGGTCTGCTGCAAGCAACAGTGTTTGCTCAAGCGTCTGAATCTGTTCGTTGATGGTCAGAAGACTACGAAGGTCGGCGATGCTCTGGTCGTAAGACTTGAGTAGTGCAGCCCGTTCGCTGTCGGACAGGGTGGTTGAACTTGAAACGCCTTCTCGTTGAGCGAGCATGTTTTCAACGGTCAAAGCCTGATTTGAAGGGTCCGTACCCAAGGTCTGGCTTTTAACTGCAGGCAGGTAGGCAAGGAGTGCGCAGAGTAACGACAACACTCCCCAGAGCCAGATCGATCTAGGTTTGACTGAGGGTGTCAGTGCTCTGGATGATCCTGTAAGTGACCATCTTCTGACATTGGTTCTGCACATCGCCGGGATGACCTTGCTTGAGTACGTGCCAGCCCCATGCTGGGCCACGTATTGCAGTCACTATAAGCCAAGTGCAGCCAATTCACGAGAGACCCGCTGGCGCGGCCCGGCCTTGCAAAGCGTGTTTGTTCCCCGTGATGCCTGTCGGGCTATATGAGGTGAATGTCTGGCTAGCGGTCAGGACGAGGCAGAGAATGAAAATCCCCACCCGACGATATTTATCGCTTTGGGGTGGGTCAGCGTCCTGTCAATGACGCGGGGGCAGTGCTTGATCAGGATTGCATATCCGCCAGTACCAGACGTTTGCTGCGTTTGCGATTCTGAGAGCTTTCTGACTCGGTAGATGCGTGTGCACGGGATTCCTGCACATTGTTCTTGATACCGAGAGATTCGGCACGCTTGCGCCAGAGCTTGCGGGCAAGTTGCTGCATGTCCTCAATCTTGTCGCCTTCGTCGACAATCTCGATACCCAGAAGGGTCTCGATCACGTCTTCCATGGTGACCAGGCCTTGCGTTTCACCATACTCACCCACCACGATGGCAACATGTTGACGTTTGTCCAGAAAAAGCTCTAGCAAATTCGACAGTGAGGTGGTCGCGGCTACGGCAACGATGTCACGTCGAAGCTCGGAAATCGGCCGATGGCCAGTTCCACGGGTTTGTGCGATGAGCAGATCCTCGCGTAGAACAAAGCCCGACACCGAGTCCAGATCTTCGTCGAAGACCGGGATACGAGAAAATGGGACTGTCATGCGGTATTGCAAGGCGTGTTCAATTGGCATTGTTTGTGGCAAAGCCGCCACCACCGTGCGCGGCGTCATGATGTCCTGCGCACGCAGGGATCCAAAGTGAAACAGGTTGCGGATGATTCGTGATTCGCGATCGTTGATGTGGCCCGCTTCCTTGCCGATATGAGCCATGGCAATGAATTCGTCGCGGTTAAACACATGGACGTCACGCCCTTTGGTCACCATTCTTGTGATTTTTTCCGAGACGACGATCAGTGGATAAAGAGCCTTTATCATCAGATTGACCACTACAGCCGTAGGCGTGGTCAGTGACCGCCAGT
Source organism: Orrella marina (assembly GCF_003058465.1). Classification (NCBI taxonomy): domain Bacteria; kingdom Pseudomonadati; phylum Pseudomonadota; class Betaproteobacteria; order Burkholderiales; family Alcaligenaceae; genus Orrella; species Orrella marina. Next base: position 2,073,822 of record NZ_CP028901.1, on the reverse strand, counting down.
AGACGGCACCCAGAGTTTTGGGCAGGATCTCAGACAGAAACAGGATCAACAGTGTCATGATCGCCGAGAACAGGCCAAACCAGGCACTACCGAACACAGCGTTGGCTTTGGCGCCCGCGCCAATCGCGCCCATCGTGTGGGCAATCGTGTTCAAGGTCAGAATAGCGGCCAGGGAGCGATCAATGTTCTCGCCTTTGAGGCGTTTGATCAGGACGGCTTTCTTGGGGCTGACACCCTCAAGGCCGGCGATGTAGGTGGGCGTGATGCTCAGCAGGACGGCTTCTGCGATGGAGCATAAAAACGACACAGCAAGAGCTGAGAGAACAAATACGATGAGCAGGAGTATGTCCTGGTTCATTGTCGTTGAGGCTACTGCAGAGGTTGCCTCTGTCTGGGCGAACACTGGAGCTGCGAACAGCCCGAGACCAGTTGTGGTCAATATAGAAAGGGTTTTGGTTAAGGTATACGGTCGAGGCTCAGGGTCTTTCATATGTTGCGTGAAGGTGTCACGCCAATAATTGAGGAAAACAAAGCGTAGCAAAACTTTTACGCCGTGTCAGTCATATGAGGTAATGAAACTATATTTCAAGGGTATTTTCTAGCTCGCCTATAAGACTTTGTACAGTCAGGTGTCCATTGTGCGCCGTACTCGCTCCGGGTTCTCTTCATAGGGAGGGCTGTAGATGACCAGCAGCCTCACAGGAGTGTCGCTGGTCACTTCAAACTTGTGCATTGCGTCGGCAGGAAAGAAACAGGTGTCCCCTGGCTGCATCTCGAAGCTTTCTCCCTCAACTTCCACGTGCGCGCTTCCCTCAAGAAGGTAGCAGACTTGCTCGATTCCGGGATGCGCGTGGGGTAGTGCACCGCCAGACTTGCCTAAAGTGCCAAGCAGTACTTCGACGTGTCTGGCCCCTACTGTTTCTCGAGAAATCAGGCGCTGATTCTGGGTATGCGTGTGGTTCGCGGGCTGATACGGCGTGATGTCCTGGGCTCGCACAAGATACTTGGGCATGTCGTTTCTCCGATCGGTTTGATAAGTGTTGTATTAAGTGGACACTTTTTGCGGGATCAGAGCAAGCTTTGTCGAATGCTTTGCGTTCCTGGCGCGTCCTGTGGGGCGAACCCCTTTGCCTGTCTTGCAGGGGTACCAGGGTCCCGAGGGAACCCTGGGCTCAGCCGTTCAGAATCTTTGCGTAGCCTCAGCCAACCGTGTCATGCCAGATGTTGCGTGCCCAGCCCCAAGCGTACTGTCCTTCCAGTGCGCTGGGTTCTGGAGACAGTCCTCCCGAGCCCGGCACCGTTCTGAAGGTGGCTTCGTCGGCAACATACTGGTGCACACTTGCAACATGAACGACGTCGTTTGCATTGACGAAACTGTAGCAAGTGTTGGTCACGACAGGATGCGGATTGATGTCCAGATCATGCAGCTCACACACAATCGCGGCGGCGGTGACCTTGGCTTGCTGGTTAGCCATATGGCCGGACTTCGGCATGCCAGGAGCGACTTGAATAGAATCGCCGACCACATGAATGTCCTTGACCAGTGCCGATTCGAAGTTCAGGAACTTTACCTCTGCCCAGCGATTGTTGATGTTCGCGAGTCCCGCTTTGCGTACGATGTCGCCAGCGTGCATTGGGGGCAATACATTCAAAACGTTCGCCTGGAAGTCATCGGCCAGTTCAAACTTGAGAGTACGGTTCTTTGCATCAATGCCAACTACCTTGTGCTGGGGACGATAGTCGATCAGACCAGCGTATTCATTGGCCCACGCCGCCTTGAACAGCTTGCCTTTCGAGGTAACGTCATCGTTGGCATCGAACACTACGATCTTTGAGCGTGGCTTGTGTTGCTTGATGTAGTTTGCAACCTGACAGGTACGCTCGTAAGGACCAGGCGGGCATCGGTAGGGCGCAAGCGGAATGCTCAGCGCAAAGATACCGCCATCCGGCATTTCGGCAAGCTGACGGTGCAGGGCCACTGTTTGCGGACCAGCCTTCCATGCCTGGAGCGTGACACCTTGCGCATTGGCCTGTTCAAGGCCCTCAATCGCCTCGAAATCCATGCCAATGCCTGGTGACAGGACCAGCTTGTCATAGGCAATCGTTTGTCCACTGGCGGTCTGAACCGCTTTCTTGTCCGGGTCAATCTGTGTCACGGTGTCGTGAAGCAGCGTGACACCGTGTTCTCTGGCCAGACCGGAGTAAGGGGTTGTGAGTGTCCCGATTTGTGTATTACCACCAACCACCAGGTTTGATAGCGGGCACGAGATGAAGTCCTTGTTAGGTTCGATCAGGGTGACGCGGATGCCGCCATTTGAAAGAATGCGTATGTAACGGGCCGCTGTCGCACCACCGTAACCTGCTCCGACCACCACGACATGAGCCTTGTTCTGTTTGGCGTGCGCAAATGCCAGCTTGCTGGAAAGCACACCTGAACCGAGTAAAGCGGCGCTTTGACCGAGAAATAGACGACGATTCATGTGGTGCTCCTTCAATTCTTTGTGCCGAGTACTTCGGCCACGATCTTGATTTGTTCTGTTGTGTAGCCCTTGGCTAGCTGAGGCATGATCGTGCCCGGTAGATCGCTCTCCTTGTAACCGAGCAGTTTCTCCTGGATCTGGGCAGTTGTCAGCCCGTTGATAGCAGGGATGCTGTCGCCCGCCACGCTGACGCCGTTTGTTCCGTGACAGTTGGCACAGGTCGCTGCCAGGCTTAGCCGATAGATGGTCTGGGCATCGAGGGAGTTGTCGTGCGCCTGAGAGGGTGAAGCCAGAGCGGCGAGAGCGATGATCAGAGCGGGCAGACCAAGGGTCTTGGCTAACCTGTGTGCCATGGAAGTCTCCTGTTGCGAATTCCCGCAGACCGGGCAGGCCTGAGGGTCATGTATATGACGGTCAACCTGCATTATCTAGGCCACACCCGTGCGTGTGATTCATGCGCAAGGAGATCGTAATAACGATATGACTCACGGTTTGGGTTAGCCAGCCATCGCCGATGTCGGCTGGGGCGGCTTGCTAGTGAACGCTCCCACGCATCATGCTGCGCATGGATGCGGGGTTTCACTCTCCACGTCCTGAAAAGCGATGATCTTCCACAGGGTCGAGAGGGTGACCGGCGTTCTCGGTCCAGAGCGGGAACTTCTGCCCGTCTCTGGCGCAGGGGGCGTTTCTGCCCTTGCGTTCTTGACGCTCGTGCTGGTCCACCCAGTCGTGTGCACGAATGTTGCGACTTGCCTTCAGATCCGCGTTATAGCGTTTGCCGCTGGGATTGCCGCGGGTCAGGGTGGCCAGTTCATAGCGCGATTGATCGCGTTTTAACCTGACCCGAGCCATCACAGGCCTGGCTCAATCAGACCCCGTGTTCCTTGAACCAGGCAAGACACTTGTCCCATCCGTCCTTTGCGGCCTGTTCACGGTAACTTGGCCGGTAGTCAGCGTGAAACGCGTGTGGCGCATCTGGATAGATGACGAACCGGGATGCCGCGGCGGCCGGGTTGTCCCTGGCCTTAAGCAGGGCATCTTGCATTTGTTGTACTGTTGCGAGCGGTATGCCTGTGTCTTGAGCACCATATAGTCCGAGTACCGGTGCTTTGAGATCCCTGGCGACATCAACCGGATGCAACGGAAAACTGTCACTCGCGTCACCAACCAGACGACCATACCATGCAACGCCCGCCTTGAAAGTGGGAATCTGCGCGCATGCCAGCCATGTAATTCGACCACCCCAGCAGAATCCGGTGATACCGACACGTTCCATGTCACCGCCATGGCCCTGGGCCCACTCCAGTGCACCGCGAATGTCATCCATTACCTGTGCATCCGGAGTCTGTGAAACGATCGTCTTGATGATGTCCGCAACTGATTCCAGCCTGGAGGGATTGCCTGCGCGCTCAAAGAACTCGGGTGCAATGGCCAGGTATCCCAGTTTGGCAAATCGACGAGCAACGTCAGCAATGTGCTCGTGCACACCAAAGATTTCGCTGGTCACCACAATGACAGGCACCTTGCCACTACTTTGCGCCGGCTGGGCAACATAGGCGTTGATTTCACCGCCTTTGACCGGCAGTTTGATCTGCCTTGCGTTCAAGCCGTCTGTATCAGTTGTGATGATGTTCTGGGCTGAAACAGGCTGGGCGGCCAGTGCAAAGCCGGCCAACAAGCCGACTGCAGATGTGTTTCTCAGAAATGCTCGTCGATTCAGACAGGACGTCCCGCCAAGTGCCCGCCCGTCTTCAAACCACTGCTGTCCTTGCAAGTCTTCTTTGCGCTGCTTGTTCGTCATGGTCATTCTCCGAAAATTGGGTCGGTAATATGTTCGTTGGCAGGAAAACCGGATTATTCCGAACATTCGTGCCGGATGGCCTGTATTTTGATCCCTGGTCAGAGCGAGCTGAACGCTGCCTAGCCATACTGTGACAGCGTAATCCCGGATTTGATCCCTGAGCTAGGGTTTACGAGAGGAAAGGCAGTCGTGCGGTTATATTGCTTCTGGAAATGAAGTTATTTCGATTGGTTTTTCAGGGTCGGGCGTTCCCAGTGCATTCCTGGCATGATGGTGAGTTCGGTTCTGTGGGTGACTTTTAGGGGTGAAATGCATCAGAGACGACGGATGCTGGTCCAGCTAACGGCTTTAACTGGCTTGATGGTGAGTGCCGGACTTCTCAGTCCTGTCAGGGCACAGGAATGGAATGCGGCTGCCTTCAAGGCTAAGACCGTAGAGGATGTGCTCAAGGTTCTGGATTCGGAGCAAGCGCCAGAAGAGTCATCGATGGTCAAGTTAAGTGCGCCGGATGTCGCAGACAACGGGGCGCTGGTGCCAATCGGGGTCGAGACTTCTCTGCCCGCGACAGAGTTGGCGATCCTTGTTCAGAAGAATCCCAGTCCACTGGCTGCACTCTTCAAGTTGCCGCCGGGAACGGAGTCGTATGTCATGACTCGAGTCAAGATGAACGAGTCTTCGCGAGTTTACGCGCTGGCCAAGGTAGATGGGCGCTGGCTGATGACGTCCAAGGAGGTCATGGTGACGCTTGGTGGTTGTGGTGCGTGATTTTTCGTACTTGCAGGAAAACCCTTTTGGTCTGAGAAAGGAGGGTGCGATATGACCAATCCGATGCGTATTCGTGCAACCATTGACGCGAGTGGTGTTGTCAATGTCAAAGTGTTGATGCGCCACATCATGGAATCCGGTCAGCGCAAGGATGATCAAGGCAAACTGGTTCCCGCCTGGTATATCGAGACAGTGCAAGCCAAGGTTGGTGATGATCTTGTGTTTGAAGCGATGCTGGGCCCTGCTGTTTCCAGGGACCCGTTTTTCAACTTCAAATTCAAAGGCAAGCCCGGTGACATACTCACGCTTTTCTGGAAGGACAGCAAGGGTGAGTCACGTACGGACAGCGTCAAGATCAGCACCTAGTCGGTACGGGTTTCAGCTGACAACATTCAGTGGCAGACCGGACTTGAACGCCTCGAGATTCCTGGTCAGGCCTCGCGCCAGTCCTGCCAGTCCATCGCGGGATGCCCAGGCAATGTGTGGGGTGATCAGGAGGTTCGGATGCTCGCACTTGAAGATTGGCTCGGAGCCGTTTGGTGGTTCAACAGACAGAACATCGAGTGCTGCGCCACCAAGATGACCGCTTTCCAGGCCATCGATGAGCGCATTTTCGTTGATGAGTGCCCCGCGAGAGGTATTGATCACCAGGCAACCTGGCTTCATGCGCGATACCTCGGCCTGCCCGATCATACCCGTCGTCGCCGGTGTGAGTGGGCAGTGCAGGCTAATGGCGTCACTGCGAGCGATCACCTCTTCGAACCTGTGGTAGCCATCGCGTAGCGACGCGCGGCCTCTGTGTTCGGCAAACAGGACGTTCATCCCCAGCGCGCTTGCCATGCGGGCGACTTGCCCACCGATTGCACCGTTGCCAAATATGCCAAGCGTGCAATCCTTGAGATCGAGGATGGGCTTGTCATGCACACAGAAATGTTTCGATGTGTGCCAGCCGTTACGACCGATCTGTGCGTAGCGGATAAGGTTGCGGCGTAATGCAAACAGGTTGCCAATGACGCATTCCGCCACGCTGTGGCTCGCATAGCCCGGCACATTGACGACAGTGATGCCGCGTTCCCTGCATGCTTGCAGATCAATACAGTCATAGCCTGTTGCGGCGACACAGATTAGCTGAAGTTTTCGACACGATTGCAAGATAGCAGGCGTGATACGAATCTTGTTGGTGATGCAGACATCGGCATTTTCCAGCGCAGCCACGACGGCTTGCGTCGTCTGCTCGGTTGCAGGGCAATTCACCCATTCAGTCACCCAGGCTGGGTGCTCGACCGGATGAGGTAGTGTGTCACTGTCGAGAAAAACAACTTTCATCAGATATGCTCGATGCTGGGCTTTGATTGTGGGGCGGCATTGTCTCACCGCGACGAGATGAAGAAATGCTCACAGCGCGAACTCCTTCTAACGCGGACTGTCCGAGAGATTTGTTCATGGCAGGCATATTGCAGTATCCCGGGCGATGCTGCAAGCTTGATTTCCGTTTCGGAGGTCATCCAGAGCCCTGAGTTATAGCGTCAATGCTTGTTCATCGCTTGAAGGGGTAGTTCTTCGCGGATAATCCTCAGTCAATGAGTGTAAACAAGTCGATGTCTTTGGTGCAGGGCAGTGATGATTGTTCAAAGATTGTTGGGGTAATGAGGCCATGGTGTATTCGGTCGCACGCAATGTGCCGGGTTGTGTTCAGGTAAGAGGGGGTCTGGTTTGAGGCGCCCAGGAGTTAACAGAAATCTTGGCATGTCCTTGCTGGCTGGCGTCGTGGCCGTGGCTGTGCTGGTCATGCAATGGCTTGACATGCCAGCCCGCAACGCAGATGCGTCGGGGAGTATCTCGGCGTCGACGCAGTCGGCCAGCTCCAGTGAGGGGCAGTACAGTCTGCATGGACAGGTCACGAATGTGACTGATGGTGATACGCTGCAGATTCAGGTCATTGATGGCGGCAGTTTGCAGCGGTCGGGGCGCCAGCGAGTCCGCCTTGCAAGTGTGGATGCGCCTGAGCGAACCACCTCACCGGAGCGACCTGGTCAGCCATTTGGCAACGCAGCCAGGCGATTTCTGAGTGATCGCGTTCATGGGAGGACGGTGACCTTGACCTGTTTTGAGCAGGATCCTTACGAGCGGCATATCTGTGATGTTCCGGATCCGCGTGAGCCGGGCGTGACAGTCAATCAGCTCCTTGTGACTGAGGGAATGGCATGGGCCAACATGGAAGGTCGGGGTAGATTCTTGCGCGATGAGTCTCTGATCGGATTGCAGGACCAGGCAAAGAAGCATAAGCGTGGTCTATGGGCGGAGCCAGATCCGGTTCCCCCATGGGTGTGGAGGTATCAGTGCTGGAGAAACGGGGTGTGTGAATGATGAGGCGCAAGTTATCTCGCCTGGTTGCTATCGGATCCGTTACAGCCACATTGTTGGTGGTGTCCGGGTGTGGTCAGCAGGATCCTGTCAATAGTCCTTATGAGGCGGGCGCGTTGTCCGAGAATGCGCTTTACACAGCCTTCACACAGCGCTCTCCCAAGTACCTGGATCCGGCCAGGTCTTACTCGACGGATGAGACCCCCTACACGTACAACATTTATGAGCCGTTGTATGGCTATCACTATCTGAAGCGCCCGTACGAACTGATCCCCCGCGCAGCTGAGGCAGTTGTCGAACCCGTCTATCTGGACGCTGACGGCAATGTGCTCGATCCTGAAACAGACCCTGAAAAGATTGCCCATAGTGTCTATGAGATCAGCATCAAGCCGGGCATTTTCTTTCAGCCGCATCCAGCGTTTGCACGCCAGCCTGACGGAAGTTACACCTACTTCCCGATGACGCGTGAGCAACTAGGTCAGCGATTTTCGATTCCAGAGTTTGAGCAGACAGGAACACGCGAACTGACTGCACATGACTATGTTTATGCATTTCGCCGTCTGGCCAGCCCAAGGATTGCGTCGCCGATTTACTCAACCCTTGCGCAGCACGTTCAGGGGTTTGCCGAGTACGGGCAGCAGTTGCGTGAAGTGGACGAGGCACTTCGCGAGAACATCCCTGCCGGGCAGAAAGAGCTTCCCTGGCTGGATTTGCGCGAGTACGCGTTCGACGGGGTGACGGCACTGGATGATCACACACTGCGTATCAAGGTCAAAGGTAACTATCCTCAGTTCAGGTACTGGTTGGCGATGACGTTCACGGCACCGGTTCCATGGGAGGCTGATCGTTTTTACAGTCAGCCTGGCATGGAAGATCACAACTTGTCACTCAACACCTGGCCGGTCGGAACAGGACCGTACATGATGGTCGAGTCGTTGCAGAATCGCCGTCACATCCTGCAGCGCAATCCGAATTTCCGGGGTGAACCGTACCCGTGTGAAGGCGAGCCAGGGGATCGGGAAGAGGGCCTGCTGGATGACTGTGGCAAGATGACGCCGTTTATTGACCGCCTTGTGTTCAATATCGAGAAAGAAAGTATTCCTCTGCAAGGCAAATTCATGCAGGGCTATTACGACCTGCCTCAGGCTGACAGAGGAGACTGGGGTGTAGCCATGCTGGTGGCAGCAGGGGATTCTACCGAGAAGGCAGCCCTGTATGCAGAGCACGAGATCCAGCTGCCAACGACTGTGGAAGCCACAATTTATTACTTTGGGTTCAATTGGCTCGATCCTGTTGTGGGGCACGGCGACACGCCCGAGCAGCAGGAGAAGAACCGCAAGCTGAGACAGGCGCTGAGCATTGCGTTCAACTGGGAAGAGTATGTCGCGATCTTCCAGGACAGTCAGGCTCAGGTGGCCTACGGTCCAGTTCCTCCCGGTATTCTCGGGTATCAGGAGCCACCAGAGGGTATTAACCGGGTTGTCTATGATGTAGTGGACGGAATGGCAGTGCGCAAATCGCTGGATGATGCGCGTCGCCTGCTGGCAGAGGCCGGTTATCCGAACGGACGGCACGAGGAAACTGGAGAGCCGCTGGTGCTGTATTTTGATTCAGCAGCTGGTGCGGGAGGTTCAAGTCCAGCGCTTGACTGGATGAGGCGTCAGTTTGGTCATCTTGGCGTGCAACTCGATATCAGAGCGACTGACTACAACCGGTTTCAGGAGAAGATGCGTAACGGGGCGACGCAGATGTTTATGTGGGGCTGGGTGGCCGATTACCCAGACGCCGAAAACTTTCTGTTCCTGCTCTTTGGGCAGCAGGCGAAGGTCCAGCGCGGTGGGGAGAATGCATCCAACTACGTCAATCCCCGATACGACGAATTGTTTCTTAAAATGCGAGACATGCCCGATGGACCTGCGAAGGCGGCCATCATCGACGAGATGATCTCGATTGTTCAACAGGATGCGCCCTGGATGTTTGGTATGTTTCCCAAGTCAGGCGGTGCTTATCAGCAGTGGGTGTCAAACGCCAAGCCGACACAGATGGTCCGCAATACCTTGCAGTACATCAGGATCGATCCTGCGCTTCGGGCCCAGAAAATACGTGAATGGAACCAGCCGGTCTGGTGGCCTGTGCCGGTACTTTTGATTGTGCTGGGCCTGCTGGTCTGGCCAGCCTGGCGCGCAGTCAGGCGGCAGCGATACCGAACGGCAGTGAGTCAGGATGATCAGAGGAGGGGGCGCTCATGATCGGTTACATCGTACGCAGGCTCATGTATGGCGTGCTGATCCTGATCGGTGTGAACCTGATCACATTCGTTTTGTTCTTTGCCGTCAATACGCCAGATGATATGGCACGCCTGGCCATTGGCGGCCAGCGGGTCAATGCGGAAGCGATCGAGAAGTGGAAGGCTGAAAGAGGCTATGACAAACCCCTGTTCGTCAATGACCAGGCGCAAGGCATGGCCAGCCTGACAGATACGGTCTTCTACCAGCGTTCGGTACCATTGCTAAGGTTTGATTTTGGGTTGTCTGATGGCGGTCTGGATATTGGACACGAGATCAGGACCCGGATGTGGCCTAGTCTCGCGCTGGCCATCCCCAGTTTTGTGCTGGGCATCATGGCCAGTATTGCGTTCTCTCTGCTGCTGGTGTTTTTTCGGACAACGCGACTGGACTTCTGGGGGGTCGTTCTTTGCGTTGTGATGCTGTCGGTCTCGGGACTGTTCTACATCATTGCCGGACAATGGTTGTTTGCCAAAGTGCTCAGGCTTGTCCCGTATTCCGGTTTCATGGAAGGCATGGACATGTTCAAGTTCCTTGCGTTGCCCATACTGGTGGCGATTGTGACGCGACTGGGTCCCGAGGCGCGTTTCTACCGAAGCATTTTTCTTGAAGAAGTGAGCAAGGATTATGTGAGAACTGCCCGAGCGAAAGGACTAAGTGAGCGAGTAGTCCTGTTCAGGCATGTGCTCAGGAACGCCATGCTTCCAATCCTGACCGGGACGGTGTCGGCTTTGCCGCTCTTGTTCATGGGTAGTCTGATCGCTGAGTCATTTTTCGGTATACCGGGGCTTGGAAGCTACACCATTGATGCGATCAATGCGCAGGACTTCTCGGTTGTTCGGGCCATGGTTTTTCTAGGGTCGGCACTCTATATAGTAGGACTGATCATGGCCGATATTTCATACTCTCTGGCTGACCCACGAGTGAGGTTCGAATAACCATGCCCAAGTTCGTGATTCTGTGGACGGATGCGGCTCTGTTCGCGCTGGTCTTGCTGGTTCTCTTTTACGCATGGCGGGTCAGTCGATCCGAGAGTGCACGTGCAACCTGGCTGAAAGTGCTGCAGCGCGCTCCAGCAATGTGCTCGGCGGTCATTCTGGTGTTTTTTGTGGCAGTGGCACTACTCGATTCAGTCCATTTTCAGCCACGCTTACCTTCGCCTGAAGGTGAGTCGGCCAGTGCGTCGGTTGTCTATTCACCGAATGTGGTTTCACTACTCGACTATCTGCTCGATGACACTGCCTTGCTTCATAAAGAAAAGACCTATTCGGCACCTCTGGCATGGCAGCAGTTCACCAAAGAGTCCATCCTGAAGGAAGGGGGAGAGACGATCCGGGACTTCCCGCGGCTCCGGTTTGGGGGAAGTCATCTGGACGACCCGCAACAGCAGTGGCTGGGAGATGTGCTTTATCGTGCGTCTGTGGGGGCAATGGCTGGACTGGCGGCTGGTCTGTTACTGATGCTTGGGGTAACTGCTTTGATCCGGCGATCGCGGATCCGAGCTAATTCTCGCCACCCGAACCCAGTTACGCTAGTGGCCATTCTGGGTGAGATATGGAAAGGTCAGTGCGACATTCCCTGGCGTGCCATGCTGTTGACGACGCTGGTGGTGGCAGTCCTGTTGGGTATGACTTTTGGGCTGGCTAGCGGATACCACGTGCTGGGAACGGATCGGACAGGTAACGACGTACTCTGGCAGGTACTTAAAAGTATCCGCACAGCCTGGGTGATCGGTAGCCTGACGACGGTCGCGATGCTCCCCCAGCCATCCTCTTTGGCCTGGCCGCAGGATACTTCAGAGGGTGGGTAGACGACGTGATTCAGTACATTTACACGACTCTGACGTCCATTCCGGGGGTGTTGCTGATCGCAGCGTGCGTACTCATGATGCAAGTCTATATTGATACACACGCAGATTTGTTTCCGACCAGTGCTCAACGAGCCGATCTACGTCTGTTTTTGCTGTGCATGATACTCGGCCTGACGGGCTGGGCAGGCTTGTGCCGGTTGCTTCGGGCAGAGGTGATGAAGCTGCGTGAACTGGAGTACGTCCAGGCGGCCAGGGCTTTTGGTGTCTCGCATCTCAGGATCATGGCGCGCCACTTGCTTCCAAATGTGATGCATATCATTCTGATCACGCTGGTGCTGGAGTTCTCTGGACTGGTTCTCTACGAGGCTGTGCTGTCGTATCTGGGGATTGGCGTGGATCCGACCATGAACTCGTTTGGCACCATGATCGACAAGTCTCGAATGGAAATGTCTCGCGATCCCATGGTCTGGTGGGGTTTGCTTGCGGCGTTTGTGTTCATGCTAACCATGGTGCTGGCCGCCAATTTGTTCGCCGACGGCGTACGGGACGCGTTCGATCCTCGAAGCAGGGTCTTGCGGCCAACTCGTCTGAAACGTCGCCACCAACAGACAGTGCAGGAGGGCAAATGAGTAGCGTACCGGCCATTCTGCAGATACGTGATCTGTCGATTGAGATCGATCATGACACGGCAGTCAAGTACGCGGTCCGCGAGCTTGCTATGACCGTACACAAAGGTGAAACATTCGCGCTGGTAGGAGAGTCTGGCTCTGGAAAGAGCATGACCGCGTTGTCGATCTTGCGGTTGTTGCCCGAGGCACTTGAGATCGTCAGCGGGCAAGTTGAGGTTGAGGGGGAAGACATCAACAGGTTGCCTGAGATCGCGATGCAGCGCATCCGTGGGGGGCGCGTTGGCATGATTTTTCAGGAGCCCGGAACTAGCCTGAACCCGGTGATGCGCGTTGGCGATCAGTTGCTTGAAACTATCCGGATTCATACCGGTTTGAGTGCCAAAGATGCGCGCGAGCGCGCAATTCACTGGCTTGATCGGGTTGGCATACCTGATCCTGCTGTCCGGATTGACGACTTTTCGTTTCAGTTCTCTGGCGGCCAGAAGCAGCGGATCATGATCGCTATGGCACTTGCTGCCGAGCCGGTTTTACTGGTTGCCGACGAACCAACGACCGCGCTCGATGTCACTGTGCAGGCTCAGATTCTGGATCTGCTTGCCGATATCCAGAAAGAGTTTGGAATGGCGGTCCTGCTGATCACGCACGATCTGGCGATCGTCAGGAAGGTTGCTGATACGGTCGCTCTCATGCGCTACGGCCAGATTGTGGAAACGGCCCCGGCGAAGGCGTTCTTTGAGGCGCCGCGACATCCCTACGCAAAAGAGCTTTTTGATGCGATTCCAACTTTCGAGAAACGAGGCCGTGCACTGTCAGCTGAAGGTCGACTCAGGGCTCAGCCGAGATCTGCCGAGAGCTTACCGGTCTCAGAGGAGAGTGGAGTTGATTCTCGTCTCACGCAAGCCGAAGGACAACAAGTTGTGCTGTCGGTCAAGGATCTGCATGTGGGGTATCCCATTCGAAAAGGCTGGCTCAAGCGGATTGTAGGCGTCAACGAAGTGGTCAGGGGAGTGAATTTCGAGTTGCAGCGAGGCAGGACACTTGCCTTGCTTGGTGGTTCCGGATGCGGCAAGACCACTGTCGCTAAAACATTGCTCAGACTTCTGGATGGCACTGCCAGGGTCAAAGGTGATGTGAAACTCGACGGGATTGATCTTCTGGGAGCACGAGGCAGTGCATTGGCTCAGTTACGGTCGAAAATTCAGATCGTGTTCCAGGATCCGTTTGCGTCACTGGATCCTCGTATGCGGGTCGGAGAAATCCTGGAGGAAGGGATTGCCGCTTTGAAGCCAGACGTGTCAAGGGAGCATAGGCAGCAGCGAATCGAAAAACTACTCGAGAAAGTAGGTCTGCCAGTTGATTCCGCTATGCGCTTCGCACATGAGTTTTCAGGAGGTCAGCGCCAGCGCATCGCGATTGCAAGAGCATTGGCAGTGGAACCTCAGGTGCTGATACTGGATGAACCCACTTCGGCATTGGACGTATCCGTTCAGGCTCAGATTCTGGATCTGTTGACAGATCTTCAGGTAGAGACCGGGATTGCCTATTTGTTCATCACCCACAACTTCGGGGTAGTTGAGTATTTTGCCGACAGGATCGCGATCATGGATCAAGGTCGTTTTGTGGAAACAGGTTCGGCGGCTCATGTTCTGCTCAAGCCGCAACACGCGGTCACGCAGACGTTGTTGTCTGCGGTGCCACGTCTGACATTTGGTCCGCACTGAGCAGTACTGACCAAACAGGTCACAAATCCAATCGAGATCAGTCAGCCAGATAGCGGTATTGCGGTCAAGCCGTCTGCTCTGAATGGGGACGGTTCTGATGTCAACCAGTTGTGGCCGGTGTTGCCTCGTACTCCCAAGACTGTTCGACTGCGTGACAGGCAACTTGTGTCTGGCCTGGACCTTGGAGATTGATCAGCGTAGGTGCCAGCTGCTTGCAGAGGTCCCTTGCCAGTGGGCAGCGAGGGTGAAAAGTGCATCCAGATGGAGGCTGTAATGGATTGGGCACCTCGCCTGCAACAGGCGTTCTGCTGGCCCCTTTGCCCTCAATGTCCGGGATCGCCGAGATCAGCATCTTGGTATAAGGGTGGCGTGGATTCTCGAACAGTTGGTCACGCTCTGCAATCTCCACAATGCGGCCCAGATACATGACACCGACCCGATCGGCGACGTGATGGACCACCGCCAGGTTATGGGAAATGAACAGGTAAGTCAGACCCAGATTTCGCTGCAGGTCTTTCATGATGTTCAGGACCTGGGCCTGAACGGATACGTCCAGAGCCGATGTCGGTTCATCACAGACCAGAAATTCGGGTTTGACCGCGAGGGCACGGGCAATCGAGATTCTCTGGCGCTGTCCGCCAGAGAACTGGTGCGGATACCGTTGCTTGTCTGCCGGGTCAAGGCCGACCTGGGTCAGAAGCTCGTCAACACGGGCATCTTGCTCGGCCACGGTCATGGATGTATGGGCTTTGAGAGGCTCAGCGATGATCCGGCCAACACGCCATCTAGGATTCAGACTGGCGTACGGGTCCTGAAAGATCATCTGCAGCCGCTTTCTGAGTGCTTTACCTTTCGGGCCCTGCAGGGTGGAGATCGATTCCCCGTCGATCTTGATTTCACCGCGAGTCAGTGGATACAGCCCAACGAGCAGTCGTGCCATGGTGGATTTGCCACATCCAGACTCGCCAACCAGTGCCAGTGTCTCGCCACGGTTGATGCTGAACGAGACGCCATCGACGGCTCTGAGCATGATTCTGGGCTTGCCCGATAGCACCCGTTCGAGCCATGGGGCCGAGACATCAAACCAGCGTGCAGCGTCCTTGACCTCGACCAGTGGGGCTTGATTGGTGGTCATGGTGTTGCTCCTTCGAACAGCCAGCAGGCTGCCTGCGATGCCCCGGCTGTCACGAGTTCGGGACGATCGATCGTACATTTATCATAGCGTTGCGTACATCGTGGATTGAATGCACAGCCGCTAGGGATTGCATTCAGACGGGGCATGCTGCCATCAATCTGCACCAGTCGTTCGGTGTGCTTTTTCATATTGGGAATAGAACCCATGAGTCCGATCGTGTAGGGATGTTTCGGTTCATGGATGACATCCTGGACCGCACCGATCTCTGCAACCCGGCCGGCATACATCACAACCACCCGGTCCGCTGTCTCTGCAATGACTCCCATGTCGTGCGTGATCAACATGACTGCTGCGGAATGTTCGCGACAGAGCTTTTTGAGTAACTCGATGATCTGTGCCTGAATAGACACATCCAGCGCGGTCGTTGGCTCGTCCGCCACAATGAGCTTGGGCTCGGCTGCGAGCGCAAGTGCTATCACAACACGCTGTCTCATTCCTCCGGAAAACTGGTGCGGGTAATGGTCGATCCGCTGGCGCGCAGCGGGTATGCCTGTGGACTCGAGCAAGTCGACGGCTCGTTCGCGCGCCTGCGCGTACGTATACGGTAGGTGGGTGGTGACTGTCTCGGCGATCTGATGGCCCACCGTATAGAGAGGATTGAGAGAAGTCAGCGGATCCTGAAAGATCGCACCAATCTCACGGCCCCTGATCAGTCGCATCTGGGCATCCGAAAGCTGATCAATCCGTCGTCCAGCTAGCAGAATCTCGCCCGCGCTGACATGTCCGGGTGGCTCGAGCAGTCCGATGATGGCCGCGCCAGTCATTGACTTGCCTGCACCAGACTCGCCAACAACGCCTACTATCTCGCCTGCCTTGATGCTGAAAGACACATCGTCTAGCGCCCGTAGCGTGCCGCGACGGGTAGGGAACTCAACACTCAGATGTCTGAGTTCAAGAATGTCGCTCATATCTCGCCCTCAGTTCAGTTTTGGATTGAGTGCATCACGCAGCCAGTCGCCAAGCAGGTTGACCGAAAGCACCAGCAGCACCAGGGCAATGCCGGGAAAGATGGTCACCCACCATTCTCCCGAGAACAGGAAGTCGTTTCCGACCCGAATCAGTGTGCCTAGCGAAGGCGAGGTTGGAGGAACGCCGACGCCAAGAAATGACAGGGTCGCCTCGGTAATGATCGCGGTTGCCAGATGTACCGTTGCGAGCACCAGAACAGGACCTGTCACATTAGGCAGCACGTGCCGGAACATGATAACGGGCGATGAAATACCGATCACTTTGGCAGCCTGAACGTACTCACGGTTTTTTTCCACCATCGTGGAGCCCCGCACTGTACGCGCGTACTGCGGCCACCCCGCCAGTGCAATAGCACCGACAAGGACTGGAAACGCAATGATGTCATGCATTTCGTTCGGAACAACTGCTCTGGCTACACCATCAATAAGTAATGCGATCAGAATGGCCGGAAATGAGAGTTGTACATCCGCAACCCGCATGATGAAGGCATCAAGGCGACCACCAAGGTAGCCCGAGAGCAGTCCAAGAACGATGCCTATCAGCATGGAAATAATCACCGAAGCCAGTCCGATCAGGAGCGAAACCCGGGTGCCGTACATCAGGGCCGATAGCATGTCTCGTCCCTGACTGTCTGTTCCAAGAGGAAAGACCGGGTCAGCACCAGGACTCCAGATAGGCGGCTTGAGCGAATCCATCAGATTCAGCGTGGCAAGATCGAATGGATTGTGAGGAGCAATGATTGGCGCACCAAACGCTGCGATCATCATGACCACAAAAATGAAAGTGGAAATCATTGCAAGCCATGAATGCCTCCACGACCAGGCAATATCGCTGTCCCAGAAACGTTGCCAATTGTTCATTAATGTCCTCCAGCCTTGCCCATACCGACGCGCAGCCTGGGATCCACAACAAAGTACAGCAGGTCAACAATCAGGTTGATGACCACAAAAATCAAGGCAATCAGGCACAGGTAAGCTGCCATGACAGGGATGTCGACAAACTGGACCGCCTGGATGAACAGCAAACCCATTCCAGGCCATTGAAAAACGGTTTCTGTCACGATCGCGAAAGCAATGATGCCGCCGAGTTGCAGGCCGGTGATGGTGATGACGGGTACCAGGGTGTTCTTGAGTGCGTGTCCGAAATGAATCGCCCGCTTGGTCAGGCCTCGTGCTTTGGCGAACTTGATGTAATCCGTACGCAGCACTTCAAGCATCTCGGATCGGACCAGGCGAAGCACCAGCGTGAGCTGGAACAGAGACAAGGTTATCGAGGGCAAGATGAGATGCTTCCAGCCACTGGCGGTCAGTAGCCCGGTGGTCCACCATCCGATTCGCACGACTTCTCCGCGTCCGTAACTTGGTAGCCAGCCCAGTTGTACAGAAAAGACCAGAATCAGCAAGATGCCAATCAGAAATGTGGGTAACGAGATACCCACCAGCGAAAAGGCTAGTACCGCATTGGCGGTGGCACTTTTGGGGCGCAGGGCAGTATAGACACCAAGCGGCACGCCCAGTACCAGCGCAATGATCGCGGCAGCCATAGCAAGCTCAAGGGTCGCAGGAATACGAGTTAGCAGCATTTCAGAGACAGATTGTCCCTGACGCAACGAGATTCCAAAATCTCCTTGAACGGCATTGAGAACGAAGTGATAGAACTGGACAACGATGGGCTGATCCAGACCGAGTTCCTGCGTCAGGCGCACTCTGTCTGCATCGGTTGCGTCCTGTCCGAGCATGATGGACACCGGGTCGCCGACATACTGGAATAGCATGAAGGCGATCAGGCTGACCACAAGCATGACGACAGTTGCCTGGATAAGCCGTTTGACGATGAAAGCAAACATGGGAATTGGCAAAAGGGCCCGAACACAAGCTCTGCGTCCAGGCCCCTTCTATGCACCTGTTTAGTCGATGACGACCCAGTCGGGTACGAAGCGGTTGTCAGCGCGGTGAGTCACGTTGACGTTCTTCTTCATGGCCCATGGGATGATCTGGTCGTGCAGCGGGATGTGGCCGATGTCCTCAGCATGCAACTTGAGTGCTTCAACGATCATCTGGTTGCGCTTGTCCTGATCGGTTTCAACCTTGATCTGGTCGATCAGGGCATCCACTTCAGGATTTGAGTAACCCCCGTAATTGAAGGAGCCGTCAGCGCCTTCGCCCTTAGAGCGGATCAGCGCTTGCAGCGAGTAGAGTGCGTCAAATGTCGGCACACCCCAGCCCAGCATGTAGATGCTGGTGTCACGCTTGTCGAGCTTGGGGAAATAGTTTGCCCGGGGCAATGTGACGAGGTTGGTCTTGACTCCCGCCTTGGTCCACATAGCTGCGATTGCCTGGCAGATCGCTTCGTCATTGATGTAACGATTATTAGGGCAGTCAAGCGTCACCTCGAACCCATCCGGGTAGCCGGCTTCCTTGATAAGCTCGGCTGCCTTGGCCGGGTCATGAGGCAGGCGCTTGCCCAGTTCCTCCGTGTAGCCGTTGACCTGCGGCGAAATCATTGCACCAGTTGGAATGGATTCACCGCGCATCACGGCTTTCTTGATCGCGTCGATATCGATCGCCTGATAGAGCGCCTGGCGAACACGCTTGTCCTGCAACGGGTTCTTGCCCTTGACATTGCTGTACTTGAGCTCCGGACTGGATTGATCCATGCCGATAAAGATGGTGCGGTTCTCGTTGCCATTGATCACCTTTGCCTGCTGCTCAATGCGGCGCAAATCCTGTGCGGGTGGGTCCAGCACAAAATCGATCTCACCTGAGAGCAGGGCTGCCGTACGGGTCGCATTCTGCTTGATGGGTGTGTAGATGATCTCGCTGACGTTGCCAACCTTGTTGTCTTTGTTCCACCAGTTAGGGTTCTCGACATAGATGGTTTTAACGTCAACTTCACGGGACTTCAGCATGTAGGGACCTGTCCCGTTGGTGTTGCGGGCAGCGTGGGTCTCTTCGCGGTCTTTGAAGTTTTGAGGTTCGAGTACGTTGTTTTTTTCTGCCCACGCCTTGTTCATGATACCCAGTGTTGGTAGCTGACGTAGCAGGACCGGGTTCGGGCCATCGGTGATGACGTCAACGGTCAATGGGTCAATGATCTTGACCTCCTTGATACCATTAACATAGGACTTGAATTGCGAGGTCGGAGCTGCCGCACGCTCGATGCTGAACTTGACGTCTTCAGCGGAGAAGGGTGCACCGTCGTGAAACTTGACGCCATCACGCAATTTGAAGCGGACGGTTTCCGGATCTATCTGTTCCCAGGATTCGGCCAGCCAGGGAATGACTTTGAACTCCTGGTCGTAACGGACCAGCGGGTCATAGACAAACAGGTTGGCTGCGATGTTCAGCCCTTCGTTCTGTGAGTGCGGGTCCATCGTCATGATGTCCCCTTGGCTTGACCATTTCAGTGGCTTGGCCATCACAAAGCTGGGTGCTATTGCAAAAGATGCCGCGACGGCGGTGGCAACAATAAGACGATGCATATTAAAACTCCTAAGAGTACGTGAATACGAGAGCGAGTTTGCACCACTGTCAAGTTTCCGTCAAACAAAATATTCCCGATGTCGGATAGGTATTCAAGTGGATTCGGAATGAGCGAGCGTCACCGGGTTTCGATCCCTGGCAATGTCCGCTCCAAAGAAATCCCGCAACTGGTACGCCTTGCCATCGTCTGCCGCGTTCGCAGCCTCAAATCTTCGTTCGGTTGCTTCGATCCTGTGTGACATTGTCCGCTGTTTGCGATTGAGGCTTGCGATTGCGAGGCAAAAAGGCTTCGCGTTGCCGGATTTGCACCCCGCGCTCGACACCAGCACACTCATCAACCCCAGGTCGATACCCGTGATGGCCTGATTGATCTGCTTGATATGACGTAGAGGGTTGATCTGCAGCAAGCGCGCAAGTTTCTCCAGAAAGTTGCGATCAGCACGGTCGAGGTTTCGGATCACCTCCGGATCACCTCCTGTACCACCTGCGAGTCAGCGTCCTTGACACAAGGAAAAGCTCCCGCCGAACGGGCAACATGGCCTTGATTGTGTGGCAGGAAAGGGATTCTTTCCGGTCCTGTCATGCTGCACGTTTCATTGCCAGCGCCCGGTTCCACACGAATCGCGCACACCCGAACTGCGCGGCAAGGTGTTGTTGCTGGTCGACGCCCGGAATGTCGAACAACAGAAAACACCAGCTTAAACCCTGGGACCTTGGTGTGGGCGTCTCTTGGTGCGCGCGTCTCATGTCCCCGCCCAATCAGATCGCCTTCGGCGAAATGACGCTTCAAGTCCAGGCCCAAGTGGAGCGCGGGTTTGCCTCGCACGGGATAAAACTATCCATAAACTCTGCCGGTCACGGCACGCGGGTGTTAAGGGTTTCAAGTACGTTACCGGAAACGAGGCACGGTGTGCGACCCAGGTGGGATATAGATGATCCATCAAGACCGGTTTTGCGGCCCTGGTGTTGACTCCTCGCTATACTTGTATGTCTGTGCTGTGATTCAGCGCGATCTGTGAATTCGATATCCTTGAAATAGCGGGATTTACCCTCAAATAGAAGCCATGGGACTCAAAGTATTCAACCTCCAATGTGAGACCGGTCACCTGTTCGAAGGATGGTTCGGATCGCACGAAGATTATGGCGATCAGCATGCGCGTGGATTGATCGAGTGTCCGGTATGCCAAAGCTCGGCCATCGAAAAATTGCCTTCGGCACCGAGAATCAACAAAGGGCGCAGTGGTCGCACGGATGTCGCTGCAATGCAGGATTCGGCCGAATCTGGCCCGGCCCTGGCAGATGCGTCTCAGGAGATGGCCCGGATTCAGGCCCAGATTCTGCAACAGGTTCGTGAGTACGTTAGCAAGACCGAGGATGTGGGTGTGCAGTTTGCGCAGGAAGCGCGCAGGATTCATGAAGGCGAGGCACATGTCAGGCCGATTCGTGGGCTGGCGACTGCTCAGGAAAGAGACGAGCTTGCCGAGGATGGGATTACAGTGATGGCTGTGCCCGAGTTCCTCAATACAGATCGCCTGAACTGACTTTGACGACAGTAGCACTGGTTTCAGACAAAAAAACAGCCCTGGGGTAAGTATGATCCAGGGCTGTTTTTCGTACTGAGTGAGGTCAGATCGTGATGATCCGTCCGCAAAGCCAAGCAATCAGGATATGACGCGGCTACGGTACTCACCCGTGCGGGTATCGATTTCGATTTTATCCCCTATGTCGCAAAACAGCGGAACAGGCAACTCGAAACCGGTTGTCAGACGAGCGGGTTTCATGACTTTACCTGATGTGTCGCCACGAACGGCGGGCTCCGTATATTCGATCTGACGAACCACCGTATTTGGCATTTCAACCGAAATGGCGCGACCTTCGTAGAAGACGACTTCCACAGCCATGCCTTCTTCCAGGTAGTTCAGGGAGTCACCCATACTGTCCGCTTCAACCTCGTACTGGTTGTACTCTTCATCCATGAAGACATACATCGGATCAGCGAAGTAAGAATACGTACACTCTTTACGATCGAGAATGACAACGTCAAACTTCTCGTCAGCCTTATAGACAGACTCACTGCCCGAAGCTGTCAGGAGATTTTTGAACTTCAGTTTGACGACGGCTGCGTTACGGCCAGACTTGTTGTATTCGGCACGTTGCACGACCAGTGGCTCGCCACCAACCATGACTACGTTTCCGACGCGCAATTCCTGGGCTGTTTTCATATTGGAAAGAACTCCGTCCTTAGGCATCCTGCCACGCGACAGGAGGGGATTTCAAAATAGAACCCGGTATTCTACCCTGTAGTTCCCGCAGTTGTGCGTGTGCGTGTGGATTGCGGTCAATTTTCCTGATCGTAGAATCGCAGAAGTTGCAGGCTCAGGCTGTCCTGAGAAATTAGCTCGTTTCGGTGGGCAAGGCACGCTTGCTGCCATGCGTACCAGTCTGGTCCTGAAACCAATTTCTTCCAGATGGGATGCGCACATCCTTCGGACCACTGGTGCATCGCTTTGCCGACGGAATCAGGCATGCGGGCCCGGTCGAGCCAGGCCTGCAACTTGTGGTGATGCTCGCGTTCTTGCTGGCGATAAATATTCCAGATGAAGGGTTTCCCGGCCCAGATTGCCCGAACAAAGGAGTCTTCGCCGCGCACCAGATTCAAGTCGGTACAGGCGAGCAGTCTGTCATAGTCTGTCTGTCGCAGAAATGGAATGGTTGTCCAGTGCACGTGACTGAACTTGCCAGGATCCAGATGGGCCAGATCCGTACGGATGCCTTCGGGAATGAGGAGCAATGAGTCCGACTCCAGCTGCTCCAGTTGCTGCACAAACTGTTCCAGGGGAGCATCTGGATAAGTGAATACCGAAATAATGCGCCGGACATCGACCATCTCAGTCGGGACGCCCAGCTGTGTAAGCCATGACCTATCTGCTACCGACGCGTGTGCAACGATGTTTTGCTCGCGGATCAGCCCACCCGTATGAGCAGTAAAACCCGGAAAGAAGTACACGGGTTTGAGATTATCAGATCTCAGAGAAGGCTGTAGATGAAAGCCCTCAACCCAGGGTTGAGCACTCAGGTATTCCAGTTGTATCCAGAGGGTCGGACTGCCTGTTCCGGTTGCATCTACCTGTTGTCGTTGCTCGATCAGACGTTGCAGATAAACGCCCGGAAGATCGCAGGAAAAGGCGGCGATAACCAGATCGGGCAGTGGGCGCGAGTCATGGGCAACGAGGCTGTCATCGCAAAGCCAGATGTCGACACCACTGACGGACTGCTTTTGCAGCGCCGGATTGACTGCAGGCTCCAGCCGGTTCAATGATTCGATTCGATCGACCCAGAGTCTGACCTGACAATTGTGTTCTTGCGTGAGCTGTCTGGCAAGTCGCCAGCTCACGCCGATGTCGCCAAGGTTGTCGATAACCTGGCAGAACACATCAATACGGCGTGTCATTGCACGCTCAGTGAAAATGTTGCGGCATGTCAAAGGCTTCGTCAGGCATCTCCGGGTGAACGATGTCGCCTTCCTGATTGGGCAACATGGCAGCGCCACAATCCCCGCAATATTCGCTCGGGGCCAGACCTGGAAGGACTCGGATGTCACGGATACCAGCAGCATTCAAGGCACTCGTGATCTGTTCCAGTATCTGAGTGTCGTCATTTTCATCTTCGGTAAACCCGTTGATATAGTTCGATGGCCAGATCGTGCCAAAGAACACATCCGGATCGCCCTTGCGGCTGTATCCAATCCTGAATTCCCGGTATTGATCATCGCCGAAACGCATGATGTTGGCGCGAAGCAGTGCCGGGGTGATATTCAAGGCCGTTTGCAGCCAGTCGACTGAGGCTTTTATTCCGATTGGGCGCAAAGTCTCTCGTGCAGAAGAATCGCTTGAATGGTATGCATCAGGCAGTACAGCTTCAATCTGACATCCAGGGAATAAGTCCGCCAGGGCAGCCTGCGCATACTGTTGCCACGCCAGGAGAACATCTGCTCGTGTGACAGAAGAACTCGCTATCCAGCGAAAAATCGGGCTGTCCTGCGGCGCGATGGCAACCATGACGAGGTGTCTCGAGTCAGCCAGCAGGGATACGCCCTCAGGGTACGGCTCCGGCTTGGGCTGCTGTCCGGTTCCCTGGAGTGCAGCGCTCCCAAGTGTCTGCAACCAATGCCTGGTCCGGGTGAATTCCAGCGGCATCTCAAATGTGCTCAGGAATTTTGGAAGACAGTGCACTTGAACATCCGGCGCAAAAGCATGCTGCTTCAATCCTTCGATCAAATGCGATAGTTCCTTCTCGCCGAGTGTTACATCAGGAATGGTGTAGCGGGTCCAGACAAGCATAGGTGCTGTCATCAGTAGACAATCGACAGCATCGCCTGTTTTCGGGTCCTTAAAAGTGGCAAACTCCGTTAGGTATTGCAAACGTTCAAATACCAGCGCGGAACTCTCAGGGTCGATTGTCGTCAGCTCGTTCATAAGCTGTTCAACCTCTCGCTCTTTCTTGCGGTCAAGTAACTTCAGCAGATCCTTGTCAATGACACGAATCCAGTGGTTTTCTTCGTAGAGAGATTCCGAATTCGTGAACGCAAGCGCCGATGCGAGAATCTGTCGCGTTAGTTTTGCGCTTGTAGATTTACCTGGCTTGCTGATGTTTGGTTTGGGCATGGGTCTGAATGGAGCCTTGGGTAAAAACAGGTTGAAACCGGAACATGCGGTTGCGGTGGGCGTCTGCGACGAGAGATGCATGTTGCTGACCGCAATCAGGCGGTCGTCACAGCCTCGCTAATCAAAGCTGCATTTTAACCCTCTCAGTCGGCAGGCGATACGTCTGCGGACCGGGTTTCGCCCCGTTGTTCTGGATTCAGGGTGCTATCTGTCTCTGGTGTTTCGAGCCTTTCAAGAAACATGGCTGCCGTTCGAGCAAGTGTTCGTCCTCCCGGCTCGACGATCCGGATTGTGCGATTCAAACCTTTTCCAATTCGGATGCCCGCCAGCGAGCCATCCTCATGACTCAGTGAAAGATTTGATACAAAGCCCACACCGAGCCCGGCCCGGACTCCTTCTTTCACGCCCTCAACGCCGGCGAGTTCCAGATACTCTGGCAAGGGCAAGTCATGCGACGCAAAACAATCCAGAATCATTCGTCTGACGCCGGAGCCCTGCTCGCGCATCACCAGGAACTCGCTGGCGAGTCGTCTGAGTGTGGTAGCGGGTGAAGTGCAAAGTGGATGATCTCGCCGCACGATCGCCACGACTTCGTCCTGCCGCCAGTCACGGATGCGGTGCTCTGCCAGAGTCTGTTCGTCAAGCTCGCCCTCTACAAAAACCAGGTCAAGATCTCCAATCCGTTCCAGTACCTGCTGGCTGTTGCCGGTAAACATCTGCACACTGACACCGGGAAATGTGCGCCGAAAGCCAGCGACCAGGCCGGGCAGGAGGTAACTTGCGGGTGTCGTACTTGCACCGAGACGCAGCAGACCATGCTCGAGTGCCTGGCTGACGCGCTTTAGCTCCCTGGCCTCAAGCATGGCCTGCCGGACACGGAGTGCGATCTCCAGTAACTCCCGACCGGCAGGCGTGAGCTGGATACCTCTTCCGTGTCGATGGTACAGCGGCTCACCAAAAGATTGTTGAAGTGCCTGCAGTTGTCCTGAGACAGCCGGTTGTGACAAATGCAGTTGACGGGCTGCCTGGCTGATGTTGAGTAACTCGGCCACTACGCTGAAAGTGATCAGCTGATCAGGAGTCATGCTCGGTCTCGCATATGGATTGATTCTGGTGGTATGAACTAAACATAATAATTATCGATGATTAGTATAAGAAATAACAGCTTTAATTATCGATTGAGATTGCGTATCTTTATAGCCTGAAATTATTTACAAATATTGATATAAGAAGAGAAATGACGACGATTGCGCAGCCTGGTTACCAAGTTTGGCGA
This sequence comes from Orrella marina, assembly GCF_003058465.1. Lineage (NCBI taxonomy): Bacteria > Pseudomonadati > Pseudomonadota > Betaproteobacteria > Burkholderiales > Alcaligenaceae > Orrella > Orrella marina. Next base: position 2,048,381 of record NZ_CP028901.1, on the reverse strand, counting down.
GACAGAATCAACGGTGTCTTGTTTGTGGCGCTGATGGCATTTGCGGTCACTCAACTGGCAGGCCTGCCAGCCATCAGAGTGCTAGGCCTGAGTCCTCTGGTTATCGGCATTGTGTGTGGCATGCTTTACGGTAACTTCCTTCGGGGCAGCATGCCGGCAGACTGGTCGGCGGGGGTTCAGTTCACAGCAAAGCGGATTTTGCGGGTGGCTGTGGCGTTTTATGGGTTGAATATCAGCATCCAGCAGATCATCGAAGTGGGTATGCCAGGAGTAGTGGTTTCGATTGGCGTGGCCATCGGGATTCTGGCACTCGGTACCTGGCTGGGTACGCGCTGGCTAGGTCTTGATCGCGACACGTCGATGCTGACGGCTGCGGGGAGTGCGATTTGCGGTGCGGCGGCGGTCCTGGCGTTTGAATCGACACTGCGGTCAGCCCCTCACAAGAGCGCGGTTGCAGTCGCGACTGTTGTTCTGTTTGGCACCATTTCGATGTTTATTTATCCGATCCTTTATCAGGCGGGCTGGCTTCCATGGGAGGGTCAGGCGCTGGGGATCTTTATTGGTGGCAGCATTCATGAGGTCGCCCAGGTCGTGGCATCTGCCAGCAGTATTGATCCGGCAACGACCGAAGTGGCGACGATCGTCAAGATGACTCGGGTAGCGTTGCTGGTACCGCTACTGCTCGTCATCGGGTTATGGCTTCAGCGTACTAGCGTCAGCTCAGATGGAAGTAAAGCGAAGTTGCCAGTTCCCTGGTTTGCGATCGGGTTTCTGGTGCTTGCGCTGATCAACTCAGCTGACGTGATTCCGCCTGACATGTTGTCAACGCTCAGAGCAATCGACATTTTTCTGCTGACCATGGCGATGACGGCCCTGGGGATGGAAACGCGTTTTGCTCAGTTTCGTAAGGCGGGACCGAAGGTTATGCTACTCGCCGCTGTCTTGTTCGTCGCTTTGTTCTGTATTACGGGTGGGTTGGTCTGGCTCGTCGGGTAGGGCAGAGCAAATGGCCCGGGCACTGCAGGCGATCCGGACAGTGAGAGGTCCGTCGGGAAGATGATTTTCTGACCGGACATAAAAATGGAGGGTTGACCCAGGGTCACCCTCCATTTTTTAAGACCAGGATGGCCGGAGCAGGGTCAGTCCTGCAGCAACTCACGTAGAACAAATGGCAGAATGCCACCGTGCTGGTAATAGTCCACTTCAATCGGTGTGTCGATTCTCAGCAAGACTTTCACTTTGTCGGTTTTGCCATCTTCACGGTGGATCACCAGTGTGACATCCTGCTGCGGTTTGATGCCATTCTCCAGCCCTTCAATATCATAGGTCTCGTGACCTGTGATGCCAAGAGATTCAGCACTTTCGCTACCCTTGAACTGAAGTGGCAGCACGCCCATGCCAACCAGGTTGCTGCGATGAATTCGCTCGAAGCTGCGAGCAACGACCGCTTTGACACCAAGCAACATGGTTCCTTTGGCAGCCCAGTCACGCGAAGATCCCGTGCCATACTCCTCGCCACCGAAAACAATCGTCGGTACGTTTGCAGCCTGGTAGGCCATAGCTGCATCATATATCGACATTTGCTGCCCGGTCGGCTGATATATCGTGTCTCCACCTTCAAAACGGCTGCCATCAGCAAGAGGCGGAATCATGAGATTCTTGATCCTGACGTTGGCGAATGTACCTCGCATCATGACTTCATGATTGCCTCGGCGTGACCCATAGCTGTTGAAATCAGCTTTGCGTACGCCATTTTCCAGTAGCCACTGGCCTGCCGGAGAGGTATCCTTGATCGAGCCCGCTGGTGAAATATGGTCGGTTGTGACCGAGTCCCCAAAGATCCCGAGGGCACGTGCCTGCTTGACGACTGGAATCGCTTTGGGTTCGGATGTGTAGTCATCAAAGAACGGTGGTTTGGCGATGTACGTTGATTCAGGCCAGTTGTACAGATCGCCTTCGATGCCTTTGATGCTCTCCCAGAGTTTTCCGGGATTCTTGCGCACATTGGCGTAGTTCTTGCGAAACACGTCGGCATCCATTGCGAAGGCCAGCAATTCGTTAATTTCCTCGGTGGAAGGCCAGATGTCTCCAAGGTAAATCTCTTTGCCATTCTTGCCGATGCCGACCGGCTCAGTCATCAGATCCTTCTTGATGGTGCCCGCGATCGCATAGGCCACAACCAGAGGGGGAGATGCCAGAAAGTTGGCTTTGACGTTCGGGTGAATTCGGGCTTCAAAGTTACGGTTGCCCGACAGTACGGCAGCACAGACAAGCTGGTTCTCGGTGATGGCTTCGTTAATGTCCGCAGCCAGGTCACCGGCATTGCCGATACACGTCGTGCATCCGTACGCCGCGACGTCAAACCCCAGCTTTTCCAGATACGGTAGCAGCTTGGTTTTCTTGAGGTAGTCGGTGACGACCCTGGAGCCGGGGGCCAGGGATGTTTTGACGTAACTCGGTACAGTGAGTCCAGCCTTGATCGCCTTCTTGGCGACCAGTCCGGCTGCGAGCATCACGCTCGGGTTAGATGTGTTGGTGCAAGACGTGATCGCAGCGATCAGGATGTCGCCGTTGCGGATCACGCCAGATTCCGGGGTTTCAAATTCCAGATCAAACTTGTCCACCGGCTGGTTGAACCCGTTTTCGGCGACCGGGGCACTAAACAGTTTCTTGAATGTCTGTTTTACACTGCTCAGTTCAATCCGGTCCTGCGGCCGCTTGGGCCCGGCAAGTGATGGGGAAACAGTTCCGAGATCCAGTGAAAGTAGTTTCGTAAACTGGATGTCTTTGGCTTTGGGGACGCCAAACATTTTTTGTGCCCGGAAGTAGGCTTCTAGCGCTTCGATCTCTTGATCCGTACGTCCAGTACCACGGAAATATTCGATGGTGCGTTCGTCAACCGGGAAAAACCCCATCGTTGCGCCATACTCTGGTGCCATGTTTCCGATTGTGGCTCGATCTGTGACCGACAGGCTCGCAGTTCCTTCACCACAGAATTCGACAAACTTGCCAACGACCTTCTCTTTGCGCAGCATTTCAGTGATTGTCAAGACCAGGTCTGTTGCAGTCACTCCGCCTCTCAGTTGGCCTTTGAGCTCAACGCCAACCACGTCAGGTGTCAACATATACACCGGTTGACCGAGCATGCCAGCCTCGGCTTCGATGCCACCGACTCCCCAGCCGACTACGCCGATACCGTTGATCATGGTGGTGTGGCTGTCGGTTCCGACTAACGTGTCAGGATAGTAAACATCTGTTTTCGGGTCATGATGTACGCCACGGGCAAGATACTCCAGGTTGACCTGGTGAACAATACCGAATCCTGGTGGGACCACCCCGAATGTGTCGAATGCCTGCATTCCCCACTTGAGGAACTGGTAACGTTCCTTGTTGCGTTCGAACTCGACCTTCATGTTCAGATCCAGCGCATCCTTGGTCCCGAAATAGTCGATCATCACCGAGTGGTCGACGACCAGATCAACAGGAACCAGAGGTTCGATCGATTTCGCAGACTTGCCTGTCTGATCTGCCACAGCACGCATCGCTGCGAGGTCAGCCAGTAGCGGCACGCCTGTGAAGTCCTGCAAGACAACTCGCGCCACGACAAATGGAATCTCGCTGGTGCGTTTGGCCTTGGGTTTCCACTTCGCGAGCTGCTTGACATGTTGTTCAGTCACCTTCTTGCCATCGCAGTTTCGCAGGACTGATTCCAGCACAACTCGGATGGATACCGGCAGGCTGTTGATGTCGACATCGAGTGCCTTGGCCAGTTTGGGTAGTGAGTAGTAATAACCTTTCTTGTCACCCACCTTCAGAGATGTCAATGTGTTGAATGGATTATTGGCAGTCATGTCCGGACTCCTTGTTGTCATTGTCTCTAGGATATATCAAGCCACCGTGGGGATAAAGCATCCCGGCATGTTGCGCCCGGATATCGGTTTGTGCAATGGTCCTCACTTTGTCGTCGAAGGCATCTTGATCTGAGACTGCAAATTTTAAAAAAAATCCCGCCAGGTAACTGGCGGGATCGGTATTGATTAACGCTGATTCAATCAGGCATCAATCGTGTCTGCGACATCTTTGTAGTCGGCAATCTGATCAAAGTTCAGGTAGCGATAGACTTCGCTGCCGTTCTCGTTGATCACCCCAATGTCAGCCATGTATTCCTCACGGGTCGGAATCCTGCCCAGACGCGAGCAGATTGCTGCCAGTTCCGCCGAACCGAGATAGACATTGGTGTTCTTGCCCAGACGGTTGGGGAAGTTGCGGGTGCTGGTGGACATCACGGTTGCCCCTTCACGAACTTGAGCCTGGTTACCCATGCAGAGCGAGCACCCTGGCATTTCTGTTCTGGCGCCAGCCGTTCCAAACACCCCGTAGTGACCTTCTTCAGTCAGTTGCTGTGCGTCCATCTTGGTCGGCGGTGCCACCCACAGCTTGACAGGGATGTCACGCTTTCCTTCGAGAAGCTTGGATGCTGCACGGAAGTGACCGATATTGGTCATGCAGCTACCGATGAATACTTCGTCAATCTTCGCGCCGGCAACATCTGAGAGAGTCTTGACATCGTCGGGATCGTTCGGGCACGCGACAATCGGTTCGACGATCTCGTCCATGTTTATCTCAATCACGGATGTGTACTCGGCGTCCGGATCTGCCTTGAGCAGTTGTGGATCAGCCAGCCATGCTTCCATCGCCTTGATCCGACGGACGATGCTGCGCTCGTCCTCATAGCCGTTGGCAATCATCCATTTGAGCATGACGATGTTGCTTCTGAGGAACTCGGCGATCGGCTCCTTGTTCAGGTGCACGGTGCAGCCAGCAGCCGAGCGCTCTGCCGATGCGTCGGAGAGTTCGAACGCCTGTTCAACCTTGAGGTCTGGCAGGCCCTCGATTTCCAGGATCCGGCCGGAGAAGATGTTTTTCTTGCCTTGCTTCTCAACCGTCAGCAGGTCGTTCTTGATCGCGTAGAGGGGGATTGCGTTTACCAGATCACGCAGTGTGACACCAGGTTGCATCTTCCCGGTGAACCGGACCAGGACAGACTCAGGCATGTCAAGCGGCATCACGCCAGTCGCAGCAGCAAACGCTACCAGACCGCTACCAGCCGGGAAGCTGATTCCGATCGGGAAACGGGTGTGTGAGTCACCACCCGTGCCGACAGTGTCAGGCAACAGCATGCGGTTGAGCCAGGAGTGAATCACACCATCACCCGGGCGTAACGAAATGCCGCCACGCGTGCTGATGAACTCAGGCAGTGTGTGGTGTGTCTTGACGTCCACAGGCTTGGGGTATGCCGCTGTGTGGCAGAAAGACTGCATGACCAGATCTGCGGAGAATCCAAGGCAAGCGAGATCTTTCAGTTCGTCGCGAGTCATCGGGCCGGTGGTATCCTGGCTTCCGACCGATGTCATCTTGGGCTCGCAGTATGTGCCTGGACGCACGCCCTGGCCTTCAGGTAGTCCGCAGGCACGACCAACCATCTTCTGTGCCAGCGTGAAACCTTTACCGCTGTCGACCGGATTGCTGGGCAAACGGAAAACAGTTGATGGCTCAAGTCCAAGTGCTTCGCGTGCTTTGGTTGTCAGGCCACGACCAACAATAAGCGGAATCCTTCCGCCGGCACGCACTTCGTCGAACAACACGTCTGACTTGACCTGGAACTCGGCGATCACTTCACCGTTCTTGAGCGCCTTGCCTTCGTACGGACGAAGTTCAATTTCATCGCCCATCTCCATTTTGGAGACATCGAGCTCGATTGGCAGTGCGCCGGCGTCCTCCATGGTGTTGTAGAAGATCGGAGCGATCTTGCTGCCGAGACAGAAGCCACCAAACCGTTTGTTGGGAACGTAAGGAATGTCCTGACCTGTGAACCAGAGAACCGAGTTGGTTGCAGATTTACGGGATGATCCCGTGCCCACCACATCACCAACATAGGCGATCAGGTTGCCTTTTTCTTTCAGTTTCTCGATCAGCTTGATCGGGCCGGTCTTGCCAGGCTCGTCAGGCTCGATGCCAGGACGGGGGTTCTTGAGCATGGCAAGTGCATGCAGCGGGATGTCAGGGCGTGTCCAGGCATCGGGTGCCGGTGACAGATCATCTGTATTGGTTTCACCTGAAACTTTGAATACTGTCAGCTTGATGCTCTCCGGCAATTCGGGCTTGCTGGTGAACCATTCGGCATCAGCCCAGCTTTGCAGGACTGCCTTGGCGTTGGCGCTACCGTTGCTGGCGGCTTCCTGAACATCATGGAATGCGTCGAACATCAGCAATGTGTGCTTCAAGCCTTCAGAGGCAATGTTGCCCACGACGGGGTCATCGATGAGCTCGATCAGCGCCGAGATGTTGTAGCCGCCGAGCATGGTGCCCAGCAACTCCGTTGCTTGCTCGCGTGTGATGAGTGGGCAGACTTCCTTTCCCAGCGCAACTGCAGCCAGGTAGGATGCCTTGACTTTGGCAGCGTCATCCACACCGGCAGGTACGCGGTGGGTGATTAGCTCGACCAGAAAATCTTCTTCGCCTTCTGGCGGTGATTTGAGCAGTTCAATCAGTTCTGCTGTCTGCTGAGCCGTGAGGGGCAGAGCAGGGATACCAAGCGCTGCGCGCTCGGCTTCGTGTTGGCGATAAGCTTCTAGCATGATGATAGGCCTTTGCTAAACAAAAACTTCAGGGGTTTGAAGCAGATTGCGGTACTCAGGGTGCCGCACGATATAGGCTGCAACGTAAGAGCACTGTGGCACAACCTGCCACTGCCTGCCCTGAGCGAACTCAAGGACATGGCGGGTGAGAGTGCCGGCAAGACCACGGCCCGCGAGCGCATCCGGTACCCGAGTGTGCGTGATGGTCATCACTGTGCCCTCAAGTTCGTAATCGAGTACGCAGTGATGACCCTCTACAGGCATCGTGAAACGCTGCGTCTGGCTGTCGTGTTCGATGGTGTGCATGATCAACCTCGTCTTGCTGGTAAAAAAGTTATCTTTGCAGGTGATCCCTGGTCAGATTACGTACAGATCGACGTATTCGTGGACTGGCATGCTCTCGAGTCTGTCCTGGTCAAGGGATATATCCAGAATACGTTGCTGCTGTCTGGTGGGGAACATCCGTGCCAGGTTGGTCCGGAACTTGGCCTCGAGCAACGGAATGCCATCACCACGGCGGCTCTTGTGTCCGATCGGGTATTCGCAGACGATCTCGTCCAGTTTGCTGCCGTCATTGAACTCGACAGTCAGTGCGTTGGCGATGGATCGCTTCTCGGGATCGTGATAATCCTTGGTAAACGCGGGGTCCTCCACGCACTCCATCTTGTCTCGCAAAACGTCGATGCGAGAATCAGACGCGATGCTGTCCTCGTAGTCGCCTGCGGTCAGGCGGCCAAACAGGATAGGCACAGCAACCATGTACTGAATGCAGTGATCACGGTCAGCCGGGTTGTTCAGTGGGCCTTTCTTGTCGATGATACGGATGCACGCTTCGTGCGTACGGATGGTGATCTTCTTGATGTCTTCAGCCGACTTGCCTGCTGCCTTGAGTTGCTCATGAATCTGCATGGCACATTCAACAGCCGTCTGTGAGTGAAACTCGGCAGGGAACGAGATTTTGAACAGAACGTTTTCCATTACGTAGCTGCTATATGGGCGCTGGAACTTGAAGGGCTGGCCCTTGAAAAGCACGTCGTAAAAACCCCAGGTTTTGGCTGAAAGCACGGATGGGTAACCCATTTCACCGGTCTTGGCGATCAGAGCCAGACGCACGGCGCGGCTGGTGGCATCGCCAGCAGCCCAGCTCTTGCGGCTACCTGTATTGGGCGCGTGGCGGTAGGTGCGAAGACTCTGTCCGTCAACCCATGCGAGTGAAACGGCATTGATGATCTCGTCACGTGTCAGACCAAGCATCTGTGCCACGACGGCGGTGGATGCAACCTTGACCAGCACGACGTGGTCCAGACCAACCTTGTTGAATGAGTTCTCGAGGGCGATGCAGCCCTGGATCTCATGGGCCTTGATCATGCCAGTCAATACGTCACGCATGGTCAGGGGGCCTTGCCCATGGCGACGGCGTTGCGGGACAGCCAGTCCGCAGTTGCAAGAATGCCGCCCAGATTGTCTGATGGGTGGCCCCATTCGGCTGCCAGCCATGTGTCGTTGAAGTCGAGCCAGCGAATCATCGTGCCGATATTGAACGCAGCCTGAACGGGATCGAGCTGGAACTGCGTACCCGGAACCTTTGCGCCGTTGGGTACAACTGTGCCAGGGACAATGGGTCCAAGCAGCTTTTTGCAAGCAGGGTACTCAAGTGCTTCCAGTCCACAACCGAGGGTGTCGATCAGGCAGTTTCGTGCGGTTTCGTAGGCAAGAGGGCTCTTGATCTCGTAGTTGATGACGTAATCTGCGATGTCGACGAGTACCTGGTCCGGTTCCGGTCGAACATTTGAAATATGGGAGGACATGTTTCGGTTTCCTGTCTGCTATGTTTCTAAAAACGGGCTTTGCGCCGGTATGCTTACTTGCGGCTGCCGATCGCAACAAATTTGCGATTCTCAGGGCCAACGTAATTCGCGGTCGGACGGATGATCTTGTTGTCGACTCGCTGTTCGATGATGTGGGCAGCCCAGCCAGCCGTACGTGCGATAACAAACAGCGGGGTGAACATCGAGGTGGGAACGCCCATCATGTGGTATGAGACGGCTGAGAACCAGTCAAGGTTGGGGAACATCTTCTTGGCGTCCCACATGACAGTCTCGAGACGCTCAGCGATGTCGAACATCTTGGTACTGCCAGCCTTTTTGGATAGCCTGTGAGCGACGTCTTTGATGACCTTGTTGCGGGGATCTGAAATCGTGTAGACCGGGTGTCCAAAACCGATAACGACTTCCTTGTTCTCGACCCGGGCGCGAATGTCTGCTTCTGCCTCATCCGGTGTGTCGTAGCGCTTCTGGACTTCGAATGCGACTTCGTTTGCACCCCCATGCTTGGGACCACGCAAAGCGCCGATGCCGCCAGTGATAGCCGAGTACATGTCGGATCCGGTGCCAGCAATGACACGGCAGGTGAACGTTGATGCGTTGAACTCATGCTCTGCATAAAGAATGAGTGATGTATGCATGGCACGTACCCAGTCGGTGCTGGGTTCTTTACCGTGCAGCAGGTGCAGGAAGTGTCCGCCGATACTGTCATCGTCGGTTTGTACATCAATGACGCGACCATTGTGGCTGTACTGGTACCAGTAGAGGAGTGCGGAACCAAGGCATGCAATCAGGCGGTCCGCGATATCACGTGCGCCTGGCATGTTGTGATCGTCCTTTTCAGGGAGCACGCAACCGAGTACTGATGTTGCCGTGCGCATCACATCCATGGGATGGCTTGCCGCTGGCAGTGCCTCCATGGCGGCCTGTACCTGTGCCGGCAGGCCGCGCAGTGCACGCAGTTTTTCTTTGTAGGCAACGAGTTCGGATTTGGTCGGCAGCTTTCCGTGAATGAGCAGATGAGCGATCTCTTCGAATTCGCTGATATCTGCGAAGTCCAGAATGTCATAGCCGCGATAGTGCAGGTCGTTGCCTGAACGGCCGACCGTGCAAAGCGCGGTGTTGCCGGCGACTACGCCAGACAGAGCAACCGACTTTTTGGGCTTCGGTGTGACCGGTGCTGCGGTTGCTGGATCTGTTGCAGAAGCGGCAGATGTTGCCTTGGTCGCAGTGGTTTTACTGACGGCGGTCTTGGCCTTGGTCTTGGCTGCTGTTTTTCTTGAGGTTGCCATGTAGGTCTCCCTTATGCGTGATCAGGATTTTTTCTGTGCGAAGAGTTCATCCAGCTTGCTTTCATACTCATGGTAGCCAATCCGGTCGTAAAGCTCTTCTCGTGTTTGCATCATGTCAATGACGTTTCGCTGGTGACCGTCGCGCCGGATGCTCTCGTAGACGGCTTCGGCCGCCTTGTTCATAGCGCGGAATGCCGACAGGGGATAGAGCACCATGCCAACACCCGCATTGCCAAGTTCCTGAACCGAAAATAGCGGTGTTTTGCCAAATTCAGTAATGTTTGCAAGCAGTGGTACGTCGATTGCTTCCGAAAATTTCTGGAAGGTCTCAAGATCGTACGCTGCCTCCGCGAAAATGGCATCGGCGCCGGCTTCCACGCACCCGATGGCGCGTTCGATCGCGGCATCGACGCCATCGACGGCGATGGCGTCGGTTCTGGCAATAATGAAAAAGTTTTCGTCTGTGCGTGCATCGGTGGCTGCTTTGACGCGATCACTCATCTCTTGCGAGGAAACGATTTCCTTGCCCGGACGGTGGCCACAACGCTTTGCGCCGACCTGGTCTTCAATATGGCAGGCCGCAGCCCCAAACTTGATCAGACTCTTCACCGTTCTGGCGATGTTGAATGCTGATGGGCCGAGCCCAGTATCGATGTCAACCAGTAAAGGCACATCACAGACATCAGTGATGCGCCGGACGTCCGTCAGGACATCATCCAGAGTGTTGATGCCCAGATCTGGCAACCCGAGAGAACCCGCGGCGACGCCACCACCGGAAAGGTAGATCGCCCGGTAGCCAGCGCGTTTGGCGAGCAGCGCATGATTGGCGTTGATAGCCCCGATAATCTGCAGAGGCTTTTCCTGTGCAAGTGCGTTTCTGAATCGGGCGCCTGCTGAAGCGATTCCTGACATGTATCAATCTCCTCGGTGGGTGGGGTGCTTGGTAGTGATGAGTGCTGCATAAAGCCTGGCCGGCGGGCCCTGGAAAAAGGGCCTGCACTCGCAGGCCCTTCTTGGCACGATTACTTCAGAAGATCGGCGACACCGTCGCGCTCTTCGAGCAACTCCTTGAGCGTGAAGTCCATGCGTTCACGAGAAAATGCATCGATCTCGAGGTCGGTCACGCGTTTGTATTCACCGTTCTCGCAAATGACGGGAACGCCGTACATGATCTCTTCAGGAATGCCATACGAGCCATCTGAAGGAATACCCATCGTGACCCAGCGACCGTCGCTGCCGAGAACCCAGTCCCGGATGTGATCAATTGCCGCGTTGGCTGCCGATGCTGCCGAAGACAAACCGCGCGCCTCGATGATAGCCGCTCCACGCTTTCCGACGGTGGGAATGAACACATCACGATTCCACTGATCATCGTTGATGATCTTGGCGACGCTCTGACCACCGATTGTCGCGAACCGGTAATCGGGGTACATGGTGGGTGAGTGGTTACCCCAGACCGCGAGTTTCTGGATGTCTGCAACAGGACGTCCGAGCTTGGTTGCCAACTGCGACAGTGCGCGGTTGTGGTCCAGGCGAAGCATTGCGGTAAAGTTCTTTGAGGGCAGGTCGGGTGCTGACTTCATCGCAATGTAGGCGTTCGTGTTGGCCGGGTTTCCGACGACCAGCACACGTACGTCCCGACTTGCAACTTCATTCAGGGCCTTGCCTTGAACAGTGAAGATCTGTGCATTGACCGTCAGCAGGTCCTTGCGCTCCATGCCGGGGCCGCGGGGGCGGGAGCCAACCAGCAGCGCGACATCAGCGTCTTTGAAGGCTTCTTTGGGATCACTGTGAGCACTCATCGATTGCAACAGCGGGAATGCGCAATCGTCAAGTTCCATCATCACGCCTTTGAGGGCCTTCTGGGCTTTCTCGTCGGGAATCTCGAGCAGTTGCAGAATGACCGGCTGATCTTTGCCGAGCATCTCGCCAGAGGCAATTCTGAACAGCAAAGCATAGCCAATCTGGCCGGCAGCCCCTGTGACTGCAACGCGCATGGCGGGTTTGGACATAAAGGATTCTCCGTTGGTGGCAGTAAAGAAATTCAGCCTTTCAGTTTAGCCGTTTTGAGAGCAACTGATGGCTGGTTTTCTCAAACGGGGACCCGGTCGCGTTGATATGAAAGTTGGGCTGGCACAAGTTGTGCGACTTTTCCTGCGAACAATATGAGAGGGCGGGCCCGGTCAACGATCTTAGCGCAGAGTACATGGTGAGTCAAGATTCTTATATCTTATATAAGACATAAGACTGTGGCGATAAGGGGCAAGTTGTGGAACAATGCTGGGGGGGCGATGTGGGCTCGCGCGGACAGGCGACAGGCGACAGACTGTGGCCCTCTGAAAAAATCACGACGTGAAACGTCTCCGCCAGACGGCCATGGAGGGCAGGATGACATCTGGTACATTTTCCAAACCAGCAGCAAGAAGGGATGGGCCGGCGGCTTTCAGCCCGCTTTATCGGCAGATCAGGGATTTGCTGGTTCAGGCGCTTGATCAGGGTGAATGGAAGCCTGGCGAGTCGATTCCAAGCGAGATCGACCTGGCTGCCCGCTTTCAGGTGAGCCAGGGGACAGTCAGAAAAGCGATTGACGAGCTGGCAGCGGAACACATTCTGATCCGTCGCCAAGGCAAGGGAACTTTCGTTGCAACGCATCAGGAAGCGTTGGTCAGATTTCGTTTCCTGCGACTGGTCTCCCAGGGCGGGGAGCTTGTGCCGGGTCATAGCGAAATTCTTGCCTGTCGGAAGGTTCGCGCGAGTGCGGAGATGGCGAGAGAGTTGGGTCTGCACCCGGGCGATGGACTGGTATATATACGACGCTTGCTCAGCTTCAAGGGCAAGCCGACGGTTGTGGATGATATTTATTTACCCGCTTCCCTGTTCAAGGGCCTCAATCTACAGATCCTCAAAGAGAACGAAGGTCCTCTGTACTGGCTCTTCGAGGCGCGTTTTGGGGTTAGCATGGTGCGCGCCGATGAAAAGATACGGGCCGTTGCCGCATGCACCGAGATTGGGCAGTTGCTAGGCGTAGAATCGGGTCATCCAGTCCTCAGAGTCGACCGGGTTTCGTATACTTATGGCGACCGTGCGGTAGAATTACGATATGGTCATTATGTGACTGAAGAGTATTATTATCGCAATGCATTGATTTAAATGCGTTGTTTTTCGATTTGAGTCAAGTCCTCTTATCGGCGAAAATACTGCGTTGCTCCACAGAGCCTGGCCACGCAAATTGTGCCCAGGAAGAAAGATTGAATATTACTCAGACAGAGGCCACCACATGTCAGACAGTGCTGCCAAAACTCGCCCCCAGTTTAGAAATATTGGCATCGGCGACATCACCACTCATTACCGGTTGCCCCTGGCGGGCAAAGTGTCGATTCTGCATCGTGTAAGCGGGGCATTGCTCTTTCTCGCTTTGCCGTTGCTCATTCTTCCGCTGTTTGCGATGAGCATTTCTTCGCAGGCCGGATTCGATGCCTTGTCTGTTGTTGCAGGGTTCACAATCGTGAAGTTGATTCTCCTGGTTCTTATCTGGGGCTATCTGCACCATTTCTGTGCGGGGATTCGATATCTTGTCCTTGACTTGCATTACGGCCTGGACAAGGAATCGGCCAAGAAAAGTGCCGGAGTGGTTCTGGGTGTCAGTCTCGGTCTGACTTTTGTTTTTGCGCTCAAACTGTTTGGAGTCTGGTAAACATGGCGACCTCGGAAAAAATTGGTAACAAACGACTGGTTGTTGGTGCTCACTACGGGTCTTTTGACTTCCTGGTTCAACGGATCACGGCAGTCATTCTGGCGGTTTACACGCTGGTGCTGTTTCTTGGTGTGCTGTTCATGTCTGGCTTTACCTACGAAGGGTGGGTCAGTCTGTTTACGTTTTCGATTGGAGGCGTGTTCCCGCTGGGTCAGATCCTCGCCACGCTTGCATTTTTTTCGCTGTGCTGGCACGCCTGGATCGGTGTGCGTGACATCTGGATGGACTATGTGAAGCCCGCCGGTATTCGCCTGCTGCTGCAAGTCCTTACCATCCTGTGGCTGCTTGGTTCAGTCATTTACTTTGTCGTTATTCTCTGGAGTGCATAGCCGTGGTTGCTGTCAAAAAATCATTGCCACGCCGCCAGTTTGATGTGGTGGTTGTAGGTGCCGGCGGGTCCGGTATGCGGTGTTCCCTGCAACTTGCCAACGCTGGTCTTTCTGTTGCGGTTTTGTCCAAGGTCTTCCCGACCCGTTCTCACACTGTTGCTGCACAAGGCGGTATCGGTGCCTCGCTGGGTAACATGAGTGAGGATAGCTGGTACTGGCACATGTACGACACCATCAAGGGCTCAGACTGGCTGGGCGATCAGGACGCAATCGAATTCATGTGTCGTGAAGCACCCAATGCGGTGTATGAGCTCGAACATTTCGGTATGCCCTTTGACCGTAACGCTGATGGCACTATTTATCAGCGCCCATTCGGTGGTCACACTGCTAACTTTGGCGAGAAGCCGGTGCAGAGAGCCTGTGCTGCTGCCGACCGTACTGGTCACGCTCTTTTGCACACGCTTTATCAGCGCAACGTTGCTGCTCGTACACAGTTTTTTGTGGAGTGGATGGCACTTGACCTTCTGCGCAATGAAGAAGGTGATGTTGTTGGTGTGACTGCGCTTGAGATGGAAACGGGCGAGATCTATGTTCTTGAGGCGAAGACCACCGTTCTTGCAACAGGTGGTGCAGGCCGTATCTGGGCTGCGTCGACCAACGCGTTCATCAATACGGGCGATGGTCAAGGCATGGCTGCGCGTGCCGGCATTGCCCTGCAGGATATGGAGTTCTGGCAATTTCACCCAACTGGCGTGGCGGGTGCCGGAGTGCTGATTACCGAGGGAGTGCGCGGAGAGGGTGGCATTCTCCTCAACAAGGATGGCGAGCGTTTCATGGAGCGTTACGCTCCGACCTTGAAAGATCTGGCACCACGCGATTTTGTGTCACGGTCGATGGACCAGGAGATCAAGGAAGGTCGCGGTTGTGGTCCTGACGGCAGCTACGTGGTTCTTAAGCTTGATCATCTCGGGGCTGACGTCATCAACAAGCGGCTGCCTTCAATTCGCGAGATTGCGATAAAGTTCGGAAACGTTGACCCGATCCGTGAGCCGATCCCGGTTGTGCCGACGATTCACTATCAGATGGGTGGTGTTCCAGCCACTTACAACGGTCAGGTCGTAAACTGGGTGAACGGCGAATCGAAGATCGTCAACGGTCTGTATGCGATTGGTGAGGTGGCGGCGGTCTCCGTTCATGGTGCAAACCGCCTCGGAACCAACTCTTTGCTTGACCTGGTGGTGTTTGGTCGTGCAGCGGGTAACCATATCGTTAACTCTCATCTTGAGCGTCAACGTTCGCAAGCATCAGCGCCTGAAGCGGCGATCGAGAAATCACTTGATCGTGTCAACCGTCTCGAGAACCGCGAAAGCGGAGAACGTACGCAGGAGGTCGGCAATGCGATTCGCCAGACAATGCAGAAGCATTGCGGCGTGTTCCGTACGCTGGACATGCTCAACGAGGGTTGTGAACTGATCGATGATCTTGTCTCTCAGGTGGATAATGTCGCTTTCAAAGACAAGTCCAAGGTATTCAATACCGCCCGAGTCGAGGCGCTTGAGCTCGAGAATATGATTGAGGTTGCCCGTGCAACCATTCACTCGGCTGCCGCGCGCAAGGAAAGCCGTGGTGCGCACGCACTGGATGACTTCCCTGAGCGCAACGACGAGGAGTGGATGCGTCATACGCTCTGGTACTCGGAGGGCAATCGGCTGGATTACAAACCAGTCCAGCTCAAGCCGCTGACCGTCGACAGCTTTCCGCCGAAAGCCCGAACCTTCTGATCTGACTCAGGAATAAAATCATGAGTGCAAAGCGAATTGTTAAGTTTGAAATCTACCGCTACGACCCGGACAAGGACGAGCGCCCATACATGCAGAAGCTCGATGTCGAGTTGGAGCCAACTGACAAGATGTTGCTTGACGCGCTGGTTCGCATCAAGAATGACGTCGACGACAGTCTGGCGTTGCGTCGTTCCTGTCGTGAGGGGGTTTGCGGTTCGGATGCGATGAACATCAATGGCAAGAATGGACTTGCCTGCACGACAAACCTGCGTGAACTCAAGGAGCCGATCGTCTTGCGTCCGCTTCCAGGTCTGCCGGTTATTCGCGATCTGATTGTCGATATGACACATTTCTTCAATCAGTATCATTCGATCAAACCATACCTGATCAACGACACACCGCCGCCTGAGAAAGAGCGTCTCCAGACACCTGAGGCACGCGAGGAACTTGACGGCTTGTATGAGTGCATTCTTTGTGCCTGCTGCTCCACATCTTGCCCTTCGTTCTGGTGGAATCCTGACAAATTCGTCGGACCGGCAGGGCTGTTGCAGGCGTACCGTTTCATCGCAGACAGTCGGGATCAGGCGACTTCGGAGCGTCTCGACGATCTCGAGGATCCGTACCGTCTTTTCAGATGCCATACCATCATGAATTGTGTCGATGTCTGCCCCAAGGGGCTCAACCCAACCAAGGCAATCGGTAAGATCAAGGAAATGCTGGTTCGTCGCGCGGTCTAAAGAGAGAAAGGGTACTGTCATGGGAGATTTGAGTCCACACGATCGCCAGCGCTTGCGCTGGAGGGCTCGACGCGGCCTTCTGGAGAACGATCTCCTGATCACCCGGTTTCTTGACGCCCATGAGGAGGGCCTCACGGATGACGATGTCTTCGGACTGATGCGTCTGTTTGATTTGGGTGATAATGACCTGCTTGATTTGTTGCTTAGCCGCACGGAACCCACCGGTGCGCTGGATTGTCCCGAGGTTCAGGGTGTGCTGTCACGTTTGCGTGTCGCCTGAACCCCACGTAACACACGAGGAAATTGCTGATGAAATTGTCCGATAACAAAGCCACTCTATCCTTCTCGAATGGCGCACCGTCAATTGATTTGCCGGTGTACTCGGGAACGATGGGCCCGGACGTGATCGATATCCGTAAGCTTTATGCCCAGACAGGCATGTTTACCTATGACCCGGGTTTTATGGCAACGGCCGCATGCCAGTCGGGTATCACTTATATCGATGGCGACAAGGGTGAACTTCTCTATCGTGGTTACCCAATAGAAGAACTCGCGGTTAACTGTGACTTTCTTGATATTTGCTACCTTATCCTGAACGGCGAACGCCCTGATGAGCAGCAAAAGCTGGATTTTGATCATCAAGTGACGCATCACACGATGGTTAACGAGCAGATGCACTTCTTCCTGCGCGGTTTTCGTCGCGACGCGCACCCGATGGCTGTCCTGACTGGTCTGGTCGGCGGTTTGTCGGCGTTCTATCACGATTCGACCGATATCACGAATCCCCGGCATCGTCACATTTCGGCGATTCGTCTGATTGCCAAGATGCCTACGCTGGTTGCGATGGCGTACAAGTACTCGGTTGGTCAGCCGTTCATCTATCCTCGCAATGACCTGAGCTATACCGGTAACTTCCTGAGAATGATGTTCGCAACGCCTTGCGATGAGTACAAGGTCAACCCGGTTGTCGAGCGTGCGCTGGATCGCATTTTCATCCTGCATGCTGATCACGAGCAGAATGCTTCGACCTCGACTGTTCGTCTGTGTGGATCGTCAGGTACGAACCCGTTCGCCGCTATTGCTGCTGGTGTTGCATGCCTCTGGGGTCCTGCCCACGGTGGCGCGAACGAAGCCTGCCTGAACATGCTTGAAGAAATTCAGGCGCAAGGTGGTGTGGCCAAGGTTGGCGAATTCATGGAGAAGGTCAAAGACAAGAATTCAGGCGTACGTCTGATGGGCTTTGGACACCGCGTCTACAAGAATTACGATCCTCGCGCCAAGTTGATGCAGCAGACGTGCAAGGAAGTCCTGGAGTCTCTGGGGCTCGAGAACGATCCCCTGTTTAAACTGGCAATGGAACTCGAGCGTATTGCACTTGAGGATCCGTACTTTGTGGATCGCAAGCTTTATCCGAACGTTGACTTCTATTCTGGCATCGTTCAGCGCGCGATTGGCATTCCGACGTCGCTGTTCACGGCTATCTTTGCGCTGGCCCGTACAGTAGGCTGGATCGCTCAGTGGAATGAAATGCTTTCCGACCCTGAATATAAGATTGGTCGTCCGCGTCAGTTGTTTAACGGGTTTCCGACTCGTAGCATGAAGTAATCCTGCTCTCAGAGCCGGTCTTGACAGGCTCCCGCTTCAGCGGTAGTCCGTTAAGGCAGATTTCTAGCCCCGGCCTTTGGTCGGGGTTGTTTTTTTGGTGTGTCGAAACAGGTAGGGCCAGGCGCTTGGGCTAGCAGGCGAGGGCACTGCCTGGCTTAATTCTGCACCCTGTTGTTCTGGAGAGCGATTTTAGTGATCCTCGCACAAGTGCAGAATTGTGCGTTCAGGCATCCTGTCGAACTGGATTGAGAGTCTGTCGTGAGCAATCTGACAGGCTTGCCCTTTATCGTCACTGGGTATCTGAACACTTGTCCGCGCATAGCCGGCGTTCTTTTTGGTCCCTTGGGCATCGGTGCTGGAACGTATGGTCGCCAGGGTTACTCTGCTGCCAAAGTAGGTCCGATGCCAAAACAGCGCAGTCCCTGGATCGGACGCGATCGGTCTGGTGCCGCGATGGCACTCCACAGGCGCGAAACAGACCTTGCTGGGTATCAGCAAACGAGGCGATGCCTATCGGCGAAAGCGATTGATCCATGACATGCGGGCATATCACGTGGGCAGGAGGGCCAATCCTGAACACCGGAGAAACAGGCTGATCAACCGACGAAACATGAATGTGGCCGTGGTGGCCCAAGCCAACAAGATCGCCCGTATGAAACCGAACAATCGAAGTTAACAACCGCAAGCGAACCCGATACAAAGAGGTACGCCCGCCGATTGCTCATGACATTGATGGCAAGACCAGGCCAGATCCAGTTGGCAAAGCCCGTAATTACCGCAGCATCAAATGAATGTGATTATGCGATTGAGGGCTTGGCAAAACTGGGGCGTCCATGTATCGTATGCGCTCCATTATGACGGGGCTGTTCGTTATTTTCCGAGCATGCGATTCTCTCGTTGTCTTGCAACTGGAGATTCCAACATGTCAGAGACTGAACAATTCTGGCGAAAGCACCTGGATGCCATCGACGCTTCAGGATTGACCACCAAAGTCTATGCCGAGCAGAACCAGCTCAAAGCGATCGAGCTTTACAAGTGGCGCAATCATTTCCGGCGACAGGCTGAGCGTTCGCGCAAGCAGCAGTCAGGCTTCATGCGCGTGAATCTGGAGTCTGTCCAGTCGCGACCAGCACCGCTAGCTACCTCACGACCCGGCACCGCCTGCACGATCACCCTGGACGATATGCGCATTGAGCTGGCGACGTTGCCACCCGCCAATTGGCTCCGTAGTCTGTGTCTGACCGCTCGGGGAGATCAGTGATGCATCCTGGATACGCGATTGATCAGGTCTATCTGAGTTGCCACCCCGTGGACTTTCGCAAGTCCATTGCGGGCTTGAGCGCTCTGGTCGAGCAAGAGCTCGGGTTGAGTCCGTTTGGCACCGCGTTGTTTGTGTTCATTAACCGTCACCGTAACCGGATAAAAATTTTGTATTGGGATCGAAACGGATTTTGTCTTTGGTATAAACGTCTTGAGACCGATCGTTTCGCTTGGCCCAAGGGTGAGGCAGGGTCAACAGTTAATCTCTCGCCACAGGCCCTGCAGTGGCTTCTGGAGGGGTTTGATATCTGGGCGCACGGTCCACATAAAGCGCTTAATTATCAATGTGTTACATAGATTTTTGGGGCAGACTATGCTACAATGACGCATGTCTGCACCATCAAGTAAACCTCCCATCGAGATGCCTGAGATCGATCCCGAACAGTTCGGGATCAGCGCCTCGGCGCTCGAGCAATTAACGCAGACCTTGCACGAACAGCTCAGTGCGCAGTACGCCGCCCACTATGAAGCGCATTACTCGGCACACTACGAGCGTGAGTTTCAGCAGCGCATGCAAAAGCTCTACGAAGACCTCATCCTGGCCCGACGCCGAATGTTTGGCCGCAGCAGCGAAGCGCATCCGGCCCAGGGTCGTCTGTTTGATGAAGCTGATGCCATTGCGCCCGAGACCACCGAGGCCGATGACCAGGCGGTGATTGCGCCGGCCAGCTCCGAGTCTTCCAAAACGCCCAGAACACCCAAAGCGCGCGGTAAACGTGGGCCACTGCCCAGTGATCTGCCTCGCGTGGATATCGTGCACGACGTGCCCGAGAGCGAGCGGCTCTGTGCTTGCGGCACACCGATGGTGGAGATCGGCGAGGAAGTCTCCGAGCAACTTGACATCGTGCCCATGCAGATCCGGGTGCTGCGCCATATCCGCAAGCGCTACGGCTGCCCGGACAAGAGCCAGAATCCGGTGATTGCCCCTGTGCCCAAGCAGGTGCTGCCACGCAGCAACGCCAGCCCCGATTTGCTGGCGATGTTGCTCACGGTCAAGTATGTCGATGGTCTGCCGCTGGCTCGTTTCAGTCACGTGCTCGAACGCTCGGGTGCGCGTGTCACCCGCCAGACGCTGGCCCGATGGGTGATCGGCACCTCGCAGGCGCTGCAACCCCTGCACAACCTGTTGCGAGATTCGCTGCTCGACAGCCCAGTGCTTGTGATGGACGAGACGATTGTGCAGGTGCTCAAGGAGCCTGACCGAGATCCGACGGCCCAAAGCTACATGTGGGTGCAGGTAGCAGGCCCGCCTGGCAAGAAGATGGTGCTCTATGACTACGATCCAAGTCGCTCCGGCACGGTCCCCGTGCGACTGCTCGAGGGGTGGACGGGATACCTCATGACCGATGGATACAGCGGCTACTCGGCCGTGGCCCGAACACCTGGTGTGGAACATCTCTCGTGCTGGGCGCATGCGCGTCGCCCCTTTGTCGAAGCCCAGGCCGTGCACAAAGGCAAAGTCGGCAAGGCCGACCAGGCGCTGGCCATGATCGCTCGACTCTACAAAATAGAGAAAGACGTGCGTCAGGCCAGCGATGCAGACCGATACCTGGCTCGCCAGCGGCGCAGCCTGCCCATTCTGAACGAGATTCGACAGTGGGTCGATCAAAATCTGCCACTGGTGCCGCCGAGCACCAAACTGGGTGCAGCGCTGGCTTATCTGGACAAGTTCTGGGGCCGGTTGGTGCGATACACCGAACGCGGCGATCTGCCCATTGACGGCAACCCAGTCGAGAATGCCATTCGCCCGTTCGTGGTGGGCCGCAAGGGCTGGTTGTTCAGTGACACACCGGCTGGCGCACATGCCAGTGCAGTCATCTACTCCCTGGTCGAGACGGCCAAGGGCTTCGGGTTCGAACCCTACCTGTGGTTGCGCCACGTCCTGCGTCGTCTGCCATTGGCGCAGACTGTCGAGGACTATGAGGCCTTGATGCCGTGGAATCTTCATCCACAGGATTTAATCACTCAGCGCGAAATCTGAACATCCTGTTATTGCTGGATCGCGTACCATGTATCTCCTTTTATGGCGGGATTGTCCACAAGCGGTATGCTTTTGCCGGAAATGCTTGCTGGATTCGTAAAAAGCCTCCGAACACTTTCGGTTCGGAGGCTTTTGTAAGTCAAACAAACAATTTTTACAGAATCAACTTTAAGCCCGGTCTTCGAGTTGCGCTTTCACAACTGCAAGTGCAGTCATGTTGATGACTCGACGAACCGTGGAACTGTTTGTCAGAATGTGGACAGGTCGTGCTGCACCCAGGAGAATCGGACCAATTGCAACACCGTGACTGCCTGTCATTTTGAGTAAGTTGTAAGTGACGTTTCCGGTATCCAGATTGGGCATGATCAGCAGGTTTGCCGTTCCTTTGAGCGTGGAATCCGGGTAGTTAGCCTGACGGATTTTCTCGGAAAGAGCAGAGTCCGCCTGCATTTCCCCATCAACCTCCAGCTCAGGAGCTTTCGTCGCGAGAATGGTGCGCGCCTGTGCCATCTTGCTGGCCGATTCAGTCGCGCGACTACCAAAGTTGGAGTGAGAGATCAGCGCAATTTTTGGCGTAATACCAAAACGCTGGATCTCCTGAGCGGCCAGAATTGTCATGTCCGCCACCTGATCCGCGGTCGGATTCTCGTTGACGTGTGTGTCGCAGATAAACAGGGTCTGCTCGGGCAGCATGAGGACGTTCATCGCCGCGTACGTCGCTGCTCCCTCCTGTTTGCCGATCACTTCGTCGATATACTTCAGCTGGTTGTCAAAGCGGCTTCCAACGCCGCAAAGCAGGGCGTCGGCATCGCCACGCTGAATCAGCATCACGCCTATCAGTGTGTTGTGCTTGCGGATCATGGCCTTGGCGATGCTTGGGGTGACTCCGTGGCGGGCTCTAATCTGATAGTACGCACTCCAGATCTCGTGGAAGCGATCATCATCCTCCGGATCAATAACCGTGAAATTACGTCCAGGTTCAAGACGAAGTCCCATTTTTTGTATACGCATCTGGATGACAGCGGGGCGACCAATCAGAATCGGAATCGCAATGCCTTCGTCGATGACTGTCTGTGCAGCACGCAGTACACGCTCATCCTCACCATCTGCGTAAACCACTCGCTTAGGATCTTGCCTGGCCTGGTGGAAGACCGGGCGCATCAGCTGACCGGAATGATAGACATGCTCGAAAAGCTTTTGCTCGTAGGCCCGCATGTCGGAAATTGGCCGCAAAGCCACACCCGACTCCGCTGCCGCCTGGGCGACTGCAGGTGCAATCTTGACAATCAGTCTGGGGTCGAAAGGCTTGGGGATGATGTATTCCGGTCCAAAGGTCAGATCCTCTCCCTGGTATGCCTGCGCGACCTCATCACTTTGTTCGGACTTGGCCAGGTCGGCAATCGCCTTGACCGCAGCAAGTTTCATCTCTTCTGTAATTCGAGTTGCGCCCGCGTCGAGTGCTCCCCTGAAAATGAATGGAAAGCAAAGTACGTTGTTGACCTGGTTGGGAAAGTCAGATCGACCGGTTGCGATGATGCAGTCCGGACGAGCGGCCTTGGCCAGTTCAGGGCGAATCTCAGGGTCCGGGTTGGCCAGCGCAAGGATCAGCGGGTCTCGAGCCATGGTCTTGACCATGTCAGTTGTGACAACGTCCTTGGTCGAGCAGCCCAGAAATACGTCAGCATCTACCATGACGTCGGCGAGACTGCGCTTGTCGGTTTTTTGTGCATACCTCGCCTTGTTCGCCTCCATGTTGTCTTCTCGGCCCTCCCAGATCACACCGCGGGAATCGCAGACAAAGATGTTGTCGCGAACAACGCCTAGACTGACAAACATGTCCAGGCAGGCGATCGCGGCTGCTCCCGCCCCGGAGCACACCAGCCGGATGCTCTCGAGCGGTTTGTTCACAAGTGTCAGGCCGTTAAGCAGTGCTGCCGAGGAAATGATGGCTGTTCCGTGCTGATCGTCGTGAAACACCGGAATCTTCATCCGGTCACGAAGCTTCTTCTCAATATAAAAGCACTCCGGCGCCTTGATGTCTTCCAGATTTACTCCACCCAGAGTAGGTTCGAGTGCAGCGATAATGTCGACCAGTTTGTCGGGGTCCTTTTCCGCCAGTTCGATATCAAACACATCAATCCCGGCAAACTTTTTGAACAGACAACCTTTTCCTTCCATGACGGGCTTCGCGGCAAGTGGTCCGATGTTGCCTAAACCCAACACTGCAGTGCCGTTCGTGATTACGCCTACCAGGTTCGAGCGGGACGTATATTGTGCAGCGCAATCTTCGTCGGCATGGATCGCCATGCAAGCTGCAGCTACGCCTGGCGAATAAGCAAGTGACAGATCGAACTGGTTCGAAAGAGGTTTCGTAGGAGTGACCGAGATCTTTCCCGGACGTGGCTGTGCATGGTAATCCAGCGCGAGTTGATTGAAGTCCTGGCTCATAGGGTGTACACCTTGTTGTCTATAAAACAGTGAACACACGCAATGTGTGTGCGTCAGGTGTTAATGAAACATATCTAAAAGCAACTTGCACGACTTTCTGTTCTGCGCTGCACCATTGAAATCCTCGCGTGATTTTAAATTTCATGGGGAGAATGCGCCATCTTCGAACATGCTTGCGTTAAACTTTGGCAATGGCTTAATAGGCTATCCCATCGCCTTCTGCCCCCCCGCTATCCGCAGACCGGTTAGGCCGAGAAAGCGGAAGGTTTCCTGCATCGTTTCGGGTGAAGCACCCGGCAAGGTGAAGCGTCAAAAATGTCCTCGCAAATAGAATCCCTGCAAAACTCATATCTTTTTGGTGGTAATGCGCCATATGTCGAAGAATTGTACGAGTCCTATCTCGATAATCCTTCTTCGGTCCCGGAAAACTGGCGTAACTACTTCGACCAACTGCAGATTCAGCCTGCACCTGATGGTCATGCTGACACACGAGACCAGAGACACGCTCCGATCATTGACGCCTTTGCGCAGCGCGCCCGTCAGGGTGGAGCATCCCGGGCAGCCCAGCAGATTGATCTGACAGTTGCCTCAAAGCAGTTGCATATTCAGTCTCTTATTGCTGCCTATCGTTCACTGGGATCCCGCTGGGCTGATCTGGATCCGCTCAAGCAGCATGATCGCGATGACATTCCTGAGCTTGATCCAGCGTTCTACGGTCTCACCGAAGTGGACATGGATCAGGAGTTCTCTGCGACGAACACCTACTTCACCAAAGACAGCACGATGACGCTGCGTCAGATTATTGATGCATTGCGCCAGACATACTGCCGTTCGATCGGTGCCGAGTTCATGCATTGCTCGGACCCCAATGTCAAACGCTGGGTCCAGCAGCGCCTGGAGTCCACCCGCAGCTCGCCCAGCCTCGGTGAACAGGCCAAGCGCAACGTCCTGCAGCAACTGACCGAGGCTGAGGGTCTGGAGCGTTTCCTTCATACCAAGTATGTTGGTCAGAAACGCTTCTCTCTTGAGGGTGGAGAAAGCTTTATTGCCAGCATGGATGAACTGGTCAACCACGCCGGGGACAGCGGCGTGCAGGAAATCGTAGTCGGCATGGCTCACCGCGGCCGACTCAATATGCTGATCAATATCATGGGCAAGATGCCCGGCGATCTGTTTGCAGAGTTTGAAGGCAAGCACGCCGATGGGCTGACAGATGGTGACGTGAAGTATCACAACGGTTTTTCCAGTGACCTTTCGACGCGCGGAGGCCCGGTTCACCTGTCTCTTGCTTTCAACCCGTCTCACCTGGAGATTGTTAATCCGGTCGTAGAGGGTAGCGTTCGCGCACGTCAGGAACGTCGTGGAGATGAGCATGGCAAGCAGGTGCTGCCGGTTCTGGTTCATGGTGACGCCGCTTTCGCGGGTCAGGGCGTAGTGATGGAGACGTTGAACCTGGCTATGACCCGTGGTTATGGTACGGGTGGCACGGTGCATATCGTCATTAACAACCAGATTGGTTTCACGACTTCCGATCCCCGTGACACCCGCTCGACCATCTATTGCACCGATGTGGTGAGGATGATTGAAGCTCCGGTGTTTCACGTCAATGGTGATGACCCTGAGGCAGTTGTCTTTGCAACCCGTCTGGCCCTGGACTTCCGTATGGAGTTCGGTCGAGACGTTGTTGTTGACATCGTCTGCTTCCGAAAGCTCGGACACAATGAGCAAGATACTCCTTCGCTCACTCAGCCGCTGATGTACAAGCGCATCGGTCAGCACCCTGGTACACGCAAGCTATACGGTGACAGGCTGATCGCTCAGGGTGTGCTCAAGGAAGGTGAGCCCGACGAGATGGTCAAAGCTTACCGCTCCTACATGGAAGATGGTCGCAGTACCATTGAACCCATCTTGACCAACTACAGGAGTAAGTACGCGATCGACTGGTCACCTTATCTCGGTGCGAAGTGGACTGATCACGCAGACACGGGTTTGCCGATTGCTGAACTCAAGCGACTTGGGGAGCGCATCACCTCGGTGCCCGAAGGGTTCAGCGTTCATCCGCTAGTGACCAAGCTTCTGAATGATCGCCGCACTATGGCTCAGGGTGAATTGAATCTGGACTGGGGTATGGGTGAGCACCTGGCCTTCGCGAGCCTCGTGGCCTCCGGATTTGGTGTTCGCATCACGGGTCAGGACTCCGGTCGCGGAACCTTCACGCACCGCCACGCGGTTCTGCACGACCAGAAGCGTGAGCGCTGGAACGATGGTACGTATATTCCTTTGCAGAATGTGTCGGAAGAGCAGGCGCCTTTTGTTGTGATCGATTCCGTGCTGTCCGAGGAGGCAGTTCTGGGATTTGAGTACGGTTATTCTTGTGCCGACCCCAAGACTCTTACAATCTGGGAGGCGCAGTTTGGCGACTTCGTCAACGGTGCGCAGGTGGTGATTGATCAGTTCATCGTGTCCGGTGAAGCGAAATGGGGCCGTCAGTCGGGTCTGACCTTGATGCTTCCCCACGGCTATGAAGGACAGGGGCCGGAGCACTCATCTGCGCGGATGGAGCGTTTCCTGCAACTGTGTGCTGACAACAATATCCAGGTGGTCCAGCCGACAACGGCCGCGCAGATTTTCCATCTTCTGCGCCGTCAGATGATTCGGCAATTCCGCAAGCCACTGGTCATCCTGACCCCGAAATCCTTGCTGCGTAACAAGGATGCAGGGTCCCCACTTGAACATCTCTCCGAAGGGTGTTTCCAGCCTGTGATCGGAGAATGTGACGAGACAATCAACGCGAGTTCGGTCAAGCGTGTGCTGGTCTGCTCTGGTAAGGTTTACTACGATCTTGTCAACGCCCGGCGCGAGCGCAAGGTCAGCAACGTTGCCATCGTTCGGGTTGAGCAGTTGTATCCGTTCGCTCACAAGCTTTTCGAGGCCGAGCTGGCCAAGTATCCGAAGGCCACCGAGGTGGTCTGGGTGCAGGACGAGCCCCAGAACCAGGGACCATGGTTCTACATCGAGCATCATCTGTTCGAGAACCTGTCCAAAGGCCAGAAACTTGCCTATGCCGGTCGTGCTGCATCTGCATCGCCAGCTGTTGGCTATCTGGCCAAGCACGTCGAGCAGCAGAAAGCATTGATTGAACAGGCCTTTGGCAAGTTCAAGTCTTATGCTCTGGTGAAATGACACAGGCACAAGTGATTGATTGAACCGTTCCCACGAATACATACATACGGAAGATTCTCATGGCAATGACAGATGTAGTAGTTCCGCAATTATCCGAGTCGGTATCAGAAGCGACTCTGCTGACATGGAAGAAGCAGCCTGGTGAGGCTGTTCAGGTTGACGAAATCCTGATTGAAGTCGAAACCGACAAGGTCGTTCTAGAAGTGCCTGCGCCGTCTGCAGGTGTGCTTGCCGAAATCGTGAAAGGAGACGGCAGCACCGTGACCTCGGGTGAGTTGCTTGCCAGAATTGATACGGCAGCCAAGGCTGCTGCTCCTGCAAAGGAAGAAGCACCTGCTGCGCAGGAGGCAGCCCCCAAGGCTGAAGAACCCAAGCCTGCTACTGCGCAAGCTCAGTCCACATCGTCTGGTAGCGGTGCAGGCATTGCTTCTCCGGCCGCCAGCAAGATCCTGGCCGAGAAAGGCATGAGTGCAGAAGGCATGGCAGGCTCAGGTCGTGATGGCCGAGTCACGAAAGCAGATGCGATGTCTGCTTCGTCAGCATCTGAGGCCAAGAGTGCACCTGCACCTGCACCAGCGTCGCAGTCGCTGGGTGGTCGTCCCGAGCAGCGCGTTCCCATGAGCCGCCTGCGCGCCCGTATTGCCGAGCGTCTGTTGCAGTCGCAGCAAGAAAACGCCATATTGACCACGTTTAACGAGGTTAATATGCAAGCGGTTATGGACCTGCGTAATCAGTACAAGGATAAGTTCGAGAAGGAACACGGCGTCAAGCTGGGTTTCATGTCGTTCTTTGTGAAGGCCGCGGTTGCCGCGCTCAAGCGCTATCCAGTTATCAACGCGTCAGTTGATGGCAAGGACATTATTTACCACGGCTATTTTGATATTGGTATTGCCGTCGGTAGTCCGCGTGGATTGGTGGTACCGATCCTGCGTGACGCAGATCAGATGTCCATTGCTGATATAGAAAAGGCGATCGCCGACTTTGGACGTCGTGCTGGTGAGGGCAAACTGACCATCGAGGAAATGACGGGCGGAACATTCTCGATCTCCAATGGTGGTGTGTTTGGTTCGATGCTTTCGACGCCAATCATCAACCCGCCTCAATCTGCAATCCTGGGCATTCATGCTACCAAGGAACGTGCTGTAGTCGAGAAAG
This sequence comes from Orrella marina, assembly GCF_003058465.1. NCBI lineage: Bacteria > Pseudomonadati > Pseudomonadota > Betaproteobacteria > Burkholderiales > Alcaligenaceae > Orrella > Orrella marina. The sequence continues at coordinate 2,020,335 of NZ_CP028901.1, read as the reverse complement.
GTCAGATCGTGATCCGTCCGATGAACTATCTCGCCATGTCGTACGACCATCGCATTATTGATGGTCGTGAGGCGGTTCTCGGACTGGTCGCCATCAAGGAGGCGCTTGAGGATCCGCAGCGCTTGTTGCTCGATATCTAATACGGATGATTCATGTCTAACAAATTTGATGTTGTTGTTATCGGTGCCGGCCCGGGAGGCTACATTGCTGCTATCCGCGCTGCGCAACTCGGGCTTTCGGTGGCTTGCATTGACGCATGGGAGGATGTCAAGGGTGGTCCCGCACCCGGTGGCACATGCACCAATGTAGGTTGCATCCCGTCCAAGGCATTGCTCCAGTCGTCAGAGAACTTCGAGCAGGTCTCTCATCATTTTGATGACCACGGTATCGAAGTCAAGGGTGTGTCTCTCAAGCTCGACAAAATGATTGGTCGCAAGGACACAGTCGTCAAGCAGAACAATGATGGAATTCTTTATCTGTTCAAGAAGAACAAGGTCAAGTTTTTCCATGGCGTCGGTTCGTTTGATGGCAAGGCTGAAGACGGTTGGAAGGTCAAGGTTTCAGGCCCGTCATCAGAAGATCTTGTTGCCAGGCACGTTGTTGTTGCAACAGGCAGTGCCGCACGTGAACTGCCTGGTTTGCCTTTTGACGAAAAGCAGATTCTCTCCAATGACGGGGCGTTGAACATTGGTTCAGTTCCCAAGCGTTTGGGCGTGATTGGCGCCGGTGTGATCGGCCTGGAGATGGGTAGCGTATGGCGTCGTCTGGGTGCAGAAGTGACTGTTCTGGAAGCCATGCCGGAGTTTCTCGGCGCTGTTGATCAGCAGGTTGCCAAAGAAGCCCTCAAAGTGTTCACCAAGCAGGGACTCAAGATCCAGACTGGTGTCAAGATCGGTGAAATCACCAAGACTGCGCGTCAGATCACCGTGCCCTGGACAGACGATCAGGGCAAGGAACAGAAGCTGGTCGTTGACAAGCTCATCGTGTCGATTGGCCGGATTCCCTATACCGGTGGGCTGGATGCTAACAAGGTCGAGCTCAAGCTTGATGATCGCGGCTTTATCGCCGTCGACGATCAGTGCCGTACCAATTTGCCCAATGTATGGGCGGTGGGTGACGTTGTTCGCGGGCCAATGCTGGCACACAAGGCTGAAGAAGAGGGTGTCGCGGTTGCCGAACGGATTGCTGGGCAGCATGGTCACGTCAACTTCGATACGATCCCGTGGGTCATCTATACATCTCCGGAAATCGCGTGGGTTGGCAAGACCGAACAACAACTCAAGGCAGATGGCCGTGAGTATCGCAGCGGCTCATTCCCATTCATGGCTAACGGGCGTGCTCGCGCATTGGGTGACACCACCGGCTTTGTGAAGGTGCTGGCTGATGCGAAGACCGATGAGGTTCTCGGTGTGCATGTGATTGGACCGATGGCTTCAGAGCTGATTGCTGAAGCAGTGACGATCATGGAGTTCAAAGGGGCATCCGAGGATATCGCGCGGATCTGCCATGCACATCCGACCCTGTCCGAGGCGATGAAGGAAGCCGCACTGGCTGTTGACAAGCGCGCTTTGAACTTCTGACGGGATTTGGACGCAAGTGTGCCTTTCTGGCACACTTCATATTCCAGAACCTTGAACTAGAGGCACCGGCAATGGTGCCTCTCTCTTTTGCTGAACCATGAACGTCACTCAATACTATGACAACGCGCTCAAGGAGCGTGGCTTCAAGTCTGATCAAGCGCAGCGTCAGGCCGTTCAGAGGCTGCAGCAGTTCTATGACGAATGGGTTGCGTTTCGCCGCAAACGCTCCAATTCTGTCAAGCGACTGCTGAACCGCCCGGTTGTGCCTCGTGGGGTTTATTTGTGGGGAGGGGTTGGGCGCGGCAAAAGCTTCCTGATGGATGCGTTCTACTCGAACGTCCCGGTCGTGCGCAAGACTCGGTTGCATTTTCACGAATTCATGCGTGGTGTGCATAAGGAACTCGAGCAGGTCAAGGGGCAGCAGGATCCTCTTGACGAGATCTCCAGACGTCTGGCAAGGCGTTACAGGCTGATCTGTTTTGATGAGTTTCATGTCTCGGACGTTGCAGACGCAATGATTCTCTACAAATTGCTGCTTGGCTTGTTTGAGCGTGGTACGTCTTTTGTCATGACATCGAATTACGAGCCGAGTACCTTGTATCCGGACGGTTTGCATCGTGACCGGATTCTGCCTGCCATCGATTTGATCTACAAGCGCATGGATGTGCTGAACGTCGACAGTGGCGTGGACTACCGGCGCCGGGCACTTGAACAAGTGAAGTGCTATCACTCGCCCCTTGACGATCAAGCTAGTCAGGCGTTGCAGACGACGTTTGAGAAGCTCTCCGACACGCCGCCAGTGGATCCGGTGGTGACGATCGAGAACCGCAAGATCAAATCAATGAAACGCTCGGGCAGTGTGATCTGGTTTGATTTTGCCACGCTTTGCGGGGGGCCTCGCTCCCAGAACGATTATCTTGAACTCGCAAGCCGGTATCACGCAGTCATTTTGTCGGATGTTCCTAAAATGACCGCTCGGCAGGCATCGGAGGCCAGACGTTTCACGTGGCTGATAGACGTACTCTACGACCACAAGGTCAAACTCATCATGTCGGCACAATGTGACCCGGAGGATCTGTACACTGAAGGACCAATGGCCAATGAGTTTCATCGTACAGTATCACGTATTCTCGAGATGCAATCCAAGGAGTATCTCGATTCGGAGCGGCGATCGACTGTTGCGCTCTGAGGTCTCGGCCTTCACGTATCACTTTATACTTTTTTGCATCCATGAAAACTCGTGTTCTGACCGGTATCACGACAACCGGAACCCCTCATCTGGGCAACTATGTAGGAGCCATTCGACCGGCTATTCGGGCCAGTCAGGACCCGAACAATGAGGCATTCTTCTTTTTGGCGGACTATCACGCACTGATCAAGTGTGAAGATCCTGATCGGATTGCCCGCTCAAGGATTGAAATTGCCGCGACCTGGCTTGCAGCTGGACTGGACCCAGAACGAGTGGTCTTTTATCGGCAGTCTGATATTCCCGAGATCCCGGAGCTGGCTTGGATGCTGACATGCGTGACTGCAAAAGGATTAATGAACCGGGCGCATGCTTACAAGGCCTCTGTTGATCAGAATCGCGTCAAAGGGGAGGAAGATGATGACGGCGTCACCATGGGACTGTTCTCCTACCCGATCCTGATGGCCGCCGATATCCTGATCTTCAATGCGCAGAAAGTGCCGGTCGGGCGTGATCAGGTTCAACATCTGGAAATGGCGCGTGACATCGCACAGCGATTCAATCACCTTTATGGGGGCATCGAACCATGGTTCGTACTGCCAGAGGCTGTCGTTGACGATGATGTGGCTACCTTGCCCGGCCTTGATGGGCGCAAGATGTCCAAAAGTTACAACAACACCATTCCTTTGTTTGAGGGTGGGCCTAAGGCGCTTCAGTCGGCTGTCGCAAGGATTGTGACAGATTCCAGGTTGCCTGGGGAGCCGAAGGACCCTGAATCGACTCAGTTGTTGCCTATCTTCAAGGCTTTCGCAAGCTCTGCCCAGATTGACGAGTTTATTGATGACCTTCGACAGGGCATGGCATGGGGAGACGCGAAACAGCGTCTGGCATATACGATCGAACAGGAGCTCGCGCCGCTGCGAGACATGTACGCAAATCTGATGGCACGCCCAGATGATATCGAAGACGCGCTCGCCATCGGTGCTCGCAAGGCGCGCGAACAGGCTGGGCCTCTGATGGCAAGATTGCGCGAAGCAGTTGGTCTGCGCAACACTATTACGCCGATTGCCAAGGCCCGGAGCAAGCGCAAGAAAGCGGCCCGTTTTGTTACCTATCGGGACGAGCACGGACAGTTCCGGTTTAAGCTGGTGTCATCCTCCGGCGTAGAGCTTGCCGTGTCTTTGCCGCAGGCGGAGCCAAAGCAAAGCGGAGTGGTCATGCGCCAGCTCCAGCAGCGCCAGGAGGACGTTACTGTGGAGTCAGAAGGAGCAGATCAGTATGTTGTCGTGATCGACGAACAGGTCGTGGCGTACGGTCTGCCTTGTCAGGACCCAGTGCGGCGCGATGAGATGATGGAGCTTACTCGCGAGGCGCTCTCAGAAGTTTCTGACGCTGGGCAATGATGGGATTGGGAAGCTCTGGGGATCTGGAGCAGATTTTTGGCGAGCAAGGCATCTTGCACACAAGTCTGCCCGGCTATCGTGTCAGACAAGCCCAGATTGATCTGGCGCAACAGATCGCACAGACGGTTCTGACCGGCGAGATCCTTGTGGCCGAAGCAGGAACGGGTACTGGAAAAACCTGGGCCTACCTCGTTCCAGCGATGATTCACGCGGACAAGGTACTGGTTTCAACAGGGACCAGAACCCTGCAAGACCAGCTTTACCTGAAGGACTTGCCTCAGATCAGAAAGGCTCTGGGTCTGGGCGGTGTGACGGCGATACTTAAAGGCCGCGCAAATTACGTATGCCACTATCACCTCAAGCGAGCTAATGAAGAGCCTGGGGCGTTAACTAGCCGCCAACAGGTTGTCTGGCTCAGACAGATCACTCAGTTTGCTGCGACTTCGGCAAATGGTGACAAATCGGAACTCCAGACAGTGCCAGAAGACGCTGACATCTGGCGTCTTGTTACCTCCACCCGTGAGAACTGTTTAGGACAGCAGGAGTGTCCGTTCATCTCGGATTGCTTTTTGTACAAGGCTCGCCGGGCGGCACAGCAGGCGGATCTGGTCGTAATCAATCATGCTTTGTTCATGGCTGATGCTGCGTTGCGTGATGAAGGTGTTTCGGAGCTTTTGCCTCAATCTGACCTGGTGGTGTTTGACGAGGCGCATCAGCTTCCCGATGTGGCTACGCGGTTTCTGGCACAAACGGTGTCAACTGCCCAGATACAGGATCTGGCGAGGCAGATACAGATTACGGGGCTAGCGCACGCCCGCGAGGCGGTCAAATGGGAGGCCCTTTGTTCCGGTCTTATCCAGAGCTGCAAGGAGTTGCGACTGGTCAGCGAATGGATGGCTGAGAATTCCGGGATGCGGGCTATGCAGCATCAGTTTCTAGCTGACAATGATTGTTTCGACGCCGCTCAGGAGGTGGTCAGCAGTCTAAAAGGCTTGTACAAGCCGCTTGAGACTCAGGAGCAGCGACATCCCGATATTGCTGTGCATCTGAGGACGACCAGTGCCTATCTTGATCTGCTGGATTCATGGTTATCGGGAAAGCAGCCTGTTGCTGCTGTCGCGCCTTCAAATCAGGAATCTGAAGCGCCGGTGAGCGCGACTCAGGCAGAAGCAACAGTCGCGGAGTCTGGTCGCACAGAAATGGTTAGCTGGGTTGAACTAACGCCTGCTCATGTGAGGTTCAGTTCTGCACCACTGTCCATCGCCAAGGCGTTTTCCAGAGAGCGCAAGGCACATCAGGCCTGGGTCTTTTTATCGGCGACACTCTCAGTCAAAGGGGATTTCAGGCATTTTGTTGGACGTCTCGGGCTTCAGGGAGCCGAGACCCTGCGACTTGCCTCGCCTTTCAACTATCCGGAGCAAGCGCTGCTTTGTGTTCCGAGAGGACTGCCAGCGGTCGATCATCCTGAGTTTCATGTTGAATTCGCACGATATCTCTTGCCACTGATTCAGATCAGTGAAGGTGCCTGTCTGATTCTCTGCACAACGCTGCGAGCGATCGACAAGATAGGCGATGAACTCAGCAGGCTATTCGAAGCTCACGGGTTGGACTGGCCTGTGCTCAGGCAAGGGCATCAGCCGCGTTCTGTCCTGCTGGAGCAGTTTCGTGCCCAGTCCCGCTCGGTTTTGATAGGAAGCGCGAGCTTTCGGGAGGGAGTGGATCTGGTCGGAGATCAATTGACTTTAGTGGCCATCGACAAGTTACCGTTTGCTCCACCGGATGATCCAGTGTTGCAGGCAAGGATGCGTGTCTGTCGGGAGCGTAAAGGCAATCCATTTCTCGAATTGCAGGTTCCAGAGGCCGCGATTGCGCTCAAGCAAGGAGCGGGTAGACTCATTCGTAGTGAGCGTGATTGGGGCGTACTGGTGGTTGGGGACCGCCGTCTGGTCGACAAACCATATGGGCGCCAACTGTGGCAGGGATTGCCTCCATTTCGCCGCACCCAGGAGCAAGGTGAAGCCGTTGACTTTATCAGGCAAAGAAAAGCGCCAGGCCTGATCCAGGGGCTTGAACCAGAATCGACTGGCACTGATGAGGATCCGGCCGTGTCATCTGGAACATGAGTTGTACCCCCAGAAGTCAGGCGTTTCAATCGTGACTAGATGTAGCGTAAGGGATTCCAGGGGCTGTATTGCTTGCCTGGCAGACCATTCGCTATCAACGAAGTGTCGGGGAAGTTCTGCAGCAGAACACGTTCTGAATCACCTGCTAACTCGTCCATGCCTAACGCTTTGTACGACATCATCATGATGTAGAGTGCCTGCTCGGAAGCGGGAACCCCTTCAAAATCCGTGATAACAGTCTGGGCCCGGTTGATTGCGGCAACATACGCCTTGCGTTCGAAGTAGAACTTGGCTGTGTGCAGCTGATGCTCTGCCATGGTGTTCACGAGCCAGTTCATGCGGCGGCGCGCATCATCGGCGTACCGGCTGTTCGGATAGCGTGTAATGAGTTCGTTGAATGCTTCGTATGACTGACGCAACGCATCAGGATCCCGCTCTGCAGGATCTTGCTGGGTCATGAAAGAAAGAACAGCACTGGGTGGAGTGAAGAGAATCAACCCACGCAGAAACAGCATGTAATCACTGCCGGGGTGGTTCGGGTACTGTTGCATGAACCTGTTGACAGTGGCTAATGCTGCTTCGGGTTCCCCTTCTTTCCACTGCACATACGCAAGGTTCATCAGTGATTGCTGTGCGTACGGGCCAAAAGGATAGCGTGCTTCAACGGCCATGAAGCGCTGTCCGGCAGTCGTCCAGTTTCCGGCGTTCATTTCAGTACTGCCATCCTGATAAAGCTTCTCGACGGACCATCCCGCGGTCGGATCAAATTCCTCCGTTGTGGAAGCGCAGCCGGCCACTAACAGAATCGCAGCTGAAAGACAGACGGCGCAGAGCAGCCGGGACAGGCGCAAGCCCGCAGATCCAGATAAGACAGAGTCGATGTCACAGTCGAAGTCGAAGTCACGCAGGGATCCCTAGTGTTAGCATTCGGAATGAATTATAGAACCTTAACATTCTATGCACGATAGTTCCCATCCCGAGGATTTATCCGACGAGTTTTCCATCGAGCTCGAAGTGCCCAGCGATGTCCTGGGCGTTCGGCTTGACAAACAGCTGTCCCTGCTTCTGAACGAGCATTCGCGTGCGAGACTGCAGACCTGGATTGAGTCGGGACACGTGCGTGTCAACGGCGTGGTGCAGACACGTTCCAGGTTCCCGGTATCAGGAGGGGATGTCTTGACGGTGACACCTCAGGCTTGCGAACAGGAGAGCGCCTACACACCTCAACCCGTCGAGTTTGAAGTTGTCCAGGAGCAAGAGCAATGGATAGTCGTCAACAAGCCTGCCGGGCTGGTGGTGCATCCGGGCGCAGGGAACTGGAGTCACACGTTACTTAACGGACTGCTTTTCCGGTACCCGGAACTCGCAGGTGTGGCAAGAGCAGGAATCGTGCACCGTCTGGACAAGGACACATCCGGCCTGATGGTGGTCGCCCGGACTGATATTTCGCAGACAAGCCTCGTTCGCCAGTTACAAGCCAGAACGGTGAGTCGCCAGTATCTTGCCATCACCCATGGTCATCTGATTCCTTTAACCGGCAGAGTTGATCGTCCGATTGGCAGAGATGCGAGAGTCGCGGTTCGTATGACCGTGCAACGTCCGATCGCCCCGAAGGAGGCAATCACCGATTATGCGGTCGAGCGCACCGGACAAGCCGATGGCGTTGACGTCAGTCAGGTTCAGTGCGCACTGCATACTGGGCGCACCCACCAGATCAGAGTTCATCTGGCCAGTCTCGGACACCCGCTGGTAGCCGATGTCCTGTATGGCGGTCGGGAACTTGGGACAGCCTGTCGTCAGATGCTTCATGCTCGCAAGCTGTCGTTTGAGGATCCGGTCAGCCAGCAGAAACAGAGTTTCGAGTCGCCATTGCCTGCGGATATGGAGCGTTTCCTGGGTCAGGCACACTGGAAGGCGACTTGATACGGCAGTCTTGATGTACTGAATTGCAAGCCGCGATCTGTTCATGGTCGAGCTTGTTGTATTGCCCGAAGGAGATTCATCTGAAACCTGTTCAAGCGAGCATTCAAACAACACCCCTTGCTGCATCCCTGGTGCCAGCACAAGACAACCGGATTATCTGGGCGACTGGTCTTGGGTCAGGTGTTCGTGCTTTGACGACTACCCGATTCGGCGGACACAGCCGTCCGCCATTTGACTCTCTGAATCTTGGTATTCACGTAGGTGATGATCCTGCGGCAGTTCAGTCCAATCGACTGAGCCTGGCTGGTGTGCTGCCCGCGAATCCGGTCTGGTTGAACCAGGTGCATGGGGTCGACGTGCTGCAGGCGGATCGTGTGCAGTCTGATCAGGAACCAGTGACGGCTGACGCGGCTGTTACTACACGCACTCGACAGGTGCTAGCCATCTTGACCGCCGACTGCATGCCCGTTGTCCTGGCGGACACCCGGAACCGGATCCTCGGTGTTGCTCACGCAGGGTGGCGGGGACTTGCAAGAGGTGTCCTCGCACATACTGTTCAGGAGATGGCAATGCGAACCGATGGTCAATCAAGAATCCATGCATGGATCGGTCCGGGCATTGGCCCTGATGCGTTCCAGATCGGACCAGAAGTGCGAGAAACGTTTCTCGAGATCGACGGCCGGCTTGAAAAATTTTTTCGCAGGGACAGTTCGCAACAAGGCAAGTGGCTGGCAGACCTGCCAGGCATTGCACGCTGGCAGTTGCTGCAACTGGGTGCATGCGATGTTCAATGGTGCGGTCTTTGTACGATGGGCGATCCAGATAATCGCTTCTTCAGTTACCGTCGTGATGGACAGACAGGGAGAATTGCCACGCTGGCATGGATTGAGACATGACTGTGTCATGTTCAACCCTTAATGTCACATTGGGTAAATACCGTTGACAAGATCGGGCGGATAGATCAGATTAAGGGTATCTGAATTTATGTTGCATTTTGGGGGTGCTGTGACGAACAACTTTTGCAAACTATGGGGACACGCGCCAGAGTTCGACCAACATATGCTCGGGCAGTTGCAGGCTCAGTTTATGGAGAACTGGAAAGCGCTTTCCGAGTCTGCTGCAAATGGGGCGATGCCGCAGATCAAGGACCGCCGATTCAAGTCCGACGCGTGGAAAGAGAGTCCGGCGCACCTCATGATGGCCCACATGTACCTGCTCTCCAGTGATGCCATGAAGCAGATGGTCAAGGCGGCTGCAGTACCAGAAGAGGTCAAGGAGCAGCTCGGTTTCTCTGTCAGCCAGTGGGTGGACGCAATGTCGCCAGCCAATTTTCTGGCGACCAATCCGGAAGCACAGAAGTTACTGCTGGAAACGGGCGGTCAGTCGTTGCACTCCGGTATTCAGAACTTCATGAACGACCTCGCAAAGGGTCGGATTACCCAGACCGACGAGAGCAAGTTTGCTGTCGGCGAGAATCTTGCGATCACTCCCGGATCGATTGTGTATCGCAACGAGTATTTTGAGCTGATCCAGTACAAGCCGCAAACACAGCAGGTTTATCAGCGCCCTTTGCTGATGGTGCCACCGTGCATCAACAAGTACTACATTCTCGACCTTCAACCGGGCAATTCGTTGATCGAGTACATCGTCTCGCAGGGGTTTACCGTGTTCGTGACTTCCTGGCGCAACCCGTTGCCAGAGGACACTGATGGCATCGAGAAAGCGACCTGGGATGACTACGTCGAGGATGGCGTGCTGAACGCGATTGACTTGGTGCGTGAGATCAGTGGTCAGCCAAAGATTAATGTTCTCGGGTTCTGCGTCGGTGGAACCATGTTATCAACTGCCTTGGCCGTTGCAGCCTCACGGCGTCAGAGTCGTGTCGCCTCCCTGACCTTGCTTGCCACTATGCTGGATTTTTGTGACACGGGCACGCTAGGTGTTTTTGCCAACGAGTCGCATGCCAAGATTCGCGAGTCACAGATCGGGCAGGGTGGCTTGATGACTGGCAGAGAGTTATCCACAACATTCTCGTTCCTGCGGCCGAACGAACTAGTCTGGAACTACGTGGTGTCGAACTATCTCAAGGGTGAGACACCCATGCCTTTCGACCTTCTCTACTGGAATAGCGACAGCACCAATTTACCAGGCCCATTCTTTTCCTGGTATTTCCGCCACACCTATCTGGAGAATCGCTTGCGTGAACCCAAGGCATTGACGGTGTGCGGTCAGCCGGTTGATCTTGGCAAGATCAAGGTCCCCGCCTTCGTTCAGGCCTCCAAAGAAGATCACATTGTTCCCTGGAAAACAGCCTACGTTTCTTCTCAGTTGCTCACGGGGGATGTCAGGTTCGTACTGGGTGCGTCGGGTCATATTGCGGGTGTGATCAATCCGGTGTCAAAGAACCGTCGTAGCTACTGGACAAACGATGCACACGACAACAGCGTCGAACCAGATCAATGGTTTGATTCCGCAAGCGAGCACCCTGGTAGCTGGTGGCCGGAGTATGCCAAATGGCTGGCTGAACAAAGTGGCAAGCTGGTTCCTGCCCCGGTTGAACAGGGGAGCGAATCCAGTCCGGTCCTGGAGCCTGCACCAGGTTCTTATGTCAAAGTCAGGGCAGTCTGAAGGGCCAAAACAATGAATCGCCCGGTTGGGTATGAATGAGGAGAGTGAATATGGCCAAGAAAGTGGCGTATGTGACAGGTGGTATGGGCGGAATCGGAACGGCAATCTGCCAGCGATTGGCTAAAGAAGGGATGACAGTGATTGCAGGGTGCGGCCCGAGCCGTGACTACGATCTCTGGCTTGGCGAACAGAAAGAGCTGGGTTTCACTTTCTACGCGTCGGTTGGAAACGTGGCAGATTGGGATTCGACCACTTCTGCATTCAAGAAAGTCATTGATGAGCATGGGCAGGTTGACGTACTGGTCAATAATGCCGGAATCACTCGTGATGGCGTATTCCGCAAGATGAGTCTGGAGGACTGGCGTGCTGTCATGGACACCAACCTCAACAGTCTGTTCAACGTGACCAAACAGGTGATTGACGGGATGGTCGAACGCGGGTTTGGACGAATTATCAATATCAGCTCCGTCAATGGTCAGAAGGGCCAGTTTGGCCAGACCAACTACGCAACAGCAAAAGCAGCCATTCATGGCTTCTCCATGTCTCTGGCCCAGGAGGTTGCCAATAAGGGGGTCACTGTTAACACAGTCTCGCCAGGCTACATTGGTACGGAGATGGTTCGCGCCATCCGCCCGGATGTGCTGGAGAAAATTGTGGCAACAATCCCGGTCAAGCGACTTGGAACGCCAGAGGAAATCGGCTCTATCGTTGCCTGGATTGCGTCAGAAGATGCAGGATTTGCAACTGGAGCAGATTTCTCGCTTAACGGCGGCTTGCATATGGGGTAGTCTAGAAGGGATGACTCGCTGCGGCGAGTCATCCGGCTACTCAGACACTCAGGAAGGCACCATGGCAGAAAAAGCAGTGAATCAGACGCGACTTATCAAGAAATACCCTAACCGTCGTCTTTATGATACCCAGACCAGTACTTACATTACTCTGGTCGATGTGAAGCAGCTGGTGCTCGATGATGAGGACTTCAAGGTTGTTGATGCAAAAAGTGGCGATGACCTGACCCGCAGCATCCTTCTGCAAATTATCCTGGAGGAGGAAAGTGGCGGCGTGCCCATGTTTTCATCTGCCATGTTGTCGCAGATTATCCGTTTTTACGGACACGCGATGCAGGGGATCATGGGAGCGTACCTTGAGAAGAATATTCAGGCATTCAAGGAGGTTCAGGACCGCATGAGTGAACAGACCAAAGGGTTGTACGGTCAGCAGTTTGGTCCCGAGGCCTGGGCTCAATTCATGAACATGCAGTCGCCCGTGCTGCAAAACATGATGAACAACTACGTCGAGCAGAGTAAATCCATGTTTGTCCAGATGCAGGACCAGATGCAGGATCAGACGCGAGCAATGTTCGGAACGTTTCCGTTTAACCCCGCAGCCAAACCGCAAGATGGTCAGGACGGCAAGGATAAATGATGTTCGGACCCGATAAAGGGCGCATTGAAGGCGGTTACGCCGGGAATCGGGGCTTTTTTTCTGTCATTTCATCGGTTGCTTGATCAGAGATTTCGTACTTACGATCCAGTAGCCTGATTTATCGCAAAAACAGAGCAGGGTCGACGCGGGAGTCATTCAGACTGACGTTCCAGTGAAGATGAGGTCCGGTCACCCGTCCCGTTGCCCCTACCTTGCCGATCACATCGGATCGTCTGACTTTGTCGCCAGGCAGTTTCTCTATCTCGGACAGATGGCAGAACATGCTGATCAAACCCATGCCGTGATCAACAAACACGGTCAGACCATTGAAGAAATAATCGCCAATCAGAATCACGGTGCCGTCTGCAGGTGCCCTGACGGATGTGCCCGTCGGTGCCGCTATGTCTAGTCCAGAGTGTGGGTTGCGAGGCTCCCCGTTAAAAAAACGCTGTAAGCCGAATGGGCTCGACCGTCTGCCAGGTGAGGGGGGGTCAAACAGCAGATTCGAGGGTTGATGAGGTGAGTAGGATCGATATGCATCAATCTGCATTTCAAGTTCTTGCTCGATTCGCTTCAGTGTCTGCGCTGGGGGGCTGACATACTTTCTGTCTTTGAGCTTGATATGTTGCTCAGGATACTTCTTTTGTCGAACCTGAAAGGTTTTCTGACTCGTCAATCCGTCTGCAGACGAAACCGTCACTTCGTGTGTACCGGGGGCCGTAGCAAGTGAAATCCCGACAACGGCCCACCATTGATCTGTTTGTGCGGGTTGCAAAACCAGCACAGGTTTGCCTTCGAAGAAAACTTGTGGACGTACGGAGCTTGCGCCGAGATCGATGAGGGCAACACCACCAGGGAATGTTTTGTTGCCAAGATGGGCCAAGTTTGCAGGAATGTTGCTCTTTTGATTCGCTAGTGCGTAGCCCGGGACCAGGGCAAGCGCGCCCAAACCGAGTAGCACTTGCAGACTTGAGCGTCGCGAGTTGTCTGTCTCATGGCTGACAGCGCGTGGAGAGGGGTCTGGGTAACAACTGGCCAGATTGAATGCCTTCGGATTCACAGGTTCACGCATGGTTAGAAATCAAGGTCATATACAAAAGGTCCAGGCTCAAGCAGCAGGCCGTTGCCTTCACGCACGACTGCGTTCATCCCGAAGCAGATGGCATGATCCATTCTTTCCAGTCGCCGGTAATGTGCCAGAACATCTGTAATACGGGGTTCGCGAATCGCGGTGTAGGGGTTGATCTCGGGAATCTGGCATCGAGTACATGGTTTGACCATTTCGAGAAGAATCTGACCACCAGGTCGGTCAAGCCGGATGGTCGACATTGAGTCTTCCTCGTGGGCAGGTACGCCGTCAATGACCAGATTTGGTCGAAAGTGCAGGGCTGAAACGGCTTCGAGGCCGGCCTGTTCCAGTCGCTGGTTCAAGTCGTCCAGGCTGCGCCTGGACAGAATGTTCAAGCCGAAGCCATCCGTGAACGGATGTCGACTTTGTCTTTCACCCGAACCTGTCCAGGTTTCATCGCAGATTCTAGGGTGACGTGGATCAAACTGCACCAGACGAAATTGTTTGCCCGGGACTTGAAGAAAAGCATCAAGCCATTGTGCGGCAGCATCGCCCATGTCCAGTGCGCTGACGGTGTCTCGCCAGACAGTGACTTTGCGAGTGTGAGATATTTCGTCAGCCAGGTCGATCGTGATGGCGGGTTGACTGGGTGCTCTGAGCGTCATGGACTGATCAGTCAGTTCAGGTTCGATCCATACCAGATGCGGAATCTGGCGCTGCGTCTGGAACATGCCGGTCTGGTCTACTATCACCCATCGCCTGTCTGTCTGCAGGCCAAGCTCGGTCAATTGGGCAGTCTGAACAGGCACGGCTGCGCACGATTTGATAGGATAGACAAAAATCTCGGTCAGAATGCTAGTCGGTGCGGTCACGTTGCCGATTCCTTCTTGAGTCGAACGCCTAGGTTAACTTTTTTGTATGCTGCTGTCAGGAGAAGATCATGCCGTCGTTTGATACGGTTTCGGAAGTCGATAAACACGAACTGACCAACGCGGTCGATCAGGCCAATCGTGAGCTTGCAACCCGGTTCGATTTCAAGGGCACACAGGCCAGTTTCGAGTTGAACGAGTATGTCGTCAATCTTGTTGCGTCCAGCGCGTTTCAACTCAAACAGATGATGGATGTGTTGCGCGCTCGCATGAGTGCCCGGTCAATTGATACCCGCTGCCTGGAAATTGCCGATCCCGTTGAAAACATCAGTGGGGCGCGTCAGGCGGTCACAGTCCGCCAGGGAATTGACCAGCCCAACGCAAAAAAACTGATTGCAGCGATCAAAGCGGCAAAGCTTAAGGTTGACACTCAGATCAACGGCGACAAGCTGCGTGTGACGGGCAAGAAGCGCGATGATTTGCAGTCGGCCATGGCGCTGATGAAAACAGTCGACATTGACCGGCCGCTTCAGTTCAACAATTTCCGCGACTGATTGCCTGTCTGCTCACTTTAAAAACAGGTCTGAATGACCTGCGGGAGCACCTCTCCAGTACTGGGGGGGCGCTTTTAATTTTGCACCAAGCCGGGCTGCAGCGTGCCATCCCCAGCGGGGTTCGTACAGTGCCGCGCGCGCAATGGCAATCATATCTGCCTGACCACTCACCAGTGCTTGCTCAGCCTGAAATGGATCGGTGATCAGGCCGACAGCCATCGTCGTAACCCCTGTCTTCTGGCGAATGGTGTGTGCCAGCGACAGTTGATAGCCGGGACCTAGCGGGATCTTCTGCGATGCAGACAGTCCGCCGCTTGAAACATCGATGAAATCGCAACCCAGTTGCTGGAGTCGTTCACAAAGGCTCACGCTTTCATCCAGCGACCATCCACCATCAACCCAGTCACAGGCGGAAATACGCACCCCGACTGTCATGTGAGGTGGCGCTTCGGACCGCACTTCCTTGAATACCTCAAGCACCAGGCGCATTCTGTTTTCCAGACTACCTCCATACTCATCGGTTCGCTTGTTTGATAGAGGGGAGAGAAACTGATGCAACAGATACCCATGCGCAGCATGAATCTCGACACCATCCAGGCCTAATTGGGATGCTCGTCGGGTGCTGGCCTTGAACTCTTCACATACTTGTTTGATGCTAGCGCCGTCCAGTGTCTCTGGTGCTCGGTCGGTGTCGGCAAACGGAAGATTGCTGGCAGAGACTGTCTGCCAGCCTCCCTGTTCAGGATCGAGCTGTCGTCCGGACTCCCAGGGAACTGCACACGAAGCCTTGCGACCGGCGTGTGCAAGCTGGATAAGTAGCTTGGCGTCGCTGTGCTGGCGTGCAAACTGCAACGGTCTGACCAGAGCTTGCTGGGTCTGGTCGTCCCATAGACCAAGGCATCCGGGTGTGATCCGGCCTTCAGGTGATACTGCAGTGGCCTCCAGAATGACGGTGGCAGCGCCCGACATGGCCAGATTGCCGATGTGCATCTGGTGCCAGTCGGTTGCGCGCCCGTGATCGGCAGAGTACTGGCACATGGGTGCGATGACGAGGCGATTGGAAAGTTTAAGCGGTCCGAGTGTCATGTCGGAGAAGAGCTGACTCATGCGAATAGGTCTCCTGTGAGAATGTGAGCCCACACCGTGTTGGGGCTGATCACGCTTTCTCTGCCAAGATAGCACTCGGCGGTATGTCCCGGGTGCGGAACACATCAACAGCGATGCCTGCAAACACGCATTGAAGAAGAAAGATCTGGAGTGCCGTTCATGGTTGCTGTACGCTACGAAGATAGTGCCAGTGTGGCGCTAGATAACCTGATACCGGAGTTACATAATGAAGATGGCACCCATCTTGTCGGCTGGTCTGATCGCTAGTGCAATGGCGTTCAGTTCCGCTGCGATCGCTGAGCAGAAAAAGCAGCCAGTCGCCCAGGTCTCGATCGAAGAAACGCAGTTTGGACTGATTATTGGAGGTAGCGTAGGTGGTGGAAAGTTGACCTACGAAGGTAAAGAATATCCGTTTCAGCTAGGCGGTTTGAGTCTGGGGGCCAACATTGGCGTGTCGAAAATGGCCGCGGTTGGAGAAGTATTCGATATGAAACGGGTTGAGGACTTTCCTGGCACTTACGTCAAGCTTGATGGCAACATTGCACTTGGTGGTGGGGTTGGTGGCATGACACTCAAGAACGAGAACGGAGTAATCATGAATCTCAAGGGCACAACGCAGGGTTTGCAGTTCAATATTGGTGCCAGCGGCGTGACTGTTTACTTCGATAAGAAGTAAGTAGAGAATGAGTAATCGTTACGTAGCCCACGCGTAACCGGTACAGTATGCAGCATTGATTGATTGCCTGTTTTGTGGATTCTCACTCGACAGGTTTGCGGCCAGTGTTGCTCTGGCGGCAAACCTGCCGATAAGCTGATTTTTGCGGGTGCTTTCCGTTAGCAGTCCAGTCTTATTTAGTCAGCTGCCGGGCAGGTGGCTTCTCCGCTTTCCCGAAGTTACCCCCACCTGTTGGATTTCTCCTGGCCTTACACCACACTTGCAACGGCAACACCGTCCATGTTGATGTTCACGCCCGAGATGTAGCTGGCTTTGTCTGAGGCCAGGAAGGCGACTGTATCGGCAATTTCTTCAGGTTCGGCCAGACGACCGAGCGCGATTCTTGCTGTTGCATTTTCGAGTGCAGTGTCCATGTCGATCCCTTCTAGTCGGCAGGTCGCTTCAAGACCTTCCTGTAGTCGTTCTGTGTGGGTAGGACCAGGATTGACACCAACCACACGCACACCTTCACGTCCATAGGCTGAAGCTAGTCCTGCGGTCGCAAGCATCAATGCAGCGTTGGCACTTCCACCGGCAAGGTGAACAGCTGATGCGGTTTTACCCCCCGCGCCAATCACGTTAATGATGACACCTTGTTTGCGCTTGGCCATGCGCTTGACTACCGGGTCGATCATGTTGATGTACGTGAAGAACTTGGCATCCAGTGCGTCGCGCCAGATCTGAGGCGTCAGCTCTGCTGCGGGTGTTCGCTTCGCCGCACCAGCGGAGTTGACCAGCACATCGACGGGGCCAAAGCGCGCCTCGGATTTTTCAAGCGCAGCCATCGACGATTGCGGGTCTCGCAGATCAGCTGAGAAAACTGCGACCCGGCCCTTGCTTTCCGGCATTTCGATAACCATCGCGCGTTGTACGCTCTCAAGCGTGGCAAGGTCTCGTGCGACTAGGGTGACTTGCGCAGATTCGGACAAGAAAGCTTTCGCACATGCCAGTCCGATGCCTTTGCTGCCACCTGTGATGAGGATATGCTTGTCCTTAAGTTTGAGATCCATTGTTGTCTCCTTGATCGTGATCGATTGGTAACTGCTTCACGACACCCTTTTGAATGAGCGCGTCGATTTGCTCTTGAGAGTATCCCAGCGTGCCGAGCAGACTGGCGGAGTCTTGTCCCAGCGAGGGCGGGGAAGCTCTCACTTGCAGTCTGACGCCATCAAGGACCAACGGCAACAACGGCATCCGGGTATTGATTGCCCGGTTGGTTCCGCTTGCATCGGCACCAAGATGTACATCTGCCAGGCCGCCGGTTGCATTCAGATGTGGGTCATCGAACAGATCCACTGGCCGGGTGATGGGTGCATATGGCAATCCCACTGCCTCAAAACGGCGGCTCAACTCTGCAGCGCTGACATCCTTGAAATAGTCTCGCAAAATCGGCATTAGCCAGTCCCGCGCCTGTACACGCTGATTGTTGGTTGTCAACCGGGTGTCTGCCTTGAGGTCATCAAGATGAAACTCGTGACAGAAAATTTCCCACTGCGTGTCACTGACGACCGACAGAAAAATCTGCTCGCCATCCTTGACAGTAAAAACATCGTAAATACCCCAGGCACTGATCCGGTCAGGCATGGGCTGTGGGGCCTTGCCTGTGATGGCTGCCTGCATCATGTGCTGGCCAACCAGGAAGACGTTGTTCTCGAACAACGCACTGGTGACCGAGCGTCCTCGACCTGTCTTGTGTCGTGCCTGCAACGCGGCCAGTACGCCAATTGCTCCAAACATGCCTCCCATGATGTCGTTCACGCTCGTTCCCGCCCGTAATGGCCGCCCGACTGGACCGGTCATGTACGCCAGGCCGCCCATCATCTGAACAACCTCGTCAAGCGCAGTGCGATGCTCATAGGGCCCAGGGAGAAATCCTTTATGTGAAACATAGATCAGGCCCGGGTTGATCGCCTTGAGTGACTGCTCACCAAATCCAAGCTTATCCATTGTTCCAGATTTGAAGTTCTCGCTAAAGACGTCGGCCGTCTTGATCAGGTCCAGAACGATCTCGCGTCCCTCCTGGCTCTTGACGTCGACAGCGATACTTTTCTTGTTGCGATTGAAGAACGCAAAAAATCCGGCGCCCGAACCGATAAGCTTTCGGGTGTTGTCTCCCGTGACAGGTTCAACCTTGATGACTTCTGCACCGAGGTCGGCCAGAATCATCCCGCAGGTGGGTCCCATCACCATATGTGTAAATTCGACTACCCGGATACCTTCCAGTGGGAGGGGTTCTGACATGAATCGCTCCTGTGTCAATTGCAGTAATGTAGAAATTCCGTATGGCAGTTTCACGTCCTGCTATGGACGTGGCAGGATAGGTGAAAATTTGACTGCGAGTGCTCAAGCCAAACCGGCCGTTTTGCGAGTCAATTCTGTGCACGTTTACGGGTCGAGGGCAGTCAGGCGAGTCGAATCACGTGTCGAGCAGCCAACGGCGTAAAAAAGGGTTACAACCTTCTATGATGACATGCGGCGAGCGTCAAGACGACTGTTCCCACGTTCTGACGATGTGGGCGAACAAGGATTGATTAATAAAACACTCGCTGTTTGATGATGCTTAAAGATGATGACAGGTTTGACTTCCATGATTGAAACCAGGCTCGTTAACTATCAGGATCCCGCTGACAGAGAGGCGCTCCTGCATGTTCTTGATATCTACTCTCGTGACCCGATGGGAGCAGGAGAACCGCTAGATGCAGAGGTGAAGAGTCGCCTTTGCGATGATCTGGCGAGGTTTCCCGGTGCAGTGAGTTTTCTGGCGTGGTCAGAAGATGATGCGATAGGACTAATCAACGGTTTCCTGGGCTATTCCACCTTCAAGGCCCGTCCACTGATGAATATTCACGATATTGCTGTGGTGCCAGGGTTCAGGGGATTTGGTGTTGGGCGACAGTTGTTGCAGGCCATGCAAGCTCACGCGGACAGACAGGGCTGTTGTAAATTGACGCTCGAAGTGCTGTCCGGGAACCAGCCAGCCAGACAGGCTTATCTGAAGTTCGGGTTCGAGGACTATACGCTCGATCCGACTGCCGGTACTGCCATGTTCATGCAGAAATGGCTCTGAGGAGACACTGTTTCCCCAGGCGTTGATGCCCTGTGGTTTGTGGAGGGCTTGTCGTCAGAGTCGCCTTCTGGCATATAAGATCCTGAGCCACAGCGTTTGTTCAAGAAACGCGAAACCGACTGGAACTGGTGCAGGTTAGGATAGCTGGTGGTTTTGAGAGTGGCTACGCAAGTCACGACAGGAGAAAGTGGCACGCATGAGTGATCAGGACAAGGGCCGACCTATGTCGGTGGTGATCCGGGAAAGGCTGCAAGGCGCGCGCAAGCGGTTTCACGCCAATGACAATATTTCCGACTTTATTAACCCAGGGGAGCTGGATTTGTTGCTCGACGAAGTCGAAGACAAGATGAAGGGGGTGCTTTCCAGCCTTGTCATCGACACGGACAGCGATCACAACACCCAGGACACGGCGAGAAGAGTAGCCAAAATGTACTTGAAGGAAGTGTTCGGTGGTCGTTATGTGCCACAACCGGCCACGACCGAGTTTCCAAACGTGGAACACCTGAACGAGTTGATGATTGTCGGACCGATCACGGTTCGTAGTGCCTGCAGTCATCACTTCTGCCCTGTGATCGGCTATGTCTGGATTGGCGTTATGCCGAATGAGCACACCAACGTGATCGGACTGTCAAAGTATGTGCGTCTGGCAGAGTGGATCATGAACCGCCCGCAGATTCAGGAAGAGGCCGTGGTCCAGCTTGCGGATCTGATACAGGACAAGACGCAGCCAGACGGCCTGGCCGTTGTCATGAGTGCCACTCACTACTGCATGGCATGGCGCGGAGTGCGCGATATGGGAAGCCGTATGATTAATTCAGTCATGCGTGGCTGCTTCCTTAAAGACGCGAATTTGCGGCGGGAATTTCTCTCGCTGATCCCGAAAGAGGAGCGGTGATGCTGGTTCGATTGTTATATGTCAGCCGGGCAGTAAACGGCAAGGCGACTCAGGACGATATCGAGTCGATCGTAGCGTCAGCAAGGACCTATAACGCTGAAAGCGGAATCACCGGTATTCTGTGCTACGGAGGAGGCATCTACCTTCAGGCGATTGAGGGCGGGCGTCATGAGGTCAACCAGCTTTATAGCCATATTTTGCAGGACTCCAGACACTGCGAAGTAGTGTTGCTGCACTACGAGGAGATTACTGAACGCAGGTTTGGTGGCTGGAACATGGGCAAGGTCAATCTTGCCAAGCTCAACACGTCAGTGGTTCTGAAGTACTCAGAGAAGCCGGTACTGGATCCGTACAGGGTTTCCGGTAAGGTCTCCCTGGCATTGCTGGAGGAGTTGATGCTCACGGCATCAATTGTTGGGCGAACCTGAAACAAGGGGAGGGCGAATCCATGGCAAAAGCTGACAGTGCGACAGTTGACATGAACAATGACCTGTCTACGGACTGGTCCCTGAAAGTTCGTTTACTACTCAATGCAGGGCATGCGATCGATCACATGTTTCTACTGATTTTTGCAGCTGCGGTGGGGGTCATTGCCGTGGACTTTGGCGTGCATCGATGGGAGGACTTGATGCCGTATGGCGTAGGTGCCTTCATCCTGTTCGGCCTTGGGGCCTTACCGGCCGGCAGACTTGGAGACCTGTGGGGGCGACGGCAAATGATGCTGGTGTTCTTTTTCGGGATGTCCGGTGCCACCTTGTTGACCGCCGTTGCCCAGTCACCTTGGCAGATTGCTTTTGCGCTGACGCTCGTCGGTGCGTTTGCATCCATCTACCATCCGGTGGGTATCCCGATGTTGGTACAACGTTCACCCAGGCCCGGCATGGCAATTGGAATCAACGGTCTGGCCGGAAACATGGGTGTCGCGGTTGCGGCGCTTTTCACTGGCTTTATGGTGAAGTGGTTCGGTTGGCGCGCAGCATTTGCTGTTCCGGCGATCATTTCGTTCATATGCGGGGTCCTGTTTTTGCTTGCCTGCCCGAAAGAAACAGAGCCCCCGTCCAAGCGGGTGTCCAAAGCCAAGGTGCAATTGCCCCGCAAGATGCTTGCCAGAGCGTTGCTGGTCATGACCATGGCAGCAGTCTCAGGCAATCTGCTTTACAACTTTACAACCAATGGCAACGGGCAGTTGATGGTCGAGCGGTTCCAGGGTGTAATCGAGGATCCCGCCATGCTAGGCACATTGCTGGCCATTGTTTATGCTGTGGCCGCGTTTGCCCAGGTCATTGTCGGCAGGTTGCTGGACCGGTTTGAAGTTAAACCTTTATTCCTTACGGTTGTGCTGGTTCAGATTCCATTGCTGTTGCTGGTATCAGTCTCGCAAGGCTGGACTATGTACGCAGCTTTGCTTGCCGTGATGATCTTCGTTTTTGGGGCAATTCCATTTATTGATGTCATGATCGTGCGTTACGTTGATGACAGGATACGTTCACGCGTTGCAGGCATGCGCTTTACTGTGTCACTGGGGTTGAGTGCACTGGCGGTATGGATTCTTGGGCCATTTGTTAAAAGTACTGGATTTGACACGCTTTTCATGTTCATGGCACTGATTTCGATCTGTACCGTCGCCACGGTTGCGCTCCTGCCTGGAGAACGAAAAATTCAGAAAATGAACATGGATCAAGGCCAGGTTGACGCAGCATGAATGAGTCATTGAACGGGCTGGATCGGCGCTGGAAGCTCGAGTGCAATCCCGATCGGCTGACGTGTGAGCTTCGTTTCGTATCATTTGCTGAAGCGTTTGCTTTCATGACCCAGGTTGCTTTGCTGGCAGAAAAGCTCGATCACCACCCGGACTGGCGTAATTCCTATTCGCTGGTTGTCATTTCCTTGACGACCCACGACGCTGGTGGGTTAAGTGAGCGAGATTTTGAGTTTGCACGAAACGTTGACCAGATCCTTACCAGATAGCTGAAAGCTCTGGAGGATGATCCAGCGTCCTGAGTCAGTCTGGTCGTTGCAGAATCGCTTTCGGAAATTGCCGATAAAAATACGTAAATTCGCAATCAAGATCGTTGTGTCGGGATGTATTCGTGGGTCCTAAGCTGATCGAGCGAGACATGCTCAAGAGCTCTCTCGTGGGTTGATTCCAGAATGACTGGCGGGGCAACACCGGCTTGTAGCGCCTCTTTCCAGCGCTCAACGCACAGGCACCAGCGATCCCCTGGGTTCAGTCCTCGAAATCGCATCTCGGGTCTTGGCGTCACAAGGTCATTGCCTTGCTCAACCGAAAATGCGAGAAACTCAACCGTGACGCGTGCGCAGACGACGTGAGTGCCATGGTCCTGGGCATCTGTGTTGCAGCAGCCATCTCTGAAATAACCCGCCAACGGATCGTAGGAGCAGGGAATCAGTGCCTCTCCTAAAACATTGCGTCCTTCCTGCATCGTCAAACCTCTACAGCATCATTTGTTTAGCTTCTAAAGAGTGATATTGCAACAATTTTGATGGTTTGTCGCTTCGGGAAGTTCCCGACCCTTGACACTCTTTCATATCAGTCATACACACTTCCTGGCGGTTCCGGCTCGGGTGCGCTTACATCGTTCTGAGCAGTATTTGACCTGATCCCAGTCTCTTTCCCATTTCTTTCTCCAGACAAATGGCCTGTTACAGGTCGGACAGATCTTCTTTGGAAGGTCGGACTTTTTGACGCCATGCATGGAAACTCTCTGGACATCATGAACACTTTTGTATTACCTGAACACTTGCCCACGCATTCCCCTACCTGAGTCGACTGGTTCGCGTGCGAACTTGTTAGGCCCAGGTTCAACCAGAGTTGAACGATCCGCGCGGCGGGACATACTGGAGTGTGAGTTACTTCAGTTGCCTGCGTAACGCCTCAAAGAACAAGGTTGACTGCAGGCGCTCGCTATCAACTTCTGCGCACACACGCTCGGCAATAGCAGGGTCAACTGGTGCCAGAGGATGACCGCTGGCACGAGCATGAATCTCCATCTGACAGGCTCTTTCCAGAAAATAGAGATCTTCATACGCGTAATCCATCCGACTCGAACAGACGACCACGCCATGGTTGCCTAGAAATACGATATCCGCTCCTTGCATGGCAATGGCAATTCGTTCGCCTTCGGCTGCGCCCAGAGCTAGACCGTTGTAGTCGTGGTCTGCGACAAGTCGCCCGTGAAACCGCATGGCATTCTGCGATAAGGTGGTGTCGAGCGATCTGGCCCGGGTCATGGTCAAAGCCGTCGCGTAAGGCATGTGGGTGTGCAGGACGCAGGCTTTCCCTGCGATCTGATGAATCGCCGCATGAATATGCATGGCAGTTGGTTCGACAGGATGGCGGCCAGCCAGTTTTTCTCCTGTCGAGTCGACCATTACGATGTCATCAGTATGAACCTCTTCCCAAAGGAGACCGCGCGGATTGAGCAGAAATCGCCCGCTCTGATCGGGAATTTCGACACTGAAGTGATTGCATACCCCCTCGGACAGTCCGTGATACGCCGCAGCACGCAAGGCCAGAGCGAGATCCTCGCGCAAACGTGTGATATCGGGGGACTCAAAATCCTGTTCATGCGCCGATCGGTCGATTGCCATGGGTGATTCCTCTCGTTTGAAAGATAAACCTGAGCCGGCTGGCGACCACTTCGCGATGCGAGGTGATTCGCCACGCAGATCTCTTGGATCGCTCCCATGATAACCGCCTGGACCGTCGACGTTCGAGCGATTGTGTACGAATGTTTTTGCTGGCAGAGAGCACACTGACTCAGGCTGCCGCAGGTCTGTATTCGTCAGCAGGCACCACGCCCTTTGATCTTTGCAGGGACCAACAGAAAGTGCCACTTGAAAGGTGGCACTTGTTAGCGACGTTGGTGAGAGTCACTTAGCGCAGACTGCTGGCCCTGTTTCGGTAGGCGTGGACCATTTACGAGCATTACGCAGGCCGACTACTTGGCCATGGAGCAGTGCCCCCCAATATCACCTGGCCCGAGCCCGCTGCAATGACTGGGGGCTCGTTTCGCAGATCAGGTTGAGGAGCGTACCACCAGTCCCACGCCAGGAAGCTGGCCAGCACAGTCCAGAACACGAGTTGGCGGATCTTGTGGTTTGACATGAAAGACATTCTGATCCCCTCAAAACTGATAGTGGCGGCGAATTCGTATGCCGAGCATCGTGCCGAGGAACGCCAGAGGAATCCAGATCCAGCCATGCAGGCTGCCAGTTGACACGCCGCTGAGCATCGCACCAATGTTGCATCCGAACGCCAGCCTCGAACTGTAGCCCATGATGAACCCTGCACACAGGCCGATCATCCACTGCTTGCGGGTCAGCGGATTGCTTTCCGCTCCTGTACGTGCCGAGATCCAGAGTGCACCCGCAAGGATTCCTATGTTCGTGATGGATGTCACGTCAAGAAACACGCTCTCGACAAGGCGGGTTGCGTTGCCTTCCTGCCCCAGAACATGTTGCCTGCTGGATCAAACAGGTTTGCTGCGTGGACTGCTTTGGCAGCCCACAAACCAAAGCCATATACGACCCCCACGGCTGGCCGGCAATGATCAGATTCAAAGTAGCGAGCAGGGCCAGGATAAGAGCGCCCCAGATCCACTTTCTATCGAACCACGCGCGGTCCGGTCCGACCCAGAGACGCACAGCAATCAGAGCGAGCAATAGTCCCGCCAGTGTCACCGCCAGGGCTTTCTCTGCACCGAGGATGTCAACCAGTCCGATCGGTTCTGTCTGGCCGAGTTCAAGCCAGCTGCCCAGGTGCACGGAGCCCAGAAAGCTACCGAGTGCGAACAGCGGCAGGATCCCCATATTGAGTGGAATACCCAGCCCCGCCTTGTATAGCGTTCCGGATCCGCATCCGTCTGCGATCTGCATCGAAAGCCCGAAAACGAAAGCGCCAACGAGCAGACTGACGCTGGGCGGACCAAGTGCCGCACCGAGTTCTGTGTAAGTCGAAAGTAACGGGATCGCCAGGGCGGCAGCGACGGCCAGTAGAATAATCTGACCTGTCACACCTCGAGGGTCACGCTTTTCGATGAGTTGACGCCAGCCAGTCGTGAAACCAAAGCGTGCACCGGCCAGGGCCGCACCCATGCCGATACCAATCAAGAACAGGATCGACTGGCGTACTGAGACACTTAGCAGAAGGAACAGAAAAAAGACGGCCATCAAGGCCGCCAAGGGCAAGCGCTTCATCAGATTATGCTCTCCATGAACGCTTTAAAGGGTCTCGAACCAGAGTTTGGTGTCAATCCAGAGTTGCTTGAGACGGCCGGGCGCGTTCTGGACTGGTAATGCCTGATCGGCCTGGGTCCAGTCGACCATGGAACCAGCATAAAGCTTCACGTCGTCGTCGCCCACAAGCTCAGACAGAACGAACCAGTTGGTTGCAGCCCAGTGTCCAGTGTTGCAGAAAGAGACAATCTCCTGGTCCGGTTTGTCCAGTCCGTGCTGTCTTGCCAGTGACACCGCCTGTTCCTGTGAGACAACTTCACTTGTTCCTGGTTTGAACCAAAGTGAGTGCGGAACGTTAACAGCGCCTTCAAGCGTGCCTGCGACTTTTGCTGCAGTGTGACGGGTTTCGCCATTAAAGAAGCCTTCCGGTCGGGCATCAACGAGCAGTGCCCGTACCGAACCGGGCGTGCTAGTGACATCGACAAGTTGGTCGCGAGAGGTAATCAGGGTCTGATCAATCGATGGTTCGAAGCTTGAGGTTGTGACCGAGATCGAACCGGATTGCAGCGGAAGGTTTGCACCCTGCCAGGCCTTGACGCCGCCGTTCAATATGGACAGTTCATCCAGGCCGAGTACTTTGAGTGTCCAGTACACTCGCGCAGCAGCGCCGAAATCCGTATCGTTGGCGCCACTCGAAACGATGATCGCGTGGGTGTCGGGCTCGAGGCCGATTGACTGGACGAGTTTGGTCAGGGCGGTCAATTCCGGCAGCTCGCCGGGATTGGCGGCCGGACCCCGCCATTGTCCGTATGGGGCATTGACTGCACCGGCAATATGTCCTTCATCGTATGATTTCGGATCCCGAATGTCGACAACACGGACGTTGGGTTCAGACAAACTGCTGCTGAGCTCTGCAGGAGAGAGCAGGGGTTGTGCTGCCAGAACGGTGCTGGAAATTGCGATACTTGCGATCGCGGTTAGCAGGTGTTTCATGGTGCTTCCAGAATAGGTAAAAGTAGTGATAACCCGTATTCTGAAGATCTGCTAACCAAATGTGAAATAATAAGTTATGTTTTTTAAATAACTAAAAGTAATAATAAGGCTGTCTGTTCACATAGGGCTGTGAATCTCTTCCGGTTGTGCGGATCAAGGTGCTGTGCGTACACATGACAATCCCCTGGATGCCAGACGCGACAACCAGGGGATCAGACGTGGATCATGAGCGAGACGGTCTTTCCTGCAGACCGTTACGCGCTTGCCTTGAGTTTCAGGCGCCATGCATGTAGTAGTGGCTCGGTGTACCCGCTGGGCTGCTCCAGTCCCTTGAAGACCAGGTCACACGCCGCCTGGTATGCCATCGAGGTCTCGAAGTTGCCGTACATCGGACGATAGTTCGGGTCGCCAGCATTTTGCTGGTCCACAACCTTGGACATGCGTTCAAAGGTTGCTCTTACCTGATTTTCATCTACGATCCCGTGACGCATCCAGTTCGCGACATGCTGGCTGGATATACGCAGTGTTGCGCGATCCTCCATCAGGCCGATGTCATGAATGTCGGGGACCTTGGAGCAACCGATTCCCTGGTCTACCCAGCGTACAACGTAACCCAGAATACCCTGGATGTTGTTGTCGAGTTCTTGCTGCTTGTCTTGCTCACTCCAGCGGGTATCGATTGCCACAGGAATTGTCAGCAGATCGCGAAGAATGGCGGGTTGCTCTGCGTCAGAATCAACGCACTCAAGTTCCTGCTGAACCTTGGAAACATTGACTTCATGGTAGTGCAAGGCGTGCAGGGTCGCGGCAGTCGGACTGGGTACCCACGCAGTGTTCGCACCAGCCTTGGGGTGTGCGATCTTCTGTTTGAGCATCTCAGCCATCAGATCCGGCATGGCCCACATGCCTTTGCCAATCTGGGCTTTACCTCGAAGTCCGCACGACAGGCCAGTGAGAACATTGTTACGCTCGTAGGCTGCAATCCATGATGTCGTCTTCATGTCCGCCTTGCGGATCATCGGGCCCGCAAGCATTGCTGTGTGCATCTCATCACCTGTCCGGTCAAGGAAGCCGGTGTTAATGAAGGCTACGCGGCTTGATGCAGCGGCAATGCAGGCTTTCAGGTTGACGCTGGTACGTCGCTCTTCGTCCATGATGCCGAGCTTGACCGTATCCTGCTTGAGACCGAGCATCTGTTCGACACGGCTAAACAGTTCGGCAGCGAACGCAACTTCTTCGGGACCGTGCATCTTTGGCTTGACGATGTAGATGCTTCCCTGGCGACTGTTGCGCACTTTTTCCCCCGCGTCTGTAACCCCGCCGGTCTTGAGATCGTGGATAGCAATGGCTGTGGTGACAACCGCGTCCATGATGCCTTCCGGTATCTCGCGTAACTCACCGGACGCTGCTTCGTACTGGATGGCAGGATTGGTCATCAGGTGACCGACGTTACGCAGGAACATCAAAGACCTGCCGTGCAGGACGACTTCTTGCCCATCCGGTCCGATGTAACGGCGATCCGGATTCAACGTCCGGGTGACGTTCCTGCCCCCTTTTTCGAAAGTGTCGGTCAGGGTGCCTTTGAGGATGCCCAGCCAGTTGCGATAACCGTTGACCTTGTCCTCGGCATCGACTGCGGCGACGGAGTCTTCAAGGTCGAGAATGGTCGACAGGGCGGCTTCCAGCGTCAGGTCATTGATGCCAGCCGGGTCGGTAGAGCCGATTGCTGCTGTCCGGTCGATTACGATCTCCATGTGAAGTCCGTTGTGAACCAGCAGGATTGCACTTGGTTCGTCGCAAGAACCTTGATATCCGATGAACTGTGCGGGCTCGGCGAGTCTTCCCGGTTCTGCCTGGTTGGCCAATGAGACATTGAGCTTTCCGTCAAGGACGGTATAGGACGTTGCGTCGGCGTGCGAGCCTTGATCAAGAGGGGCGTACTGGTCGAGTATGCGACGCGCGTAGGCGATGACACGGGCACCGCGCCTGGGGTTGTAGCCGCTAGTGCGTTCACAACCGTCATCCTCAGCAATGGCATCAGTGCCGTAGAGTGCGTCATAGAGCGATCCCCAGCGTGCATTCGCAGCATTCAGGGCGTATCGAGCGTTCAGAATGGGAACCACTAACTGAGGGCCTGCCTGCAGAGCGAGTTCTGAGTCTACGTTCAGGGTGGTGGCCTGACAGTTGGCCGGTGTATCGACCAGGTAACCGATCGATCTCAGAAAAGCCTGGTACGCGTCCATGTTCTGGATCGGTCCAGGGTTGGCTGTATGCCACTCATCAAGGCGTGATTGCAGTTCATCACGTTTGGCGAGCAACTGGATGTTGTCGGGAGCGAGGTCAGCCACGATTGCGTCGAATCCTGTCCAAAAGGCGTCGACAGTCACGCCTGTGCCGGGCAGGACTTCTTCATCAATGAAGGATTTTAGTTGGGGAGCGACACGAAGACGGTGCACGCTGATAGCTTGGCTCATGTATGGGACTCCTGATTGAAAACCGGTTGCCGGGTACAACATCAGTTTAGGTTGCATTGCACAAGAATAGTCTACAAATTATGCGCAAATGAGTCATTTCATTTGTGCATATTTGTATCAAATCCGGATCGAAACATCCGTACCATGCATGGCAGAATGCTGGCTGCCCGTCTAAAAGAAGGCAATGACGGGTTCAGGTCCTGGAGGTGGGACGCTTGCGCAGTGTTTTCTTGTAATGATCACACCACTGCGAAATCAGGCACACATCGCATTTGGGCTTTCTGGCGACACAGACATATCGGCCGTGCAGGATCAGCCAGTGATGCGCGTTTAGCCGAAACGCCGGCGGAACATGTTTCTCGAGTGCCTGCTCAACGGCTAGCACTGTTTTTCCAGGGCCTATCCCGGTCCGGTTAGAGACTCTGAAAATATGCGTATCGACCGCTATGGTGGGCTCACCGAATGCTGTGTTGAGCACAACATTCGCGGTCTTGCGCCCCACACCGGGCAATGCCTCCAGTGCCTCACGCGACCGAGGGACTTTTGAGCCGTGTTGCTCGACCAGAATGCGGCATGTTGCGATGACATTGCTTGCCTTGGTGCGAAACAGGCCGATCGTCCGAATGTATGCCGTGAGCCCATCGACGCCGAGCGCCAGCATTTTTTCCGGGGTTCCGTGTTCCCTGAAAAGGTCTCGTGTAGCCAGATTGACCGACTTGTCAGTGGCCTGCGCCGATAGAATGACTGCGATCAGCAGTTGAAACGAATCGGCGTACTCCAGCTCAGTTGTGGGGTTTGGATTGGCTTGGGCAAAGGTTTCAAAAATCCGGACGCGGTTCTCGCGGTTCATGACCTGGCCATCCTTCGTTCCCGTGCCTTTGCCAGTGCAGCCGCGACCACATTTTCCTTGTCCGATTGGCTAGGCCTTGCCAAACGATTTGTTCTGGCCGAGCTTTGCGCATTGGAGTCACGTTTGCGTGCAAGTCTGCTCTGGTGGCGTTCGCGTGCCTGAGCGGCTCTTCGCGGGCCCCACATTAGCGCAGGATCAGAAACAGGAGTCATGGTGATGCAATCAACAGGACAGGGAGCGACACAGAGATCACAGCCAGTGCACCAGTCTGGCAGCACAGTGTGCATACGCTTGTTCGCGCCAATAATCGCATCAACAGGACAGGCTTTGATGCAAAGCGTACAGCCAACGCAATGTTCTTCGTCAATGACAGCCACTGTCAGCGGCCCCGGTTGCCCACATGCGGGATCGATGGGCTTGGGAGCCCGACCGAGTAATGACGCAAGCGCGCGCATACCTGATTCGTCGCCGGGAGGACAGCGGTTGATGTCAGCCTCGCCTCTGGCCAGCGCTTCAGCATAGGGCATACAGCCATCGTAGCCACATTGAGTGCATTGGGTTTGGGGCAGGATGGCATCAATCGTCTGGATCAGGATCTGTTGGTCTGCGTCTGACATGTCAGTCTGGCCCTACCAGTAATTCTCGACGGCGAGATTGCCCGGATTCCCGCGACGGCCAGCCGCAAACCCGCGCTCAGCCAGTAACTTTCTCATCTCGGTCACCATCTCCGGGTTGCCGCAAAGCATGACCCGCCCGCCCTTTGGCTCAAGGCCAACACCTGCAGCAGTTGTGAGGGTGCCATCGAGCAAGGCGGCGGTGATTCGTTTGGCCTGAGCGACTGGCCCCGGCCGTCCCTCAACGGCTGGCCAAGGCTCGCGAGATGTCGCGCACAGGTAAATTAGTCTGCTTCTTGCTGGCGTGTTGATCTTGCTCGCAATCTGCAAAATCTCATCGCGGTAGGCAAGCTCCTGCTGTGTGCGTACCCCGTGAACCAGCACGACTGTTTCAAACCTGTCCCATGTCTGGCTGTCGCGAAGCATGGGAATGTAAGCAGACAAGCCTGTTCCCGTACTGATCAGCCAGAGCACCTGGCCATCCTGGAACCGGTCTAGCGTGAGAAACCCGAAAGGGTTGTTCTCGATCCAGAGAGAGTCCCCCGGTTCGAGTGCTGCCAGGAGCGGGCTGAACTGCCCGTCGGAAACCGTCACACTGAAAAACTCCAGATCAGGGTCTTCAGGGTGTGTCACCATCGAATAAGCACGCCAGAGGGAAGGTTCACCACTTTGCTTGTCTTCGGGGAGACCGATGCGGGCAAACTGTCCGGGCACAAAGTTGAAACCATCTGGGCGTGTCGTGCGGACCGAGCATAAGCCTGGCGATGCCCATCTCCGAACTTCCAGCACGGTCTGGCGTGAGTACTTACTGGTGACGTCACCTGATTGCATGCTTGCGTGAACTCCTTGCGGGACTTGCCGGGGGCGAGTCGTCTGAGTATGCCTGACCCTATCGTTCAAGATGCTTGAGCTTGTCAGGTTTGCCATTCCAGTCGTCAGCGTCTGGGAGAGGTTCCTTGGACCGGCTAATCGTTTTGTAAAGAGGGCTGAGCTCGGCGTTCAACTCAATGAAACGAACCTGGTCGGCAGGTACATCCTCTTCCGCAAAAATCGCGTCAGCGGGGCACTCCGGGATACAGACAGCACAATCAATGCATTCGTCAGGATCAATCACCAGAAAATTAGGACCTTCCTTGAAGCAATCAACAGGGCAAACATCCACACAGTCTGTGAATTTGCATTTGATGCAGTTCTCTGTAACAACGTGAGTCATAGTGATATCTGAGTAGGATTAAAGGCCGGCACCAGGCTGCCGGACTGTTCAGGTTGTCTTACGGCTGATCGTGTCCGGTGCTGGTGAACATCGTCAGGTAAAGGATCATCAGGTTTGCCCGAGCTTTCCTTGTGTCAATCCAGATTCCTGATCACGCATCCAGACCAGAGCCCCTGCATGGATAAACAACGTCATCAGAGTGGTCGATCGTATTCATTATCTGGAACGTGCCAATCCGTGCGCGCCAGCACAGACCGTAGAGTGCGCAATCTCATGTGGACTTCGGCAAGCCACACAGCAATGCAGACTGCCCGCCGTGTGCTGCCTTGGCACGACCAGCCTCATCGCGCGCAACAACAGACTGACTGAAAAACTGGATTTTAACGGATTGCGAATGGGCTCATGCGGGATCACCCTAGAGCCAGCAGTGCTGTGTTAACTTGAGGATATGGGTTTTGCCCGTTTCTCTTTGTTATGCAGGGCCTGTCCCAGTCCCGGTCCTCTGCCGAAATGAGGGGTGCGGGTCCGGCCGCAATCAGGCAGGATGACTATCGATGATTATTCGATCTTTGCTCGACACCGATCTTTACAAGTTCACCATGATGCAGGTGGTATTGCACCATTTTCCGTCAGCCCAGGTGCAGTATCGTTTCTGGTGCAGAACGCCAGACGTGGATTTTGGGCCTTTTATCGACGAGATCGAGCGTGAGATCGATGCGTTGTGCGAGGTGAGACTGCGCGAAGACGAGCTTGATTACTTGAGATCTCTGAGATTCATCAAAAGCGACTTTGTCGATTTTCTGGGACTGTTTCATCTGCCGCGCAAGAGTATTCACGTCAGTCCAGGCGACAAGCCAGGCGAGTTGTCGATCGTGGTCGAAGGGGCCTGGCTGCATACCATTCTGTTCGAGATACCTGTTCTTGCAATTGTCAACGAGGTTTACTTCAGGCACCGAATCCCGGAACCTGACCTGGAGCTCGGCAGGGCCCGCTTGATGGAGAAAGTCGAGATGGTGAAACAGGCATCGGATCTGCCTGCTTTCCGGGTGGCGGAATACGGTACGCGACGTCGCTTCTCTCACGCGTGGCACGATGAGGTGCTGCGAGCGCTCAAGGCCAGAATGGGCCCGAGTCTGGCAGGAACCAGTAACGTATACATGGCCAGGCGACATGGTTTGACCCCGATGGGAACGATGGGGCATGAGTATTTGCAGGCCTGCCAGGCGCTTGGCCCAAGGTTGCGTGACTCCCAGGTCTTTGCACTTGAGGTCTGGGCAAAGGAGTATCGTGGCGATCTCGGAATTGCTCTGTCCGACGTGTACGGACTTGAGGCCTTTCTGAGGGACTTCGACATGTACTTCTGCAAGCTGTTTGATGGTGCTCGTCACGATTCCGGCGATCCGATGGAATGGGGAGAACGGATGATTGAGCACTACCGTGCGAACCGGGTCGACCCACTCTCCAAGACCCTGGTGTTCTCGGACGGTCTGAACTTTTCCAGGGCACTGGAGCTTGCAAGACGCTTTGCCGGACGTATCCAGGTTTCGTTCGGAATAGGGACCAATCTGACGCACGATCTGGGCCATGAGCCACTTCAGGTCGTGATGAAGATGGTTCGCTGCAACGGACAGCCGGTCGCGAAAATTTCTGATGAACCGGCCAAGACCATGTGTGATGATCCGGCCTACCTGTCGTATTTGCGGCACGTGTTCGACTTGCCTTCTGTATGACGGCAAACAGCGAGTGCGCTATCCTAGCAGTTGTTTAACTGCGGTCTATCTGAAGGAAACCATTCATGCAGTCGATTCAACGTATAAATGTCGAGAAACGGCTCTCTGATGTTGCGGTTTATAACGGGGTTGCATACCTTGCTGGCCAGATTCCAGAGGATGCCAGTCTGGATATGACCGGGCAGACCGAACAGGTTCTGTCCATCATTGATCAGTTGCTTGAAGTGGCCGGGACCAACAAGTCGCGGATTCTGATGGCCCAGATCTTTATTTCCAACATGGCTGAATTTGACGCAATGAACAAGGCTTGGGATGCCTGGGTCGATCAGGGCAACGCACCACCTCGTGCGACGGTTGAGGCCAGACTGGCCAACCCGAATTTCAAAGTCGAGATTGTCGTGACAGCCGCTGTGTAAACGAGACGGGGCTCCTCGTTAGAGGCGCTCCTGATGGAGAGTATTTCATGGTCTCGTTTTCTGCTCATTGGCCTGATTCCACGCTGATGCAGGGATGGATGGCCGGATTGCCGGATTCAGCGCGCCCGGTGCTGGAGCAGGCGTGTCAGTGGGTGCGAGACCACTATCGCGAAGATGAAACGCCTGGCGGAGAGAGTTTGCTGGAGCACAGCGCAGAGCTCGTGTTGATTCTGGCTTCACTTCGCTCTGATCTCGAAACAAGGGCAGCGGCCTTGCTGCTGTGCCTGCCGGAGTACAGAGGCAGGGGTCCTGACCCTTTGCATAAGGCGTTTGGAACAGACGTAGGCAAATTGCTGCAGGGTACACATGCACTCCTGCGTCTGGGCAAGGTGGCGCGCGAGATCAACCAGAGCGGGCCGCGTGATCAGGTTGACCAGCGAGAAATGTTGCGCAAGATGCTGCTGGCGATGGCCGCGGACTTGCGCATCGTTCTGATCCGGCTTGCCTCCCGATTGCAGACACTGCGCTGGCATGCGCGCACCAAGACGCCTTGCGATCGCGATCTCGCAGCCGAGACACTCGACTTGTATGCTCCATTGGCTAATCGTCTTGGTGTCTGGCAGATCAAGTGGGAAATGGAAGACCTGGCTTTCCGGTTTCTGGAGCCAGATCGCTACAGGGAAATTGCCGGAAAGCTGGAAGAAAAGCGCGTTGAGCGCGAAGAATTCATTCGAGCCTCTGTTGACAAGCTCAGGAATCTGCTGAATCAGGCCGGAATAGAGGCCACCATTTCGGGGCGTCCCAAGCACATCTACAGCATCTGGAACAAGATGCGTAACAAAGCCATTGATTTCAGCAAGTTGTATGACTTGCGTGCCTTGCGGGTAATCGTGAGCGATGAGAGAGCCTGTTACGCGGTGCTTGGACTGGTCCACGAGCACTGGACCCCCATTGTGGAGGAGTTTGACGATTACATTGCACGGCCCAAGCCGAATGGGTACAGGTCGTTGCACACGGTTATTCAGGACGTACAAGGCAGGGCATTTGAAGTCCAGATCAGGACCAGAGCCATGCACGAGTTTGCAGAGCATGGCATGGCAGCCCACTGGCGTTACAAGGAAGCAGGACCCAAAGGAGGGCAGGTCGCAGCAGCTGATCCTTACTCCAGACAGCTTGCCTGGATGCGCCAGTTGCTGGAATGGCAGACTGAAGCGGACAGTGTCAGGACGTCGCCGGATAAAGACTCCGGGACATTATCAGACCGGATCTATGTACTGTCGCCGCAAGCTCGCGTGATTGAGTTGCCGCGAGGTGCCACGCCTGTGGACTTTGCTTACCATCTGCATACCGATCTTGGGCATCGCTGTCGCGGAGCCAAGGTCGACGGCGTGATGGTGCCTTTGCAAACGCGTCTTGAAACGGGTCAGACGGTGGAAGTTCTGACGACCAAGGCTGGAGGCCCTTCCCGGGACTGGCTCAACCCTCAGCTTGGTTATCTGGCAAGCAATCGCGCCAGGTCCAAAGTACGAGCCTGGTTCAACGCAATCGAGTTGCAGCAACGCATCGTCCAGGGGCATAGTCTGGTCGACAAGGAACTGCAGCGACTGGGCAAGACGGCCGTCAATCAGGAGCAACTCGCGCAGCAACTTGGATTTGCACGCGCTGATGATCTGTATGTTGCTGTGGCAAAGGATGACTTCAGCCTGCGCCATCTCGATGCTGTCTTCAATCCGGCTCAACCCGCCCGGACAGATCACCAGCAGATCATGTTGGCGCAGGCACTGAAGTATCAGGAGAAGGCAGAGTCCGCCGGCTCTGGAGGAACGGGAATACTGGTTGAAGGGGTCAGTTCGTTGCTGACTCAGCTTGCACGTTGCTGCAGGCCGGCCCCACCTGACGAGATCGGCGGGTTTGTGACGCGTGGTCGAGGGGTGTCGGTTCACAGGACTGTCTGTCCGAGCTTCCGGCAGTTAAGTGAGCGACATCCTGAACGGGTGATCGATGTTTCGTGGGGACAGGCAAAGGAAGCGCTGTATCCGGTGGATGTTGTGGTTCACGCTCACGATCGCTCGGCCTTGCTCAGGGATTTGTCTGAGGCGTTTTCCCGTCTCAGGCTCAACGTGATTGGTGTTAACACCCACAGCAAAGGATCTCTCGCGCACATGCAGTTTACGGTGCAGGTGGCCGATGCTGAAGATCTTGCCGGAGCAATGCGTGCACTGTCCGAGGTTCAGGGAGTGCTCGATGTACAGCGCCGATAGTGTGGATGACGGGTTGGGCTGTTAAAATCAGGGTTTTAGTCCGCCGGCATGGAGGCAGTTGCCTTGAAACCTTACGATTTTCCGGATGCAAAAGGACACTTTGGTCCTTATGGTGGCGTTTTCGTGGCGGAAACGCTCATGCATGCGCTTTCCGAGTTGCAGCAAGCTTATGAAACCTATCGTGACGAGCCCGAGTTCCTGGCCGAGTTTCATAGCGAGCTCAGACATTTCGTCGGCCGTCCGACGCCGATTTACCATGCACGGCGATGGTCTGAGGAGCTTGGCGGAGCACAGATCTGGTTCAAACGCGAAGACCTGAACCACACCGGCGCTCACAAGATCAATAACAGTCTTGGGCAGGCATTGCTGGCAAGGCGGATGGGCAAGAAGCGCATCATTGCTGAAACCGGGGCTGGACAGCATGGTGTTGCAACGGCAACAGTCTGTGCGCGGTACGGGATGGAGTGTATCGTCTACATGGGCAGTGAGGACGTCAAACGCCAGGCGCCAAATGTCTATCGAATGAAGCTGCTTGGTGCGACCGTAGTTCCGGTTGAGTCTGGCTCCAAAACACTGAAGGATGCACTGAACGAGGCGCTTCGTGACTGGGTGACAAACGTAGACACGACCTTCTACATTATCGGAACAGTGGCCGGTCCTCACCCTTATCCGATGCTGGTCCGTAATTTCCAGTCTGTGATTGGTGAGGAATCGATTGTGCAGATGGAGCAGTACGCTGGAAGGCAACCGGATTATGTTGTTGCGTGCGTTGGTGGCGGATCCAATGCAATGGGCATTTTCTATCCATACCTCAAGCACGAGGACGTCAAGCTTATCGGAGTTGAGGCGGCGGGGCACGGGGTTTCGACAGGTGAACACGCTGCGTCAATCGGCGCTGGGCAAGTCGGGGTGCTACATGGCAATCGCACCTATGTCATCCAGAACGAGCACGGACAGGTCAAGGAAACACACTCGATCTCCGCGGGCCTTGACTACCCAGGTGTGGGCCCTGAACATGCCTGGCTGAACGACTCTGCTCGGGCTTCGTATGTCGGAGTGACAGATGACGAAGCACTTGAGGCGTTTCATACCTGCTGCCGTATTGAAGGGATTATCCCCGCGCTGGAAAGCTCGCATGCGCTCGCTCATGCAGCGAAACTTGCAAAGACGCTCTCCAGGGACCGGATCGTACTGGTTAATCTGTCTGGTCGCGGTGACAAGGACATCAACACAGTTGCCCAGCGCAGCGGCATTGAAATCTGAGAGGCTTCGAGGTGA
Source organism: Orrella marina (assembly GCF_003058465.1). Lineage (NCBI taxonomy): Bacteria > Pseudomonadati > Pseudomonadota > Betaproteobacteria > Burkholderiales > Alcaligenaceae > Orrella > Orrella marina. Next base: position 1,982,763 of record NZ_CP028901.1, on the reverse strand, counting down.
CGATACAAAGAATTACGGACGCACTTGATCAAGCGAAAGCCCAGAATCGAGCGGCACTGATTCCATACATTGCCGCGGGTAATCCGTTGGCTGACTCGACTGTGAAACTTATGCATGAACTGGTCAAGGCCGGTTCAGACGTGATCGAGCTCGGAGTGCCATTTTCAGATCCGATGGCGGATGGTCCGATCATTCAGAAAGCAGCTGAGCATGCTATTGCCCAAGGCGTCGGGTTGCCACAGATTCTTGAAATGGTTGCAGCGTTCCGCAAGGATGATGTGGTTACACCGGTCGTCTTGATGGGGTATGCCAACCCGGTAGAGCGAATGGGTCAGCAGGCATTTGTTGATCGTGCGGCAGCATCAGGTGTAGATGGTGTGTTGATCGTCGACTATCCACCAGAGGAAGTTGAGCAGTTTGGTCAGATGCTGGACAAGGCACAGATCGCTCCTATCTTTTTGCTCGCGCCAACGTCCACGCAGGAACGCGTGGCAGCTGTTGGCAAGGTTGCGCGTGGTTATGTTTACTACGTGTCGCTCAGAGGAATCACGGGCGCCGCGAATATCGATACCGAGGACGTGGCTCGCCAGGTCCGACGTATTCGTGAACACGTTTCGATTCCGATCGGTGTCGGCTTTGGGATCAGCGACGAGGTTAGCGCATCCAGGGTTGCCAGGGTTGCAGACGCAGTCGTGATTGGAAGCAAATTGATCTCGGTGATGAATCAAGCATGTGAGGGGCTCGAATCTGCGAAGCAGACCGACGCTGCCGTCAAGGCGGGTCACGACTGGCTGGCAGGAATCAGGCGGGCGATCGAGCAAGTTGATAAACGGTCCGCGGAGCAAACGGCATGAGTTGGTTAGACAAAATTCTGCCTCCTCGCATTAACAAGAATGGTGATCCCGGAGGCAAGCGGGTACCTGAGGGTCTCTGGGTTAAATGTCCCTCCTGCGAGACTGTTCTCTACAACGAGGATCTGGCTGCCAACTTGCATGTGTGCCCAAAGTGTGATCATCACTTGCGGATTAATGCACGTGCACGCGTTGCAGCCTTGCTTGATCGGGAGGGGCAGGTTGAGATAGGTCAGAATACGCGCTCAGTCGATCCACTGAAGTTCAAGGACTCCAGAAAGTATCCTGAACGCTTGCAGGAAGCTGTCAAGCAGACGGGTGAGTCTGAAGCTTTGCTGACGGTAAGTGGCTCCATTCACAGCTTGCCGTGCGTGATTTCCGCTTTCGAATTTGATTTCCTGGGCGGATCGATGGGGTCTGTTGTTGGTGAGCGATTTGTACGTGGCGTCCAGCATGCAATCGAGCAGCGTACACCCTTCATTTGTGTGACTGCCTCTGGTGGTGCGCGAATGCAGGAAAGCCTCTTCTCGCTCTTTCAGATGGCTAAAACCAATGCCGCACTATCTGAACTGGCCCGGCACAGATTGCCTTATATCAGTATTCTGACTGACCCAACCATGGGAGGCGTATCAGCCAGCTTTGCCTTTGTTGGTGATGTGGTGATCGCCGAACCGAAGGCGCTGATCGGCTTTGCTGGACCACGTGTCATCGAACAGACAGTACGTGAGAAGTTGCCGGAAGGATTTCAGCGATCGGAGTTTCTGCTTCAGAAAGGTGCGATTGACATGGTTGTCGATCGACGTCAATTGCGCAACGAACTCGCCTTATTGATGGGTCTGTTGATGGACCAGACGGTCGACCTTTCTGGTTGAGATGATTGAGTGCGTGTGGGGCTTTAAATAGCTTCCTGCATAGACTTTCCTTGGCTTTCTGAGCTAAATCCCCAGAGAATCCCTGCCCAGAAATGGTGCCGGGATTTTTTATGTGCGCCCAGCATGGGCGCACACCTGCGGGTGCAAGTCCCGCTGCGAGCTGGTCACAGTGAGCAAAGTGAAGCGCAACTGCGAAAGGGTGACCGATCGTGGGGAGAGCGAAGCGAGGGGCCAAGCGTGGAGCGTAAGTCGCGAGCCGACGAACAGAAATCGCATACAAGGCACTGCCGAGCAGGGCGAGCGGGCCATAAACCGCAAAGCTCTTGTGACCAAGGTGAGGTGGTGTAGATGCGGCGGTTGTGCGACGAAGGTGTGCGTGAACCCTTATCTGGGGAGATCTCGCCTTGATCCTGAAAGTGCAACGGATGGGTCGGCGCGAGAAATCGGTTTTGCCGACTCAGACACCGGCCTCCCGAGTTCTGCCATTTAGTACGTGTTTTCGAGTTTCAACAGCTCGGTCAGCTTTTTGATCACGGCGGATTCCGATTGCATCCTCAGGGGGTGGACGAACCCGGTGCGGTCGTCACGAATCCGGACATCATGCACTTTCCACAACTCATCTCGAATTCGCCTGATCGACACACTGGTTTTGATTTCCAGATACTTCGCCATCATCAAGGCCATGAAGCAGGTGACGATGTGCGAACGAATCGCGTCCTGCGTACGATGATAAATGGGCCGTGCCTGCAAATCTGACTTGCTGATCCGGAATGCCTGTTCGACATGCCAGAGGTCGTGATAATGGCGCACCACGTCCTCATCAGACAAATCCTGTGGTGAGATATTGGTCACGTAACCCTTGATGCCAAGCAGCGTCTGCGCCTTTTCGTTGAGTTCATCGTTGAACTCGAACTGGCCCTTGCTGTTGGACTTCTTGATGAATCGAGCCCTTCTGCCTGGCTCGTCGCGATCGAGCAGTGCTCGCGCACGGCTGACCTGTTTTTCGAGCTCTCGCTTGTCTTTCTTGTAGCGTGCGTCCGAGAACTGGCACACGATACTGACGTCAACTTGAACTTTGCTATTCCTGAGTGTGTGAGAGAACCGGCGCACAGCTTTGTCAATGCGTGGCATTTTTGCGTCGATCTGATCAATGAATGCCTTGCTGTGGTTGGCCAGTCGAGCCCCTACGATGTATCGATAGCCTTGTTGCTGTAACTGGTGCATGTTCTCCGTCGAAAGCATGGCAGCATCGGCCACGATGACGGGTTTGCAAGCCGATCCGACACGTTGCTCAAAGCGCCTGAGAATGTCCAGCATCGTGTGACCTTCGAAGGTATTGCCCTCGAAGACTTCGTGCATGACGGGAAAGCCTGACGTGGTGGTGATCAGACCGATGACGATCTGAGGTTGCTGGGGTTTGTTGTCTTTGGAGAAACCGGGTCGTTGAAAGTCATATTCCTTGAACGACTCGAAGTACAGCGTCGTGACATCATAGAGAACCAGGTTCAACGGCTCCTTGAGCTCATTCTGCACCAGGGCAATGGCGGCTGACTCGATGTGCGGTTGCTGCTCAACGAGTCGAGGCAACAAGCGGTAGACGGTGCGCTCCGCATAGCGCACGTCAAAGTGTTCCTGTAGTCGTTGTAGAGTGCGCAGCTTGGAAGCTGGCTCAATGATCCGCATGAGGGCCAGATCGAGGTATAGCTCGTGCAGTTCGCTCAAACCGCAACGTTTGGCACAGACCAGCAATGCCGAACGGGCAAACTGATGGGTGACGCCGATGACACTGGCGTGACGCATGTCAACCGCTGGGGGTGGTGCCAGCTCCTCGGCAAAGAGACTGGGCTGCACGCAATGTGCCTCTGCGTAGCGATGGGCCTCGGCCAGCAGGGTTTGGAGGGTGCTGTCATCGTGCGCACTGCCCATGTGTTTGACGACCTCACAGCGCGATGCCTTGTATCGCACCACCTGAACGGCGGTCGCGCCTGATTTGGTCCGGGTCTTTCTGACGGTGAGATCTCCTCGCATGAGCGAAAAGATAGCATTTAGTACGTGTTTACGTCTTCTGGGAAATTGTAAGGAATTGAAAAATAACAACTATTTTTCAATTCTCAATTTTTCTTAATAAAGTTGGCAGAAGTCAGGACGGATGGGTCGGCGCGAGAAATCGGTTTTGCCGACTCAGACACCGGCCTTATCGGTGTCTGAGTCGGGAGTAAAACACAGGCTATGACTCCCAAGTCGGTGACTATTTGATAGTGAAAGTTGAGGATTTCACCTCACATAAGAAAAGCGCTCCGAAGACCTGTCAAGTCTTCGGAGCGCTTTTTGTGGTCCTGTCTTCACATGGGATATCAGGCGTGCTGGCGAGTTTCTACTTGCACGAGTTCCTGATTCTCTGCTTTGACAATCTGCCTTGGTTCACGCCCCAGACGGGTTGGTGAACCGGATGAGGCTTCTTTGGCTTGAGCAACCCGTTCAGGGTTACTTTCAACCCACTTCAGACCTGCGGATTCGATGATTGCGTGGAGTGTTTCACGGTCTGCATCGTTGAGTTCGCCAATATTCGAATTGCTTCTCGATCCTTTAGAGACGCTATTGCTGACACGAATTTCCTCCGTTTGTGTCGTCTCCTCGCTAGCGAGCCTGATTGGTGATTCAGACGCATCAGATTCAGCCGTATCAGCGACATGATTGACCTGAGAGTCTATCTGCCTTTCAGGTACCGTCTGTTCTACTGCCGATTCCTCTACTGATGATTCGCCTTGTGACGTCACGTCGCGAGTCTCTGCGCTGGAGGCTGCCGCGACCTGCTCAATTGGATTCGAATTGAGGGCTTCACCTTTTTCCGACTTGGCCTGAGCAGGCAGGTTCGCTGATTCTTGATCGGCGCCCCTTGTGGGCTTGTCCTCGGAAGCAGTTTGACCATCCGCGTCAACGGAAGTGAGATTCGCATCTGTAGCGTCTGTTGCAAGCAGCGTTGGTTCAACGGGCTTGTTCTCAGGCAAAGCGGACGTTATTGCGTCAGAGGCAATCTCTGAATCCTCGACGTTAGTCAATTTTGACTTTACAGGTTCGGAAACAGATTCTGACGTGGTCTGACCTGATACAGGCTTGGTGCTGGGCGCTTCTTCGGCTGAGGACTCTTTGAATGCCGGCTCCTTCTCTGGCTCTGCCACGTGAGGAGCTGATACTGCATTGGTAGCGAGATCAGTTGCCACGACAGAGGCTACGGCTGTCGCCTGGGCAGGAGCGCTGGTTCGATCAGCTTTGTCATCCACTTGTTGAGACGGAGCGTCCGGCCCGGATGAGCGATTGTCAGTGACTTGCTTATCTTCAGAAGCGGGCCCATCCTGATTCTCTACATTCTGATCGGTACTCTGACCGTTCGCTTCGCTCGGGCGGCGTGAACGGCGTCCACGGCGACTGCGGCGACGCGGACGATCGAGTTGTTCCCCGTTCTGCTGTTCATCATTGCGTGCCTGATCGACTGATGTATCTGTAGCGTCAGTGTCTTGCGTAGTGACTGGCTCAGGCGTATTTTGCTCAGCTTGCTGATCCACCATCTGCGTATTGGCGGTCTCGGAAGTTGCTGCCAGGTTCTGGGCCTTGTTGCGCGAGCGACTGCGACGACTGCGGTTGTTGCGTGAGCGGCTTGACGATTCGGACTGGGCCTGGTCTTCCTGGCCGGGGACTTCAGATACGGTTGCCGGACTTGGGCTTGACTCATCGGCCTTGCGTTCGGTGCCTTGCTGATGATCTGCTTGACGACTCTGCGGCTTGGATGGGCGGCGACCGCGGGAGCCAGAAGACTGACCGTCGGTTTGTGAAGCGTTACGACGTGAGCCGCTGTTGCGACTGCGTCCAGCGCTTTCAGACTTTGCGGTAGGTGTCTCTTCGGTCGTGGTCGCCGTTGATGCGCCGGTCAGCCATGCCATGAAACGAGAAAGCAGTCCGGGAAGGCGAATGGCATCCTCAGTTGTCTCGGCCTTTGGTTGAGCCTGACGGGTTTGACTGGCGCCTGATGTTTTTGCGGTGCTGGATTGTGGTGCAGGCTGTGAAGGCGTGATCGCTTTGACCAGTGCCTCGGGCTTGATCCGTGTGTCAGATTCTTTTGGTGCCCAGCCAGTGTCGGTGGGAGGGGCTTGAATCAGGTCGAAACTGGATTTGAGATCTTCAAGCCGCTGGTCATCATGCTTCAGACGCTCAATGATGTGATGGGGCGTTTCCAGATGCTTGTTTGGAATCAGCATCAAATTGACTTTGAGGCGAGCCTCAATCTTGGTGATGTCGCTACGCTTTTCATTAAGCAGGAACGTTGCGACCTCGACAGGAACCTGGGCATGGATGGCCGCAGTGTTTTCCTTCATCGCCTCTTCCTGGAGCAGACGCAACACATGAAGCGCACTGGACTCTGCATCACGAATTACACCTGTTCCGTTACAGCGGGGGCAGGTGATGTGCGATCCTTCACTCAGGGCTGGGCGAAGTCTCTGTCTGGATAGTTCCATCAGGCCGAAGCGGGAAATCTTGCCCATCTGAACCCGTGCCCGGTCCACATGTAGAGCTTCGCGCAGTTTCTGTTCGACAGCACGTTGGTTCTTGCTGTCTTCCATGTCGATGAAATCGATCACGATCAGACCGCCAAGGTCTCTCAAACGCAGCTGGCGCGCGGCCTCTTCCGCTGCTTCGAGGTTCGTTCGCAGCGCAGTTTCTTCAATATCAGCGCCACGCGTAGAGCGCGCCGAGTTTACGTCGATTGCGACCAGCGCCTCAGTGTGGTCGACAACGATCGATCCACCAGAAGGCAGATTGACGTGTCTGGAATAGGCTGTTTCGATCTGGTGCTCGATTTGAAACCGTGAAAACAGCGGGACGTCATCCTGATAGCGCTTGACCCGATGGACGTTGTCCGGCATCACCACGCTCATGAACGCGCTGGCCTGGTCGGCAATGTCATCCGTGTCGATCAGGATCTCACCGATGTCTGGCGAGAAGTAATCGCGGATGGCACGGATAACCAGACTGGATTCCAGATAAATGAGAATCGGGGCCGGGTTGGATTTGGCTGCGCCGTCAATCGCGTGCCAGAGTTGCATCAGATAGGAAAGATCCCATTGCAGCTCTTCAACAGATCGCCCGATACCAGCGGTGCGTGCGATGATGCTCATCCCCTGCGGGATGTCGAGCTGGTCCATGGCTTCGCGCAGTTCCTGGCGGTCCTCGCCTTCGACTCGCCTCGACACGCCACCACCGCGAGGGTTGTTCGGCATCAGGACCAGGTAGCGGCCTGCGAGCGAAACAAATGTCGTGAGGGCAGCGCCTTTATTGCCGCGCTCTTCCTTCTCGACCTGTACGATCAGCTCCTGGCCTTCCTTGAGTGCGTCCTGGATCCTGGCTGACCGGACATCGATTCCTTCCTTGAAATAGGAACGAGCAACTTCCTTAAAAGGCAGGAAGCCGTGACGCTCTTCACCGTAATTGACAAAGCAGGCCTCAAGACCTGGTTCGATCCGGGTGATGACTCCTTTGTAGATATTGCCTTTGCGCTGTTCGCGGCCGGCGGTTTCGATATCCAGGTCAATGAGCTTTTGCCCATCAACGATAGCAACGCGTAACTCTTCTTGGTGCGTTGCATTGAACAACATGCGTTTCATTCAAACTCTCCATCAGGTTGTCGCGACGTCAGTGTCGCGCAGCCCTGGAGACCGATGGTTCAAGCATCGAAACGCAGCCGCTTCACGCCGGATCAGAAGACCGGGAAGAGGCTAATCAGCAAGCAATATGGCGCTCGCGCCGGAAGGCGCATCGTTCGTACAGTCGGTCAGGTTTCAACTAAAGTCAAAGCCAGGTTAAGTGTATTGAATACCCCAGGCGATTACTGCATCAGCCTGGTGGCAGAAAATATCGACAGTTTGTTCTTGCGAAACGTTTCGTTCTTGCCGTGCCGGGGAATCCATGTTTCCGGCGGTCGGTCACCACAGGTCTGGCGAAGCTGACGGTACAATCGCCGTCAGGACGGAGACGCGCGCTTTAAGCAGCGAATCTCGACGTCGGTCGCATTCCAGACCCTTTAAGGCTAAATGGATTATATGCCTGTTTTTGATAACCGCAAAGAAGAACGCCAGATCGGCCAGCCTACGCCGGTCGTACGCATGGTGGAGGTGACTGCGGCCCATGAAGGTCAGCGCCTGGACAATTTCCTGATTCGACTTTGTAAAGGTGTCCCTAAAAGTCATCTCTACAAGGCTGTCAGATCCGGGTCTGTTCGGGTCAACCGTTCCCGTACATCTGTTGATTACCGAATTCAGATCGGTGACGTGATCCGGGTTCCCCCCTTTCGGATGGCACCAGAAAGCGAGCGCAAGGTGCCCGGCAGAGAGTTTCCGGTTGTGTTCGAGGATGACTCTATTCTGGTCATTGACAAGCCGGCCGGGACCGCCGTGCACGGAGGCAGTGGCGTGTCCTTCGGGGTGATCGAGGCAATCAGGGCGGCGCGCCCACAGGCCCGGTTTCTCGAGCTTGTGCACCGGCTTGACCGCGACACGTCGGGATTGCTGATTCTGGCCAAGCAGCGCAAGGCGTTGATCCGCCTGCACGAGATGATGCGCGACGGAGAGTTTCGCAAACACTACCTGGCGCTGGTCAAAGGGCGTGTTGCTAACGATCGTCAGCATGTACGACAGCGTCTGACCAAATGGAGTACCCCGTCTGGCGAAAGGCGAGTGCGGGTTGATGAGCAGGGGCAGCAGGCTCATACCGTTGTGACTTGTCTGAAACGGTTTGCCGGTTATTCACTGGTGGATGCCGAACTGAGAACCGGCCGGACGCACCAGATCCGGGTTCATCTCGCGTCGCTCGGCCATCCAATTGTCGGTGACGATAAATATGGTGACGAAGAAGATTCAAGATGGTTTGCATCAAGCGGATTCAAACGCATGTTTCTGCACGCGGCAAGCCTTACGTTTATTCACCCCTTGACAGGCCAGTATCTCGCACTCGAGGCTACTTTGCCCGATACCTGCGAATTTGCACTCGGTTTGGTGGAGCAGTCTGAATGAGTCAATACGAGCTGGTTATCTTTGACTGGGATGGCACCCTGATGGATTCGACCCGCGATATTACGCGGGCAATCCAGGCCGCTAGCGCTGATCTTGGACTTGCTGTGCCTGATGAGGAGCGCGCAAGCTGGGTGATCGGACTCTCCTTGCAGCAGGCACTAGAGCATGCCGTCCCAGATCTGACCGAGCGTGATCGCAAGCAGTTTCTTGAGCGCTATCGGTATCATTATCTGATGCGAGACAGTGAACTTAAACTGTTTGATGGGGTCACAGAGATGCTGGAATCACTGGTCGGCCGTGGCGTGATGCTTGCAGTTGCAACAGGAAAAAGTCGTGTCGGGCTGGATCGAGCGTTCAAGGCAAGTGGCATAGAGCGGTATTTTGCGTCGTCCAGATGTGCGGATGAAACGTTTGGCAAGCCTCATCCGGGGATGCTCCTTGAATTGATGGATGAGCTTTGTGTGGCGCCTGAGAAGGTTGTCATGATCGGTGACACATCCCATGATCTGAATATGGCGGCAAATGCCTGCGTTCACGGATTAGGTGTGACGTACGGAGCACATTCTGAACAGGAACTGCGCAGGCATCCGCATCAGGCCATCCTTTCAGGTACAGATACTGTTCACCAGTGGTTGGTCCAGCGAGTCTGAAGTTACCCTTCGGGGTGTGTGGCACCCATGGAGAATTTGAATGGCCAGTTATCGGTTCAATCAGCCAAAGCCCTCAGAGATCACACCAGAGGAAGTCTGGGTCAACCGGCGGCGGTTTATTTCGGCAGGAGTGGCTGCAGGTGCAGGTGTTGCGCTCGCGGGGCTTGCTGATGTGTCTGTCGCCAATACCAGTGCAGGTGGGCGGGACCTGCCAGCGCAAGTAAACCGGGACTACCTTCTGATGGATGCGACGACCCCGGAAAAGGATGTCACCTCCTACAACAACTTCTACGAGTTTGGTCTGGACAAGTCTGATCCCTCGCGATACGCCGGCAAGATGGTGACTGACCCATGGTCTGTGCGAGTGGAAGGTGAAGTTGGCAAGCCTGGTACCTTCGGACTTGAGGAGTTGCTGGCGCTTGAGCCTATGCAGGAGCGCGTGTATCGCTTGCGTTGCGTCGAGGGGTGGTCCATGGTCATCCCCTGGGTCGGCTACTCCCTGGCGAGCTTGCTCAAGAAAGTAGAGCCGACAGGTAACGCCAAGTACGTCGAGTTTGTTACCGATATGCAGCCTGATGTCATGCCTGGTTTGCGTTCGCGTGTCCTGGAATGGCCTTACCGGGAAGCTTTGCGAATGGACGAAGCCATGCATCCGCTGACCTTGTTGACTTTCGGCCTGTACGGCAAGGTGCTCCCGAACCAGAATGGTGCGCCGGTCAGACTCGTCGTGCCTTGGAAGTACGGTTTCAAATCAGCCAAGTCTATTGTGGCGATCCGCGTGACTGAACAGCAACCCACACCGAGCTGGGTTGCTGTCGCTCCTCAGGAGTACGGTTTTTACGCGAATGTAAACCCTGAGGTTCGCCACCCGCGCTGGAGCCAGGCAACAGAGCGCAGAATCGGAGAAGGCGGGTTCTTTACGCCACGCCGCCCGACGCTGATGTTTAACGGTTATGCCGACCAGGTTGCCAGTCTTTATTCAGGCATGGATCTGGCTAAAAACTATTGATCTCCGGTGATCTGATCGATTCTCTTTTTCCTTCTGTTTCGTCATTTTCCTTCCGGGGTGACAAGCATTCCAGGGACGCCGGACAACCATGATCCGATCAAACCGTTTGTCTGCAAATCAGGTCGATGCCTGGAAGCCCTGGCTACTGGTTGTTTGTGGCTATCCGGTCATCCGGTGGTTGTATCTCGGATGGACAGACGGCCTGACTGCCAATCCAGTCGAGTTTCTGACGCGTTCTTCGGGAACCTGGGCATTAGTGGCGCTCTTGCTGACCTTGGCCGTGACGCCGGTTCAGGTTGCGCTTGGGGAGCCAGCACTGGTCCGCTTGCGCCGGATGCTTGGTTTGACAGCGTTCTTCTACGCGACGTTGCACATGTTGTCCTGGGCGGGTTGGGAGCATGCCTTTGGCTTGTCAGGCATGTGGAATGACATTCTTGAGCGTCCGTTTGTGGCATTCGGTTCTGTCGCATTCCTGATTTTCACGATTCTGGCTGCTACTTCAAATCAGTGGGCAATGAAGCGTCTCAATAAGCGCTGGAAGTCCTTGCACCAATGGATCTATGGCGCCACTCTGGCGATCATTCTGCATTACTGGCTTCACAAAGCCGGCAAGAATGATTACGCTGACGTCATGGTTTACGGTGCCATTGCCGTGGCATTGCTCGCTTGGCGAGTCCTTCGCAAGATTCAGTATCGTCGGCGCTCTCAGGCCTGAAACAGGAACAAGGTCGGTGCCCTGGACAGGTCTGGGCATCGTATCTTTGGCCAGTTGGATATCTTCTCGGTCCTGATCCATTCGTTTGGACCAGTCAGCCCACTGGCAACGCACAGGCGGGTCTGGGGCCGCAGCGAGCTGATCAGTGTGTCGAGCATTGCCTGATTTCTGTAGGGAGTTTCGATCAGGATCTGAGTCCGATCCTCTTTCTGTGAAACTTGCTCAAGTAGGCGTAATGTCTGCTTGCGTGCGTCTGGTTTGACCGGAACGTACCCATGGAAGGAGAATCGCTGGCCTTGCAATCCACTGCCCATCAGTCCAAGCAGAATAGATGAGGGCCCGACCCACGGTTTGACGATGACGCCCATCTGGTGGGCAAGCATGACAACCCGTGCTCCGGGATCTGCGACCGCGGGGCAGCCAGCCTCGGATACCAGTCCAATGTCCTGTCCATCCATAAGTGGTGTGAGCCATTGACTGATTTGTACATCCGTTGCCCGCTGGCTCAGCGTCTCAATCTGAACGCTCTGGATAGGATGTTCCAATGGCATCTGCTTTAGGAAGGCGCGCGCAGTTTTTGCGTTCTCGGCGATATAACGAGTCAGCTTGCTCGCTACCTTCTGGACATGATCTGGCAGCCAGATGCTGGCTTGCACGTCCGCAAGGCTGACAGGTATGAGGTGTAGAGTGCCAGGCACGGCGTTATCCTTGTTTGCTCAGGCTGATGGGATCAATGCCTATATTATTAAGCAGTCGGGTGAGTGCGATCAGTGGGAGTCCGATGATCGCACTTGGATCGTCGCTGGAAAGCTCTTCCAGCAATGCAATACCCAGGCTTTCGGCCTTGGCACTACCCGCGGTGTCGTAAGGTCGATCGAAAAGCAGGTATGACTCGATCTGCGTCACACTGAGTTGTCGGAACACTGCGCGTGTGGTGGAAACGGTCACCTGCTGTGTGCGAGGGCTGATGACACTCACTGCGCTGTGAAAGTATGCAACCCGACCTGACAGAAGCCGTAATTGCCTGGTCGCTGCATCGTGGGACCCCGGTTTGCCGAGTGGCAAACCGTCCAGATCAAGTACTTGATCGGCACCGATGACAACGCTTGCGGGGCATTGTTTCGCGACCGCAAGCGCTTTTGACAGCGCCAGCCTTCTGGAAATTGATAACGGCGTTTCGTGGGAAAGCGCAACCTCGTCAATATTCGGTACAGCGGTGCGAAAGGCTAGTCCAAGTGATTGCAGCTGAGCCTGTCTGTAGCGGGAGCTTGATGCAAGAATCAGGTCAAGTGTGGTCACGTCTGGCGGAAATTCGATGATGGTTGCAGGGAAGGCCGATGTAACACGTACTCGGTCGGGCAAGGGTCGGTAAGAGTGGGGTCTTTGCGGTTACCAGTGCAGCACCGTATTCTATCTGCTGCGAATGTGGCTTTTGTGGGTCAGGCTGCGAAACAGGCAAAATAATCATGAGCGAGTTTGATCTTGGCCACCGCTGGCGAGCCGGACAGCATGTGGAACTTCTGCGCAACGGAGCTGAGTTGTTTCCGGCGATGTTTGCGGCGATTGATGCTGCCCGACATCAGATTCATCTCGAAACGTACATTTTCAATCTTGATGTGTCTGGCCTGGCTTTGCTTGATTGTCTCGAGAGCGCCTGCCGGCGCGGAGTCAAGGTGCGTGTGGTACTCGACGGCTTTGGATCAATGCGTCAGCTCCCGGTGTTGGTCAGTCGGTTGCAGAGTATGGGCGCACGGTGCCGAGTCTATCGGCCAGAGCCCGAGGGCATCGGCTGGATTCGCCTGAGTCTGAGGCGGTTACGCCGAATGCACAGAAAGACCATGGTGGTGGATCATCGTGTCGCGTTTGTGGGCGGTATCAATATTCTGGATGACTTGGTGGATGTGCCGGACCAAGGTAGTGCAGCTCGTCCGCGGTTTGATTTTGCGATAAGAATTCAAGGCCCGCTCGTGACAGATGTATCGCGAGCTCAGCGCAGACTGTGGTTGCGGATGGGCTGGCGGCGTCGGGATGACTGGGGAGGTTTCTATCGCAGGCTATTGCGCTGGCGCGACTGGGCCCGAAAGCAGAAACTTTGGCAGCAGCCAGTCTATCAGGACGGCGTGTGCGCGATTCTGCTTTTGCGCGACAACATCGGCAACCGACGCACGATTGAGGATGCTTATATCAAGGCAATCAGTGCGTCGAAAACAGAGGTTCTGATCGCCAATGCGTATTTCTTTCCTGGACTCAGATTGCGCCGCGCTTTGGCTGATGCCGCTCGCCGGGGTGTGAGGGTCAGACTACTCCTGCAGGGGCGATCGGAATACCCGTTGCAATACGAGGCATCCCGTCATCGATACCAGGCCATGTTGCGCGCGGGTCTGGAAATTTATGAGTACAAGGTCAGCTTCCTGCATGCAAAGGTTGCTGTTATCGATGATGGTGCGATGGTCGGCTCTTCCAATCTTGATCCATTTAGTCTCTTGCTTGCTCGTGAGGCAAACGTCCTGGTTAAAAGCCCATCGTTTGCGGCCGAACTCAAGCAGCAACTCGAGCAAGAGATCGCATGTCATGCTGTGCCTGTGAACGAGGCGAATCTGGTCGGCTTGTCTTGGTGGGCCCGACTGGTTGATATGGCTGCTTACAGGTTGCTAAGAGCTGGTGTTGCGTTAACCGGCAAGTCCGCTGAATATTGATCACCGCCAGGTTGGTTGCTGACGTAAAAGCCAGATCCGGGTTATGATAATAGGCTTTGCGTTGCTTGCTATGGGCAAGCCCGTCCGGGTAGATTGATTTCCAGTGATGGTACAGATGAACACTGAATGGAATAGCGCACGTGACTGGCGAGTGAGTTGTCAGTCGAACTGGGGTGTTCCCAAGACCATCGATCTATGGGATCTGGTTCGAAACCAGCGCACGCTAAAGGGCGCATTTCCTCTGGTGACGTTGTCCCGACTCGTGCAAGGTTTGCTCGATCAGGTGGTTATCAGGGATCTGGTGTCAGTCTCCGAAGACGAGCAAGGAGTCGTCTGGTTCGAGGTGACCGGGGAGTCCCGTGTTGGTGGGCGTTCAAGTATTGAGGTCGAAGTGCAGGCCAAGGTCTTGGTTACCTGTCAGCGCTGTCTGGAACCAATGGTTCAGACGCTACTCGAAAGCGTGCGGTTCGACGTCGTGACCCAGGCCCAGTTTGACGCGCTTGATAACGAGGATATCGATCCTGACGAGTCAGATGTAGTGGTCGGAAGCCGCCAGTTTGATTTGCTGGAATTGCTGGAGGACCAGTTGATTCTCGCAATTCCTTACGTGCCCAAGCATTTGAAATGTCAGCCCAAGGCGCCCCTGCATGATGTCGGTGCGGAAGATGAAGGCCTGGGCGTTGAGCAAAAGCCAAATCCGTTTGACGTGCTGGCCCGACTCAAGGGCAGGCAGTAAAGCGTCAAGGGTGCCGAGGTTGCGCAGTTTGTGCGCGATTGACGTATGTAAACTTTCTGCCGTGACCAGGAGTATGAGGCTAGCTGGTTCAGTCCGGCGGGAATGGCATGATTGCCTTGAGGCAAGATGCAAGAAAGATTGATGTGCAGGCCGTGTTGTCATGGCCGCAGTAACAGGCTCTGCAGGTTTCTGCAGGATTTAACTTTGAACTTGATACGCGCGTACAATACGCGATTCTGAAGGAGTCATCATGGCTGTTCAACAAAACAAAAAATCACCGTCCAAGCGCGGTATGCATCGTTCACACGACTTTCTGGGTACCCCGCCCACAGCAATTGAACCCACGACGGGTGAACTGCACCTGCGCCACCATATCAGTCCAACCGGCTTTTATCGTGGACGTAAAGTTCTGAAGACCAAAGCTGACGAGTAAACAGGTCAGGTGCAAGCCGGTTTTTGACCGGTTTGTGCAGCATTGGCTGTGAGTGCATCCATTTGTATCGCAATTGACTGCATGGGGGGCGATTTTGGCGCCTCCGTGACAGTGCCTGCCGCCCTCGGGTTCGCGAATCGGTATCCAGACTGTGAATTGTTGCTTGTCGGGCAACAAGAGACGGTCGAGTCTGCGCTGTCTCAATGCAAGGCAGACCCTTCGTTACTTGAGCGGGTTGAGGTGGTCCATGCTTCCGAAGTCGTCCTGATGGACGACCCGGTTGAGGTCGCTCTTCGTCGCAAGAAAGACTCTTCGATGAGGGTGGCGGCCGAGTTGGTCAAGGCGGGGCGAGCGCAAGCCTGTGTGTCTGCGGGCAACACCGGCGCCTGGATGGCGATCACACGCTACGTGCTCAAGACTCTCGAAGGAATCGATCGTCCAGCGATCGCCACGGCAATGCCAAACCAGAAAGGCGGCACGACCACTGTCCTGGATCTTGGTGCCAATGTGGACTGTACCGCTGAGCATCTGCTGCAGTTCGCCATTATGGGAACTGCGCTGGCTCAGGTGAACAAACCTGACAGTCAGCCAAGTGTCGGATTGCTGAACATTGGCGAGGAAGTCATCAAGGGCAACGATACGGTCAAGCTTGCGGCTGAGTATCTGCGCGCCAGTCATTTGAATTTCTATGGCAATGTGGAAGGCAACGACATTTTTCGAGGAACGGTCGATGTGGTTGTCTGTGATGGATTTGTCGGAAATGTCGTGTTAAAGGCAGTTGAGGGATTGGCGCGAATGCTGGGCAGCATGATTCATGAAGAGTTTCACCGTAGTCCACTCACCAAACTCGCCGGGCTGTTCGCAAGGCCGGTTCTGAACCGCTTTAAGAAGCGTGTCGATAATCGGCAATACAACGGTGCCGCCCTGCTGGGTCTTAGGGGTGTCGTGTTTAAAAGTCACGGTTCTGCAGATGTATACGCATTTGGGTGTGCGCTCGATAGGGCGTATGATGCGGTCAGTACGGGGTTGCTTGACCGCATCGCCTCCACAATTTCCGAATTGACTCGCCTGCCTGCCGGTTCCGGTGCAGATTCGCTTGATCCGCAAAAATGACAACTCATCCTGTTTACTCTCGCATCGTCGGGACTGGAAGCTTTCTGCCTTCCACCGTTGTGACTAATGATGACCTGGCCCGTCAGCTTGCTGAACGTGGAATAGAGACGTCGGATGAGTGGATCGCGAGTCGTACAGGCATCCGCCAGCGCCACATTGCAGATGACTCTCAGACGACAAGTGTTCTTGCGACGCAGGCTGCCAGGCGAGCCCTGGAAGACGCCGGTGTCCAGGCACAGGATGTTGATCTGATTATTCTCGCAACATCGACGCCTGATTACATTTTTCCGAGCACTGCGTGTCTGGTTCAAGCCAGTCTGGGCAACCGCGGGGCGGCCGCCTTTGATGTGCAGGCCGTCTGTAGCGGGTTTGTGTATGCACTGACCACGGCAGACAGTTTTATCAAGGCGGGGCGTTCGCGCTGCGCGTTGGTGATCGGTGCCGAAGTGTTTTCTCGCATCCTCGACTGGAATGATCGCGGGACCTGTGTCCTGTTTGGTGATGGTGCAGGTGCGGTCGTGCTTCAGGCGTCTGACGAACCTGGCATCGAAGCTGCTCAGTTGCATGCTGATGGTAGCCTGAGCAGTATTCTCTGTGTGCCTGGACAGGTTCATTCCGGTCATGTCACGGGAGATCCTTTTCTCAGAATGGACGGACAGGCGGTATTCAAACAGGCAGTTTCAGTACTGGAGAAGTCTGCACGAGATGCGCTGGAGCAGGCTGGGCTGAGTATTGCCGATGTTGACTGGTTGATCCCACATCAGGCGAACCTGCGTATCCTGACATTTCTGGCTAAAAAGCTGGGTTTGTCGATGGATCAGGTTATTGTGACGCTTGATCAGCATGCCAACACATCCGCAGCCAGTGTGCCGCTCGCCCTTGATCACGCACGACGTAGCGGCCAGATTCAGAACGGTCAGCGAATCGTGCTTCAAGGAGTCGGCGGAGGGTTTACCTGGGGAACAGTTGTTGCCCGCATCGGGTGAAAGGCACAAGTCAGACATCCATCGAACCATTCAATTCGCTTAATAGGTACCACCATGAAATTCGCTTTTGTGTTTCCCGGTCAAGGCTCCCAGGCTGTCGGAATGATGGATGTCTGGAAGGGTCAGGATGTCAGTATGGAGGTTCTGCACAGAGCAGGACAGGCGCTTGGTGAGGATCTGGCTGGATTGATTGCGAATGGACCCGCCGAGCAGCTTAATCTGACGACTCACACTCAGCCGGCAATGCTGGCTGCTTCGGTGGCCATGTATGAGGCATGGAAAGCCGCAGGCGGGCCACAGGCCAGCCTGATGGCTGGGCACAGTCTCGGAGAATATGCAGCATTGACGGCTGCTGGCTCGATCGAACTTGAAGATGCGGTACGTGCGGTGCGGGTTCGTGCGGATGCAATGCAAGCGGCTGTGCCCGTGGGAACCGGCGCGATGGCGGCGATTCTTGGCCTTGAAGATGACGCAGTGCTGGCAGTCTGTCAGCAAAGTGCTCAGGAAGAAGTGGTCGAGGCGGTCAACTTCAATGCCCCTTCACAAGTCGTGATTGCAGGTCATAAGGAGGCTGTCGAGCGTGCGATGAAGGCTGCAAAAGGCGCTGGCGCCAAACGAGCCGTCCTGCTGCCTGTTTCAGCCCCGTTTCACTCAAGTCTGCTTCGACCCGCTGCCGCCGTGCTGCAGGAAGTACTTAATGCGATCGATTTGAAAACGCCCGATGTGTCTGTGATTCACAACGTTGATGTACAAATCCATACGGATCCTGCGTCCATTCGCCAGGCATTGGTTGATCAGGCATGGCATCCGGTACGTTGGGCGCAAACGATCGAAGCGATGGCGCAACATGGCGTGACCCATGTGGTTGAGTGTGGCCCTGGCAAGGTGTTGACCGGACTGGTCAAGCGGATCAACCCCTCGCTGGTTGGATTGTCAGTCAACGATCCTGCAAGCATGCAGGAAGCCATTGAGACATTGCGTCAGGCGTCGTGAGGAAATGCAGATGAATTTGAGCGGAAGACTTGCACTTGTAACGGGCGCGTCAAGAGGGATTGGCAGGGCGATCGCGCTGGAACTTGCACGGCAAGGTGCGATGGTCGTTGGAACTGCGACTACGCAAAGTGGTGCGACAGCGATAACCGAGACATTGCAGGCCCAGGGTGGCTGGGGTGTGGCACTGGATGTAAATGACGTACAGGCGGTGTCCGAGCTGATGGATCGCCTGGCCAAGGAGCATGGAGGTCCCCAGATCCTTGTCAATAATGCAGGCATCACACGGGATACGCTGGCGATGCGAATGAAGGATGAAGACTGGGAGGCCGTGCTGCAGACTAACCTCAGCAGCGTCTTTCGGGTCAGCCGTGCTGCTATCCGACCCATGATGAAAGCCCGATGGGGGCGAATCATTAACGTGACGTCGGTTGTAGGCTCGAGTGGCAACGCTGGTCAGGCAAACTACGCGGCAGCCAAGGCTGGTGTGGCAGGGATGTCGCGTGCGCTAGCCCGCGAACTGGGCAGTCGTGATATCACGGTAAATTGTGTAGCGCCCGGATTTATCGATACCGATATGACCCGGGCACTGAGTGAAGAGCAAAGAGCGGCCTTGCTGAACCAGATCCCCGTTGGGAGACTGGGAAGCGCGGACGATATTGCACATGCAGTAGCCTTTCTTGCATCCTCGCAAGCAGGTTACATTACGGGTACGACGATACATGTCAATGGTGGCATGTACATGTCATGATAATCTTTATCCTGCTTGGCTATAATTCACAGGATTTTTCCCCACTGGAGATATGAATGGAAAGCATCGAACAGCGCGTCAAGAAAATCGTCGCTGAACAGCTTGGCGTAAACGAGGCCGAGATCAAGAACGAATCTTCATTTCTTGACGATCTCGGTGCGGACTCGCTTGACATGGTTGAGTTGGTGATGGCTCTGGAAGATGAGTTCGAAACCGAGATTCCCGACGAAGAGGCCGAGAAGATCACGACCGTCAAGCAGGCTGTTGATTACATCGAATCTAACTCAAAGAAATAAATCTTCGTCTGAATGGCGTGGCTTTGCCACGTGCACCCAGGCGGCCAAGGTCGGTAATGGCACACGGGTTCCTTGAACTTTCTCTTGGGTGTTGCTGATCTGACCAGACAGGCCGCCTGTATACGGATGGCTCAGGAGCAGGTCTTGAAACGACGTGTTGTCATTACAGGTCTAGGTATCGTCTCACCCGTGGGCAACGATATCAAGACCGCTTGGGATAATTTAGTCAATGGTCGCAGTGGAATCGGACGGATCACCCGTTTCGATCCTACTGACTTCAACTCGCACATCGCGGGTGAAGTGAAAGACTTTGACGTGTCTGCCTATCTGCCGGCTAAAGAAGTCAAGCAGATGGATACTTTCATTCATTACGGGATTGCAGCGGGCGTACAAGCCTGGCAGGATGCAGGTCTGGAAGTGAATGAAGAGAATGCCCCGCGGATCGGCGCGATTGTCGGCTCCGGGATCGGCGGGCTTCAGCGGATCGAGGAAACCCAGAAGGATTACCTGGAACGCGGCGCCCGTCGTATTTCTCCCTTCTTCGTGCCTGCCTCGCTCATCAATCTCGTCTCCGGGCAGTTGTCAATCCGGTTGGGACTCAAAGGGCCTTCGTACGCCGTTGTGTCAGCATGTACTACCGGACTGCATTCTATCGGGGATGCAGGTCGTTTGATCGAGTACGGTGATGCGGACGTCATGCTCGCCGGTGGAACTGAATCTACGGTTTCCCCGCTGGGTATTGGCGGATTTGCAGCCATGAGGGCATTGTCGACCCGAAATGATGATCCGACAACCGCGTCGCGCCCCTGGGACACGGATCGGGATGGTTTCGTGCTGGGCGAAGGTGCCGGTGTGCTTGTGCTCGAAGAGTATGAGCACGCTCGCAAACGTGGTGCAAGGATTTATGGCGAACTCGCCGGCTATGGTATGAGTTCTGATGCCCACCACATTACCGCCCCCGATCAGGACGGTCCGCGACGTGGTATCGAACTGGCGATGCGTAACGGTGGCATCAACCTCGACGAGGTTCAGTATGTCAACGCGCATGGTACGTCAACTCCTCTGGGCGACAAGAATGAAACAGAAGCCTTGAAGCTGGCATTTGGCGATCACGCACGCAAGCTTGTTGTCAACTCGACCAAGTCCATGACAGGGCATTTGCTTGGCGCTGCTGGTGGTATCGAGGCTGTGTTTACAACGCTTGCTGTTCATCACCAGGTTTCTCCTCCGACTATCAACATCTTCAATCAGGATCCGGAATGTGATCTGGATTACTGTGCTAACCAGGCACGGGAGATGGAGATCCAGATCGCATTATCCAATTCATTCGGATTTGGTGGAACCAATGGTTCCATGCTCGTTCGTCGAGTCTGATTCGATGGCGTCGGACCCAGGATCTGTCTGGAGGAAAGCCTGGCTGTTCGATGTTCATGCCGGAAAGCCTGACTGGGTGGGCACAAGCCTTAGTGCGGGCATCCTGCTTTGTGTAAGTGTCAGTCTGGCGCTGGCTGGTTTCTGGTGGGTCAGGCCCGATAGTCTGGTGATCGCGTTGCCAGCGGTAGCGCTAACTGCTGTGACGTTTTCAATTGCTATAGCGACCCTGCTGCTGACTTACCGTTCAACCGTGAGAGATCAAAAATGTGTGGTCGTGCGTCTTGCGCACATTGGAGCCTGCCTGGTAAAGCATGGGCAGGTTGCACTAAGGCCGCAAACGTTGCGTTTTCACCCGTGTTGCATGGTTCTTCAATTGTGCGCCCATGATTCTCACTTTCGCCTAAGAGGTCTCAGACTGGTTTTTTGGAGACATCACTATGCTCCCGAGCAGTACCGGAGGTTGACGCTTGTGCTTCGATGGCTTGCTAGATCCGGGAGGCATGCATGAGCGAAAAGCAGGCAGATGCCGATCTGGTTGCCCGTGTCCAGCAGGGGGATAAACGGGCTTTCGATCTGCTTATGCTCAAGTATCAGCGCAAGATCACCCGTCTTTTGTCCAGAATGCTGCGTGACCAGTCAGAGATCGAGGATGTCATGCAGGAAACTTTCATCAAAGCCTATCGAGCCTTGCCTCAGTTTCGGGGTGAAAGTGCCTTCTATACCTGGCTCTACAGAATTGCGATCAACACTGCTCGCAACTGGATGGCGTCGCAAGGACGTCGGCCTAGCTCCCCAAACATCAATCAGTCGGAAGATGGTGAAACTTTTGACGAAATCGATAACCTAACTGACAACAACACTCCTGAGTCGATATTGGCAAGCCAGGAAGTGGCGGCTAGTGTCAATAATACGATTCAGCAACTGCCAGATGAGTTGCGAACGGCAATTGTGTTGCGTGAGATTGAAGGCCTGAGCTACGAAGAGATAGCTCAGTCGATGAATTGTCCCATTGGGACGGTGCGATCACGAATCTTCCGGGCAAGAGAAGCGATCGCAGCCAAACTTCGACCGCTGATTGAGCAACAAGGCGATCGGCGCTGGTGATGAAGGTGAGCAATGTCTGAGAACAAGCATGGGATTCAGTCTGAAGAGACTGTCGTGATCGAACATACGGAAACCCGGGAGTTGGTTTGTGCCCTTGTGGATGGTGAGCTCGATCAGGCGGATGTGCCCCGTGCCATCGCCGGGTGTGAGTCAAGTGACTGGGCAACGTACCACTTGATCGGCGATATCATGCGCCGCTCTGAGGCTGTTGGACCTGTTTCCGAAACATTTGCTGCCCGCATGGCGGCAGCGCTAGAGCGCGAGCCTGCGCACCGTCCTGAGCCCGGGCCTCGCGCCAGTTCTCGAGCAAGAGGGGGTGAAGCGGGTGCAGAGGCCACAGGATGGCGACGATGGTTTGCATGGCCGACGGTCGCGGTCAGTGCCGCAGTTGCTTCTGTCGTCTGGGTGGCGCAGCCACTTTTCGTGGAAGAGCAGTCTCAAGTTGCCCTAACTACCCCGGTCACGGCGCCCGCAGTGAACGAGTCTGTTTTGAGTGACTACACTGAGGCGCACAGACAGTGGGCAGGGCCAATCTCGATTCAGCAAGCATCGTTCATGCCTGGGAGCACACGGTGAAGGGACAGTTTGCCCGATTGGTCGTAGCGGGACTTGTTGCCTGCCTGCTGCCGGTGGGAGCCGTGCTGGCCCGTTCAGATACTGCTTCAAACTTGCTTGAACAGATTCAGGAGGCCGCCCGCACACTGGACTACAAGGGCGTGTTTGCCTATCAGAACAATGGTCAGATGCAGGCTTACCGGATCACACACCGTTATCGGGACGGTAATGAACAGGAGCGTCTCGAGGTACTGGATAATGTGCAGAGAGAGTTTCACCGACACAACGATGTTGTTCACTGCCTGATTCCCGATCGTGAGCTGGTGCTGATCGAATCGAGAGGTAATGCCCGTTTCCCCGGTTTGCTAATGGCCAGTGGGCCGGATTTTTCTGAACATTATCAGTTGACCCGTTCGGAAAAGCCCGGCAGGATTGCTGGACGCTCATGTGTCAGAGTGGATATTGTTCCGAAGGATAACTTGCGTCCACAGTTCCGGTTGTGTGCTGACGAATCGACTGGGTTGTTGCTCAAGGCGCAGGTGCTGGAACCGGGCGGTCGTATTAGTCAGCAGGTTGCATTCACGCAGGTTGAGATCGGTGTACCGATTTCAGATGAGGAATTTGTTGCTCCGTGGGATGTATCTGGCTGGAAGAAAGTCAACCGGGAACCTGTGGCAGTCGACCTGAATGCAATGGGCTGGCGGTACGTCGTGCCGGACGGTTATCAAATTTCCCAGCAGGCTCGCCGTCTTTTCCAGGACGGGCGCGAGGTTGATCAGATCATTCTCACTGATGGATTGGCGAATATCTCGATTTTTATTGAACCTTATCAGGAAAACTTGTCTCAACACCATTCAACCGGCCCGCGTCATATCGGTTCAGTGAATTTGTATGGCAAACGTGTCGGTGATGACTGGGTAATGATTGTCGGAGAGGTTCCTGCGGCAACTGTCCAGATTGTTGCCGACTCAATCAACCGGGTGTCCGAGTAAATATTGCGGACAGGTTGTGTTCATAAGAAAATCCAGATGGAGTTGATCATGAGAAAGCTTTTCATGTCGTCGAGTCGCCCAGGCAATTCGACAGCAGTCAGGCAATCGTCGAAGTTGCTTGCACTTGCGTTTCTGACATTGGCGGTTACTTTTTTTACCGCCACAACCTCGGCACAGGTAAACAGTGCAGGTCTGCCGAATTTTGTTGATATCGTTGAAAAGTCTGAACAGGGTGTCGTTAATATCAGGACAACCTCAACTATTTCAGCGGCTCATGGTGGTGCGGGCGGACGCGATCCGTTTGAGATGTTCCGCTGGTTCTTCGGTCCTGATTTTCAGGGGCCTGGAATCCCGGCACCATCTCCGGAGCGTCGCGGAGGACCTGAGTCCCCGGATCGTACAGTTCCGCGTGGCGTGGGTTCGGGATTCTTTATTTCCGACGACGGTTCCATCCTGACCAATCACCATGTGATCGAAGGTGCCTCTGAAATCTTCGTAACCATGACGGATGGCCGCGAGTTTAAAGCCACCGTTGTGGGAAGCGATGAACGTACAGATGTCGCTTTGATCAAGATCGACCTTGAGAATACGCCAGCTTTGCCGATTGGCACTGCAAGGGACCTCAAGAAAGGTGAGTGGGTGCTCGCTATTGGTTCGCCATTTGGTCTTGAGTCAACGGTGACAGCCGGGATCATCAGCGCGATTGGACGTGAAACCGGGGACTACCTTCCTTTCATTCAGACAGATGTTGCCGTAAACCCGGGTAACTCTGGTGGTCCGTTGCTGGATCTTGAAGGCGAGGTGATCGGAATCAATGCTCAGATCGTGTCTCGCAGCGGCGGATTCATGGGGATTTCTCTGGCGATCCCAATTGATGAGGCAATGGAAGTTGTCGAGCAATTGCGGTCTGAGGGCCGTGTGACGCGTGGCAGAATTGGTGTTCAGATTGGCGATGTCAGCAAAGATGTTGCGCTGGCTAGCGGTCTTGATGATGCAACCGGTGCCATGGTGAGTCGAGTCATGCCGGACGGTCCTGCGTTTGAAGCAGGCGTCTTGCCAGGCGATATCATCCTGACATTTAATGGTAGAAAAATCGAGAAATGGTCCGATCTGCCGCGCATTGTCGGCCAGAGCAAGCCTGGTACAGTGGCCACGATGGATGTCTGGCGCAAGGGTAAGCGCGTTACGCTTGATATCACCGTTGGTGAAATGCCCAGTACGTCAGAGCGTGCGGCCGGCCCGGATACGCCTGCTCCCGAGTCTGCAGGTGCAACAGCGATGGGCGTCACTGTTGTGAATCTGACCGATCAGGAGCGAGAAGCACTTGGCGTGACAGGTGGTGTCAGAGTCACAGACAGCAAGGACGCCGGGGCGTCGGCCGGAATCATTCCCGGTGATGTTATTCTGACCGTTGGAAATGCTGACGTGTCATCCGCACAGCAGTTCGTCAAACTGGCCGAGGAGGCTGGAAAAGACAAACCTGTCGGCATGATGATTCAGCGAGATGGCCAGACCCAGTGGGTTCTGGTGCGACCAGGCAAGTAGTGACGTCCAATCGGGCTAAAATGCCGGATTGACGCATCGAAAGGGGCGCGTGTCGCCCCTTTCGTTTTTTGAGAGCATCCGCGAGATCGGGTGTCTGACATGTCTATGACTGGATCTATGCAGCGAATCCGCAATTTTTCAATTATTGCCCACATCGATCATGGCAAGTCTACGCTTGCTGATCGGTTGATACACCGTTGTGGCGGCCTGGCTGAGCGAGAGATGTCAGCTCAGGTTCTGGATTCCATGGATATCGAGCGAGAGCGAGGTATCACGATTAAGGCGCAGACTGCCTCACTGGCCTACAAGGCCAAGGACGGCCAGATTTATAACCTGAACCTGATTGATACACCGGGACACGTGGATTTTTCCTACGAAGTTAGTCGCTCCTTGTCGGCGTGTGAAGGAGCACTGCTGGTCGTGGACGCATCGCAGGGGGTGGAAGCACAGACCGTAGCAAACTGCTACACCGCGATCGATCTCGGTGTGGAGGTTGTTCCGGTGCTGAACAAGATGGATCTTCCTCAGGCGGATCCGGAAGGAGCCCGAGGAGAGATCGAGGACGTCATTGGAATCGACGCGTCCCATGCCATTGCGGCCAGCGCCAAGACCGGCATGGGCATTGATGAGATCCTGGAGTCGATCATTGTCAAAGTGCCGGCGCCCAAGGGAGACCCTGACGCGCCGCTGCAGGCATTGATCATTGATTCCTGGTTTGACAATTATGTTGGTGTGGTGATGTTGCTGCGCATCGTGAATGGCACCATGCGGGTCAAGGACAAATTGCAGTTCATGGCGACAGGGGCCAACCATCCCGCGGATCAGCTTGGTGTGTTTACTCCAAAAGCGATCGCCCGTGACAATCTTTCGGCGGGGCAGGTTGGATTTCTGATCGCGGGTATTAAAGAGCTCAAGGATGCCAAGGTTGGCGATACGATCACCCATGCAGGCAAGCCCGCGCCGTCACCGTTGCCTGGTTTTAAAGAAGTCAAACCACAGGTTTTTGCAGGTCTCTATCCTGTGGAAAGCAGTGAGTACGATCAGCTTCGCGACTCACTGGAGAAGCTCAAATTAAACGATTCTGCCTTGATGTTTGAGCCGGAGGTTTCCCAGGCACTAGGCTTTGGGTTCCGGTGCGGCTTTCTCGGTCTGCTTCACATGGAGATCGTGCAGGAGAGACTCGAGCGCGAATTTGACATGGATATCATTACCACCGCACCTTCGGTGGTCTATGAGATTGTCTTGAATGATGGCGAAGTGCTCAGTATCGAGAGTCCGTCGAGAATGCCTGAGATAGGCAAGATTCGGGAAATTCATGAACCAGTGGTCCATGTCACGCTGTTCATGCCGCAGCAGTATGTCGGACCTGTAATGACTCTGTGTAACCAGAAACGCGGTGTTCAGCTCGACATGAGCTATCACGGTCGCCAGGTCCATCTCCAGTATGAAATACCGCTGGCAGAGATTGTCCTGGATTTCTTTGACAAGCTTAAATCAGTCTCGCGCGGCTATGCTTCGATGGACTACGAGTTCAGAGAGTATCGGGCCTCGGATGTCGTGAGGGTCGACGTTCTGATCAATGGTGACCGTGTTGATGCACTTTCGACGATATGCCATCGCGCCAACGCGCGTTATAGAGGCCGGGAAATGGTTTCCAAAATGCGGGAGATGATTCCAAGGCAGATGTACGATGTGGCCATTCAGGCGGCCATTGGTGCGGAGATCATTGCACGTGAGAACGTCAAGGCTCTGCGAAAGAATGTGCTTGCAAAGTGCTACGGCGGTGATATTTCTCGCAAGAAAAAGTTGCTTGAAAAGCAGAAAGCCGGCAAGAAACGTATGAAGCAGGTGGGTAGCGTCGAGATTCCTCAAGAGGCGTTCCTCGCGATTCTGCAGGTCGACGACAAGTGAAAGGGAACGTACAGGCATGAGCTGGAATTTTTCTCTGATCTTATTTATTGCCATGCTGATCACCGGGTCAGTGTGGGTGCTTGACAGGTTTTTCCTGCGTCACAAACGCTCACCAGAAGACAAGACGCCCTGGTGGGTCGAGTACGGGGCGAGTTTCTTCCCGGTGATTTTGTTTGTCTTTGTATTGCGTTCGTTTGTGGTCGAACCATTTCGCATTCCTTCGGGTTCAATGCTTCCCACCCTTAAAGCGGGAGACCTGATTCTGGTCAACAAGTATGATTATGGAATCCGACTGCCTATCATTCACACTAAAGTTATTTCACTCGGTGACCCTGAGCGTGGGGATGTCGTCGTGTTTCGTTACCCAGTGGATCCATCCATTGATTACATCAAGCGGATTGTCGGTATGCCGGGAGACGAGATTGCCTACCTCAACAAGAGACTGTATATCAACGGTCAGGAAGTGCCTGTCAAGCGTGATGGCGAGTATTTCGAACCAGATCGTCTTGCGTACGAGTCGCAGTTCATTGAACAGTTGGGCAAGGAAGAGAATCGGATCCTTGTCGATCCTGCAAGTCGTCAAGAATTGCGTCCGGTGTGGCGTTTCCCGGATCGGGACCAGTGTCAATATCGCTCTGACGGCATGATCTGCAAGGTTCCTGAGGGTAGTTACTTCGCAATGGGTGACAACCGCGACAACAGTCTGGATAGTCGTTTCTGGGGATTTGTACCGTCGGAAAATATCGTGGGTCGGGCTTTCTTTATCTGGATGAATTTTTCCGAGCCAAGCCGGATCGGGCGTTTTAATTGAGATCTATGATCGTTCAGGACTCATCCATCGTGGTGGAGGTGCAGGCATGACGCTTTCAGCCTTGCAGACTGATCTAGGTTACGTTTTTGAGCAACCGCTGCTTCTCGAGCTTGCGCTGACTCATCGTAGCTTCAGTGCAAAAAACAACGAGCGACTGGAGTTTCTAGGTGATTCTGTGCTGGGCTGCAGCATGTCGTCACTTTTGTTTCATCGATTCCAGATGCTGGATGAAGGTGATCTCTCCCGAGTCAGAGCGAGCCTGGTCAAACAGGCCTCGCTGGCCGATATCGCACAGCGTCTCAAGCTCTCGGACCTTTTGCGACTTGGAGAGGGCGAACTTAAAAGTGGTGGCTTCAGGCGACCATCAATTCTTGCTGACGCACTTGAGGCCATATTTGGTGCAGTCTATCTGGATGGCGGTTTTGCGGCGGCAAAAAATGTCATAGAACGGCTGTACGGCCCCATGCTCGAAGGTATCGATCCGCGGACAGTCGGAAAGGATCCCAAGACGTTGTTGCAGGAGTATCTGCAGGGGCATCGGCTGGATCTGCCTGCTTATCGGGTCATAGACACCCGTGGGGCTGCCCATGATCAGGAGTTTGAGGTGGCCTGCGAAGTGCCAGCGCTGAGTCTGAAAGTTGTCGCAGTTGGAACAAGCCGGCGAGCGGCAGAACAGGCGGCTGCTCATAGCATCTTGCAGAGTTTGCGTAAGGATAGGCCTTTGCAGGGCACTCGACATGCGCGCAGTCGTTCTGCCAAATCCGCCAGCACAGCGTTGCAAGCATTACCCGAAGAAGGGAATTAAGAGAATCATGACTCAGCCAGAGGTGACCCGTTGCGGGTTTATAGCGGTCGTTGGTAGACCAAATGTGGGCAAGTCGACGCTGACCAATGCACTAATCGGTGCAAAGATTTCAATTGTTTCTCGAAAGGCGCAAACGACGCGGCATCGCATCCATGGGGTTCTGACCCGCGGAGCAGAGCAGTTTGTCTTTGTCGATACGCCGGGATTCCAGACGCGTCACGGCGGGGCGATGAACAAGATGATGAACAGAGTCGTCACCCAGGCTCTGGCTGATGTAGACGTCATCTTGTTTGTTGTTGAGGCAGGCAAATGGACACCAGGTGATCAGCAATTGCTGGATATGCTCAGAGATCGCACGAATGTTATTCTGGTGCTCAGCAAGATTGACTCAATCAAAAGTCGAGAGTCCCTGTTCCCGTTCGTGGCAGATCTCGCGGGACGGTTTCCGTTTGCTGCAGTTGTTCCGGTCAGTGCTGTCAAACGTGAGCAACTCGATGTTCTGCTTGATGAGGTGGCCAGTCGCCTGCCAGAGGGTGAGGCCATGTTCGAGGAAGATGCGCTGACGGATCGTCCTGTCAGGTTTCTGGCGGCTGAACTCATTCGTGAAAAGATATTTCGCCTTGTTGGAGATGAGTTGCCATATGGCTGTACGGTTGTTATCGAGCAGTGGGAAGAGGCTCCAGCCCGAGTACTGGTTTCGGCCTGTGTGATTGTCGAGCGAGAATCTCACCGGCCCATACTGCTTGGCGCGAAAGGCATGCACATGAAGCGTATCGCAACAGAGGCACGACAAGAAATCGCTCAGTTGCTTGACATGCCGGTTCATCTGGAAATTTACATCAAAGTTCGCAAAGGATGGGCTGACCGGGAAGCAAGCTTGCGCGACCTGGGATATGAGTAGCCGGCAGCAGACTCGCGTCTTCGATGCGGATGGTTTCATCCTGCACACTACTGCCTGGCGTGAGACGTCAGTCATCGCCAAGGTTTTTTCAAGAGACCACGGGGTTTTGCTGGTTGCCGCGAAAGGCGCCAAGCGACCATTTTCGGGTTTGCGAACAGTTCTTCAGTCCTTTCAACCATTGTTGCTGTCATGGAGCGGGCGAGGGGAGGTCAGGACGCTTACGCATGCAGAGACCCGAGGTATCTTGCTAATGCCTTCAAACGCACTCATGGCTGGCTGGTATATGAACGAGCTGATACTCAAGCTGTTCGCACGCGAAGATGCTCATCCGGCTCTTTACGCTGCATACGCACAGGCACTGGCCAGGTTGGCTTCTGGCTATCCGCAGGCGATGACCTTGAGGCGTTTTGAATGGGTTCTGCTAAGGGAGAGCGGTTACGGCCTGGAGGGACCTTTGCCGGACTTTGACGATCCTGGGCAGGCAGAGTCATTGCGTCTGAGGATACGCAGGCACCTGGAGGAGTATTTACCAGATGTCGAGTTGATGAGCCGCAAGGTTATGATGAGTTTGCGTCAACAAGGATAATCGCGGCAGTATCTCTTTCTGTCTGTTCTTGACTCTTGCGAGGCCAATTCGCCTTCTCGATTGTCATTGCCAGCAAGTCATTTTCCTCCTCGACAAGCGTAGAGAACACTTTTTAAACGGCCTGACTTCTAAAGACAATGGACAATCAGTACTGATTGTCCATTGTCTTTCTGCACGCATTAAAAGCTTTGGTCAAGCCAGAACGCAGGTTTAAATTTTCAAAGCAATCAGGCTTGGACCAGGTGTTGCATTGGCTTTCTTGAGGGCCTGATCGAAACCAGCCAACGTATCTGTTTTGACCGCAGGAACGCCCTGCGCCTTGGCCATGGAAACCCAGTCGAGATCAGGTGCGTCCAGATCCAGCATGCGGCGTGCATTCTCTCCAGGCTGCGGTCCACCCATGTTGGCGAGTTCTCCCCGCAGAATTCTGTATGAGCGATTGTCAAAAATTACAACAGTGATGTTCAGCTGTTCACGAGCCATGGTCCAGAGAGCCTGAACTGTATACATGGCGGCACCGTCACCCACGAGTGCGACAACTCTGCGATCAGGTGCCGCGACTGCAGCACCGACGGCAGCTGGTAGCGCGAACCCGATCGCTCCTCCGGTAATGTCAATGCAATCGTGAGGGGGAGCGTACGGAATCGAGTCTGCAAGTTGTCGACCCGATGTGACCGCCTCATCCACCAGAATGGCGTGTTCGGGCAATGCTCCAGCAATCACCATGCCGATGTTACTGGCATCAGGTTTGCCATCAACGAAGCTTGGCAATGCCAGGTCAGTGGCGAGTTGAGCGGGTGTCTGGGAAGCAGCACCAACCGCATCGCACAGTGCTTCAAGTGTCGCAAAAACATCATGCACCGGAGTGGCAAGATGCGTGATCTTGCAATCAGTCGGTGCAACCCGGCGAGGCTTGTCTGGGTATGCAAAGAATGCCACAGGATCCGTGGCACCAATCAGCACCAGATTGCGGGTGCCTTGAAGAGCCTTGACTGCACCATCGACAGGAAATGGCAAGGGTCGAATGTTTACGCGTCCCCGGCCACGCTCAAGTCGCATGCTACGTGGCTCTGCGAATAGCTTGCAGCCAGTCTTGGCGGCAATTTGTCCGGCAAGCCAGGTGGATTTCTCCATCATTCCTGCCCCACCAATCAGCAAGACGGTTTGCTTGGCCTGCTCGGGGTCGGAGAGTAGCTGTGCAATCTTGTCAACTGTTTCGGCAAGCGGGGCTGCTGCTACACAAGCTGGTTCAAATGTGTATTTCCCTGGATCGGCATCTTCCCAAGCGCAGTTGGCAGGCAAGACAAGTGAGGCAATGCGTCCGGGCTGACTGTTTGCCTGGGATATCGCCTCGGCTGTATCGGCTGCAGCCTGGGTGGCAGACACCGTTGTCTTGACCCAGTGCGACATCGGGCGTGCGACTGCCTCGACGTCGGAGTTCAGGGGCGCATCATTATGCAGATGGTCCAGCGCATGTTGGCCAATGATATTAACGATACCGGAGCGTGCACGCTTCGCGTTGTGAAGGTTTGCCAATCCGTTGCCCAGTCCGGGTCCAAGGTGCAGCAAGGTCGCAGCTGGCTTGGATGCCATCCGGTAGTAGCCATCAGCAGCGCCAGTCACGACACCTTCGAACAGACCCAGCACACAGCGCATTCGGGTAGCTTGATCGAGCGCTGCTACAAAATGCATTTCTGATGTGCCGGGATTGGCAAAACAGACATCGACGCCGCCATCAAGCAGCGTCTTGACCATCGCTTGTGATCCATTCATGAAACTTTATCTCCTCAAATACTTTCTGTTGCAGTCTGTCTCGCAATGACAATCTTCTGCACTTCGGTTGCACCCTCATAAATTCTCAAGGCGCGTATCTCACGATACAACATCTCCGCTGGATGTCCCACCTTGACACCGAGTCCGCCGTGTAACTGCACATTGCGATCAATGACTCGCTGGGCAGCTTCTGTCGCGTAAAGCTTGGCGATAGCCGCTGACCGGGTTGTACGTTGCTTCAGTACGTCTCGCTCCCACGCCGCTCGATACACCAGCAGTGCAGAGGCATCAATGTCTGCGCACATCTCCCCGATAGCTGCCTGTGTCAGTTGCATCTCGGACAGCGTGGTTCCAAACATGGGGCGATTCTGAGCATGCTGCATCCCCATGTCGAGTGCAGCCTGTGCGAACCCTAATGCCGCAGCACCGACTGATGCCCTGAACACGTCCAGAGTCTGCAGGGCAACCCTGAATCCTTTGCCTGGGTCTCCGATGCGTTGTTCAGCAGGAATCACGCAATCTTCAAACCTCAGTGTGCCGATCGGGTGGGGAGCGCAGACATCGAATCGTTCCGATACCTGCAATCCTGGCGTATCGGCATCGATCACAAATGCAGTCACCCCTTGGGCGTCATCACCTTCGGATCGCGCAAACACAGTGTAGAAATCAGCAATCCCTGCATTGGATATCCAGGTTTTGGTGCCATTGAGCCGATATTCGTTGCCTTCCCGAGTCGCGGTGGTGGTCATTGCTGCGGCATCTGATCCAGCCATCGGTTCAGAGAGGGCAAAAGCACTGATTGATTTGCCCTGCGCAACACCCGGCAGGTAGCGATCGCGTTGTGTCGGCGTGCCAAAAAGCGAGATGGGTCCGCTACCCAGGCCTTGCATGGCGAAAGCAAAGTCAGCAAGTCCGTCAAAATATCCTAGCCCTTGTCGCATCAGACAGATGCTGCGCGAATCGATCGTCTCTTTCACGCCACCGACTGATGCAGGTACGCAGTGACGTAGCCATCCGTCTGTTCCAAGCATCTTGACATACGAGCGACATAGCTCATCCACGTCGCCGGAGTGGACCCGACTGGCGTAACGTGAGCCTGCCCAGTGTCTGAGGTCGCTGGAGAGGTCGCGATGTCCGGCATCAAAAAATGGCAAGTACGTCAGATCATTCATGTGTGTGGTGCCCCCGAAAAGGTCATGTTCCATCTGGACAAGGCGCGAAGGGATCTCCAGTCGCGCCACGTATACGATCTGGGCGCCGATCCGTGCATACCGCTGTAATTGGGCAACAGGGGAAGAAACCGGTATTTGCAGCGCCTGGGCCGAATCAGAACCTGCCTCGATGATTCGTAGCGACTGCCTTGCACAGGTCAGCTCGTGGCGGTGTAGTTGGTCAAGAACCGGAGCGACTGTCGATGTCCGGTATCTTTCAGGATTGCGTAGATAAAGATTGCGATCCAGGTAGACCTCTGTATAACAGTAAGGACGGTCCTGGTTGGTATGTATCCTGCGCCACGACTGGTATCGGCCTGAACAGTCTCCTGCGTTACAGGGCCTGAGATGATCGGGTAACGTGACATCGTCTGTCGATTCACGCAAGGTGGTGGTGCCAAGAGAGAGGCTCAGTGCGATTGTTTCCTGCCAGGTTGTCGGCAGGAGTAGCCGTATTTCTTCATCAAGGTTCTGAACGAAGGTTCCGGATCCCCGGCTTCTGTGAATCAGCCCTTCAGATTCGAGAATGCCGAATGCTTGTCGCAATGTTGTCCTGGAAACATTGAGGCTTTTGGTGAGTTCGTCGAGTGAGGGAATCTTGCTACCTGCTGGCCAGACGCCGCGCTCAATGTTGCGACGAAGGATTACAGCAACTTGCAGATAAAGAGGTTGCTGACTGCGTTCATAGATCAATCCTTTCATCAGGTGCTCCTGTGCACCATGGTCGACATGGTATCCGGATCGTCGCAGAGCAATGCAGCACAGCCAGCAGCTTCTTGCATCACGGATGGATGCCGGAACAACGTCTTGCTGCTGCGAAGCCGTCGGGAATGAAATGTCCGGTTACCGACATTCACGCGAAGGTTGCGAACACCGGAGTCGATTGTCAGCACAAGACTGGTGTGAGGGCCGGGTGTTACGCCAATTCCACCGGGCACGGCAATGCGTCGGCTTCGATGCTGGCCTCGTGGCAGGATACAGCCAGCATGTGCAGATACATCCCGGATGCGGGCTAGATTTGTTCCAAATAAATGTTCGCCCACAAGTCGGTTACGACTGGCCCTTCGTCTGCAGGGGCGTGTGGGTCGTGTTCCTTCAAAACTTGTTCGAGCTATGACGATCTGCCCGACTCGATGCAGAAAACTCATGCAGGGTTTGAAGCAAGAGAAGGGCAAAGTCCTGACCGCAGTGCTATTCATGATAGTGACGTCCATACTGCGTAAAAAATCCGTCGCTCGGGGGCATTGAACACCATGCACAAGAATCCTTGTTCGATTAGATGCAAAGGACGTCAGGAGTCTGCAAACTGCCCATCCAGAATCGCCTGGGCCATCTCTCGCAGTCGATGCTTCTGGATTTTGGTGGAGTTGGCGCTTTGCACAGTCGGGAAATCCTCAAGCACCTCGAAGTGCACGGGCACCTTGAATCCGGCCAGTCTGCGCTTGCACAATGAAACCCACTCGTCCGGGATGGCCACAAACCCGGGAGTCGTGAGCACAAATGCGACGGGAACCAGCTTGTCTCCTTTCTGGGCGCCAACTATCTGTGCAGCCAGAACCCCGGGGAGTTCTTCGACCGCCTGTTCGATCTCTGCCGGATTCACAAGAAATCCGCCAAGTCTGAGCGAGTCCCCCATTCTTGCCTGAAACACGAACTGTCGGTCACTGACGCACCAGCCCAGATCGCCTGTCTTGAAGTATCCATCCTCTGTGAATGCCTTGTGCGTCTCCTCTGGCTGATCAAGGTAGGCTGACATGTGAGAAGGGCTCAGGATTTCGAGCTCTCCAGATTGCCCTAGCGGCAGCAAATGCCCAGTTTCAGGATCCCGGGTTCTGACGCGCGCGTTGGGATGCACCAGCAGACCACCCGGCTGGTGAAGTACGCTGAGATCGCCTTGTGTGGGGTCAGTCGGCTGCGCAGCCAGGAGCGCCTGAAGCTCACTTGATCCATACAAGCCTGTGAGGGGCAGGGCGTTCTTGAGCGCCATGTCAAACAACTCGCCCAATGCTGGCGCGAACGCGGCGAATCCGAAGAGACGGCAAGTCCGGAAGTCTTCCCGATTGTCTGATTCTTCCATGATTTGCTGGATCAGCGAGTTGTTTGCGAAGGTGTGGGTGATTTTGTGCTGACGGATCAGATTAAGCAGGCTCACAGGGTTAGATACCGGCTCGCAGATGACGGGGCGTCCGGTCAGCAACGCACCCGACAGCGTGGAGAAACCGAATGTCCCGCAAAAAGGCGCACTCGCCAGGATGCGGGTTGAGTCATCATATTGAAACGCGCCTGCAATTGCATCTGCGTGGCAGATCAGCCCACTCTGCGTGTGGAGAACGAACTTCGGCAGGGATGTTGTACCTGAAGTGGTAAACGTGATGGCACCGTGGTCACCATGCTCGAGCGGTGGTTCACAGTCCGTTTCAGCCAGCACCTGAATCTTGTCCAGTGTCAGGCTCGCTCTCAGGGATTCCGTCACTAGCGGGTCAATGTCATCAAGAATGCCCTTGAATCCGATTCCTTTGAATTCTGGCCAGTAAATCAGCCATCGGGTCTTGCCTCGCTCGATGACATCCTGTACCTCGTGACTTCGAAAGCGTGTGTTCACCGAAATGACTGTGACACCGAGACGAGCACACGCCAGCAGGCATTCCACCCACTCGATGCAGTTGGGCAGCCATAGCGCTACCCGATCGCCTGCCTTGAACCCGAGCTGAGCAAAGTGACCTGCAAGGTTGCGGCTATGCCTGTTCAGTGTTGCAAAAGAGATCTGACGATCCGGTTCTATGATGGCAGGCAAGTTGCCAAACTGGGTCGAGAGATAGGTCAGGCGTTCAGATAGCGTGCTATGCATAGGTGCTCGTCGTAAAGGAGTGTGTCAGACGGTTGCGATGGGGGTGACAGGCGAGCCAACGGCTCCTGGCATACGCAGGGGAGGTGCTGTGAGCAGGAAGTGATGCCGCTGATTGTCATGCAGCCATTGTGCAAGGTCTTTCAGATACCAGAGTTCCGCGAGCGGAACGCCTAGCTTGAACAGACAGTGATGATGCAGAGGCAGAATAGAATGGCCTGGACCCGATGTGCGTGCCGGGTAGTTCTCGACAGCGTAGTTGTCAGCGCAGATCGCGGCAATTCCAGACTCTGTGATCCAGTTCAATAGCGCTGGATCTGATCCGTCAAGCACGGCTCCGGTCTGCTCCAGTGTGGCGTGATCCGGTTGGCCGTTCATGTCGATGATGGCTTCGGAGAAGCCTGTTCTCAGGACCAGCATGTCGCCCTTGTCGATCTGGATTCTTTGATCGTTCAGAATGTTCAGCAACATATCGGCGTTCACGACTGTGCGGCCTGTTCCCAGGTGCTCCGCAAGGTCGACCAGAACACCACGCCCCTG
Organism: Orrella marina; assembly: GCF_003058465.1. Lineage (NCBI taxonomy): Bacteria > Pseudomonadati > Pseudomonadota > Betaproteobacteria > Burkholderiales > Alcaligenaceae > Orrella > Orrella marina. The sequence continues at coordinate 1,946,651 of NZ_CP028901.1, read as the reverse complement.
CATGCCTTTGCGTGCATAGGACTCCACGCTCAGGCGTAAGGCATTTGAGCCGCCACCTTCGCAGCATCCTGCGTGTTCATGCGCACCGCCATCTCCGGAAGACTCATCGCCACCCAGAATGTCCACACCGCCTTCAAATCCGTTGTAAAAAACCTTGCGCATTTTTCCGTCACCCTGTGTGTCGAACATTGCACCGACATGGCTCAGGCCGTCCCACTGAGTGGAATACTGCATGCTCAGGGTGACCTGATCATCACACAGGACGTCAATGGCGTCTTTCTGTATTCGCCCCATCTCCATGTTCATGTAGGGCGTGCCGTCTTTGAAGGTCGGCGACAGAACGGGTGGGTGGCGACGCTGGTTAAGAACATTGCCGCCGGGCATGTTCAGTGGCAGGGACAAGCAGAAAACCTGCCCGGTGCGCACTTCTTTGATCGCTTGCAGAACTTTTTGCGGTGTGAGCAGATTGAGCCTGCCAAGTTCATCGTCTTCCCCAAAGTCTCCCCAGGTGGAACCTTCTGGTCTTTGCTTCCAGCGTGCCATTGAACTGTCTCCGTTTTTTTGTATTCGGGTTAACCATCACAGAATCTTACTATAGTCATTCTTTTAATACTTTTGATCTGTGCTCGCATGCGGGTAAGATCATGGCACAACTTGATAGGGGACGAATCAGATGGAAAAACCTTTGGCGCTTGTAACGGGTGGCAGTCGTGGTATTGGTCGGGCAATGGTCGAGCGGCTGATCAGAGATGGCTACGATGTGTTGAACTTTAGTCGCACACCAGGTGCAGAGCCCCTGGCTGGAGAAACGTTTGAGTCTGTTGATCTGATGAACGCACAGGCCACCCAGCAGGCAGTTGATCACTGGGCGAACAAGCGTGACATAGTTCATCTTGTCAATAACGCAGGCATGATCCATGTGGCTGCGCTTGAGAGTGTGACGCCAGAGCAGGTGCAGGATATGGTCAATCTGAACCTGCTCGCACCGATGATACTGACCAAATCACTTATTCCGAATTTCAAACGCCAGAATTATGGAAGGGTTGTCAATATTGGTAGCCGTGCTGGCCTGGGTAAAGTGGGCAGGACGGTGTATAGCGCGACCAAGGCGGGGCTGGTCGGGATGACGCGCACCTGGGCGCTGGAACTTTCGGCCTACAACGTGACTGTGAACCTGATAGCCCCGGGGGCGATCGGCACAGAGCTGTTCCACGCATCGAATCCTGATGATTCGGCGCAGACAATTGCCCTGAAGGCGTCAGTGCCACTGGGGCGAGTTGGTAGGCCCGAAGAAATTGCGCACATTGCTGCGATGCTGATTGACCCGCTTGCCGGCTATACGACAGGCCAGGTCATCTACGTATGCGGTGGGTTGTCGGTAGGTCAGGCCGGCTGATTTGCTGTGCATGCCAGTCGTATGGTGTAGCGCCCTGGTCGTGTAGTTGAGCAGGGCGCAATGGCTTAATCCGATTCGAAACGAATCATCGACTCATGGAGTCGTTGATTCGTAGAGTGATTTGTCGGGGCGTTGCAGCCTGAGACTGACGATTCGCCTGTGAAGAGTCGAGCGTGAGATGTTTAGCCAGCGCGCCGCACGTGAAACATTCCAGTCAAATTGCTGCAGTGCATCAATGATGGTCTGTTGGGCATCATCCTGCGACTGAGCTTGTGAGTGATCAGGATTGCGAGACGTTTTAAGCAGACTCTTCGGCAGGCAGTCGGCATCAATCACAGGTCCGTCTGAGAGTGCGAGTGCATATCGGATGACATGTTGTAATTCGCGGATGTTGCCGGGCCAGTCGTGTTTGAGAAGAGCCTGTCGCGCACTGCTGGATAGATGAGTCCGACCCATCCCCTCGGAGTCTGCCGTTTCCTGAAGAATGGCTTGTATGAGTTGATCGAGATCGCTTCTCTCCCTCAGAGGCAACAGATTGATCGTTGCACCTCGAATCCGATAATGAAGATCCTCCCGGAAAGCTTGTTGCCGGACCATGTCGTCGATGTTCCTCAGGCTGGCTGCCACAAGGCAGAAATCAACTTTCACTGAATCGTTTGCACCAATCGGAACAAACTCCTTTTCTGAAAGCGCCTGCAGGAACCGGCTTTGCAAAGGGAGCGGCATGTCGCCTATTTCATCCAGGAACAGGGTTCCACCATCTGCTTCTAGCAGTCGTCCACGAGAACCATTGCGTGATGCGCCGGTGAACGCACCAGCCCGGTAGCCAAACAGTTCGCTTTCAATCAGCTCCGCCGGGATCGCGGCACAATTGATCGATACGAACTTGCCAGTCCGGTTAGGACCTGATTCGTGCAGCGCTCTAGCCAGCAGCGTTTTTCCGGTACCGCTTTCACCTTGCAAAAGAATTGGCAAGCCGCGTTCGTACAGACGCCTGGCGATATGTATTTCCTTGATCGTTGCTTCGTCGGTGCCGGCGATGTCTTCAAGGCAGATTGCAGGACGGGTAGACTGAGCACCTCTTGCACGAGGAGGGGTGTTTGGAGAGTCGTGATCGCTCTCAAAGCGATAGCGGGGGCCGGATCGGGTTTTACGAGAGGAGCTACGCAGGTCCTTGCGTACCTCACGGCTCGAGGTTGAGGCAAGCTGAATGTTGTATGCACCGGATGGCAGGTGAATGACAGGGCGGCTGTTGTCGAGAGCCTGGATGAGGGAGTCGAGGTCTCTGAATCCGTCGATTCGCTGTCCGTAGATCTCATCAGTTGCGCCAAGCATCTTTAGCGCTGAGGGCGTGGCATCGATCAGTCTGGCATTCTCATCGAGCGCTATTCTGGCCTCGCCTGCCGGATCACAGAAGTCTCCACTGGTTGACAGCTTGAGCACGATTTTTCCAGCACAGCGCAAGTCGAAACTGCGATTCTCGATTCGCTTGGCAGAGCTTTCGACGATGGTTCGCGCGATCTGGTGCAAGGATTTACTGGAGGGCCGAAGTGATGTCACATTCAGGACTGCAGCAAGCTCGCCCCTCTGCCCGAAGATAGGCGCGACTGTACAGGACAGACCGCTGAGCCGGTGGGCAAAGTGCTCGCCCATGACGACAGATACCGATGATCTGGTTTTCAGGCACAGACCGATGCCATTGGTTCCCTGAGATTGTTCCGTGAACTGCGCACCAGGCGTGATCAGGGCCGCTCTGCAGTCTGTCTCAAACTGCGGGTCTACCCGCAAGTCCATCAGCGTGCCTTGTGGATCAGCCAGCATCAGCAAATGAACGTGATCCCCGAGTTGGCGCATCATTCTGTCTAGCTCTCCTTGAGCAAGTGCGGCAAGCTCGTCAGTTGGAGCACGAACAACACCGAACTCCGCCTGTGTCAGCACGTCAGGCTCGGGGATTCTGTCCGGCTCAAGCCGGTAGTGTTCGTAACAGCGATGCCAGGAGTCACGAATAAGTGTTTCGGTATCCGGAAAACTGGCAAGCCCCTGTGACCGGAGGTGAATGCTCATAGACCCAATCTCCACAGTCTTGATGTGTTTCACTTCAGTATATTCACAAAAGCTGGTTGAACTCGAGTTTTGAGGTGGCTTCGGTAAATCGGTCCATGACGGTGACGTCTGCGACGAAGTGGTTCTGGTGCAGTTCAGTGTACCCGGTCCAGGGGGGCGTCCTGATGTGGTGTGCTGCCGGGGGAGTGAATCCCCGGCAGCACACTCACCAGTGGTTTAGCCAGTTCGCCGTAAACCCTCGCTCCAATCGGGCCTGGACGCGCAGGGTCCTTTAGCCGGAGGTGACCCGATTGGGCGGGGATACAAGGCGCGCACGCCAAGGGCGTCCTTGGGTTTAATCCGGTGTTTTCTGTTGCTCGACATACTGCCGGATGAATTCCAGAGGCGAAACGACCCTTTGAAGCCGCGAAAGCAGCCGACCACGGCAAGGCGTATCGGCTGCGGGACTTCTTTGGCGCGAACATCGCCAAAGATCGGAAACGGGTGGCTGTCGCCGCCGAGACGCTGAACGTCAAAGGCATGATGAAGAACCGGCGCCTTTCGCGCGCCATTGCCGATGTTGGCTTGGGCGGTTTATTACTCAAGATCGACTACAAACTGAAACGGCACGGGGGTAATCTAGTGAAGATCGACCGCTGGTTCGCGTCGACCAGAACATGCAGTGATTGCGGTGCAATACAGCAAGGGTTGACACTCTCTGATCGCACCTGGCTCTGCGCCGCTTGCGGGTCGCTACATGATCGTGACGAAAATGCCGCCGAGAACATCCGGCGGCAAGGGATTCTGAAACTCAAGGCCTAAGGACTGTCGGTCTCAGCCCATGGAGGCGGTGTCAGTCGAGCACCTGGCGTGCCCGCAACCGCCGTTGAAGTGGGAAGCCTCCGCCCTCAGGCGTGAGGAGCCGTCACCCGAGTGACTTGCGTACAAGCGGCATGACTTCCGAAATCAGTCTGGACATGGTCTCCCATTCCCAGGCCCGGTTCGGACCCGAGCCATCCATGGATGCCATGAGCAGGCCATGGAAAGGGCCGGCATACTCCCGGAGTGCAACGAGCTTTTCGGCGACGGTCTTGGGTGAGCCGTAGATCACCATGCTTTCCATCAGACCTTCCACTGTCACTGAGTCATCTGACTGTTTAGGGTCACTCTTCATGACTGCAGTGTAGTTGGCTGCCTTGAGTACTTGCCACAGGTAATCAAAGTAGTAGTAGTTACTTCCTTGTGGGTTCATGACGCGGTCTCGTGCCTCGGTATCTGTGGGTGCGATGACGATATTGCGAGACACCCGCCAGTCTTCTCCAGTAGGCTTGCGGCCCACTTCTTCGCAACCTTCCTGATACTTCTGCCAGTGACTCTTGATGATCCACTCCGGACAGAAGTTTGCACTCATCGGACCGAAACCTCTCATGGCAGCTGTCTTGACGCTACCTGAATAGGGCGACATGGCTGTCATAGTGATTTCGGGGTGTGGCTTTTGGTATGGTTTGGCAACATAGCCAACGCCCAACTCTGGAATAACCATGTCCTTGAGGGTCAGGTTCCAGTGTTTGCCGGGAATGTTGTAAGGAGGATCCTGACTCCAGAGTTGCAAAATGGTGTCGATTGATTCCATCATGCGTTCGTTGCGATACTCACCGTCCAGTACGTCAAACAGCTCCATATCGCTTGCCAGGCCGCCGGGCCCGATACCGAACATCAGTCGCCCATGGCTCAGGTGGTCGAAGAGTGCCACCTCTGCCGCGACAACTGCCGGGTGGTGGTTTGGAAGCGCAATCACGCCAGTGCCAAATTTAATTTGCCTGGTTCTGTGGATCAGTGATGCCAAAAACATGAGCGGGGCTGAAATCGGCTCAGTTGTGCACGACATGTGCTCTCCGACCCAGAACTCTTCGAAACCTAACTGATCAGCGTAAATCACCTTGTCTGCGTCTTCGGCCAGTGTCTCGGCTATCGAGCGTGACGGTGGATGCAAAGGCATGGCAAACATTCCAAGCTTCATGTTGATTGTCTCCTTGTGTGGCTTGGTAAAGACTGGCAGACTGGCGTGTACGAGTCTGCCAGGTTGAAACGGGTTTCGGGTCAGGCATAGCTAAGCGAAGCGCTTTTGCCGCCTATCCACACGAGAGGAGACCTTTCAGTGGTTTCCGTAGAGGGTAGGCACACCCGACTGACTTTGGCAATGAAAAGCGAATGCGACCCGTACGGAACCTCGTGATCGATCTCGCCAAAAACGACAGCGCGCGCCCCGGGCAGCCAAGGCAGACGATCAGTGCTGGCGTGGTGGGCATCGGACCAGTCTTCAAACGCAAAGCGGTGCTCGCGCATGTCTGAGCGGGAGAAGGGCTCAATGAGATGTTCCTGATGCTTGCCCAGAAAGTTGATACAGATCCGGCCTGTGCTTCTGACGACCGGAAATATTCCGGCGGTCTGATTGACGGCTACAAGAACCGAAGGTGGGTCAACCGATACCGAAATCACAGCGGATGCGGCCATGCCATGGGGCTTGCCATCCTGATCACGACTGGTGATCAAAGCAACGGTTGAGGGAACGTTGCGCATAGCCTCCTTGAGGCCAGGCGAAGTGATCGTCATGCTGTTTGTCTCCTGTTATCTGGCGCGCATCTGGTGCACACCTCTGGACGGCCTGAAGTTCGTCGGAACTCGGTTGTCTCTTGAGTTTTTGTTGTTTCAGGAGGGTATAAGCAATTGTTGTGCCAGCCTGGCATTCAGGGGGAAAGGCGTATTCCAGGTTGTTTCTGACACACTTGATGCGACACTTTCTGTGTCAGTTGCGACACTCGCATCATCGATCAGAAGGTCTTTCAGGGCGACTATTGTGGTCGAGAGATTTGTGTTCTTTTGTGTTCGACCAGGCGCTTGGTGACAGGTCAGACAGCTTGTGTCGAAGTTCAGTCCAACGCGATAAGTTGTCACCAAATGCACAACAGCCAGGTGAAACCTGGCTGTTGTGGTTGAATCATGAAACTCTTAGAGAGGGCCTTATTCTCGGCTGCCCCCAAAAATTCCCAGCAGGGCCAGCAGGTTCACGAAAATGTTGTACAAGTCCAGATAGATCGCCAATGTTGCGCTGATGTAGTTGGTCTCTCCGCCATTGATCACACGCTGCAGGTCAACCAGCAGGAAGGCCGAGAAGATCACGATGGCCAGAACCGAAACGGTCAACATAAGCGCCGGCAATTGAAGGAAGATATTGGCCAGTGCAGCCACGATCAACACCACGACACCCATGAACAGCCATTTTTGCATGCCGCTCAGATCACGCTTGATGCTTGACGCCAGTGTTGCCATTGTGCCGAAGACAGCCGCCGTGCCACCGAAGGCGACCATCACCAGTTGCGCGCCGTTGCCCATCCCGAGCACGAACCCTAGCATGCGTGAGAGCATGACGCCCATGAAGAATGTGAACAGAAGCAACAGGCCCACACCGGCCGAGTTGTTTTTGTTCTTTTCGATCGCAAACATCAGGCCGAATGCGCCGGCCAGAAACACGATCGCAGTCAGGCCGGGACTTGCAGCCATGACTTGATTGATGCCGGTGTAAAGTCCAACCGCTGCACCGATCACTGTCGGAATCAGTGACAGGGCCAGAAGCCAGTAGGTGTTGCGCAGCACTTGATTGCGCTGGGTGACCGATGCTGTCTGCGTGAAGCGGCCAGGAACTGTGTTTCGATAGTCGCTCATTTACGCTGTTCTCCCGTAATAACGCTGGTTAAATTCCAGATACGTGTATGACGTATTCAAGTTTCAGATTGGACTGCTAGAGTACCTGATAGTTCTCTTCAGTTAAAGGAAAGCATGTTAAACACAGGCATTTGCAACATTCTGTTGCAAATGCCTGTGTTTAGTCCGATGGTAGCTGATGTGCGTGAAGGCGGTATCCAGCCTGTTGATATGACCGCCAGCGATTCCGCGCCAGGGCTCTATCATCATCATCACTGCTCACGATTTCCAGAATCCTTGTGACCGGTTGCTCCAGGGGTGGGCACTCGTCATGCAGATTGAGAAGCCAGAACCCGTTTGCCAGAAGGGGGCGCGCCAGGTTGCACCCGGTTTGATCCTGAATCAGATAGACCGGCAAGTCGGGTGGTGCATCCTCACTAAGGATGTCATGCGCAAGAAATGTCGCCCCTGGCAGACTCCATAGCGCTCTGTCATAGCGCTTGAGTCGGGCCAGATCGGTTGTGTACACAAGCACCCGGTTTCCCCGGGTGACTTGCTTTTCAGTGGTGCGCACAGCCTGTGCAATCCGGTCATGCGCATCAAACGCGAAATCCACCCGCATACAACTCAGTCCTGGGTCGTGGCGCTGGTCATGAGGTACTGGACCAGCAAAGGAACGGGGCGTCCCGTTGCACCCTTGGACGGACCGGAAGCCCAGGCGGTTCCGGCTATGTCAAGGTGTGCCCATCGGTAGTTCTTGGTGAACCGGGACAGGAAGCACGCTGCAGTGACAGCACCGGCCTTGGGACCTCCGATGTTTGCGATGTCGGCAAAATTTGATTTGAGCTGTTCCTGATAACCCTCTTCAACTGGCATTCTCCATGCAGGATCCATTGCCTTGCTGCCTGCGCTGCGAAGCGCTTCGGCCAGTTCGTCATCGGTAGAAAACAGTCCCGTGTTGACGCTGCCCAGTGCAACAACACACGCACCCGTGAGTGTGGCAATGTCAATCACTGCGCTCGGCTTATAGCGCTCGGCATAGGTCAGTGCATCGCACAGGATGAGACGTCCTTCCGCATCAGTGTTGAGAATCTCGATGGTCTGGCCTGACATGCTGGTGACGACATCACCAGGTTTGTTGGCATTTCCGCTTGGCATGTTCTCGCAGGTTGGAATCAGTCCGACGAGTTCTCCTTCCCATCCCATCTGGGCGATTGCCCGGAACGTGCCCAGCACCGAGGCCGCGCCGCACATGTCATACTTCATTTCGTCCATGGTGGCTGCGGGCTTTATCGAGATCCCACCCGTATCAAAGGTGATGCCCTTGCCAACAAGCACGACAGGTCCGCGGGATGAGCGCGGCAGGCCTTTACTCTTGTAATGCAGGATTATGAATTTCGGAGGCTGGGATGAGCCTTGAGCAACCGACAGGAACGACCCCATGCCCAGAGATTCAAGCTGTTTCTGATCGAGCACCGTGGTTTTGATGGTCTTGAATGTTTTGCCCATCTCGCGCGCCTGATCCGCCAGATATGTCGGTGTGCAAATATTGCCGGGCAGATTACCCAGTTCCCGCGCAAGCGAGACGCCATCGCCGAGTGCCTGTCCTTGCTCGAGCGATTTCTGGATCCGGGACTGCAAGGCTTTGGTGGTGGTGACTGAGAATTTCTTGAGTTTTGGCTGTCTGGCCGAGTCCGGCTTGCTCAGCGTGTGAGTGTAGGTGTAGGTGGCCTCGCAGACCGCCTGGGCACTGAGTCGTGCTCTCAGCTCGACGTCATCGTTCTCGCAAGCAACGGACAGAAGGCTCGAGCAGGCTTCGGTGACTTGTAGCTGAACGCACAGGCGCGCAAACGCCAGTTCGGCTTTCTTGTGTGCGACAACCGAGAACTCTGATTGCTTGCCGAGTCCGATCAGAATGATCCGGGAAGCGCGTACGCCTGATAGATCACGCAATATGAGCGACTGACCCGTGGCACCGGTAAACTCTTGCCCCAGTGCACGTTTGATCGCGCCCTCAGATGCCCGGTCCAGCGTTTCCGCACCTGCGGTCATTTCTGAGTCCGCAAAGACGCCAACGGCCAGTGCAGAACTACGAACCTGGTGCAGTGACGTACTCACCTGTGTGCTAAATTCCATGTGAATCTCTCTCTATCGCTACTTGGTCAATCAAACGGGATACTGCATTATCCCGCAATAAAGTCTCCATGTCCTTATTCAAGCGCTCCGTCGTTTCAGAAGCTGCCAGTAACGCGAGCGTGGTGTTTTCTACGCTGATTGTGATCTGGCTGAGCATTGTGCTGGTCCGTCTGCTCGGTGAAGCCGCCGCCGGCAGCATCGGTGCAAACGTCGTCATGGGCCTGGCCGCGCTCACGACCATTGCCGCATTGCCCACTGTGATTGCGGTTTCGGTTTTTATCGGTGTTCTGACAACGGTATCACGCAGCTATCGCGAAAGCGAAATGGTGGTTTGGTTTTCAAGCGGACTGTCGCTAGCGGACTGGGTTCGACCTGTCCTGCGACTGGCTTTGCCGGTTTCTGTACTGGTGGGTGCGCTGACACTGTTTGCGTCCCCTTGGTCGCACCGCCAGATTGAGGATTACCGGGCCAGGTTTGAACTGCGCTCGGATATTTCTCGTATCACCTCCGGTCAGTTTCATGAGCTCGACGCAGGCGCCCGTGTTGTGTTTGTGGAACCCTCAGAGGAAGACCCGGAACAGCTTGGCCATGTGTTTGCGAGACTGATCGAGCAGCCTTGGCATTCCGTCGTGACAGCGAGCTCCGCCAGGACTGAGGTTGCGCCGAACGGCGACCGGTTTCTGGTACTGGGGGAGGGAATGCGGCATGATTTGCAACCAGGTGGCCTGGAGTCCAGGCTTTCTGATTTCGAGGCATTCGGATTCCGCCTGGAATCGCGCGACTCAGAACAGACGCTGGCACAGGCACGTGAACGGGCGTTGCAGAACCATAAGGGGCGACCCACCTTTTTACTTGTACAGGATGATGTCAGCCGTTCCGATGGGCAGCTGATGTGGAGACTTGCCATTCCGATTGCCACGATCAACCTAGCGTTGCTGGCCATCCCGCTTGGTGCGGTCAATCCACGTGTTGGACGGTCTTTTGATCTGCTGATCGCCGGACTGGTCGCATTGCTTTACATGAATTTAATCAACGCATCACACGGCTGGATCAATAATGAAGTCTTGCCGTTCGAGTTTGGTGTGTGGCTTGTGCACGGTTTGTTCCTGATGCTCACAGCCGTTCTTTTCTGGCAGCGGTTACGGGTCAAGGCGCCGAAGCAGGATCCCGGTCATGGAACAGGTTCGCCAGCGGTCCCGCAATAAAGCGTGCTGGTGAAAATTACATCAGGCAGCAGGCAGTTGTATTGCCGAGAGTCGGGTGTCGTACTTCCATCCAGGTTACTGATATTTGGTTCTAATGTTTTGTTCTAATTTTATTATTATAAGTTATAAGGAATTGTTTCCTTATAACTTATAATGCTTGCTCGCATCCTGATCTGTGAGCACTTGAATGAACCTGCAGCAATTCCGTTTTGTGCGTGAGACGATCCGACGAAACTTCAATCTGACCGAGGCTGCCAAAAGTCTCTATACCTCTCAGCCGGGGGTGTCCAAGGCGATCATGGAGTTCGAACAAGAACTCGGTGTTCAGATATTCGAGCGGCACGGAAAGCGGATAAAAGGGTTGACGCGTCCCGGCCAGGCTGTAGCTGAAGTGGTCGAGCGTATCAATCGGGAAATCGAGAATCTGCGCAAGGTAAGTGACGAGTACGCGCGACGTGATCAAGGTAGTCTTATCATCGCATGTACCCATACGCAGGCCCGATATGCGCTTCCCAAGGTCATTCCTGCATTCAGGGCACAGTTCCCCAAGGTTCATCTTTCGCTCGCGGAGGGGAGTCCCACGCAGTCGGCGGAATTGGTGCTCAGCGGAGACGCCGATGTGGCGATTGCGACCGAGTCGCTGGCTCAGACGCCCGGACTGGCTAGCGTCGCCTGTTACCACTGGGAGCACTCGGTCGTCTGTAAACCAGAGCACCCGCTAATTGAAACTTACTCCCGAAAGGGGGTGATCAGCCTGAGCGATCTGGCTGAGTATCCAATCGTGACTTATGATCCTGCGTTTTCGGGCAGGCGCAACATTGATGATGCCTTTGCGCAGGCAGGTCTGTCGCCGGATATCGTGCTGGCTGCAGTTGATGCGGATGTCATCAAGACTTACGTGGACGTGGATCTCGGAATCGGTATCATCGCGTCGATGGCGTACGATCCACTGCAGGATGATCATTTGTGCAGCATTCCCGCAGGACACCTGTTTGGCCGGCAGACCACGCGTGTCGCGGTCAAGGCAGGGGAGTTCCTGCGTGACTATGTTTACACCTTCATCGGCATGATGGCTCCAGATCTGGACGAATCAGAAATCAAACAACAGATCGGTAGTGCCGGTATGACAAATGTACGGTAGATTTGATTTGCAATTTAAATAAGAATCATTATCATTACGGATGTTTCATTAAAGGAGCATCCTCATGTCCACTCTGAATGCAGTTGTCGTCGGTGCTGACCGTCTGGGAAACATCCCCGATCTGCTCAGTACGCACAACATTCGTATCACTCATCACGTTAGCGGCCGTGATCCTTCCCACCAGAGACGTACGATGCAGCTGCCTAGCGACACGGAGCTGGTCATTTTGCTGACGGATTTCCTGGGGCACAATGTCATGAAGTCTTTCAGGCAGGCTGCACAACGTTCAGGCGCAAAAGTGATGGCCTGCAGGCGCTCAGTCTGCGATATGCAGAAAGCATTGCAACAATGTGGTTTATGCCCACATGCAAAGGCAAGCGCATGAGCGTGGGCCAGTCAGACACAGACCAGTCGCGTTAAAGGCGGGGCTGTTCAAACTCAGGGATCAGGGATCTGCGTCCCTGGGGGATTAGCGATTGGCGATCATGACGGGATCAATACGTCGACCCCCTGTAAAGCGCTTGTTCCAGTACGGTGCAGTCATGTTTTCAAGTCGAACCACGCCGCCAGAGGATGGGGCATGTACGAACATGTTGCTTCCGACGTAGATGCCGACGTGCGAGTAACGTGCGCCGAGCGTGTTGAAAAATACCAGATCACCAACCGAAAGTTCCTGACGCTTGACCGGTTTACCGGATCTTGCAATCTCGGTTGACCGTCTAGGTAAACGCAAACCCAGTGATTCCATGGCCGAGTAGTGGACCAGACCGCTGCAGTCAAAACCATTGTCCGGGGATGTTCCGCCATAGCGATAGCGGATGCCGATTTGCTGGAGGGCTTGTTTGCTCAATGGGTGCTGAGCGGCTGCAATGGCGGTAATCGGATCAAGAATACCGGTGGTTGTGCTGTCCACAGTGGTTCGTGGTCGGTCCGAGCCTGGCCAGCCTTGTGCAAGTTCGCCAGAGTTTGTGGCGCAGCCGCTCATGAAAACGGCGGCAACCATGATGACCGGTAGTACCCATCGTCGGGAAATTGTTTTGCATCTAATCATGTCAGTCGGGCGCAATGTTTCTAGTTCCGTCAGTTATCGTACGGCGCAAATCGCGCTCGTCGTGTCGGCCAGAAACCGCAAATTCATGCAGGTTTCAGGAGAGAAAAATCCAGTCTGATCAATCAAACCACTACGGAATTTTTCAACGCTGACCAGATCGGTTGGGCAGCATCCAGATGAATCGAGAGGGCGATATCCAGGTTCGGGAAGAAGCTCTCAGCGATAAATCCGAACTGACCCGAAGCTTGTTGGTTCAATTAGAAGCCAAGCCCATCACTACGGGATTGCGACACTCTCTTGCGTGCAAAAGGAGGCACTGATCAGAGAACCCGCAACTCGCATCATACCGCGCATATCTTGCTACGAATCACTCCGAAATCGCGAAGTTTCATCCGGGAGAACCCTATAAAGCGGGTAGACGAAAGCCTCACGAAAGCTAGTTACGTCAGAATATTAGTATAAAGCACTACCAAATGGGAGACTTTGTATGACCACGCTCGAGAAAACGCACGCGCTTTCAATCCAGAATCGCGAAGAATTCTGGGGGCAGCAAGCCCACCGGATCCACTGGGAGAGCCCGCATGACAAGGTTCTGGAGTTTGATCATCCCCCATTTGCGAAGTGGTTTGTTGGTGGGCGAACCAATCTTTGTTACAACGCGGTTGATCGCTGGCTTAAAACTCAGGCGGATCAGGCAGCCCTGATCTGGGTGTCAACCGAAGTTAACAAAGAGATCGTGTTCACGCGGTCAGATCTTTTTCGCGAGGTTAATGCGTTTGCGGCAATGCTTAAGGCGCAAGGTGTATCTGAAGGGGATCGTGTCCTGATCTACATGCCCATGATCCCAAGTGCAGTTTTTGCGATGCTGGCCTGTGCCCGCATAGGGGCTATTCACTCAGTGGTGTTCGGAGGGTTTGCCTCCGTGAATCTCGCTCAGAGAATCGATGATGCACAGCCGACAGTCATCGTCAGTGCGGATGCTGGTTCTCGGGCAGGCAAGGTCACACCCTACAAACCTTTGCTGGATAAGGCGATCAGTCTGTGCAACAGCCCACCAAAGGCAGTGATCATCGAGGACAGGGGCTTGCATGAGATGAACTGGGTAGATGGTCGGGATCAGGATTATGCCTCTCTACGAGAACAGTACCTTGGGCAAACGGTCGACGTAACCTGGCTAGAGTCTTCACAGCCAAGTTACATTCTTTATACCTCTGGCACGACAGGCCGACCCAAGGGTGTCCAGCGTGACACCGGAGGATATGCGGTCGCGCTCGCGACTTCCATGGAATACATATATGACGGACATCCGGGCGAAACCTTTCTTTGCACCAGTGATATTGGCTGGGTGGTCGGGCATTCCTACATTGTGTATGGGCCACTGATCGCGGGCATGGCAACAATCCTTTACGAAGGCACCCCGGTCAGGCCAGACGGTGGCATTCTCTGGAGGCTGGTGCAAGACTACAAGGTCAGTGTGATGTTTTCCGCGCCGACGGCGATTCGCGTGCTCAAGAAGCAGGATCCCGAGCTGCTTGGTAAATACGATCTGTCGAGTCTGCGTGCGCTATACATGGCTGGGGAGCCGCTCGATGAGCCGACGGCGACGTGGATTTCGCAAGGGTTGGGAAAGCCCGTCATTGACAATTACTGGCAGACAGAAACAGGATGGCCCATCCTGGCTGCTCAACCCGGGATCGAGAAGCGCCCCACCAGATTTGGCAGCCCCTCCTTTCCCGTTTACGGGTATGACGTGAAGATTCTGGATGAGCAGACTGGGCAAGAGCTTGGTGCCGGGCAAAAGGGCGTTGTGGCCATTTTTCCGCCTTTGCCACCAGGTGCGATGTCGACGGTTTGGGGGGATGATGAGCGTTTTGTTCAGACATATTTCACCAGCATTCCAGGACGTCAGGTTTATTCGACTTTCGACTGGGGGTTGGTGGACCAGGACGGCTACTGGTTCATCCTTGGGCGCACTGACGATGTGATCAACGTTGCGGGACACAGACTGGGTACGCGAGAGATTGAAGAGTCGGTGAACAGTCATCCGGCGATCGCTGAAAGTGCTGTGGTTGGCGTTAGCGACGCTCTGAAAGGGCAGGTTGCAGTTGCCTTCGTTGTGCTAAAACAGCCTGAGCGATTTGATGTCGTAACCGGGCAACCTGCACTGGCTAAGGAGATCATGAGGGTGGTTGACGATCAGCTTGGTGCAGTGGCACGACCTGCAGCCATTCAGTTCGTGACTGCCTTGCCGAAGACCCGTTCGGGCAAAGTGCTCAGACGAGCGATTGTGGCAGTTTGCGAGGGACGTGATCCTGGTGATCTCACCACAATCGAAGATCCAGCTACGCTGGAGCAGATTCAGAAACATACATGAGTGACCGGCTCGTGATGTTTTCCGTGCAGGGGGAATCGCGAACAGGACGGAGCTGGACCGCTGCACCCTACTACAGGGCAGTGAATATGCAAACCGTCATGGCGCGCAGCAAATGAATAAACCAGAGTCATACCATCAGATCAGACAAGGAGACCCATCATCATGTCGAATTCCATCCAATCCGTCTTGGTCGAGACGAGAGTGTTTCCTCCGCCTGAGGAGTTTGTGAAACAGGCGAACGTGTCGGGCAAGGAACAATATCAGGCACTTCTTGATGAATCGGACCGTGATCCGGAAGCATTCTGGGCACGGATGGCCAACGAGCATCTACACTGGAAAAAGCCTTTCACCCAGGTGCTGGATGAGTCCAATCCTCCGTTTTATCGCTGGTTTGCCGACGGTGAGCTTAACGTGTCCGCAAACTGCCTCGAATCCAACATTGAGCGAGGCCTGGGCGACAAAGTTGCAATCATCTTCGAGTCTGATGACGGCAAGGTGACTTCGATCACCTATCACGAACTTTTTGTCAAAGTTTGCGAGATTGCCAATGGTTTGAGGTCTCTCGGCTACAAGTCCGGAGATCGGGCCATTGTTTATCTCCCGATGTCGATCGAGGCGGTCGCGTGCATGCAGGCATGCGCACGTCTGGGGATTATCCATTCAGTTGTGTTTGGTGGCTTCTCTGCCAAGAGTCTGCACGAACGGATTGTGGATGTTGGGGCAACGCTGGTCATTACTGCCGATGAGCAGATGCGTGGGGGCAAGGCCATTGCGCTCAAGTCGGCCGTCGATGACGCGATCGGGATGGGTCAGTGTGAAGGTGTCAGGCACTGCGTCGTCTATCAGCGTACGAGTGGCAAGATTGCCTGGACCGAGAGGCGTGACGTCTGGCTACACGACCTGGTCAAGGATCAGCCTGGACTGTGCGAGCCGGTCGCGGTGAACGCAGAGCACCCGCTTTTCATCCTCTACACATCAGGTTCGACTGGCAAACCCAAGGGTGTGCAACACAGTAGTGCAGGGTACCTGCTTTGGGCCAAGATGACCATGGAGTGGACGTTCGATGCCAAGGACGATGATGTCTTCTGGTGCACCGCTGACGTTGGCTGGGTGACCGGGCACACCTACATCACGTATGGTCCGCTTGCCGCAGGTATGACTCAGGTTGTCTTTGAAGGTGTTCCCACCTACCCGAATGCCGGTCGATTCTGGGAAATGATCCAGCGTCACAAGGTGACTACTTTCTATACCGCACCAACGGCAATCCGGTCATTGATCAAGGCGTCAGAGGCTGATGAGCGCTATCACCCGAAGTCGTTCGACCTGTCGAGCTTGCGTTTGCTCGGTTCGGTCGGGGAACCTATCAACCCTCAAGCGTGGGTCTGGTATTACACCCAGGTTGGTCAGGAGCGCTGCCCTGTTGTGGACACCTGGTGGCAGACGGAGACAGGTGGACATATGATCACGCCTTTGCCTGGTGTTACGCCGATGAAGCCCGGTTCGTGCACGACGCGTTTGCCCGGAATTTCCGCTGCCATCGTTGACGAAGTAGGTGGGGATGTGGCATCTGGCCAGGGCGGCTTTCTGGTGATCAAGCGTCCCTGGCCTTCGATGATCCGGACTATCTGGGGTGATCCGGAACGGTTCAAGAAAAGCTACTTTCCGGAAGAATTGAAAGGCTATTATCTGGCAGGTGATGGCGCGCAGTGCGACGAGGATGATTGCTTCTGGATCATGGGCCGCATCGATGATGTCCTCAACGTTTCAGGGCACCGCCTGGGTACGATGGAAGTGGAGTCTTCGCTGGTGTCTCACGAGCTGGTCGCAGAGGCAGCTGTGGTCGGCAGGCCGGATGCCACGACCGGCGAGGCGGTCGTGGCCTTTGTGGTCTTGAAGCGTTCGGCACCACAGGGGGATGAGGCTGTAGAAATCGCCAAGGAACTCCGTAACTGGGTTGCCAAGGAAATTGGACCGATTGCCAAACCTAAGGAGATCCGGTTCGGAGATAACCTCCCGAAGACCCGCTCAGGCAAGATCATGCGGCGTTTGCTGCGCATAGTCGCCAAAAACGAGGAAGTGACTCAAGACGTCTCGACACTGGAAAATCCTGCCATTCTGGAACAACTGACCAAAGCGGTCTGATATCCAGGCTCATGGCGGTTAATTGAATATGGCCTGTCAGGTGCTGGTGCCTGGCAGGCCATTTCAATGGAGCAATGTGGCGGATAGTGGCGTGGTCAGCCATCAGGTCGTACGTGATGGAAATGTCCTGTCAGCGCAATTCGACTTCCACAAACACCAGCGGCTCTGAACCGGCGTTGATCACATTATGACGAACGCCTGCCTTGCGGGTGTATGACTGACCCAGTTTGAGCTGGGCATTGACCGGACCGTTCTCAGTCTCGAGCAGTAGTTCACCATCCGTGGTCGGAACCACGACGTAGTCGTGCCCGTGCGTGTGCCAGCCCGTTTCTGCGCCGGGTTTGAAGTGCCATTCGGTGACGATAACCCGTTCATCATCAATCTGTACAGTCGGGGTCGCTTGAGGACGTTGATTGCTCAAAGTTTTCTCCTGAGGAGCCACGCCGGATGGTGTGGCTGGGTGGATTGTCAGTTCAGCGCATTCTTGAGGGCAAGAGCACAAACACCGACCGCGAGGTTGGCCTCGTCAATCACACGTCCCATTGGCAAAAATCCGTGAATTTGCCTTTCGAAGCACAGATACTGAGTCGGGACGCCGCTTCTTGACAACCTGTCCGCATAAGCCAGCCCTTCATCGTGCAGCGGATCAAATCCGGCGGTTAGTACAAATGCTGCGGGTAGCCCGGAAAGATCCTTCGCAAGCAGGGGGGACGCGCGCCAGTCCTGCCTGGACGAAGGGTCGGGCCAATAGTGGCTGTAGTACGCTTGCAACGTTGCCTCGGTGAGCATGTAACCGGTGCCGTTGTGTCTGATCGACGGGTGACTCATCATCGCGTCAGTGATTGGATAAATGAGCAGCTGGAATGCGAGCCGGACTGTTGTGTCGTCACGTAAAGCCATTGCCACAACAGCCGCCAGCTGACCGCCGGCGCTGTCGCCCGCTACAGCGATGCGTGCCGGATCAATGCCCAGCATCTGCGCATTTGAGTGTGCCCAGCGAGTGGCTTCGAGTGAATCATCGAATGCTGCCGGGAAAGGGTGTTCAGGTGCCAGTCGATAGTCAACCGACAACACGGCATGTCCGGAGTACTCGCACAGTTGACGGCACAATGTGTCGTGCGTTTCGATGGATCCAATCACAAACCCGCCACCATGAAAATATACCGTCAGACCACAGGGAGACTCGATACATGTACTTGGTTTGTATAGACGAACACGGATGTCAGCATCCTTGACGGGCACCGCGAAGTCCTGAACATGTCCGACTTCGACCGGATCAGGTTGTGAAATGCTTTTTCGTACCAGGTAAGCCTGGCGAGCCAGTTCGGGACCGACCTGACTGACAGAGGCAACCCCCTGCTGAGCCAGGGTGTCCATCAGGGCTTGTGCCTGAGGGTCGATCATATTGCCTCCATCAGAGTCAGATTATTGAATGTTACATATTGGTGTAGACCGGGCCTTCCCCGCCTTGAGGAGTAACCCAGACGATGTTCTGAGTGGGGTCCTTGATGTCACAGGTCTTGCAGTGAACACAGTTCTGGGCGTTGATCTGGAGCTTGTCCTGACCGTCGTCGTCCTTGATGAACTCGTATACGCCAGCAGGACAGTAGCGCTGCTCGGGACCCGCATATTTGGTCAGGTTGACCTGGACAGGGACACTTGTATCTTTGAGCGTGAGGTGAATCGGTTGATTCTCCTCATGATTCGTGTTGGATATGAACACAGAACTGAGTCGATCAAAGGTCAGCTTGCCGTCAGGCTTGGGGTAATCTATCTTGACGCACTGGTCCGCCGGTTTCAGGTTGGCATGATCTGGCTTGTCACGATGGATGGTCCAGGGGATGTTGCCACGTAGTAGCCATTGTTCGATGCCGGTCATGAGCGTGCCCATGGTCCGTCCCTTCTTGAACCACTGCTTGAAGTTACGTGCCTTGTTCAGCTCGGCATGTAACCAGGATTGTTCGAAGGCCGCTGGGTAGGCGCTCAATTCGTCATGATTGCGCTGCGCAGTAAGCGCGTCAAATGCTGCTTCCGCAGCCATCATGCCGGACTTGATTGCCGCGTGACTGCCTTTGATGCGCGAGGCATTCAGGAACCCGGCTTCACATCCCACTAGTGCACCGCCCGGGAAGACCAGCTTAGGCAGAGACAGCAGTCCACCTGCGGTGATGGCACGTGCGCCATAGGCAATCCGCTTGCCACCCTCAAAAGTGCCCCTGATGGCAGGGTGGGTCTTGTAGCGCTGAAATTCTTCAAACGGCGAGAGCCATGGGTTGGCATAGTCCAGACCGACTACCATGCCGACAGCAACCAGATTGTCTTTGAGGTGATAGAGGAAGGAGCCGCCGTAGGTGTCGGAGTCAAGTGGCCAGCCTGCAGTGTGCACGACTAGTCCGGGCTTGGACTTGGCCGGATCAATTTCCCAGAGTTCCTTGATCCCGATTCCATAGCTTTGTGGATCACGGCCTTTGTCGAGCTGATACTTGGCAATCAGCTCGCGACCAAGCTGTCCGCGTGCACCTTCCGCAAAAATAGTGTATCTGCCAAGCAGCGCCATCCCGGGCTGGTAGTGCGGTGTCTGTTCGCCATCTCGTCCCACACCCATATCGCCCGTTGCGACCCCGATGACTTCTCCCTTCTCACCGTACAGGACTTCTGCGGCGGCAAATCCAGGAAACACTTCTACTTCCAGTGCTTCTGCCTGTTCTCCGAGCCAGCGGGTAACCTGACCGAGGCTGATCACATAGTTACCCACGTTATGGAAACAGGGCGGTAGCAACCACTGAGGTGTTTCGCGCTGTCCCGTTTCAGTCAGAAACAGAAACTTGTCTTCGGTGACGGGTGTATCAAGAGGCGCGCCTTTCTCTTTCCAGTCGGGGATCAGTTCGGTCAATGCGCCAGGGTCCATGACCGCACCAGACAGGATGTGTGCTCCAACTTCAGCGCCCTTCTCCAGAACACAGACGGAGATTTCCTGATCCTTTTGCGCGGCCAGCTGCTTCAGACGAATGGCAGTTGCCAGACCGGCTGGGCCGGCACCGACGATTACCACGTCATATTCCATTGATTCTCTTTCGGTCATCGCGATGTCTCCGTTCTTAGCAATACAATCGCCCGATTGTATTGCACGGACCCGCTCTGTGTCGGTGTTCCGGGCTTGCTTTCTTTTTAAGCACATCTTTCGCAAAGTGATTGACGGGTCAGAAGAGGGGATGTGACGGGAGTCGATCCGGGAATGTGGATACATATGAAACGGAGTGCCGCGAACACATACACCCCGGTTTCCCGAAACAGCCAGGCCAGCAGTCATGCAAACAACCAAAGGAGGGACAATGAGTCAGCGCCGATTGCAACCAGGTGACACATTCGAGATTGATATCGAGATGCGGTGGGCCGATTCGGACATGATGCAGCACCTGAATAATGCCAAGTACTTTCAGTACATGGAGCAGGCACGTGTCATGTTGATGGATCAGTCCGGCGTGCGAGATTTTCCGGATCTGGGCTTTGTCGTGGCGCATTGTTCCTGCGACTTCAAGAAGGCCATCACCTACCCTGCAACAGTGAAAATGCGCCTGATTACTGACAGGGTGGGGCGCACGAGCTTTGATCACCGGGTCGAGATGAGCGTTCAAGGGGATCCTCCAGGACAGTTTCGTGCAACAGGACGCGCGGTCATGGTGCTGGTCAACCGTCATACCGGGCAGTCAACGCCCTGGCCAGACGGCGTTCTTGAGCGACTTGGGTCCGTCACGCAGCCCGCCGTCGCTGACAGTTGAGTGCACATGTGGCAGTCTGGCCGCGAGCCATGCGCGATCGCAAATCCATATGATGGCGAGATCCGGCAGGGATGTGCGGGTTTGCATGGATCAGTTTTATTAGGTGGCCGTCTGGCGGTCACGCTACACTAAGGAATAATCTGTCCAGATCCTTTGGTTCCTCTATCAACTGGTGTCACGCGTCTGGTAAAAGCTGGCGTGTGGCTGACCATTCAGGTACATATAGAGATCTGGCTCGAGTTTTTTTGGGAGGTCACTGAATGAACAAGGTGTTTGGCAGTGCAGCAGAGGCACTCAACGGTATTGTGAGTGACGGACAGCTGATAGCGGTAGGAGGATTTGGTTTGTGCGGAATTCCTGAGGCACTCATTGAAGCGCTACGGGATTCTGGTGTGAAAGACCTTACTTGTATCAGCAATAACGCTGGTGTGGACGGTTTTGGGCTGGGTATGTTGCTTGAGACGCGGCAAATCAAGAAGATGATCGCGTCTTACGTGGGAGAGAACAAGGAGTTTGAGCGTCAGTACCTCGCAGGAGAGCTTGAGCTTGAGTTCAATCCCCAGGGAACACTTGCCGAGCGCTTGCGCGCAGGAGGTTGCGGTATCCCTGCTTTTTTCACAAAAACCGGAGTCGGTACACTGATTGCAGAGGGCAAGCCTACCCAGGAGTTTGACGGGGAAACCTACGTCATGGAAAGATCTCTGGTTCCTGATGTGTCGCTGTCCAAGGCCTACATTGCAGATCGCAGTGGCAATCTGGTCTACAACAAGACTGCCAGGAACTTCAACCCCAACGTGGCAATGGCGGGCAAGATTTCGGTGGTCGAAGTCGAGAAGATTGTAGAGAACGGTGAACTGGATCCGGATCATATCCATCTTCCGGGCATTTACGTCCAGAGGATCGTGGTCAATCCGAACCCGGAGAAGCGGATCGAAAAGCGAACGGTTCGCCCGAGCAAGTAAGACAGAGGAGCAAATACACATGGCTTGGACACGTGAAGAAATGGCCGCACGCGCTGCGCGCGAGCTGCAGGACGGCTTTTACGTCAACCTGGGTATCGGTATGCCGACTCTGGTGGCGAACTACGTACCGGAAGGAGTTGAGGTCTGGCTGCAGTCAGAAAACGGGCTTTTGGGCATCGGTCCGTTTCCGGAGGAAGATGAGGTCGATCCGGACATGATCAATGCAGGCAAGCAGACAGTGACTACATTGCCTGGGTCATCGATTTTTTCTTCGGCAGACTCGTTTGGCATGATCCGGGGGGCAAGATCAATCTGGCCATTCTGGGTGCGATGCAGGTCTCCGAGAAAGGTGATCTGGCTAACTGGATGATTCCTGGCAAGATGGTCAAGGGCATGGGCGGTGCAATGGATCTGGTGGCTGGTGTGAGCCGCGTCGTCATTCTGATGGAGCATGTTGCCACCAAGAAAGATGGCACCATTGACCTGAAGCTGTTGCCCGAGTGCAACTTGCCTCTGACAGGTCTTGGCGTTGTGGATCTGATCATCACTGACCTGGGTGTGTTTGAGGTGACAGACGATGGGCTGAAGCTGACTGAAGTGGCACCAGGTGTGACCGTTCAGGAGATTCAGGAAAAAACGTCGGCGAAACTGGATGTTTCAGCAGTCGCCTGAATGTCAGCAGGCTCCTGTTTGTGGCGCGGTTTGCATGCGTCCACTTGCCGATATGAACAGTGCGCCTTCTGGCGCACTGTTCATATCGATGGCCAGTTCGTGTCATGACATGTCGCCTTGATGCATTGTTGAACCCGTACATTGGCTCCGTTCATTCTCATTTCAGTCAACTCTAATGCTTAACTTTTCCGGCACACCATGAATCGTCAAGACAGCATCAGCGAGAACGCTTTCGAGGCGCGGTTGCAGGCGTTGCGCCATTCCATGGCCAGTCATGATGTGGACGCTTGCCTGATTGCCTCTGCAGATCCTCATCTTTCCGAGTACCTGCCCGACCACTGGAAAATCCGGCAGTGGCTGACCGGGTTTACAGGATCAGTTGGAACGGTGATTGTGACGGCCGAGCAGGCAGGATTGTGGGTGGACAGTCGATACTGGGTTCAAGCCGAACGCGAGCTTGAAGGCTCAGGCTTCACAATCGAACGTATCCAGAGCGCACTTGATACGTCCTATCTTCAGTGGCTTGATCGCTACCTCAGTCGGCCAGGTGTGATTGCGGTGGACGGGCGGACCTTGTCAGTTTCTGCCTTCGAATCCCTGCGCGTGGCAATTGATGACTCCGTCACTATCCGTCTTGACCTTGATCTGCCTGGACAGGTCTGGCAGGAGCGTCCCGGGCTTCCAGTCGAGCCCGTCACATCTCTCACGCCGGAGGTTGCAGGTCGTGAAAGAGGAGAGAAGCTTCAAGCCGTGCGTGCGCGCATGAGGGCGCTTTCAGCCTCGCATCACCTCGTCAGCACACTGGATGATATCGCCTGGATTCTCAATCTGCGGGGGAGCGACGTCCAGTTCAATCCGGTGTTTCTTGCGCACCTGCTCATTACGTCCGACCATGTTGAGTTGTATGTAGATGAGCGAAAAATCAGTGAGGTTCTTCGGGCCGAACTGTTGCATGAAGGCATTCGAGTCAAGGCCTATGAGTTGATTCAGCAGGATGTCGACAGGTTGAATCGTGCCGATCGACTGTTGTTTGATCCACGTAAGACGGTTTGTGCCTTGCTTGGCACGACTTCAGCGCAACATGTTCGGGCCACGAATCCATCCACGCTCCTGAAAGCTCAGAAAACGCCTGCTGAACTCCACAACTGGCGCGAGATCATGCGACGCGATGGTGCCGCGTTGTGCGAGTTTTTTGCCTGGCTCGAGGCCGCCATTTCGAGGCGTGGTGAGCAAAGACTGGATGAGTTGATGATTGATGAGGTACTGACTGACTTTCGGGCGGCGCAGTCGGGGTTTGTATCTCGCAGTTTTTCGACGATTGCAGCGTTTCAGGCCAATGGTGCCATGCCGCATTACCGGGCGACGACTGCGCGGCACGCAGTGATAGAGGGCGATGGCCTGCTTTTGATCGATTCGGGTGGGCAGTACCAGGGGGGTACGACAGACATTACCCGGATGGTGCCGATCGGGGAGCTGCCGAAGCTGGCCGCAGAGGATTGTACTGCCGTCCTGCGTGCCATGATCGCCATGTCGCGTGCCAGATTCCCGCAAGGGCTGGCTGCGCCATTGCTAGATGCGGTTGCACGTGCCCCACTCTGGGAAAGACTGACCGACTATGGGCACGGGACAGGCCATGGAGTCGGTTACTTCCTGAATGTGCATGAAGGACCGCAGGTTTTGTCATACAAAGCCCCGATCCATGCTGACATGGCGCTCCTACCCGGGATGGTGACTTCCAACGAGCCTGGTCTTTACCGGCCGGGCCAATGGGGGGTGCGAATCGAGAATCTGGTGTGTTGCCAGATTGCGGGTGAAAGCGACTTCGGGCAGTTTCTCGAGTTCGAAACGTTGACGTTGTGCCCCATTGACACCCGGTGCATTTTGCCAGCCATGCTGCGAGATGACGAAATCCAGTGGCTTAACGACTATCATAGATGTGTACGGGAGGCCCTTGAGCCTCGTGTGAAGGGTGCGGCTTTGCAATGGTTGCTGGATCGGACCGAGCCGCTGTCGCTATAATCCAAATTTCCCACGAGCGCCTTTGATCAGGGCGTCAATCTATGACCAAATATGTTTTTGTAACCGGTGGGGTTGTCTCTTCACTGGGTAAGGGTATCGCGGCGGCCTCTCTGGGTGCCATTCTGGAGTCGCGGGGGCTGCAAGTCACGCTGCTGAAGCTGGATCCGTATATCAACGTCGATCCCGGAACCATGAGTCCGTTTCAGCATGGGGAAGTCTTTGTGACAGAAGATGGTGCCGAGACCGATCTGGATCTGGGTCACTATGAACGATTCATTTCGGCCAAGATGCGCAAAGCCAACAATTTTACAACTGGCCAGATTTACGAGTCTGTCTTGCGCAAGGAGCGTCGCGGCGACTATCTGGGCAAGACGGTTCAGGTGATCCCCCATATCACCAACGAAATCCAGGATTTCATTGTCCGGGGAGCCACTCAGGCCTGGAACGGTGCAACCGATGTGGCCATTGTCGAGATCGGTGGTACGGTTGGCGATATTGAGTCTTTGCCATTTCTTGAAGCGGCTCGTCAGATGAGTTTGCGACTTGGGCGCAACCAGACTGCATTCGTGCACCTCACTCTGGTGCCATTTATCGCGACGGCAGGGGAGCTTAAAACCAAGCCGACCCAGCACTCGGTTCAGAAATTGCGCGAGATTGGTATCACCCCGAACGCCTTGCTTTGCCGTGCTGATCGTCCCATTCCGGATGACGAGCGTGCCAAGATTTCCATGTTCTCGAACGTGCCGCTTGATGCTGTGATTTCGGTATGGGATGCCAGCTCGATCTACGAGATTCCCGGTATGCTGCACAACCAGGGTCTGGATAATCTGATTTGCGAGACGCTTGGTATCAGTGCGCCGGCGGCAGATCTATCTGTGTGGGAAGGTCTGATTGAAGCCATCGACCATCCCGAGCACGAAATCAATATCGCCATGGTTGGCAAGTACGTTGATTTGACCGAGTCCTACAAATCGCTCGCCGAGGCACTGGCTCACGCTGGTATACACACCCGCAGCAAAGTGAATGTGAGCTACATCGATTCGGAAGAAATCGAAGCGCAGGGTACGGACATGCTCGAGTCTTTCGATGCCATTCTGGTGCCGGGGGGGTTTGGCAAGCGAGGTACGGAAGGCAAGATCGCAGCCATCCGCTATGCCCGGGAGAATGGCGTGCCCTATCTTGGAATCTGTCTTGGTATGCAGCTCGCTGTGATCGAGTTTGCGCGGCATGTTGCCGGTCTTGGCGGGGCAAACAGCACAGAGTTTGATCCTGGAGCGCCTCATCCGGTGGTTGCACTCATTACCGAGTGGATGGACCGAGAGGGTCGGACCGAAACCCGGCATGAGGGGTCGGATCTTGGTGGAACCATGCGCAAAGGGTCACAGAAATGTCCAGTAGCACAAGGCACACTTGCTCATCAGATCTATGGCGATCAGGTCAATGAGCGTCACCGCCACCGCTATGAGGTAAACAACGTGTACGTTCCGAGACTTGAGGGCGCGGGCATGGTGATCAGTGCACGCACGCCCACCGAGAATCTCCCTGAGATCATGGAGCTTCCAAAACATCCGTGGTTTGTGGGTGTGCAGTTTCACCCTGAATTCACATCCACTCCTCGTGACGGACACCCCTTGTTCCTGAGTTTCGTCCGCGCGGCCCTTGCTCGTCGACAGGCAGCTCAGGAGTCAGTATGAATCTTGCCGGATTTGAAGTCGGTCTGCACCAGCCCTTTTTTCTGATTGCCGGGCCCTGCGTGATCGAGTCTCGCGAAATGGCCTTCGAGACCGCACGTCGGCTCAAGGCGATCACCGATCGTCTGGGGATTCCTTTCATCTACAAAAGTTCGTTCGACAAGGCCAACCGCAGTTCTGGCAAGTCCTACCGTGGCCCAGGCATGACCGAGGGGCTCAAGATTCTGGCCGACGTTCGTAGCGAACTGAATGTGCCTGTTTTGACGGATGTGCACGATATCACCCAGGTTGAGCCGGTTGCCGAGGTCGTGGATGTCTTGCAGACACCCGCATTCCTATGTAGACAGACGGACTTTATCGAGGCGTGTGCTGTCAGTGGCAAGCCTGTAAACATTAAGAAAGGACAGTTTCTCGCGCCAGAAGACATGCTTCAGGTTGTTGCAAAGGCGAGAGATGCGGCCGATCGGGCTGGAGTCCTGCCACAGATCATGGTCTGTGAGCGTGGGGCGTCGTTTGGATACCACAACCTTGTCTCCGACATGCGTTCGCTTGCGATCATGAGGGCAACAGATTGTCCAGTTGTGTTCGATGCGACGCATTCGGTGCAACTGCCTGGAGGCCAAGGAACATCATCAGGGGGACAGCGAGAGTTTGTGCCCGTACTCGCCAGAGCCGCAGTTGCAGCCGGAGTGTCGGGCCTGTTCATGGAAACCCATCCCGAGCCCGGGAAGGCGTTATCGGATGGGCCTAATGCTGTGCCGCTTGATGATATGCCTGGTCTGCTTGCCTGCCTTCAGGCCATTGATCGTGCTGTCAAGCAGTCTGGCGTGCTGGCGACTGGCTTGTAAGGTCCAGAGGCATTGTTTCCAGTGAGCGATTTCTGGTCAGATATTCATTATTTCAATCTCCATTTCAGGAATTCTTTGATATGAGCGCAATTGTTGACATTATTGGTCGCGAAATTCTCGACTCTCGCGGCAACCCGACGGTTGAGTGTGATGTATTGCTTGAATCGGGTGCTATGGGTCGCGCTGCTGTTCCTTCCGGTGCCTCAACTGGAGCGCGCGAGGCGATCGAGTTACGTGATGGTGACAAGTCACGCTACCTTGGAAAAGGTGTGTTAAAGGCTGTCGAGAATGTGAATACCGATATTTCCGAGGCGTTGATGGGACTCGACGCACAGGAGCAGAGTTTCATCGACCGGGCACTCATTGAGCTCGACGGTACAGAAAGTAAAGAGCGTCTGGGGGCCAACGCCATTCTCGCAGCCAGCATGGCGGTCGCTCGCGCAGCCGCTGAAGAGTCAGGGCTGTCACTGTATCGCTACTTTGGTGGCAGTGGCCCCATGAGCATGCCGGTTCCGATGATGAACGTTATCAACGGCGGTGCACATGCCAATAACTCTCTGGATATGCAGGAGTTCATGATTCTGCCCATCGGTGCGACCTCGTTCCGCCATGCCCTGCAGATGGGTGCCGAGACCTTTCATGCGCTCAAGAAGCTGATCGATGCGCAAGGCATGTCAACTGCAGTGGGTGACGAGGGTGGTTTTGCGCCAAATGTGGCAAATCATGAGGCCGCGATCGAGCTCATCCTGAAGGCGATTGAGCAGGCTGGATATGAGCCAGGTACACAGATTGCGCTTGGACTGGATTGCGCGGCATCCGAGTTCTATCGTGACGGCAAGTACCAGCTCGCGGGTGAGGGTAACCTTTCACTGACATCCTCGGACTTCGCCAACTTGCTGGCCACCTGGTGCGACAAGTATCCGATCATCTCCATTGAAGACGGCATGTCGGAGAATGACTGGGAGGGCTGGAAGACGTTGACGGATCTTCTGGGCAAGAAGGTGCAACTGGTGGGCGATGACTTGTTTGTGACAAACACCAAGATTCTGAAACAGGGGATTGATCAAGGTGTCGCTAACTCAATACTGATCAAGATCAACCAGATCGGTACGCTGACAGAAACTTTTGCTGCAATCGAAATGGCCAAGCGCGCATCCTATACGGCCGTGGTTTCACACAGATCGGGAGAGACAGAAGACTCCACCATTGCTGATATTGCGGTTGCCACCAACGCGATGCAGATCAAGACGGGATCTATGTCACGTTCTGATCGTATGGCCAAGTACAACCAGTTGTTGCGCATTGAGGAAGAACTGGCTGAGGTGGCGTCTTATCCGGGACGCGACGCGTTCTATAACCTGCGCTAAGGTTCGATCCGATGCGACTCCTCTTTACGGGCTTGCTGGTTCTGTTTCTACTGATCCAGTATCCACTGTGGATGGGTCGCGGTGGATGGTTTGAGGTCATGGACATGCGTGATGAAATTGCCCAGCAGCGTCTGACCAATGATGGCCTCAGAGCACGGAATGAAGCGATGCAGGCAGAAGTGGAGGATCTTCGTACGGGAACCGAGGCTGCAGAGGAACGAGCCCGTGCGGATCTCGGCTTGATGCATCGTAGTGAGGTATTTGTGCAGATTTTGCCGAATGATAATGGTGCACAGACTCCTGCTAGACCGTAACCTTGTCCGGCTTTCTGTTCCTGCGCAGGGCGGATCCTTCAGTAGCCAGCGCAAGGCCAGTCGATTTTCTCTCGGCTGCTTTGCATGACAGTTTGTACCACGACCTTCAAGCGGATCTCACGTCCAATAATAGGCCGTAGCCAGAGCAGGGTGACAGGCTGGTATGCCGTGACGCTCAGGTTGAGCAAGTTTGCCTGAGCGATTGTTTTATCTGATCTTGGTCCTACGCCGTTTTGCCAGCCTTTTGCCTGGTTTCTTTGATGCTGGGCCGCAATGTGACTGTGGCGAATGACATCCTGACCTGCCTGACGACTCAGATTTGGGTCTTTGAAGTCCGCCAGTAGATCCTCCACATGGTCCAGAACACACACCTGGCCCAGGCGCAGTGAGTCTGGCTTCAGATTTCGGAAGAGATACTGATGGGCAACGAGCGGTCGTCCACCCTGTGTCGCGGCGTGCTCAGCGGCCCTCTGGGCGTTTAGCAACAGAAAATGGTGTAGCGTGAACCATTGCGTCGCTTCAATCACGAGCCAGAGCAGGGTGACCACTGCCGAGGCAGCAATGAGCCACTCGACAGATGCCTGACCTGAAGCTCGATTAAAAGCGAGGTGTCTTTGAGAAAGCCAAATCATGCAGAGATTCTGCGCGATTCGTACGGTTGCTGGCAATTGGCAGTGTCAACAATTGACCACCTTGTTTTGCCAGATCCATAATCCTGAGACTGTCAGAATGATGGATCTATACGTGGATTAGTGCTCTTCTCTGGTTTAGCAGCGAGTGCGGTCCGTCAGTGGAGCGTGGTCGTGCTGTCCAAAGGGTTGTCGGGGTCCAGGAAAATGTTTGTGGCGTCTTGTTGATTAAACGCATATTTCTCGCCACAGAATTCGCATGTCACCTCGACCTGTCCTTCGTTCTGAACGATATCTTGCACTTCACTCTGGCCAAGTGATTGCAACATTGACGCTACTCGATCGCGCGTACATCCGCAATGCCAGTGAACGGTTCTGGACTCAAGGTTAAACACCGGTCGCTCCCAGAACAGGCGTTCCAGAAGTGTGTCGGTTGGAACAGACGCCATTTCGGACGAAGTGACCGTCTCACAGACCATTCGAGCGTGTTCCCAGGACGAGTCGGCCTGGTCCTGACTGGTTCCGGATGTGCCGCCGGTAACTGGTAGTTTCTGAAGCATCAGTCCACTAATACGCTCAGGTGTGACAGATAGCCACAACCTGGTGGAGAGCTGTTCTGATTGCTGCATGTACTGCTCGATGGCTTTTCCAACACTCTCAGACTCAAGCGACACAATCCCCTGATAAGGGTGCAGATTGGGTGCGTCCTTGGGGGGATTGAGAATCACGGAAAATCGGCCATCACCGTCCGGGTTGATCAAAGCACCTAATCCGGTCTGTACTCCGATCTCCCCACTACCGAGCTTGACCGTTGCCCGCATAGACATGTCGGAACGGCATTCGACAACGATCAGCCTGATGGGGCCATTCCCTTGCAATTGCAGCAGTAAGGCACCCTCAAATTTCAGATTCGACGCCAGTAAGGCCGCCGCACACATCAACTCCCCGAGTAGTTCCTGAACGGCGAGCGGGTATTGGTGCCGATGGGTCGCTTCATGCCAGACGTGCTCCATTTCGACCGCACTGACACGCGCACTGCGATCGTCGAGCAGAAACTTTTTCAGTTGATCGGATGATGACTGTTCACTCATCAGTCAACCCGCTTGAGTATCTTGGCGTATCGCTTCGCACGCTCTTCGTAGGTGGTGTTGTTACGGTGCATCTGCTCGATTTCTTCTTCAGATAGCGTTCTGAGAATCTTCCCAACACCGACGACAAGGCTGCCCTCAGGTATCTCACGTCCTTCCGGAACGATCGCTCCTGCGCCAATCAGACAGTTTTTGCCGATGACAGCATGATTCAAAATGATGGCCTGCATGCCGATCAGTGACCCACTGCGAATTGTGCAACCATGCAGCATGGCCTGGTGACCGACGGTGACGTGATCTTCGATGGTTAGCGGCACCCCGGTGTCAACGTGCAAAACACTACCTTCCTGGATGTTGCTACCCTTTCCTACGGTGATGGGGGCGTTATCACCCCGGATGGTCACACCTGGCCAGACGCTTGCACCTGCAGCAAGGCGGACATCGCCGATCAGCACCGCATTATCAAAAACCCAGGCGGTAGGATCGATCTGGGGAGCAAGATCATCAATCTGATATGAAGCCATACTGAAATTCCTGAATAAATATGTTCGATAGTGGCGCAGACCGCACTCATGCTGACAACGGCTGGACTCCACTGAGCCCATGTCGGACACGTAGCAGGTCACGCCTTGGGTGTCCGCTGGTGTCGATCGAAATGCGTTGCGAGATGCCGAGTCTGACACGACTGTTGCCGACCATGCCTCGAATGACCTCCAGTATACGATTACGCAGTCCGGTGCGCTGAGCAGACGAAATGCTGGTCGCGCTATCAAGCTCGAGAACAATCCAGATCTCTGCAACATCGGAGGCAGGTTTGCGACTTGGCGGATGAATGGCGGCAGCCATCATGACCTCATCAATCGACATCACCGCCTGTTCGATAGCAAGAGGGTGGAGTGCTGCGGATCCTGTGAGCAGCAGATCATCGGACCAGCCTGCTAGATGAACCGATCCATCCTCTTTGAGCTCACCAACCAGACCGCATGGATGCTCTGGAACCATGTCGATGGGTTCATGAACATCGGCCGGGTCCTTTAATGGCCAGACTCCCACATAGATGGCTGGATCCGGATCTCCCGTATGATCTGAGCGACACGCATAAATCTCCTTGCAGACGCTGGTCCCTGGCCCTGACAGACCAGCCGAACGTTCAACGAGTTTATGTCCGGGAAAGACCCTGCCAGCTTTGTCGGGATCAGTCGGCCACATGGGATGGCTATCTCCCCACAATAATCCGCATCCGGGGACAAACGTTACGAGATTCGGTTGAATGCCAAAACGGTTGCTTGCAAGATCTCGCCAGTAACCGTTGAGCAATTCTCCAAAGACGGAGAGTCCCTTGAGATTGAATTCAGCCGAGACAGGTGAGCGGCGCAACCATTGGCACAGCATGCCCGAGGTTGTATTGATGTGCGAGATCTTCAGCGCTCCCTGGGACAGTGCCTCGAAACTGTGAGGAAGTGTTGGTTGCAGTCTGACACCCACTCCAAAATACAGGGATGGGAGAATGACACCGAACAAACCAGCCTCAGACATCATCGAGACCGATGACTGCATTCCAGTCGCGTCTTTGGGGAACCAGTTATTGGCGGACACGAATCCTGTCAGATTGCCGATCAATGCCTGATGGGCCACCAGAAACGCGGTTTGCGGCGGATATGCGCTTGAAGAACGCGTGGGCCAGGCCAGCAGGGCTGGTTGTTGAGATCGCGTCGGCTCGACTCGGTAAGCGTCTGGCTGTCTCGAAAGCAGTCCAGACCAGGACATGGCGTTTTCAGCTTCAACCGACAGACCGACGATCTGCTGGACGCGAGTGCACCGTTGCAACGCCGAGAATACCTTGTCAGGTTCACTGTCATCCGTAAAGACGATGCGGCATCGTGACTGACGCACACGTTGCGTCATGACGTCACCATGCTCCGTGGTCGGCAAGGCGACCACAATACATTGTTTGAGCCAACAGGCCATCATGACTGCAAGTGCTTCGACCCTGTCACGCATGATGACTGCAACGCGATCTCCAGGCTTGGCTCCCATTCTTTCAAGGCCATTGGCGAGTCGACAGCTGGTTTCAGCAAGCTCCTGAAAGGTCGATCGCTGTGCGTAGCCATCAGGTCCGATAATCTCGATAGCTACTGATTTGGAGTGAGAGTGTTCCTCCGCCCATTGCTGGCAGCAACGATCGGCAATGTTGATGAACCTTGGCACGTGCCAGGCGAATTCGTCTCTCAGGGGGCGGTACAGATCAGTCATGCGTGACGGGCGGATCCCAATTATTCTTATCCAACGCGTAGCATGGACCAGCTTGGAAGAGTTGGCAACAGTTACAGGCGTCTCAGTGCATAATTTTGCGATTAAGCACCTATCGCCTGGCGGATATCTACGATGCGAGTGCCACAAATGACGTCATGAAGGAACTGGCCGTCCCGACGAAACCAGGTTGGAATGAAAATCAGAAATGGTGCACCGACTGCAAACAGGTAAATGGCCCGTAATCCCGTGCTTAAAACGACTGCGTGAATCATGGCCATTCCGACTAGCGGCACAATCCAGCTTGCCATGTAGCGTCCAACAAGCTGAACAGCTGATGGTCTGCTCGTATCCTGGCTGACCAGTTTGATATGCCAGGCTTTCATCGGTAATGTCTGTCCACCCGCACGCCAGCAGATGAAGAAATAGACTCCAATTGCCAGAAAGAGGATGACCTGTCTTTCAAGCCTGAGTGTCAGGCCGTGCCGACTTTGCGTCAGTGCATCAAACAGGTAATCGGCAATGAAAACGACTGCAAATAGCAGAACGCCTTCGTACATCATGCTGGCGAAACGCTTGCCGCGCGATGCTTCCGGAAGGGTATGACTAGGGGAGGGAACTGAAAGAGACATTGACGCTGACCGATTGCGATGGCATGTAAATACCGGCATTATCCGCTATTGCGCGCAAGACTGCACGACTGGTCAGATCAAACTGCCGGATAGCGATCAGTAACTGCTATCCGGCTTGCAACGGGTCATACGGCACCGTTGTTGGTTGCGCCATACTTGCTGCGAAGCTCTGATGCATCTTTGATGACGCTGGAGATGTTGTTCAGTCCGACCTTGATCGAGCGAATGATTGCTCTGGCAAGTTCCTGCTGCGCAGCGGCGCGGATTTCACGCTCGGCGAGCAGGGGGTCGAAACTCTTCGAAATGTTCAGGAGAGAATGGATTTCGTTTGATTCGTTAATGTTTTTCGTATTCATGATTTACCTTTTTGATTTGTGAACCATCAGGATCAGGGTTTACCTGATAGGGAATACCCTAATTATAGGGAATACCCTAATTATAGGGAAAACCCCAGTACATTGCAATACCTAGTTACAGGCCAGTGTCTGATTAGCCCTTTTCGTGCCATGCTCTGTTGCACATCGGCATGTGAATACAGGAGGAAGGGGGGGGCTTTGATGGATTTGTGGGGCCATTACCCGGCACACGTGGTCGTCGACGTATTCAAGTGAAGTCAAACAAGATGCGAGAGTGCTTCGAAGAACCAGCCAGGATTGAAGTGACCGGATTGGTAATAGATGAACGAGTTCGTGCAGGCCGCTAAATGGCTACCGGCAAAACGCACACTGATGAGTCATCAATAGATCACATGGCTGTGATCAGCCTGGCAAGGAGCATAGACACAGGATGAGATCAGCCGGATACGTGGAGGACGACTGATCAAGCCCTGTGTCTGGAGGATGTTATTTCTGGTAACCACCGCTCACAAGATCGAACAGGAACAGCCGACAGTCGAGCGCACCGTTAAAGACGGGAACTCGCCGCCTTGGTTTTAAGCGCATTGCCGACGGCAGTTCGAGATCGGCACTGATGACGCCGACTTGCCAGCCAGCATAAGCTTGTTTCAGATGACTGGCCCAGAGAGTCATCAAGTCCTTTTCTGCTTCAAGCCGGATGCCGTACGGGGGGTTGGTCAGGATCAGTCCGGGCGCAACTGGGCACTCTTCCTGACACGCATCAGCATGTAGCAGGTTGACAACGTTGGCCGGTACTCGCGCTCGAGTCAGGTTACGCCGGGCCATCTCAAGTGTTTCAGAACTGATCTCAAAGCCAATGATCGGTGCCGTTGTTTCTGTCAGGATCCGGTCTGAGGCCTCTCGTCGCAGCGACTGCCATTGCAAGGCATCGTGGTGTCGTAGACGCTCGAAGGCGAACGGGCGATTGATGCCAGGTGCGATGTCCAGTGCCATCCACGCGGCTTCGATCAGGATAGTTGCGCTACCGCAAAATGGATCCAGCAGTGGTGTGCCAGGTTTCCATCCCGTGAGCGCCAGAAGACCTGCTGCGAGGTTCTCACGAATGGGCGCCTGTCCTTTGTCGAATCGCCATCCCCGCTTGAAAAGCGACTCGCCGGATGTGTCAAGATACAGTGTTGCTGTGGTGTCTGATAGAAAAAGGTGCACGCGCGCATCAGGCCTGACTGTATCGATACTGGGGCGGGCGCCTTCGATATCTCTGAGTCTGTCACAAATACCGTCTTTCACCAGCAGATTGCAGAACTGCAGGCTTTTCATGGGACTATTGATGGCTGATGTGTCGACGCGCAGAGTGTGATCCGGACCGAACCAGGACTCCCAGCGAGTTGCCCTTGCAAGGTCCGCAATATCGGACTCTTGATTGACAGGACGTTGGGCGACCTCAACCAGGATACGGGTCGCCAGGCGGCTGTAAAGATTGGCCTTCTGGATGCTGATCCACTCTCCCTCGAAATGGACACCTGCACGGCCTGCACGAACTGCTTTGAGTCCAATGCTGTTTAGTTCGGCTGCCAGGACCTCCTCAAGACCGCGAGGACAGGATGCAAACGCTCTGTGCAAGCCTTCATATGGATTGCGGTCCGGCTGCGCACGGGCTTGTCTGCGGGAGACCGCTTGTGGCTCGTTAGTATGGGTATTGCCGGTGTGCACCGATCTATCCGGCCTGCGTTCGTCGGACGGGCGTCCGTGGCGAAGGTGTTCGGGTCGAGTCCTGGGGGCATTGTTGTTGTCGGGTCGATTGCGAGGAGCACTGCTTTTCTGGCGTGCCGGACCCGCATCTCGGCCAGCAGGACGGACTGCGCCAGGCGAGCGGGGTGGGCGTCTTTGTTCAGAAGGTTCTGCGGGTTGTTCATGTCGTTCTGTCTTCTGCTTTTCGACCTTCAGGCGCGCAAGCCGGTGCGCCCGGGCGCCAGTTGCATTTCGTTTGGCCGAGAGGCCTGGGTCGCGTGTTGATTCGTTGCCACCAGATCGTTTGATGGTCAGTGTCTTAGTGCTGGATGGTGGCTTCTGGTCTGAGTCTGACATGAAAGATCGATTTAAAAGGGTTTGATCACGACCAGAGCCGTGACGGCCAGCATCAGTAATACCGGTACCTCATTGAACCACCGAAAAAACACATGCGAATGGCGAACAGTGCCGGCTTCAAACTGATTCAGGTAATGTTTGCATATCCCATGGTAGATCAGCAGGACAGCTACCAGTGCCAGTTTGGCATGCATCCAGCCGTTGCCGGCCCCAAGCCCAATCCCATATCCAAGGTAAAGCCATAGTCCGAGTACAACTGCCGGAATGGCCAGGATGGTCATGAAACGGTACAGACGCCGTGCCATGCCGAGCAAGGTGTCGCGAGACGCGGCATCTTTGGCTTGAGCAAGGTTGACGTAGATCCTGGGCAGGTAAAAAAGTCCTGCAAACCAGGATGCAATGAACACGATGTGGAGCGTCTTGACCCAAAGCATGATGGCTCAGCCTCTCAGTTGCGCGTTGCCGCGTAACACCCATTTCTGGGTTGTGAGCCCTTCTAGTCCGACAGGACCGCGGGCATGCAGACGATTGGTGCTGATCCCGATCTCGGCGCCAAGACCGTATTCAAAGCCATCCGCAAAGCAGGTAGGCAGATTCACATAGACAGAGCTGGAATCGACCTCTCGCTCGAACCGGCTCGCGGCATCCACATCCTGAGTCACAATTGAGTCTGTGTGGCCAGAGCCCCACCGGGCGATATGTTCGATTGCCTGGTCAATGGAGTCGACGATGCGGATCGCCAGTATCGGGGCCAGGTACTCCTCAGCCCAGTCACTATCCGAGGCTGGCGTGGCGTCAGGCAGTATGACAAGCGTTTCAGGACAGCCCCTGAGTTCGACGCCCTTCATAGTAAAGGAATCGGCAAGCTTCGGTAGGATCGTACTGGCGACTGTCCGGTGAACCAGCAAGGTTTCCATGGCGCCGCAGATCCCGTAACGGTAGGTTTTTGCGTTCAAGGCGATGTCGTGAGCCTTGTCGAGGTCGGCAGCAGAGTCAATGTAAACATGGCAATTGCCGTCAAGATGCTTGATCATGGGAACACGCGCCTGTTCCGAAAGCCGGGTGATCAGACTTTTGCCGCCACGCGGAACAATCACGTCAACATATTCGGTCATGGTGACGAGGTAACCGACTGCGTCCCGATCGGTCGTCGGAATCAGCTGAACGGCCTGCCCGGGCAGGCCGGCATTCCTGAGCCCGGCCGAGATGATCTCCGCCAGCGCCATGTTGCTGTTGATCGCTTCGCTGCCGCCTCTGAGAATGGTCGCATTGCCAGACTTTACGCACAGCGCTGCAGCGTCGATCGTGACGTTTGGCCTTGACTCGTAAATGATGCCAACGACACCGAGTGGAACCCGCATCTGTGCAATCCGCATGCCATTGGGACGAACCTGAGTCGGACCCAGACTTCCGACTGGATCAGGCATCGCCGCAATCTGTCGCAGGCTTTGCGCCATACCGATAAGTGTCTTTTCAGAGAGGGTCAACCTGTCGAGCAATGGGGCGTCCAGGTTGCGCTCCCGGGCTCGATGCAAGTCCTTCGCATTGGCCTGTATCAGTTCAGGGCGTGATGTGTCTAGTGCGTCCGCCATGGCCAGCAAAGCGTCTGCTTTTTGCTGGTCAGACGCTTTCATCATGAGTCGGCCGGCTGCACGAGCCTGCTGTCCGATTGCAAGAATAGATTGTTCGAGTGAGTTCATTATTACCAAATTCCTGATTCGGTGTTTGCCGTTAGTTTTACCAGAGCCCGCGTGGATGATCACCGAGGATCCTTTCTCATGAAGGATGAGAAATCTTTAGTGAAATTTCGGGACGCAGTTCAATCCAGGCCCGTCGGGCAATGCGGCTCAGGCTGTTAGTTTAGCGTGATCGGCTGGTGGCAAGTCGAAGCGTCAGTCTGGACATCTCTTGCCATACATCATCAAGACGTCCTTGAACGGGTATGCCCTTGCCAAGACGGTCAACGTCATGAGCATGCGACAGAAGGCTGTCAACCAGTGGAGAACCGAGTCTATCCATCAGTCGAGACAGTCGCTGCTCTCTGACACCAAAAATCCGCAGGGATTTCATGGCCTCCTGCGCTCGCAAGCCTTGACGTGTTTTCTCGTATACGCGAGCGAGATTTCGGATCTCATCGCTCAGAGCCCACAAAACGAGTGGAGTAGGCGTTCCTTCTGCCTTTAGTCCTTCAAGAATACGCAAAGCCCTGGCTGCCTGTCCGTCTATGGCTGCGTCGCGTAGTGCCATCACGTCATAGCGCGCGACGTTCATGACTGCCGTCTGAACTTGTTCTTGACTGAGATTGCCCTCGGGATAAAGCAGACCGAGCTTAAGTACCTCCTGGTGTGCTGCCAGCAGATTGCCTTCAACGTGGTCAGCCATCCAGGAAAGAGTGTCGCGATCTGTCGTTTGGTGCTGACGATCCAGACGTGTTTCGATCCACTGGGGCAGGGCGGCTCTGGGGATGGCTGCACACTCGAGCACAAGCGCGTTCGATAGAAGGTCCTTGCACCAGACTGTTTCTCGACTTTGTCGGTCAAGCTCTGGCAGCTTGAATACAAGCAAGGCGTCCTGTACGACAGACGAACTGTGCGTCTTGGCGAGATTGCTGATGGCCTGGCCGCCTGTTTTGCCGGGCTTGGCACTTGGCATGGTGATTTCGATCAACTGTCGGTCACCAAACAGCGAGCCAGCACCCGCTGCGAGTGAAATCTGCTGCCAGTCACTGCGGGCGTCCATCACGAAGCTGTGACGGTCGGTAAAGCCCTCCTCGCGGGCACGTTCACGCAGGCTATCAGCTGCCTCCATGACCAGCAGCGGCTCGTCTCCAGTGATCACGATCAGGCCGGGTAGCTGCTTGATTCTGGCCAAGGTTGCCTCGGGCGTGGCTGCAGGCTGAGTTCTTCGCATAGAGCCGCAGCCTCATTTTTCCTGCGCAGCTTTGCGCTCTAGACGCTCGTAAGTCTGGATGACATCCGGAGAAGTGATCCGGCGCATGAGTCGATCCACCATGCTGCGCTGCATCTGTTCGAACAGGGTGGCGATTTCACCTTCCTTGGCCTGAACTACGTTGTCGTCATATGGCAGATCTCGAACGGTGACAAGAGTGGTGTCGGGCAGGATGATTTCGCTTCGTGCATTGACAAGCCGGAATGTAAAGATCAGGGTCAGCTCGTACTCTTCCACTCGACCTTGCGGGTTGAGAGAAACTTCCCGTATGTTGCGACTGACAGACACTTGCTGCAGTTGAGCCTGAAAGTTTGGTTTCTCACCTTTGAGAAGGGGTTCGTTTGAAACAATGACTGTGTCGGGAGACGCCGCACGAATTGCACGCCGCACATCTGCTCCAAACTGCGTGTTGTCGGGAATGGTGATGGACAGCCGTTCGAAGGGTAACGGAGTCGTGCCTTGCAGCCTGAATCCGCAGGCGGTCAGCAGGATCGTCAGAGCAAGCATGAGCGCCCATCCAGGCCATATGGCAGACCTTGCGCGCTGCTGCTTACCTGTTGCAAACGCAGTCCGTGCCTCCTGCATGTGCTGTGCCAGCTGCTTCATGAGCCCACTCCTTGTCTGATGACTGATCACCTGAATTTCCTTTCTGTCCCCAGGCTCCAGGCGCGCGTGTCGCGTTAGAACCTTGAGGATCTGCACTTAGCCGACGACGTTCACCAGCTTGCCAGGAACCACGATGATACGCTTGGGAGCCGACCCCTGAAGATGCTTTGCGACAGCTTCGTGCGCGGCGGCCAGCGACTCAATTTCTGGCTTGGTTGCGTTCGATGCGACACGCAGACTGCCACGCAGCTTGCCATTGACTTGCAACACCAGTTCTATCTCGTCCGATTCAAGCGCTCTGGCGTCTACCTGCGGCCATGCGGCATCCAGCAGGTCCCCATGCACCTTCTCAAGTCCAAGCTCTCTCCAGAGTTGCCAGGTGATGTGCGGGACTACGGGGTAAAGAACTCGCAGAAGGATGCTGAACGACTCTGCCAATGCTTGCGAACACAGGGTTTCAGAATCAAGCTTGGCGCTCTCAATGGCGTTGAGCATTTTCATGGTGCCGGAAACCACTGTGTTGTACTGTATCCGCTCGTAGTCATAATCAGTCTGCTTGAGCAGGCTGTGAATGGTTCGACGCAGATCAGCGACTTCAGGAGAGGCTTTTGACCAGTCTGTCGTTGCAAGTCCCGGGACGGCCTCAGTGATTACCCTCTGATGGTTGTAGGCGCTTGCCCAGAGGCGCCTGAGAAAGCGCAGAGATCCGTCCACACCCGAGTCTGACCATTCCAGCGTTTGCTCTGGGGGGCTCGTGAACATGACGAAAAGTCGCGCGGTGTCGGCACCCTGCTGATCGATCAGTGATTGCGGGTCCACACCGTTGTTCTTGGACTTCGACATGGTGCCCACGCCACCGTAGATAATTTCACGACCATCTGACTTCAGAGTGGCGCCTGTTATAGAACCCTTCGCGTCGTAAGTGTTCTCAACTTCCTCTGGCCAGAAATATTCGATCCCGCCGCGTTCGTTGCGTGCGTAGTAGATGTGGTTGAGCACCATCCCCTGGCAGAGCAGGCGTGTAAATGGCTCATCGAACTTGACTAGGCCCATGTCACGCATGACCTTGGTCCAGAACCGTGCGTACAGCAAGTGCATGACTGCGTGTTCGATACCACCGATGTACTGGTCCATGGGCATCCAGTAGTCATTACGCTCATCGACCATGGCCTCATTACTATCGGGTGAGGTGTAGCGCATGAAGTACCAGGAGGAGTCGACAAAGGTGTCCATGGTGTCGGTTTCTCGCCTGGCTGGCTTGCCGCAGCTCGGGCAGAAGCACGACAGGAAGGCCTCGTCTTTTGTCAGCGGGTTTCCGCTCCCATCGGGGATCAGGTTCTCTGGCAGCACGACGGGGAGGTCTTTTTCCGGGACGGGAACGGGACCACAACTTTCGCAGTGAATAATCGGGATTGGTGTGCCCCAGTAGCGCTGGCGTGAGATGCCCCAGTCGCGCAGTCGCCAGGTTGTCTTGCGAGCCCCGAGTCCTTTCTCTTCAAGTGTGCTGGCGATTTGTTCGATCGCCTGAGTTGACGTCAATCCGTCGAACTGTCCTGACTGGATGAGGGTGCCGGCTTGCTTGTCTGCGTACCAGTCATTCCAGACCTTGTTATCAAACGTATGTGAGCCGACCTGAACAACCTGACGGATCTCAATCTGATACTTGTTTGCGAAAGCAAAGTCGCGTTCATCGTGTGCGGGCACGCCCATGACAGCACCATCGCCGTAACTCATGAGTACGTAGTTACCGACCCAGAGCGCAATCGAGTCTCCCGTAATGGGGTGGGTGACCTTGAGGCCTGTGTCCATCCCTTCTTTCTCGCGAGTGGCGATCTCGGCTTCTGTCTGGCCGCCTTTCATGCACTGTTCGATAAACGCAGCAATGTCCGGATTACGCGCGGAAGCGATCTGAGCAAGAGGATGCTCAGGTGCCACTGCGCAGAATGTCACACCCATGATTGTGTCAGCGCGAGTCGTGAACACGTACATCTTCCCATCATTGACAAGATCGCCGTCACTGTTGCGAATGTCGTGGGTAAAGGCAAAGCGCACACCCTCGCTCTTGCCAATCCAGTTTTCCTGCATGGCACGTACACGGTCTGGCCAGCCATCAAGCTTGTCACGTACGGTTGTGAGGAGCTCCTCGGCGTAGTCTGTGATCTTGAGGTAGTACCCGGGAATCTCGCGCTTCTCGACTGTCGCGCCAGAACGCCATCCTTTGCCGTCAATAACCTGCTCATTGGCCAGCACGGTATTGTCGACAGGATCCCAGTTCACAACCTGGGTCTTGCGATAGGCAATGCCTTTCTCCAGCATCTTGAGAAAGAGCCACTGGTTCCACTTGTAGTAGTTGGGGTCACACGCGGTCATCTCACGTGACCAGTCGATGGCCAGCCCCATCGCCTGCATTTGCTTGCGCATGTAGGCGATGTTGTCGTATGTCCATTTTGCTGGAGGTACATTGGACTTGATCGCTGCGTTCTCGGCGGGCATGCCAAAAGCATCCCATCCCATCGGCATCAGGACGTTGTAGCCTTTCATACGCAACTGGCGAGTCATCATGTCGTTGATGGTGTAGTTGCGCACGTGCCCCATGTGCAGTTTGCCACTGGGGTAGGGCAGCATCGAGCAAGCGTAGAATTTCGGCTTGGGGTTGCCTTTGCCGTCTACGGCGTTCTCGGTAACGCGATAGGCGTCCTTGCTCTTCCAGAATTCTTGGGCGGTGGCCTCTACGAGGCTGGGCTGGTAACGGTCCTGCATGCGTTTGTCGATTCAGCTAAAAAGTTGGGATTGTCCAGGATGGGCCCCGGTCAGAGATTGGGGCAGTAAGAGGGTCCTGGTGTGATCATGGAAACCACTCATTATAGGAAGCTTGCGCGCAGGTATGGCGTGATTGTCCTGAAATGAACAAAGCCCTGCGTTTGCAGGGCTTTGAATGATGGCTCATTTACACCTTGATACGCATGACAGTAACGACACGGTTGCCACTCCTGACGCAAGTGGATCATTTGAGATCACACAGGGTTGTGGAGGATGCTGAACCTGCAAGATCCCCTAGCAAGGCGTGCTTCAAGCAAATCTGGACTACGCCTGTCGCTCAAGTCATGAAGGTGTTGCGTGACTGACGAGACAGAGCGGATCTATGACCCTGTTCTGATTCGCCAACCCCGAATCACTTGAGCTTGGTTTCCTTGTACTCGACGTGCTTGCGCACGACCGGGTCGTACTTCTTGATGAGCATCTTGTCAGGCGTGTTGCGCTTGTTCTTGCTCGTTGTGTAAAAGTGACCGGTACCTGCGGTCGACTCCAGCTTGATTTTTTCTCGAATGCCTTTGGCCATGATGAATCTCTCTTAAAGTCGTCAGTAAAGCTCAGGCGCTCAGGCGATTTCGCCACGAGCACGCAGATCTGCCAGAACGGAATCGATGCCGTTCTTGTCGATCGTGCGCATCGCGTTCGCGCTGACGCGCAGGCGAACCCAGCGGTTCTCGCTCTCAACCCAGAATCGGTGTGACTGCAGGTTAGGCAGGAAGCGACGCTTGGTCTTGTTGTTTGCGTGAGATACGTTGTTGCCCGTGATGGGGCCCTTACCAGTTACTTGGCATACTCGTGCCATGGTTGCACCTTTCAAAAATTTGCTAGGGGTATGTGTCTGGCTGTCCAGATCATGTTCTGCCAGCGTTTATCGCAGGAAAACAGACTCTGACACGCCCTCCCGACCACTGAGGAGCCCAAAGCCAAACCCGCCAAACCGAGAAGTATATCCCGAATCGTAACCGTGGCGCAAACTTAGCGTCGTTGCTTGATCCGTCCCCTGTGCGAAAAGGTCTTCGAATGTGTCATCAGTCGAGGTTGAGGAATTCGTCTGGAAGGTTTCGCAAATGACGAAAATTGGATACATTTCTTTGTGTGCTCGTTTATACATCCTTGTCCGGGGATGTCGAAATTGATGGAATTGGACATAAGGGGGATAGTCTTGAATCCGCTGGTTAGTCTGGTTGAAAAAAAAATAGCCAGTTTGCCTGTTGAAGTGCAGTTGCATCTTCCAGATGGAACCCGGATCGGGTCCGGCAACGCTGTGGTCGAACTGATTGTCAGTGATCTCAAAGCACTCAAGAATCTGGCATCGGGTGATATTGGAAAAGTTGGCGAAGATTACGTGGAGGGGCGTATCGATATCCGCAGTCCGATGCGCGATCTTATGGCCGCCGCCACGGCGATGCTTCCGAGTTCGCCGGTTGAGGCGGCGCGCCAGGGGGTGTTCGGAACGCTTGTCAAGCAGTTGATTTCGGTGTGGCGTCACTCGGTTGAAAGAGATGCCAGGCAC
This sequence comes from Orrella marina, assembly GCF_003058465.1. Lineage (NCBI taxonomy): Bacteria > Pseudomonadati > Pseudomonadota > Betaproteobacteria > Burkholderiales > Alcaligenaceae > Orrella > Orrella marina. The sequence continues at coordinate 1,902,887 of NZ_CP028901.1, read as the reverse complement.
ATCGAGTTTCATTACGATTTGTCAGATGACTTTTATGCGCTGTGGCTAGATCCCAGAAGAGTGTACTCATGCGCTTACTATCGAACGCCGGAGATGGATCTCGAGCAGGCGCAGCAAGCCAAGCTTGATCATATCTGCCGCAAACTCCGTCTGGCAGAGGGAGAGCGATTTGCAGATGTTGGCGCAGGCTGGGGAGGCCTGCTCTTGTGGGCAGCAGAGCACTATGGTGTCGATGCAACCGGGATCACACTGTCCAGAAACCAGCATGCCTATGTCAATCGACTGATTGAAGAGAAAGGGCTCTCGGGACGGGTGCGAATGGAGTTGCTTGACTATCGTAAACTCGATTCAGGCAACCCTTTTGACAAGATAGCGTCAGTTGGTATGTTCGAGCATGTCGGACGGGCGCAGCTGACCGTGTATTTCGATCAACTGCGTCGCCTGCTCAAGCCGGGTGGTCTCATCATGAATCACGGGATCACAGCGGGCGGGGTTGAGAATGACCAGCTTGGTCATGGTATGGGTGACTTCATTGAAAAGTACATTTTTCCGGGAGGGGAGTTGACCCATATTGGTCATGTGCTGACTCAGATGGGCAATGCCGGGCTGGAGCCGGTCGATGTCGAGAATTTGCGCCCACACTACGCGCGTACGCTGTGGGCGTGGAGCGATGCGCTTGAAGCCCGTCTGGACCAGGCGCGAACGATTCTCAGCTCGGAACAGGGGCAGCGGGCCTTGCGGGCATACAGACTTTACCTCGCAGGATGTGCTGCCGGATTCGAAAATGGGTGGATTGCGCTGTACCAGATAGTTGGTCACCATTTGCCGACACGCGGCAGACCAGATGAGCTTGATCTGCCTGAAGATCTGGGCTACCCGTGGCGCAGAGATTACATGTACGACTCACATGGTTGATTGACTTGTTTCATGGCTTGCGCTGCGAGTTCGAACGAGTGCAGGCGCGCCTGATGATCGTAAATCTGCCCGGTAAACATCAGTTCCTGTGGCTGCGTCCTGTCAACCAGTGCCTGCAGACCCTGGGTGACTGTCTCAAGTGACCCCATCACTGCACAGGACAACATCTGGCTCGCAAACTGCTTTTCTACCGGTGTCCAGAAACTTTCAATGTCTTCGATGGGAGGCGGCAGTTTTCCGCGTGTATTGCGTCGCATGCGAACAAACTGTTGCTGGACCGATGTGAATAGATGTCTGGCCTGATCGTCCGTATCGGCTGCGACGATGTTTGCAAGCACCATGGCATAAGGCTTGGACAGATGCCGGGATGGTTTGAACGTCTGGCGATAAATGGCCAGTGCATCCATGAGATCAGCCGGTGCGAAGTGCGAAGCAAATGCATACGGAAGTCCGAAATGTGCAGCAAGCTGAGCCCCGAAAAGACTCGAACCCAGAATCCAGACAGGTACCTCCGTACCAGCTCCGGGTACCGCCCTGACTGGGAGCGAATCTGCTTGTGGGCCCAGATATTCCATCAGTTCAAGAACGTCCTGCGGGAAGCGGTCGCTGCTTGACTGGAGATCGCGTCTGAGCGCTCGGGCGGTCTGCTGGTCCGTTCCAGGCGCACGGCCAAGACCCAGATCAATTCTTCCTGGATAGAGAGTTGCAAGCGTGCCGAACTGCTCGGCAATGATCAGCGGAGCGTGATTTGGAAGCATGATGCCGCCAGAACCAACACGGATTGTCTGGGTTGCACCAGCAATGTTTCCGATCAGAACAGCTGTCGCAGAACTCGCTATACCGCTCATGTTGTGATGTTCTGCCACCCAGTACCGCCGATATCCCAGCGCCTCACCGTGCTGGGCGAGGTCCCGGGTGTTGGAGAGGGCGGTTGCAGCGTCGGCACCTTCCGGGATGGGTGAAAGATCCAGAATAGAATAAGGGATAGTCATAATTAGCCAAAAATTTATACGGTCGTTGCGTTATGCTGAGAGTCGACTCAGGTAATCTGAATGTGATCAGCCAGCCTGGCTTGGCCAGGTTTTGTCATGTTGTCCTAGAGTAAGTCAGTCGGGGCCTGAAAATCAAAGAGACTGTTCGGGCCCTGGTGATATTTCTTCCTATTAAACGTAAGGAGCAGACTATGCGCGAAGTGTGGGTTACATCAGCTGTCCGGACAGCGATTGGTGACTTCGGCGGGGGCCTCAAGGATGTCCCGCCGATTGATCTGGGGGCGACTGTTGTGAAGGCTGCGCTTGAGCGCAGCGCGGTTCCCGGTGACGAGGTCAGGCATCTCGCATTCGGTCATGTGGTCCCGACCGAAGCTCGTGACGTCTATCTGTCGCGGGTAGTGGCACTGAATGCCGGTCTGCCAGAGACCACTGCGGCGTTCAACGTGAATCGCCTTTGCGGGTCCGGACTGCAGGCGATCGTCTCGGCTTCTCAGTCCATCTTGCTGGGAGACACTGAGATTGCGGTCGGTGGCGGTGCAGAAAATATGAGTCGCGGTGGCTATCTGTCCGAAGCCATGCGTTCGGGTGCACGGATGGGTGATACCAAAGTGACTGACATGATGGTTGCTGCGCTGACCGATCCGTTTGGTCGGATGCACATGGGTGTCACAGCTGAGAACGTAGCGAAGAAGTTCGAGATCACTCGCGAGCAGCAGGATGCGCTGGCAGTGGAGTCGCACAGGCGGGCCGTGCAGGCTGTGGCCGAAGGACGGTTTGCGGACCAGATTGTTCCTGTTGTGATCAAGACGCGCAAGGGTGAAGTCGTGTTTGACAAGGACGAGCACCCACGCAGCGATGTGTCAGCAGAGGGGCTGGCCAAATTGAGAGCCGTTTTCGTCAAGGAAAATGGCACGGTCACAGCCGGTAACGCATCGGGTATCAACGATGGTGCAGCAGCCGTTGTCCTCATGAGCGGCGAAGCATTGAAATCTCATGGCACAAAGCCACTGGCACGTCTTGTTGCGTATGCGCATGCTGGCGTCGATCCCGATATCATGGGCATTGGTCCAGTGCCGGCTTCCAAGGCTGTGCTTGCGCGTGCAGGTTTGACACTTGACCAGATCGATGTCATTGAGGCCAACGAAGCTTTTGCGGCTCAGGCGTGCGCAGTGAGCAAGGAACTCGGTTTTGATCCTGAGAAAGTGAATCCGAACGGTAGTGGCATCTCACTGGGTCACCCGATTGGTGCGACCGGTGCCATTGTGACGGTCAAAGCCATTCATGAGTTGCATCGCACAGGTGGTCGCTATGCGCTTGTGACGATGTGCATTGGCGGTGGCCAGGGTATTGCCGCCATTTTCGAGCGTGCGTAACTAAACTCGTTACAAATCCCGGCAAGCTCAGGTCAAGCAGCTTGAGCTTGCCGCGGATCATTGTGTCGCAGAATTAAACGCTCCGTTTTCTTTGCTCAATGAGCCACCACGATTTCTGTTTATCTATCCGGACGACAGCAGGTCAAGGTGGCCGCTTTCCGCGAGTGAAATGACGTTGGGGCCTGCTACGATCAAATGGTCAAGTAACATGACGTCTATCAGTTCAAGAGCCTTGGTCAGTTCGGCTGTCATGTGAAGATCCGCATCGCTTGGTTCTGCCAGGCCGGAAGGGTGGTTGTGAACAATGATCACCGCCGCAGCGTGGTGACCCAGTGCGAGACGGGCGATCTCCCTGGGGTAGATGGGCGTTTCACCAAGTGTGCCGCGAGAGACCTCGTGATCGCTTATCACGCGGTTCAGTGAGTCCAGAAGAATCACTCTGCAATGCTCGATTCGCAAATGTCCCATATTTGCGCGGCAGTAGTCTTTGACTTGCGACGGGTTGGTCAGAGGCTCCCCATTCTTGAGGGAGGCGAGAATGGCTCGTCTGCCAAGTTCGAATGCCGCTGCGAGCAGGCAAGCCTTGGCGGTTCCGATGCCCGGTGTCTGTTTCAGTCCATCGACATCGAGCCTGGGCAGCCCAGCGACGCCGTGGCAGCGTACCAGCAATTCGGATGCGAGCGTGATGGCATGCTTGCCTCTGGTTCCACTCCCGAAAAGCAAGGCAAGTAGTTCTGCATCTGTCAGAGCGGTGGCTCCCTGGCTCAGTAATCTCTCTCGTGGACGTTCTTCGGGTGGCAGCGCGTCAAGCAAAGTCATCAGTCTGGCTCTAGAATAGGGGGTTGAGGTTTCATATCTTTGCACTTTGCCCGGAAGTCATCCATGTCAAATACGCCCGTTGTCCAGTCGGATTCCTACCTGACACTCCACTACCGCATTGTGGTCGAGAGTGGCCCAGGTGCGGGGTCCGTGTTTATCGATACGTTTGGTGGTCGTCCCGCCACTTTGCAGATGGGGATGGGGCAGTGGGCTCCCGGCATGGAGCAGGTGCTTTTGGGTCGACCAGAGGGTGACTGCTTTTCCGAGTCGCTCAGTCCCGAACAGGCATACGGTGAGCGCAATCCTGATCTTCTTCAGTGGGTGAGTCACGAGATGCTCAAGCAGCACGCTGGAGACGATGCAGCGTTCGAGTCGGGTGACATGGTCAGTTTTGCGGCACCAAACGGCGGACAGTACTCGGGAATTTTCAAAGAAATTTCTGATCGCGGTGCACTGTTTGACTTTAACCATCCGCTTGCGGGTAGGCAGTTGCGAATCGACGTTGATCTGATAGGGGTGATCTGATGGCTGGAGAGGAAAACATTCGGGCAACCGGTGTCGTTGACGGAGCCGTTGAGGTCGTTCTTGCACAGCCGCGAGGATTTTGTGCGGGAGTCGATCGCGCAATCGATATTGTTGAACGGGCGTTACAGATACATGGGTCACCGGTCTATGTGCGCCATGAGATCGTCCACAACAAGTTTGTGGTGGACGATTTGCGGTCCAAAGGTGCAATATTCGTGAAGGAGCTTGATGAAGTTCCGGCGGGTGCTCTAGTCGTGTTCTCCGCTCACGGTGTCCCTCAGAAAGTTCAGGATGAAGCCAGGTGCAGAGGTTTGCAGGTGTTTGATGCGACCTGTCCACTTGTTACCAAGGTGCATGTTGAAGTTGCAAAAATGCGCCGCCAGGGGCTTGAAGTAATCATGATCGGGCATGCCGGGCATCCAGAGGTCGAGGGTACGCTCGGACAGTCTCCAGATGGCATGTATCTTGTGGAAGATGAGGAGGACGTCGCGAGGCTTCAGGTTAATGCTCCGGACAAGCTTGCGTTTGTCACGCAAACCACCTTGTCTGTTGACGATGCATCCAAAGTTGCACAGGCGCTCAGAGAAAGGTTCCCTGGTATTCAGGAGCCGAAGAAGAGCGATATTTGCTACGCCACCCAGAACCGACAGGACGCGGTCAAGTTGTTAGCCAGTCGATGCGACCTGGTACTGGTGGTAGGCAGCCGTAATAGCTCGAACTCGAATCGCCTGAGGGAAGTCGCAGAGCGTCTGAATGTGGAAGCCTATCTGATTGATGGGGCAGAATCGATTGATCCGGCCTGGCTTGAGGGAAAACAGACTGTCGGAATCACTGCAGGGGCTTCAGCGCCTGAATTGCTGGTGCAGCAGGTAGTGACGCGCATTAAGGAAATGGGTGCTGTATCAGTGCGAACAATGGACGGGTTGGTCGAAAACGTTTCTTTCCCGTTACCCAAGGGCCTGGGGCGCAAGAATGCGGATGGCGTACACTCGTCGTGAATCGCAAGACTAGCAGGGTTCTCTGCCTTGGATTTTTGCGCATTGCAATATTCAGAAGCATGACTCTCAATATTTGAAAGCGCTGCTGGTTTTCAGCTTTTTTGTTTTTATTCAGTTGGTTACCGTTTGTTTTTAGCATATTTCAGCCTGAGTGGAATATCGCACATCGGGATAAACCCGGTGTCGCTTGCGCACGTCTTGCTGAACAATACGGATCATGACAGCTGAAAGCTGTTCGCTTATGCTTTCATGCTGAATTCGTTTTAGTCAAGAGATTCTGCGTTCCCGGAGTTACCGATTTTTGTTGCAGACCTTGATTGGGTCATTGCTTTCTTAGCAGGAGGAGTATTTTTTATGAAAACAACTTATAAGCCCGTCGGACGTTACCTGACCGGCGTCGCCGCAGGGTTGGTGATGGCGTTTGGCTCTGCGGCAGTCGCCCAGACCCTGCCCAACACCATGACATGGTCTTCCTATGACGTGGGTTCGGCAGGCTATGCTGAGGCATCTGCAATGGCAGACGCATTTGGCAAGAAGTTTGGTACGAAAGTTCGTATCCAGCCTTCAGGTTCTTCCATCGGACGACTGCAGCCCGTGCTTCAAGGGCGTGCCGATGTTGGTTTCCTCGCAACCGAGACCTTCTTTGCCAGCGAAGGCACTGAAGACTTCGCAGCCAAGCGCTGGGGCCCGCAGGATTTGCGTGTTCTCGCTGGGCGTCCAGCATCGTTTGGTCTGCCTACAGCAGCAGATGCGAATATCAATTCTTTTGAAGACCTGAAAGGTAAGCGCCTTGCGCTGGTCGCCGGCAACCCGTCAGTAAACGTGAAGTGCGAAGCCTACCTCGGATTCGGTGGTCTGACGCTTGATGACGTTGAAGTTGTCATGTTCCCGACCTATGGTGCAGCCATGAGTTCCATCGCAGCCGGTCAGTCTGATGCGACATGCACGACCACGACCCCAAGTCAGATGTACGAACTGGCCGAGTCTCCACGTGGTATCCGCTGGCTTGGTGCATCAGTTGATGACAAGGAAGGCTGGGCCCGTATGCAGAGCCTGGCTCCGTTCTTTGGCCCAACCGTTGAGACCGTAGGTGCGGGTATCTCGAAAGACAAGCCAATGGACATCATGGCGTATCGCTATCCGCTGCTGGTGGTGCGTGCGGACATGAGCGAGGACGAGGTCTATAACCTGATGAAGGGTTTCGATGAAACCTACGATCTGTACAAGGATGCAACCTCGGTGATGCCCCGTTGGGCGCTGGATCAGGCTGGCACGCCACCTGCAGACGCACCATTCCACAACGGCGCAATCAAGTACCTGAAAGAGAAAGGTATCTGGACTGACGCGCATCAGCAGTGGAATGACGCTCGCCTCAAGCGTCTGGAGGCCTTGCGCGCAGCGTGGGCTGAAACGATGAAGGAAGGCAAGGATTTGTCAGACGAGCAGTTCGCAGATCTGTGGAAGAAGAACCGCGAAGCGGCATTGTCTGGACTGAGTTCCTGATAGGTAGTTCATCAGCCTGACAGTTAAGAAGGGCCGGGGCCGCAGCGATGCAAATCACTGCGGCCCTATCTTGCAGAGCAACAGCATACTGCGGTTTTCTTAGAGAATTTTCCATGTCAACAAAAGATAATTCAGACTTGCCTCACGACTCTGGTGACGCGCCAGAAGGGCGAATGAGCGGGGCGACGTACTGGACAGTATTGGCGTTGGGGACGCTAGGCCTGCTTTTGGCCATTAATCAGGTATTTGTGCTTAGATTCATGGGTTTCCAGCCTCTGGGAAACTCGTTTCTGTACTATCTGATTGGAATTTTTCTGGCGGCATCGTTTCTTATTTACCCGATGACGTCAAAGTCTCGCGACACGACTCCCTGGTATGACTGGCTTCTCGCGATAGCGGTGCTGGTATGCACGATTTACCTGGGACATCACGGCCTCACCATCATCGAGCAAGGATGGGATTACTCGGCACCAACCGAAGCAACTGTGATTTCAGGGCTCTTGCTGATCCTCATCATTGAGGGGATTCGACGTTGCGGAGGAACACCATTGTTGGTAGTGGTGCTGCTCTTTGGTAGCTACCCGTTGTACGCTGATCATCTTCCGGGATTCCTCTGGGGAACGCAGTACACCCTGGGCGAGACGATTCGTGCTCACGTCATGGGAGTGGAGAGCGTCATCGGCATTCCGATGCAAGTGGTCGCAAATCTTGTAATCGGGTTTGTTGTGTTCGGCGCAGCTCTCACGGTGACTGGTGGTGGCGACTTCTTCATGAAGCTTGCTACGTCTCTCATGGGCAAGAGTCGTGGTGGGCCTGCCAAAGTGGCAGTGGTCTCGAGTGGCCTGATGGGCAGTTTGTCCGGAAGCGTGATCTCGAACATTCTGACCACTGGTGTGTTCACGATACCCACTATGAAGAAAACCGGCTATCCGCCTCACTACGCGGCAGCGGTGGAGGCATGTGCATCGACGGGCGGAACACTGATGCCACCCGTGATGGGTGCAGTTGCCTTCATCATGGCGTCCTTTCTCGGTGTCGCGTACGCTGAAGTGATGATTGCAGCATTCCTGCCAGCATTACTGTTCTACATCGCTCTGATATTTCAGGTAGACAATTATGCAGCGCGGCATGGTCTCAAAGGCATGGAAGAGAAGGAAATTCCGAAGCTTGGCCCAGTGCTGGCTGACGGATGGCCCTATCTCCTGAGCTTGGGCGTCCTGATCTATATGCTGCTCGGATTGCGTCTGGAGACCTATTCTCCGTACTTTGCAACCCTGGTTTTGCTGGTGATCTCTGCGTTCAAGAAGAGCCATCGCCTGAACCTTCCTCGTTTGCTGCTACTGCTTAAAGATCTGAGCGTCAGTGTTGCCAATCTGGTTGCCATTCTGGCTGGTATTGGCCTGGTGGTGGGTGGCCTTTCCTACACCGGCGTGGCAGGCGCGTTTTCGCGGGAGCTTCTGCTGTACGCTGGGGGCAGTATTCCGTTGATGCTGATCGCAGGCGCGGTGACGAGTTTCATTCTTGGCATGGGTATGACGGTTAGCGCCTGCTACATCTTCCTGTCGATTTTGCTCGCGCCTGCACTGGTCCAGGCTGGCCTGAACCCGTTAGCAAGCCATCTGTTCATCTTGTACTGGGGCATGATGTCGTACATTACGCCGCCTGTTGCACTGGCCTCCATCACAGCGGCGAACGTTGCCAACTCGAATGCCTGGGCAACCAGTTTGAGTGCGATGCGACTGGGTAGCGTGCTGTTCGTTTTGCCATTCATGTTTGTCGTGAATCCAGCGCTGATCATGCAGGGCGAATGGACTGTGATTGCACAAGCTTCGACGACGGCGATTATTGCCATGTGGATGGTCGCGGCAGCGTTTGAAGGCTATCTGTATAAAGCTGGTGCGGTTGAGTGGCCGATCCGGGCCATGTTGCTGGCCGCAGGTGGATGTCTGGTTTTCCCTGGCCCGATTACGGACGTGATCGGTATCGCCTTGATCGCTACATCCTATCTGGCTGCCTCGTTCGTTCCAGGAATGGCCAGGAAACTGTATTAACTGTTTGAGTAGTGGTGTTCGAAAGGGGGCGGGTGTCCCCCCTGATTGAGAACCCAGCCTTCAGGTGTCAGATCTGAAGGCTGGGTTCTCTTTTTTGCGGATGTGTTCTTCGGCTCCCTGTGTGTCAACGCTTAGCCACGCACCGCCTCAAAAGCAACCGTGCCTGGCAACGCGCCAGGTCAAAGTCTGTGACCTGCAACACCATTGCTACAAGACCGCAAGGGATTATGGAGGACAGGAATTCATTGCTATGTGCGGGCTGGTACTTGCCGGTCACCCCCGCGACTGGCCGATCTCCATCGGTGTATCGCTTTGAGTAGACCATTCGAGTAAAGAGTTGTCATATAGCGCCCAGTCGTTCCAACCGAGCATGGCGAGAACGAATGCTGTGGTACTGGCCGCGATTCCTCCACCGCAGTAGTGAATGACAGGCATGTGCGGCTCAAGTCCGGCCTCCTGGATCATCCGCAGAAGCTTCGTCTGGCTGCGAAACAGGCCATTTTCCGGGTCAACAAGATCGCGTGCTGCCAGGTGTCGGCTACCTGGAATACGTCCAGGACGACCGTAGTGCGCACCGCCAGTGCCCTCGTACTGCTCGCGGCTCAAGGCATTGACCAGGCATGCGGGATTTTTGCGAGTCATCTCCTTGACGCGACTCAGATCAGCAATGTGGTTCAATCTGGGGGCGTCCACCGTGTATTGGCTGGGAACGATTGAGGGAATGCTGCTCGTGATTTCACCATGCACCGACTGCCAGGCTTTCAGACCACCGTCGAGTATCGAGACTTGCGTGTGACCCATGACGTAAAACACTAGCCAGGCGCGGGTGATTGTGGTGATCGCACTCGTACCGTAGAGAACAACGTGATCCTCCTTCTGGAGGCCGATGCGTCTGGCAAGCTGTTCAAACTCCTGAGGCTGAAGCATTGTGTAGGGATAGGTCCCCGAAGGATCTGACAGATCTTGAACCATGTCCAGATGAATCGCACCCGGAATATGACCTTGCTCATATGCAGGGCGCCCGCTGATGATTTTTGATGCACCTACGGGCTGCGCGACCATGTGGGTGGTGCAGTCGAAGACCCTGATTCCGGAATCGTGCAAGTGGGTTTTTAACCAGTCGGCGCTAACCAGGTGAGTCGTGGTGACATGGGACATGGTGATCTCTCCTGCAGTTTCTTGAAAGGGTTGCTTGTTCACAACTGAACCCTATTAATGATGCGATGCGTCATAATTACGGGTTATTACTAATTAGCTGTATGAAAAATAGCACGGGGAACAAGATGGGAGAACGCAGTGCCTGAAACATCTAGTAGCCGAAGGTATCACGGCTGGAATATTGTTGCAGCAGCGACCGTTGTGACCTTGCTGACGGTCGGTATGCGCATGGGGGTAGGCCCGTTCTTTCTGCCCATTACAGAGGATCTGGGCTACTCTCGCAGTGTGCTGGCGGGCATCGTCGCCATTGGCATGCTGTTCTATGGGCTCGCAATGCCTGTTGCAGGTTACCTTGTCGGTCGGATTGGAACTCGTGCAGTCCTTTTGATTGGCACATTGATCGTTGTGCTTTCTTCCGTGTGGAGTATTTACGCTCGTGAAGTCTGGTCGTTTTTACTCGCTTACGGGATACTGCTGTCGATTGGCCTGGGGTTTACCAGTCCGGTCGCGCTGACGCCTGTCATAGCCAAGTGGTTTACCCGCAAACGCGGTATGGCGCTGTTCTTTCTGTCAACAGGGTCCATGGCGGGCATTGCCGTGATGACTCCCTTATTCACGATCCTTATCGGCGCAATGGGATGGAAATGGACGATGATCGCATTCGCTGCGCTGTTCACCATCATCATCGCTCCTCTGGCCTTGTGGGTGATTAACGAGAACGCGCCTGCTGACACGGACACCAGGCTAGAGGACAAGGCAGCGGCAGCAAAGGTCGACCAGACAAAAGCCAGGGCGCCTAAACCTTCAATGGTCAATCTGTCGTCGCCCTTGTTGAACTGTTCGTTTAACAAAGCGGTGCAGTCGAGGCCGTTCTGGCAGGTTTTTATAGGACTCTTTGCCTGTGGGTTTAGCATGAACCTGCTTGGAACCCACGGCGTGCCCATGCTAATGGACCATGGGTTCGATGCCATGACGGCATCGGGAGGTATTGGCATGATCGGACTGGTTGCGATCTTCAGTACTGTGATGCTGGGTCGCCTGGCTGACCGTATGCCGAGAAGAGTCTTGCTGGCAATCATCTACTTTGTGCGCGGACTGGGATTTTTTGCCTTGCTGGTTGTGCTAACACCCTTGCAACTCTATATTGTTGCTGCGATTGGCGGCATCGTCTGGGCTGGCAGCATCGCGTTGTCCTCGGCCATACTGGCAGATGTTTATGGCGTGCGACTTGTTGGCATTCTGTATGGGTGGGCGTATCTCGGTCACCAGGTCGGGGCCATGATCAGTTCGTGGTTCGGTGGGTGGGGTTACGAGGCATTTGGCAGCCACTGGCCGGCATTTGGTGCTTCCGGCATTCTTCTGTTTGTCGCAGCAGCGATTTCGATGCAATTGCCAGGCAGGGCTTTACGCCCTGCTATGGCGGCATAGACATCCGTGTTCAGGACTGATTGTCAACCTTGACGTTGAGGAAACGACCATTGCGGTAATCGGTCATCGCCTCCATGATCTGTTGCTGTGAGTTCATCACGAATGGCCCGTATTGCACGATTGGTTCGTTCAGTGGCCGACCGGCAATCAGCAGGAGTCTGCAATCTTTCTGTGACGCAAGGCGCACTTCAGCATGGTCACCCTGAGCCAGAACTGCCATTTGCTGGTTGGAAACAATTTGTTCGCCGACTCTGATCTGACCTCGGTAAACGTACACGAAAGCGTTCATTGCCGGATCGATCATTTCGACGTGTGTTGCCCCAGTCGGCATGTGAATATCCAGAAACAGCGGTTCTGTCACAGGCCTCTGGACTGCACCTGTTACACCGTGACTCTCACCCGCAATGACGCGAACCCGAACCTTGGTGTCAGTCGTGTACTCGGGAATGTCGCTGGCTGCGATGTCCCGATAGCCTGGCTGAACCATTTTGTTGTTTGCTGGCAGGTTCAGCCATAACTGAAAGCCCTCCATCAGGCCATCGGTCTGCTCTGGCAGTTCTGAGTGAATCAAGCCACTTCCCGCTGTCATCCATTGAACCCCACCGGGACCTAGAAGTCCTTCGTGTCCGGCACTGTCGCGATGTCGCATCTGACCGGCCAGCATGTAAGTGACTGTTTCGAAGCCCCGGTGAGGATGATCTGGAAAACCGCCGATGTAATCATCAGGGTTGTCGTTTCGAAACGCATCGAGCATCAGGAAAGGATCCAGGCGGCGTTGCAGGTCTTGTGTCAGGACACGGGTCAGCTTGACACCTGCTCCGTCCGATGTTTGTACGCCATGAACCAGCTTTTCTACACGGCGTGATGCGATGGTTTGATGTTTCATTGATTTTGCTTCCGGGAATAGTATCGTTCGCGTTTGGACAATCTGTTCTGGACGAGGTTCACCGAAGGTCTGCTCAACGTTGAGTCGGAACAGGTTGAGCGACTGGCAGTATGTTGGGGCGGCTTATGCCTGCAACCGAGTGTAACCAGCGTGCCAGGTGATCCGGACAAGACGATTCAATTCGCGAGTGAGCTATCATCGCCTGATTCGGTCATGGTGCGCTCCAGCTTATGGTGGATTCTCTCGCAAGTCACGCAGGCGATCTCGTCCTTTTTGCAACTCTGATTGAGGCAGGCAGTTTCTCTGCGGCAGCAACGAGGCTTGGCGTGCCCAAGTCGACTCTGTCGCGAAGACTTGTAGCGCTTGAAGAAAAGCTTGGCCACAGGTTGGTGACACGTACAACTCGCCGACTGGTCATCACCGAGTTTGGTGAAAGAATCTTGGAGCACGGACGTCGCTTGCAGGAAGAGGTCCAGGCAGTCTCCGACCTGGTGCAAAATGAGCAGGTGCAGCCCAAAGGTCTCTTGCGCGTTTCTTTGCCACCAGATCTCGAGCAACTGGACCTCACCTCCATGCTGACCCGGTATGCCCGACTTTACCCCGAAGTATGTGTTGAACTTGACGTATCAACCCGACGGGTCGACTTGCTGGCCGACCGCTACGATCTGGCCGTACGGATCGCGCGCTCATTGCCCGACGACAGCACCCTGGTCGCCCGCAAGCTCTGCGACATCAATATTCATCTGTATGCCAGTCCCCGATATCTCAAGTTAAAAGGAACACCACGCGAGCCGGCCGAGCTCGAGTGGCATGTGTGCCTGAGATATGTCAACAGTTCAGGCGAGGTCGTGCCCTGGCCTCTTTCGAAAGGTTCGCAGACGATCATACACATGCCAAAAGGACCTGTCGCGTCCAACTCACCCCAGTTACAACGTGATCTGGGTCTTGCCGGAATGGGTGTTGTGGCACTGTCAGATTCGTTTCTGGGGGATGCAATACGGGACGGAAAGCTGGTACGAATCCTGCCGCAATGGTCCTTGCCTTCCATTACGATCTGGTGTGTCACACCAGGCCGCAAACTTCTGCCAGCCAGTACACGTGCTTTCATGAAAATGCTTTCTAAAGAAATGTCGTCGTGAGAGTCACTCTCGATTCTTTGTCGCCTGAAGTACATCTTTTGCGGTTAGGTAGCCATCTTCGATCAGCTTGACGACTGTTGGTCTGGAGAAGTCGTAGGCTCTTGATGGAGGGTTCTCAGGGTTAGATTCACGCATGATACGGGTGATCTGTGTGGCGGCGGTCTCACCCATCAATTGCTGGTAGAGGGGCTCGCTACGTACCCGGTCTGCTTTGTCAGCGGAAAGCTGTGCCATGAGCTGTTCGATCAGCCGGCGATGGCTCATCAGAAGGTCCTGTTTGTTGTGATCCCTTCGTAGTCGCTCAGAAAAAATGATTTCCTCCCGACGAGAATAGACGTCCATCATGTTTTCAGGCATGTGCGCGCGTTTGCCCGTGAACAGATCGATCAGATAGATCTGTTTTCCGGCGGACCCGACGCGTTGCAGCACCGCTTCAAGTGGGGAGTTGCTGATAATTCCGGCATCCCAGTAATGTCGACCGTCGATGGTTGTCCAGTCAAAAGCAGGAGGCAAGCTGCCGCTTGCAAGAATATGATCTGCGCTCAGTTGGTCCACGTGGCTGTCAAACAATACGACATCACTTGTCTGAATGTCCACTGCGGTGACGAGAAGTCGTACCGGACTGTTACAAAGCCCAGGAAAGTCAACGTACTTCTCCAGCAACTCCTTCGCTTCAGAAAAGTCGTACAGGCTGGTCCATTTATGTGGTGCAGGACCTCGCAAAGTCAGCGACTGCATCCATCTCGGGGAGAAAAAACCTGGTACACCAAATGTTGAAATCTGATTGCCGGCGATCAGCCTGCGTGTTGCCTCGTCTCCAAACTCTGGACTGATGGTCGAAACGTCACGCCAGAAATTCTCGAGTGCTTCGGCGGCATGCTCACGGTTGGATGCGATGATGGCGCCGTTGAATGCGCCAATCGAAACTCCTGCAACCAGATCGGGCAAGATGCCGTGCTCTTGTAGTGCTTGAATTGCACCGCATTCAAAAGCACCATAAGCCCCACCGCCCTGCAGGATGAACAAAACCTGTCCAGGTACTTCCCGCAGCGCAAATGAAGCTCGCTTGAGCTTTGCGAAATGTCGCGTCAGATTTACCCGGTCCCGGATCAGGGTCTCAGCTGCCCGGGTATTCTCGCTTGCTCGGCCAAGCGTGAAGAAACCCTCACAGACGCCTTGGTCAAGATACAGTACTTCGAACGGAGGCTTTTTCAATGCCCCTCTGTTGATCCGTTTGCATTGCTCTTGTGTCAGGCCAAGTACGTTATAGCTTTGATCAAAGACATGACTGAAGAAGTAGCTGATGTGCGTGTAAGGCTCAGCTTCTCCCGCCATGTTTCGGGCGGCAATCTTTGCCTGCCGGCCCGCATTGTCCCAGTGTTCTACGCGCATTTGACGCCTGAATACCGGATGCCAGGCATTGGCCACATCGCCAGCAGCGTAAATGTCCGGATCACTGCTTTGTAGGTATTCATTGACCCGCACGCCGTCCTGCAGTTCTATTCCAGACGACAGCAACCAGTTGACGTTTGGTGTCACGCCAGCACCGATGACGATCATGTCACAGGCTAGATGTTCGTCAGTGTCGAGTACCACTGAGGAAACATGATGCTTCCCTTCGAACCTGACAGGGCGCTGCCCGAGACGACACTCGACACCATGCTTTCTGAGCATTGCCTCGAAGTGAGTCGACACATCAGAGTGATGAAGCTTGTAGAGTAGTGTGTCGCGCTCGACAATGACGACTTCGAGTCCTTGCTGTCGTAACGTTCCCGCGACCTCCATGCCAATGAAGCTGCCGCCAATGACAATGGCTCGCTTGCAACGGCTGGCCGATTGTCTGATCGCTTGTGCATCGTCATATGTTCGCAGGTAATGAACCCCCGGCAGATCAGCTCCCGTGATCGCTAGTGGTGTTGCCCTCGCACCTGTTGTGACAAGCAGCTTACGGTACTCGATCACCTCTATGTCTGTCTCGTTGCGAATCGTGAGCGTGTGTTGATGACGGTTGATGCCTGTTGCAGTTGTACCGAGACGCAAGTCAATATTCAGCTCTGAATACCGGGATTGCGGAATCACCGCGGGGAGAGCAAGCTCTGCAGTTGCTTCTGTCCGGTGTTTTGATAGAGGGGGCGATGATAAGGGAGCCATCTTTCCTGCCCGACGAGGAGTATGGAACTCTTCGGGTCGACAGCACGTAGCGTCTGCACCGCTGTTGCCCCTGCCGTGCTACCGCCGACGATGACGTAATCCCAGTTTTGTGTTCTCTTGGCCTTCGGCATTGATTTTTCCAGTGCAGCGTGCAGAGCCTGTCACACACTTGTGTAAGGGGCTCACGCCGCGGTTGATCAGTAAATGGACATGGCCATAGCTGTCGTGAATAGCGCGCCGAATTCGCGGCAGGGAGTGATCTGTTCTTCGGTCAGATTCTTGGGCGCCAGGATCTCCTGTGCTGACTGTGCTTTTGTGTTGATAATCAGCGCAGGTTGAACCAGCTTCAGGCGCCAGCCTGTGGCAATCCGCTCAATCTGCCGAACAGCATTCTGGCCATCGCTACCCGCGCAGACCATGATGCCGTAAGGACGTGCATTCACCTTTTCAAGTATGTCATAGTAAGTTCTGTCAAAAAAGTCTTTTAGCTGCCCACTCATGGCAGCCAGATTTTCAGGGGTCGCAAACACAAAGCCGTGGGCTGACAGGACGTCATTCGCATCAGTCCGGCTAGCATGTCTGATCTCGGTTGTGACGGTTGGTTCTGCGGATGCACCAGCCTCGAAAGCCTCAACCATCTGTCTGGTTCCCCCGGTCAGGGAGTGATAGACGACCAGCAGCTTCTTTTTTTGCGGGTTTTCATGAACCATCCAGCACTCTCCTGGTCAAGGTTGTTGTGACGATCTGAAACAACTGTCGGAGCCAGGCAAAATGCAAGCGAAGCAGATTGCCATTACGCAAGGGAATCCTCTTTTCATACTGTTCTCTTGTCAGAACGGGGTTTCAGAGTATCAAGCTGCTGGAACAAAGTGATCCTGGCGCTGCTAGCGTGGGAGGTTTCTTATCTGGGTTGACGCACAGCTCGATAATGTCTTTCATGCCCTGATTGAAACACCGAAAATTTAAAGGATGTGTACATGACCCCTGAACGAGCAATTTTGTCGATTGTGATGTTCGCCGCGTTTGCTGATGGTGCGAAGGACGATCGAGAGCGGGAGCATATCCGTGAGTTTGCACAACAACTTGGTCAGGACGTTCCTGATCTTTCTGCCGCGTACCAAGACGTATTGATGTCCAGGGTGACATTGCACGACGTCGCGCATGCGCTGACGGATCACCGACAAAAGCAGTATGCGTACGAACTGGCAGTGTGTGTATGCGAAAGTGATTCGACTATTTGTGAGGCGGAACGCACCTTCCTGAGAGATCTCTCGGAGCAGCTCGGATTGTCGGCTCATGCACGGCAGACTCCTCAGATTGAGGCGGCTGACTCGATTGCGCTCGCAGCACAGCAAGCCCTGGCTGAGCCGGCTGTGGAGCAAGTGCCACAGCACGCCGAGTCTGTCAGGCCGGCCTCGCTCAAGATTAATCATGCACAAATTGACTCGATGGTGCTCAAATATGCCATTCTGAACGGCGCGCTGGAGCTTTTGCCGCAATCCTGGGCTTCGGTCGCGATCATTCCGCTTCAGATCAAGATGGTGTACCGGATTGGCAAGCAAGCGGGTTATGACCTGGACCAGGGGCATATCCGGGAGTTGCTCGCTACTGTCGGTGTTGGTTTGACGTCTCAATACGTTGAGCAGTTTGGACGTAAGTTGTTAGGCGGTCTGCTTGGCAGTTTCATGGGCAAGACAGGGCGTAAGGTCGGCCGTTCAGCAGCGTCTGTCGCAATGTCGTTTGCGACAACTTATGCGCTTGGGCAACTGGCTAAACGGTACTACGGCGAAGGCAGACAAATGAGTACGGATCTGCTTAAACGGACATTTTCGGATCTGATGGGTCCCGCTAAATCCATGCAGCAGCAGTATTTGCCGCAGATACAGGAAAAGGCGGCGACGCTTGACGCGCAGCAAGTGCTGTCGATGGTTCGTTCTAACAGCATCTAGGGCGGTGCTGCAGACAATGCGGTAGATAGGTGCCGGGCTGCGACAAACAAAAAACCCTGCTCAGGAATCTCTGAGCAGGGGTGAGTTACCAGGTAATTGGAAAATGATGACTTGTGGGGCATCTCACCCGATTACTCGTATGATTACATCAGATGAGTTGGTAGCATCATGGGTGTGACCCGGTAAGCAATCCATGCCGCCAGATAGGCCAGGATGAGCATGTAAGTGATCGCAATGACCGGGACTTTCCAGCCATTTGTTTCCCGTTTCATGGCCGCGAATGTGGGTAGACACTGAGGTGCAAAGATGTACCACGCGAGCATAGCCATACCAGTGGCCGTCGACCATTGTTGTGTGATGAGCGGGATAAGGGCTTCGGCCGCGGCATCCTCACTACCGGAAAGTGCGTAGACTGTGCCTAGCGAACTGACGGCGACTTCCCGGGCAGCCAGACCGGGGATCAGGGCGATGGATATCTGCCAGTTGAAGCCAATCGGCTCAAGCAGTACCGACAACCACCGCCCAAGAATGCCCGCCAGACTGTATTCGATATCCGCTCCCGTTGCACCAACAGGGGGAGACGGGAAGCTAAGCAATGCCCACAGTCCGATTGTCATGGTCATGATGACACCACCCACTCGGCGCAGGAAGATCTTTGCACGTTGCCAGAGACCAATGCATACGCTCAAAGGGCTTGGAATCCTGTAGGTTGGTAATTCCATTAAAAGTGGTCGAACCTGACGTCCAGTACGGGTTGTCACCTTCAGAACCCATGCGACGGTCATGGCAGACAGAATCCCTGCCATGTAAAGACCGAACATCACCAGCCCTTGGAGTGACAGGCCATAGTCCAGCGTATGGCTGGGGATGAAAGCACTGATCAGGAGTGTGTAGACCGGGAGCCTGGCCGAGCACGTCATGAGCGGTGCAAGCAGTATTGTGACTATGCGATCTCTGGGGTTGCTGATCGTGCGCGCTGCCGTGATCCCGGGGATTGCGCATGCAAAACTGGATAGCAGCGGGATGAACGAGCGACCTGACAATCCTACGCTCCCCATGATTCGGTCAAGTAGATAGGCCGCCCGTGGGAGATAGCCTGATTCCTCGAGGACGAGGATGAAGAAAAACAGGATCAGAATTTGTGGCAGAAACACGAGTACTCCACCTGCTCCCGCGATGATGCCGTCAATAATGAGACTCTTGATCCACCCGTCTGGCAGCCATGCTTCAACGGTTTCGCCGACCCATCCGGCGGCTTCCTCGATCATGTCCATTGGAATCGATGCCCATTCGAACATGGCCTGGAAAATCAGAAACAGGATCGTTACCAGCAACAGCGGCCCGATCACAGGATGCATGACGATGGCGTCGATCCGGGCACTGCGCACGTCCGGGACCAGGTGGTCAATGCCAAGCTGGGTCAGGATCCGCTGCACACGTTTGTGATCCTGTTCCGCCGGGATAGCGTCGTTGCTAATGTCTTTGGGAAGTTCGAGAGCCTGCTTGTTATGAAGTAGCGCTTCGATCAGTTCACGCAACTCGCGGTCACCTCCGGACTTCACCGCAACTGTGCAGACAACGGGAACGCCCAGTAATTCGGATAACTTTCTTGCATCGATACCGATTCCGCGCGCCTTTGCTTCGTCCATCATGTTCAATGCAATCACGCAGGGAAGTCCCTTGCGCTGAACAGAAAAGAACAGCCTAAGGCTACGGCGAAGGTTGGTTGCATCGATAACGCAGATCACCACATCGGGTCTCTTCTCGCCCCTGGCAAAACCAGAGAGCACATCGCACGTGATCCGTTCGTCCTGAGAGCGAGGATAGAGGCTGTAGGTACCGGGAAGATCCAGCACTCTCGCAAATCGCCCGTTTGCCGCACCAAACCTGCCTTCCTTGCGCTCGACTGTCACCCCGGAATAATTGGCAACTTTCTGACGGCTACCTGTCAGGCGATTGAACAGCGCTGTCTTGCCGCAGTTTGGGTTGCCAACCAGGGCGAACAGCATGCCGGGTGGGAACATCTGAACCGGAGATTCAATCATCTTGTGTCTCCACTTTGATGCAGGCTGCTTCAAACTTGCGAATCGCAAACGTACTGGTCCCAACTCGCACTACGATGGGGTCGTTTCCTGGTTTTGCGCGCCGCTGAACGATGACCTGCTCCCCGGGAAGGAATCCAAGTTGTTGCAAGTGCAGGGCGATTTCTGAAAGGCTGGTGGGGGCGTGGACGTGATGAATCCGTCTGAGCTGCCCTACAGCAATCGTGTTGAGATTGTTCATGAAGAATGTAAATAGTAATCATTGTTTTTAAGAACATAAAGTATAACTTAGAAGAATTTGTGTGCAGAGACAACCAGGACGAACGATCGCCTGTGCGTCATGTCGGGACAGTGTTCAGTGGTAATGGAAGTAAGGATGGGCGCCCGGTGTGCGTTGCAACATTCCGGATCGCTTCCCGAGTGCGGTGTGTCTGGACTACACTCGATCGCTCAGCCTGAGTGCCATGCATGGATGCGCCTAGAAAGAAGCTCAGGATAAGCAATACGGTGCACAATGTGCATAACGCATACGAAGGATACGGAGACACGAGGAATGGGACTTCAGTTAAGCAAGGACGGGATCGAGATACTGGGATTGGGTCTGCACTTTGACGAGATGGTTGTTGGCAGAAAGATTCGGACGGTAGGACGAACCATTACAGAGGCTGATCTGGTTTCGTTTGTCAACGCGACGGGTTTTACCGAGGTCTTGTTCACGAATACCGAGTTCTTGAAGAAAGATTCAGACATCAAGGGGCGACTGGTTCCCGGTGCACTGGTCTTTTCAATGGCAGAAGGGCTGATCATGCAGGCTGCGATGCAGCATACTGGATATGCGTTTCTCGAAATGGACATGAAAATTCATGGACCAACTTTTGTGGGCAATACCATCGAGGTGATCAGTGAGATCACCGAGGCTCGTCCGAGCAAGAGCAGACCTGACCGCGGCATCGTACGCACGGTAAATACGGTGGTCAACGAGGAAGGAAAGGCGTTGATGACTTATACCCCTTTGCGTTTTGTCAAGCGAGTAACAGACCAGGCCTAGGCAGTCTGCTAACACGCAAGGGTAGATGGTGGGACGAGCATTGCAGACTTGTGACGGGAGCCCCGGGCGCTCATCGTACGAGCCCGCTAGAAGCAGTCAGTAGCTGCCGGGACGTCTATGATCCCGGGGGCTGGTCAGAGGCAATGCTTGCTCCTTGGAACTTGCTGGTTTCGGGGTGGAAGTCAAGGGAGATCCTGCATGCCTCGATGTGAAGCATTTCTGAGGTGAAGGTGATCCTCCGTATGTCTAATATGGTGCATATATTTCGGAGTACACAGGTCAAGAATCGCCTCGTGTGCTGTTGAGGTCAGAATCGGAATGTACAGACAGACCCGAAATTAACGCCGTGAAGTTGGCATGATTCCTGCTAGAGAAGTTTGCCATGTCGTTCTCAGACATGATCTGTTCCGAGCGAACGTTCAACCTACTTCTCCAGGAAATAAAAATGAAAGCCTACTCTCGCTGTGCAGCCCTGGCCTGTGTGCCTGTCTTGCTGATGGCTGCAGCTGGCGCCAAAGCCGAAGGCACCGACCTTGGCAATGGATTCAATCTGTCAGGGAACATCACGATCGCCAACGACTACCGGTTTCGTGGCTATACACAGACCAATTTCAAGCCTACCGCTCAACTGGGAATCGATCTGACCCACAGCTCTGGCTTTTACCTCGGCAATTGGAACTCAAACGTCGGATGGACGTCAGGGACTTCACTTGAGATGGACTTTTATGGGGGCTGGAAAGGAGACATCGGAAACGGAATTGAGCTAGACATGGGCGTGCTCCAGTACGCCTATCCAGGCTCAACCATGGCTGTTTCTCCAAATACCACTGAGTTGTATGTCGGGATTGGTGCCGGACCTGTCGGGTTTAAAGTTTCCTGGGCACCGACTAACTGGTTTGGTTATGCCGACTCCAAGAACGCTGTATACCTGGATGCAACGGCCGACTTCGATCTCGGAGATGGCTGGGGGATTGGATTGCACGCCGGCTATCAGTTCCTGAACAATGTTCAGGACATCAATGGCAATAACAAGAATGGTTACTTTGACTACAAAGCAGGTGTTTACAAGGATATCAAAGGGTGGGTGTTCGATCTGAGCGTGGTGGGGGCGTCTACTGACAGCCTGTATACAAGTTCCCAGGGGTATAACGCAGGTCGGGTCGGCGTGCTGTTCTCGATCGCAAAGTCATTCTGATCATTTGTTTCCCTGACTTTGTGGAGGCGATGTACGAGGTCTTGCCCGCGACAGGGCAAAATAGACAATTGCCTGAGATCATCAGGCGATTGTCTTCGTGTCAGCGATTGCGTAAAACGCGCACAGGTTCAACCCGGCATTCTGGGCGGGAAGAACTTGTACCAGGCACCATAGACCCAGCAGGCTGCACAGAAAGAGAATGCCCACTCGAGCGTCGAGAAGATGACAAGTGCAGTGGTGGGAATCACCCAAAGATCGTTGCCCGAGAAGTAGAGAATGCTCGCGACGGTGGCGGCAATGAAAAGAATCTTGTTGGCAAACACCTTGGCGCCAGCATTCTCTTTCTTGCCCGCAATCTTGTTTCTTTCCATCAGGGTTGCAAAGACCCGGTGTGATGGGCACTTGTAGTGTCCAATGAATCCGCGTACGAGGCCCATGACCGCAAGCACGGGTAGCAGGTAAGGAAAGCCCAGCAGTGCAACTGAACAGAACGCGAAGGTGATGAAAGCCTCAAGACGAACAACATTCGAATTGACGGGCGGAACATCGAAGCGAAGCATGGTTGTACCCCTTTAAATTAGTTGAATACAATATACATAAAAACATAACGTAAGTAAATAGATTGTTTCCAATACTGTCGTCTGTTGGGCATTTGCATCAAAAGAACAATAAAAGTGACAGGAGGCGAGCGCTGTTTCAAACTCCGGGGGGGTGAGCCGGGTGCTCAAGGTAGTCGTTCCAGTACGTTGCGGCAGCCTGAACGGTTTGCAGGTGCATGGCGACGGTGGTGTTTATATCAAGACCGTATCCTCCCGCCATGGTGATGGCGATGGGCAGCTGGTGCTTCTTGGCAAACTCGAAGACCTGTGCATCGCGAAGTTTCATTCCCCGGTCTGTCAGGTTCATTCTGCCGAGTCTGTCCTGCTTGTGTGGATCTGCACCGGCCAGGAAGAAGATAAACTCTGGTTCCCACTGGTTTTCCAGGGTCTGGAGGCCGTGACGGAGTGCTTCCAGATATGTGGTGTCTTGCGTGCCGTCCGGCAAGGCTATATCGAGGCGACTGGTCTGCTTGCGAAACGGGAAGTTTCTTTCCCCATGCACGGAGAGGGTGTATACAGTCGGATCATTGGCGAAGATGCTGGCGGTTCCATCGCCCTGATGCACATCGAGGTCGATGATGGCGATACGCATGGATCGACGACCCAGTTCGCGCTGAAGTGATCGTGCTGCAACCGCAACATCATTGAATACGCAAAATCCGCTACCATGGTCACGGTAGGCATGGTGTGTACCACCTGCAAGGTTGACAGCGACGCCTTCCTGGAGCGCCACGCGGCTCGCCGCGATTGTTGCGCCGACGGATCGGCGCGATCTCTCGACCATGGCTTCACTCCAAGGAAAGCCAATCTCCCGCTGGGCGCGAGGATCCAGAGTGCCGCGGATCAGACTTTGCAGGTAGGCGGGGTCATGAGCAAGTAACAACTGACTGTCCGTAGCGCCAGTTGCTTCCGACAAGACGATACCGGGGATTGTGCTGACCTTCTGTCGCAGCAGCCTGTACTTCTGCATCGGAAACCTGTGTTCTGGTGGCAGCGGAAGAACAAAGTGATCGCTGTAGAAAACCTGCATCTGTCTCTCGAAGTAAACGGGGTGGGGGAGGTTAATCTGCTGCTGTATTGGCAACCATGCCATGATTCTCGGTATGATCTGGTCAGGAACCAAAAGGATGTTTCGTTATCAGTTTTCAGGGTCAAGTCTCAGTTTGTGGTTTGCAGCAGAAAAGCAGAATCGAAAAATTGAACGGTAGCCGAAAATCCAAAGACATAATGTAACTATCCGGTATGATATTGAACTGACCAGTTGCAAATCTCGAGTCTGGTCTGAAGATCAAGTTCTGTGGTCACATTCATGATCAACCGGGACGATTTAACGGCGCGCTCCGTGCTCTTCGAGGCAAATCAACAGGATCTTTTTATTTATGAGACTTCGCACTTTGTTCACCGCAGTCGCCTGTGCAGCCTTGACCGTTGCGGTGTCGACTGCCTATGCACAGCGCTTGTCTCCTGGTCAAACGGCCGGACAGGTCAATCTGCGAGGCATGAACCAGTTCAAAACCGGACTGGACGGAGGTGGGGATTTTGACTGGTACGAGGTCGGCGCAAGGATTGGAGCCCTGCATCAGTTCAATCAGACGTTCGCAGTGGGCGCCAGCGTGGATTATTCCTATCAGAAGTGGAACTGGAACAATCCGGGCGCACTGGGTTCAGTCGCTCCCTGGAGTGGTATTAACACAACCAGGCTTGGTCTTAATCTGACCTATGCGCCAAGTCAGGACTTGCGTTTCTCGGTGATTCCGACGATTGAATGGTCTGGAGAAAGTGGCGTCGGAGCCTCCGACTCGTCGCTGTACGGTGGACTGGCCAGCGTTACCAAAACGTTCTCTCCGGATTTCACGCTCGGAATCGGTGCAGGTGTCTTTCGCGAGTTTGACAGAACTAGCGCATTCCCGTTTCTGGTGATTAACTGGAAGATCACGGACAGGCTCACGCTGAAGAACCCGCTGCCGGCTGGTCCGGCCGGTGGTGCAGGTCTGGAACTTGAGTACGTCGCAAATGATCGGTGGACCTTGGGGTTAGGTGGCGCCTGGCGCAAGTATCGTTTCCGTCTGAACGATTCGGGCCCCTTCGCTGGCGGTGTTGGTCAGAACAGGATGATCCCTGTCTTTGCGAGGGCAAGTTACGCGTTTACCCGCACGACCGCAGTGGATCTCTACGCGTTTGCAACCTTCGCGGGCAATGTGCAGGTGCAGTCTGCCGATCAGCAGACAACCCTCAACACGGGGTACAACACAGGCTTCGGTCTGGCTGTGAACTTCACCCATCGATTCTGATGATGGTCGGACGACCCGAACAGTACCGTGGCACGGTCTGATCGAGTTGTCCGGGTAGAGCTCAGGCGCCCGACCTGGCGCAACGCTCTTTGCGACCAATTGTCTCTGATTGCATCTCAATCTGCCTTACTCTGCCTTTGCCATTCGGTATATCGTCTGTCCTCTGGCATCGATTCCAACCGTGACAGGCATGTCCTTGACTTTAAACTCGTAAATCGCTTCCATCCCCAGGTCTTCGAATGCAATCACTCTGGCTTGTTTAATTGCTTTTGCGACCAGGAATGCTGCGCCGCCAACCGTCACCAGGTAAGGTGTGCCGTGCTTGCGGATGGCATCGATCGCAACAGGTCCTCGTTCCGCCTTGCCTACCGTGAGTAGCAGTCCTGTCTCCTCGAGCAGTCGGGGCATGAACTTGTCCATGCGTGCAGAGGTGGTGGGACCTGCCGGGCCTACGGCTTCACCTTCAATCGGGTCGACTGGTCCGACATAGAAGAGTGCCTTGCCTCTGAGGTCGACTGGCAGCGGTTCGCCGCGCTCGAGCATCTGATGCATCCGGTGGTGGGCCGCGTCACGCCCTGTCAACAGTGTTCCGCTTAGCAGCAGTCGGTCTCCGACTTTCCATTGCGCCACTTGCTCCTTGCTTAAGTGGTCCAAGTCCACACGACTGCCGTCTCCCGTTGGCAATGTGTCGGGAATGTCCGACCAGATGTCGAGCGCAGGAGGGTCGAACTCCGCAGGTGCCGAACCGTCAAGCTCGAAGGTGATGAAGCGGGTCGCAGCACAGTTTGGAATCAGCGCCACCGGTTGAAGGGCAGCATGGCAGGGCGCCGTGAGCACTTTGACGTCAAGCACGGTTTGCAGACCACCCAGACCCTGCGCCCCGATGCCCAGCGCGTTGACTCTTTCAAATACTTCGAGCCGCAATTTTTCGACTGGATCAGGGTTTTCCTTGTTCTGCAGGTCCTGAATGTTGATGGGGGCAAATAACGACCGCTTTGCCATGACCATGGCTTGCTCGGGACTGCCACCCACGCCGATTCCGAGCACGCCAGGCGGGCACCATCCAGCACCCATGCCAGGCAGTTGATCAACAACCCAGTCCGCAACGTTGTCTCGGGCGTTGAGCATGCCATACCTGGCCTTGACGTCGCCACCTCCTCCTTTTGCAACCACAGTGAGTTCGAAGACATCACCCTCTACCAGTTCGATGTGAACGATCGCCGGAGAGTTGTCATGTGTGTTCAGACGCTGGCCTAAAGGATCCGTCACCATGGACGCGCGAAGCGGGTTGGTGGGGAGCGTGTAAGCCTGACGCGTTCCTTCATTCGCCATTGCCTGCAGTGTCGGGGTGGGCTGGCCGTCAGGAGCGATGATTCGGACGTCCATCCCCATCCTGAAAAACACGTGCGCTACACCAGTGTCCTGACATACAGGACGGTGCCCGGTCGCGCTCATCTTGCTGTTGACCAGCAATTGCAGCAGTGCATTCTTTGCTGCGGGGCCGGTCTCGCGTGTCCACGCTGACGTGAGTGCCTGCACGAAGTCGGTGGGATGGTAGTAGCTGATGAACTGCAGCGCATCAGTGATGCTTTGGGTGACGTGGGTTGATGGAATCTGTTTCATGCATTTCTCCAGGGATGTACGCAATCTAACCTTCGGCGTTGCTTGATCCAAGTGATTCTCGTCGCGTGCATGACAACTTATGCCTTGCCAACATCAACTGTTGAATATGCTCCTGGATACAAGGCAACGCGCGAACAGTCGTATCACTGTTGTAGCGAAGGGAATTTCTGATTCGGTCAGAAACTCGTCATCTTTCAAGGATAGGATTTCTATCCGGACAATCTTTGACCTGTAGATGTGATGCGGGCCTGATGTTCCACAATATGTGATTCGTTCAGTCAGGCCTGTGCTGCCCTCGCTGGATGATCGTGTTTTTAAACAACAGCGTGGCTGGAGAGTTGAATGACAGGGTATATGCCGGACGTACTGACGGTGTCTACCGTGGTTCTGGTTCTGGTTCTGGTTTTTGTGTTGATTCTGTTTCAGGAAGCCGTCAACGGCTTTCACGATGTCGCCAATGCCATTGCGACAGTTATCTACTCCAATTCTCTGAGCCCCATGAAGGCGGTCTGTCTGGCGGCTGTCTGCAATTTCCTCGGAGTCCTGGGAGCTGGAACAGCCGTGGCATTCAGTCTTGTTTACCTTCTTCCTCTGGATATGGTCGCAGGCATCAACACGCCGGGTGAAGCCTCTTTGTTTTTTGCCATGATTGTCAGTGCCGTGATCTGGAACTTCGGTACCTGGTGGCTGGCGATTCCGAGCTCCACAACACATGCTTATGTTGGCTCGATACTGGGCGTGTCTGTGGCGCATGCGTTCTTACTAGGTCAACCTGTTGGTGCTCAGGTTCACTGGCACCAGGGCGAAATCATTCTGGCTGCCCTGTTTCTGTCGCCCGTCATCGGATTGCTGCTGGGCATCATGTTGCTATCTTTGCTGCGTCGTTTCGTCCGGAATCCGGCACTCTACCAGCCAGCAATTGCCGGGCAACGTCCGCATGGGCTGATCCGGGCATCGCTGATCGCGGGATCAGCAGGCGTGTCGCTTTTGCATGGTTCTAATGACGGTCAGAAGAGCATCGGACTCATGATGGTGGTTCTGTTTGGGCTGGCACCTGCCTTGTACGGTCTGGACCTGGCACGGCTGAACCAGAGTGATCAGGCCAACCTTACGAATTCGGTGCGTCAGGTGGCAGTGGTGGCTCAGGGACACGGTGATCACTCCATGCAAACCAACGCGCAGCAGCTTGTGACAAGCCTTGAGGCAGAGCAGCAACTTCCGCTGTCAGCGCATGATGCCCTGGCTACACGAGAGAAATTGCTTGAGCTTTATAGCGAGATCGCCAGGAAGATGGATGACCAGTCCCCCCGTGATCAACTGTCTGCCAGTGATGAGCGAATGCTGCGTCAAGCGTATGGGCTGCTCAAGGATTTCGTGGAACATGTGCCATTATGGGTAGTCTTGTTATCTGCGCTGGCACTCGGCGCAGGGACCGCGATTGGATACAAGAAAATAGTCAAGACACTGGGGGAGGGAATGGGTAGTTCGCCAATGAGTCCTGCACAGGGCGCTGCAGCGCAAGTATCTGCCATTCTGAGTATCGGTATGGCAGATGGAGGAGGTATGCCTGTCAGTACGACGCACGTGCTGTCCTCGGCGATTGTTGGTACTGTTGCAGGCACGCCTGGTCAGCAAATCAACTGGATCACTCTGCGCAGGATTGTCATGACCTGGCTGACCACGCTGCCAGGTACCATGCTCCTGTCATTCTCGCTTGGCGTTGTGTTCCATCTTGCACTGGCTTGACGGAAAAGACTTGATTGCGTAAGTCCGCTGTTTCTGTTGCGTCTGGTGCTTCTGCAGCAAACCATGTTCCGCACAGGAGACTGGTTCGTTTCTGGCAACCGTTGATCGAGTGGCTCAAATCGGCACTGTATTCTGGCCAGCGATCCATTGACTGGATTCACTGGCCAGACAGATCCTGTTAGGGGTAGTAAACGGTGATAGTTTCTGCGACACAGGCTGGTTTGGGCGCGCCTTCGAGTTCAACTGTTGCGGTGAACGTGCACTCGTAACCACCATCCTTGCGTTCATTGATGTTGGTCAGCTCGTATTTGGCCCGGACCCGGCTGCCCGCAGGGACGGGGGTCAGGAACCGTACCTTGTTCATGCCGTAGTTCACACCCATGCTTGTCTCAGAGACTTCAAACGTCTGAAAGCGCATGCCAGCAAGCAGAGACAGCGTCAGGTAACCATGGGCGATGGTGCCGCCAAATTTTGAAGCCTTGGCTTTCTCCGTGTCGACGTGGATCCACTGGAAGTCTCCGGTGGCTTCAGCAAACTTGTTGATTCGTTCCTGATCAACAAGCCACCAGTCGCTGGTTCCGATCTCGGTGCCAACCAATGATTTGAGCTCGCTGAATTTGACTTGACGCATGTGGAATTCCCCCTGGATGCAAAAGATATGAGTGAAACAACTCGTATGAGACGATTCAAGTCGTTAGCATACCTAAAAACCTCACATTATCGTGGAGACATCAGCATGGTCAGAATCTGGGGCAGGGCAAACTCGATCAACGTACAGAAAGTTCTCTGGGCTTGCGAGGAAGTCGGTGTGCGCTTTGATCGCATCGACGCAGGTATGCAGTTCGGCGTGACAACTACACCCGAGTTTCGAGTCATGAATCCGAACGGGCTGGTTCCGGTTCTTGATGATGGTGGATTCACTCTCTGGGAGTCTCACGCCATTTTGCGTTACCTTGCACGACGTTACGGTACGGGAGGACTTTGGCCAGCAGATGAGCAGATCGCTGCGCGCACTGATCAGTGGATGGACTGGTGTGCCGGTACAGTCTGGCCTGACATGAAGGTCGTATTCTTGAATCTAGTTCGCAGGCAACCGCCCGAGCGTGACATGCAGGCGGTCGAACAGTCTATCCGGAACCTTGGGGTTACGCTGGGAATTCTGGATGCTCATCTGGCCGTGCAGCCGTACGTCGCGGGCACTCACCTGTCAGTTGGCGATATCCCGATTGCGGTCAACGCCTATCGCTGGTTTGAGCTCGATATAGAGCGGCCGGCGTTGCCTCATCTGCAAGCATGGTACGGACGTGTCAGCTCGCAACCTGGGTTTGTAAAACATTGCGCAGTGCCGCTGACCTGACCTAACCTGCCAGGCCCCTTCAGTGGGGCCTGGCAGAATCCTGGTCTCAAGTGTTCAGGCAGGTCTGCTGAATGCGCTGACCAATGTCGAGCAGTCTGTGGTCCTCACCGGGTCTTGCGATCAGTTGAATGCCGAGTGGTAGCCCTGCTTGTCCTTTGCCTGCAGGCAATGTCAGGCAAGGTGCGCCAAGCGTGGTCCATGCCTGATTGAAGGATGAAGATCCAGTTCCCTCTTCAAATCTCGGGGCCTCTCCAGGTGAGCTGAGCGTGAGTACGGCGTCCAATCCCATGGTGGCTGCCATGAAGGCTGCGTGCGCTCGTTCGACCTGCTGCATCGCCTGCTCATACTGTGCATCCGTGGTCCGAAGTCCAGTCTCGATCAGTCCGACCGTCGCAGCGCCTAGCAAGTCGCGGCGGGTGCTGAAGACATCTCTGTGCGCACGCGCGGCTTCATAGCGCATGATGATGCGGTTGGATTCTGACAGCCCCAGCGCATGATCACTACCAAACTCAAGATCAGTAACAGTGCCTAGCCCGGATGTCTCGATTTTCTCGCGAACGGACTGTAACAACTGGATGGCCTGCGGCTGGGCCTGGCTTGCGAGTGGACCAGGGAACCAGGCTAGTCGCAGTGGTTCACGGGCGAAACTTGAATCTCGATGCTGTCTTGGGCAGAGCACGCTGAATACCTGACGCGCCAGTTCGGTCGTTGCTGCGTGAATGCCGAGTGTGTCCATCGACGGGGAGAGCGGACATACACCTTGCAGGCTGATTGCACCATGCGTGGGCTTGAACCCGATGACGCCACAGTACGCTGATGGCCGGATGACTGAACCGCCGGTCTGAGTTCCAAGGGCAACAGGCACCATTCCCGCCGCAACGGCAGCCGCCGAGCCGCTCGATGATCCGCCAGGTGTGTGAGCGAGGTTGTGTGGGTTGCGCGTCGGACCTGCATGGGTGTATGCGAACTCGGTGGTGACGGTCTTGCCCATGATGATGGCGCCAGCGGCACGCAAACGTTGTACCGCCCAGCTATCACGATCAGGTTGATGACCTTCGTATGCGCTCGAGCCATAGCCTGTTGGCATGTCTGCAGTGTCAAAGATGTCTTTCACACCGACTGCCAATCCCGCCAGGCTGCCTCCGGGATTGGCAGTTCTGATTTGTTGCCGGACTTGTTGCGGGTCGTGGTGTTTCCATGCCTTGACCTGGGCTTCCTTTTGCTGAATGCATTCCAGATATGAATCGATGTTCATCGGTGCAGGTCCTTTCCAGATGGGTTTCAGATAATTCCCGCGCAATGTTGTGATGCGCAGCTTGCCAGAAGTTCAGGTTACCTTGACGGCGAACTGGGCCTGCAACCTGCTTCGGTATCAGAAGGCGACGTTGAATGCGGTGATACTTCAGGGTAGGGTGATGAGTGGGTCAAAACTTGGCTGATTCTCACTGTCTAAATGCCGCTAGGATCGATCATTCAAGTCCCTTCACAGCTGGCGTCAGATTTGTGTCTATTTGAATATTTTCCATGTACTGATGATATATTTATAATTCAACTTTAAATATACAAGAGGCGTTTGGCAATGGAATCCTATTCAGGACGCTCCGCAGAGCTCGAGTTTGCTTGTCGCGATGGAGATCCGATCACGTACTGGCAGATGGTGGTTGAACCACGTCTGGCGGGATTTCAGCGACCGCCAGACGATAAAGAGAAAGTTCGCATTCTGAAATCACTGGTTCGCCTGCGAGCGGGTTTTGTGAACGCAGTTGATCCACAAAGGCGTGACCTGCATGGCACGCAGGATCCTCAGTATTGCGCCGAGCTGCTGGAACATTGCGATCAGCAATTTATGAAGGCGCTTGGGGTACTCCATGTTGCTTGATGATCTGCCAAACACCATCGATGGATTACTGCGTGCGCTGAGACAGGGAGACTTGACTTGTGCTCAGGCGCGCGCAAGTCAGCGCGAGCGTTTCATGCTCGGTGCGCAGACATTTGCTGGCGTCGTTCGTCATGTGGTCGAACCCTGGCAGCCGGGATTGCCATTTTCCGGTGTGGCAGTTGCGCACAAGGACATCTTTGAGCAGGATGGCTACTGTCCAGGACTTGGACGTGATGGTGGTCAGGTGTGTACAGGAAAAGTTCTCGCAAACGCACCGGCCAGACTAAGAGCCCAGGGGTTTCATCAACTAGGCACCTTGAGCATGGCCGAAGATGCCTGTTCCGCGACGGCCTTCACCCGCCGACTACCCGTACCAGTCAATCCGCTGGATCCACGCCTTGCTGTCGGCGGATCTTCCAGTGGCAGCGCAGTGGCAGTGGCAAGCGGGATGGTGTACGCATCGCTTGGGACCGATACGGCAGGCTCGGTGCGTATTCCTTCCATGACTTGTGGTGTCATGGGTCTTAAAACAACTCACGGGTTGATCGATCGAGAAGGGATGCCCCTTCTTTGCCCGAGTCTGGACAGCATTGGTGTTCTGGCGCGAGCCGTTGAAGATCTGGGTCATGTGCTGGAGGTGCTTGTGCCGTCGCTCGAACGTCATGATCCGAATGTGAGCGTGTCGTACTGGGATGCATTCGAAACGCTTGGGACAGGTCACGAACCGGTGGCGCAGGTAGTTAGGGACTGCTGGAGCGAGTTTGCCCAGCCGTTGAGTGCCGAACGTCAGAGGCGCGTGACACAGTGTTTCGAGCAGGCGAGTCACCACGTGCAAATCATGATGAGTACTGAAGTAGGGCAGGGTCAGATGGAACGAATTCGACGTGACCTGGCTTGTGACGAGGTTCGTCAACTTGGCATGCTGGGCCAGGCTTTGCCTGTCTTGTTCTATGAGCAGAGCAGGGCTCAGCGAGGGGAGTTGCTTCAACAGTTTGTCGAGAGTGCTTTTGCCGATGCTGACGTCCTGATGCTGCCCTTACAGTTGCAAAGCATTCCGGATGTAGACGAAGTCTATCCCGGAGGAGCGCGTTTTAGTGCCAATGCCAGTCTGGCGATGCACCGCATGTGCGGATGGATCAACTATCTGGGGTTGCCCGCGCTGGCCATGCCCGTTGGTACCGATAACAAGGGACTTCCTGTGAGTCTGCAGATGATTGCCAGACCGTGTCATGAATGGCAGTTACTTGAAGTTGGCCAGCGGATCCAGAATGAACTATACGGGCGAGACGGCATCGTGCCGCGTACGCCCCAACAGAAGGAAATTTCGTTATGAGTAAAATTCACGCATCTGAAGCTCTCAAGCCTTTTCGTGTCCTTGATCTCTCACGAGTTCGTGCGGGTCCGAACTGTGTGCGCGTCCTGAGTGATTTTGGTGCGGATGTCATTCGCATCGAGCCTCCCAAGGGAGTTGATCCCAATGAGGCGATGTTTGCTGCCAACCGTACCGGTGGCGACTTCCAGAATCTGAATCGCAACAAACGTTCTCTGACTCTCAATCTAAAAAAGCCAGGGGCACTCGAGATTTTTATGAAGCTGGTCGAGACGGCGGATGTCGTGGTCGAGAACTGGCGTCCGGACGTCAAACGCAAGCTTGGCCTGGATTACGAGACGCTGGCAAAGGTTAACCCTCGCATCATTCTGGCCAGCATCTCAGGTTACGGGCAAACTGGCCCCTATGCCAACCGCCCCGGGTTTGACCAGATCATGCAGGGGATGGGCGGACTGATGTCAGTCACGGGTTTCCCTGAGTCTGGTCCGGTGCGTGCAGGACTGGCTGTCGCGGACATGAGTGCAGGGCTGTATTCTGCAATCGGTATTCTGGTGGCTCTGGTCGAGCGCGAACGTTCTGGCAAGGGGCAGTGGGTGCAGACATCCTTGTTGCATTCGCAAATATCCATGATGGACTTCCAGGTGGCGCGTTACCTGAACGAGGGTGATGTGCCAGGACAGGCTGGAAACGACCATCCCACCAGCAGTCCGATGGGGCTCTTCACGGCGAATGACGGTGTGTTCAACATCGGTGCATCGGGCCGCGGAAACTGGATTCGTCTTTGCAATATGCTGGGTCATCCAGAGTGGATTGAGCATCCGGATTTCGATTCCGAGAAAAAGCGTGTGACAAATCGCAAGAAGATCAGTGAGTTGCTTGAGGTCGAATTTGCGAAGAACACGGTAGATTACTGGGTGACCGAGCTCAACGATGCGGGTGTGCCTGCTGGCCCCGTGTACACCGTTCCGCAGGTGGTTGAGGACGCACAGGTCAAACACCTTGGCGTTGTCGCCGATGTGCCAGCACCAGATCAGCCCACACGGCGCTACATCACTCAGCCGATGACGTTGTCTCGTACGCCAGCCGAGGTTGCCACTCAGGCGCCGGGATGGGGGGAGCACACAGATGAAGTGCTAGGCGAGCTGGGCTTGTCCGATGCTGAAATTGCAGGACTGCATGAACGCGGAGTGGTTTGAGTCTTTTGATCAGGATCTGCTGATCGAGGTGTATATGTTTGTAAAGACGGTCTCAGGTCGGGTGGTTCTCTGACCTGGGTGGATCTGCGCTGACTAGCTCCTTGATTAGCTCATGACATTTCCCCTGAAAGTCTGTTTGTTGTCTGAGGTGTTTTCTGATGTCCAATCCACGTGTTCCTTACCGTTTCTCTGACTCGGGCCCTGCGTTGCAGGCTCCGGGTGACCGCTCGATCCTGGTGCACCTGGTTGTGAACGTGGAGAACTGGTCGTTTGAAGCGGCCATGCCCCGGACTATCATCACGCCACCGCACGGCAAGGAAACCGTTCCGGATGTACCGAATTTTTCCTGGGCGGATTACGGTATGAGGGCTGGCTTGCCTCGCATGATTGATGCGATAGTGCGTCGTGGTCTGCCAGCTTCGACGAGTATCAATGCGAGTGCCATTGCAGCCTATCCCCAGGCCTCGCAGGCCATGCGTGATGCGGGATGGGAGTTCATTGGCCATGGCATGCACCAGAAGTCTATTCAGCAGGCGGGTGCCGAGGAAGATGTTGTCAGGCAGAGCGTCAAGATGCTGGAGGAGTTCACCGGATCCTCTGTTCACGGCTGGCTAAGCCCGGGGTTGCGGGAAAGTACTCGATCGCCCGAGGTTTTGAAGCAGGCAGGTATCGAGTATGTGCTTGACTGGGTGATCGATGATGTTCCGAACTGGATGTCGACCGGGAATGGGCCGCTGATGGCCATGCCGTATAACGTCGAGCTCAACGATTCGATTATTTATGCCATCGAGAAGCATGCGACCGGACAGTTTCTGGACCGGACCCGGCGTACGCTGGCCCGGTTCGAGAAAGAAGTCAGGACGTGCGGACGTCCCCGTGTGCTGGCAATCGGCCTGCATCCGCACTTGATGGGGGTTCCGCACCGCATCGACGAATTTGAGGCGATGCTCGATGCCCTGATGGAAAGTCCGCTGACAACATTCATGTATCCGCGTGATATCGCCCGCTGGTTTGCCGCTCAGGTGCCGCCGCCGGCGCTTTGATGCGGGCGTCTGATGACAACCTGATATCGCAATTTCATTTTTCGTTAACCCGAGCGGAGTGTTTGTCATGATGAATCTTGGATATCAGGGTAAGCGGGTGCTTGTGACCGGCAGCTCCCGAGGAATCGGGTATGCCATTGCCAGATCGTTCCATGAGCAGGGAGCGACAGTCATCCTCAATAGCAAGGACGCGCAGCGACTTGAGCAGGCTCGCGAGCAATTGCAGTCGCTTGGTCAGACACCCGTGCACGCGATTGTCAGTGACCTGTCCACATCCGAAGGTGTGAGCACGCTTGTTCAGGCCGCGGGTGAGATCGATGTGCTGGTCAATAATGCAGGCGCCATACCCTCAGGTAGTATCGACAAGGTCGATGACGAAACGTGGCGCACAGCATGGAATCTAAAAGTGTTTGGATACGTCGGCATGATCCGTGAGGTCTTGCCTGGCATGCAGGAACGAGGGCGCGGCGTGATAGTCAACATTATCGGCATTGCTGGCAGGGCGCCCAGACCGGACTACATCTGCGGCTCGATGGGCAATGCCGCACTGATTGCCATGACACAGGCGTTGGGAGGATCGGCGCCGGCTTCTGGTGTACGCATCTACGGCGTCAATCCTTCGCCGACCCAGAGTGACCGCATCGAGACGCTTTTCAGGGCGCAGGCCAAGGCCAGTCTGGGTGACGAAAACCGTTGGCACGAACTGACACACAAACTGGCGTTTGGCCGTCTGGCCAGACCATCCGAGATCGCAGATCTTGTTGTGTTCACCGCGTCGGATCGGTGTGGATATCTGTCAGGTGCCGTGATCGACGTGGACGGCGGTATGGTGCACCGGGATACCAAAGCCAGTCACTGACCCGAGTACTCCGGGTTTGTTGATGTGCGTCATAGTGCTCCAAAGCCGGGTATTCCCGCGTCACTGCTGGTTGTCCAGCATGAACGGCTTGCCCCATTCTCCATAGCTGATCAGGACCGCACCTGTCCCAAGCAAAAGCGCGGCAATCGTGAGCGGAGTGAAATAACTCTCTGTCAGGTCATACAGCAGACCGAAGAGGGCTGGCCCAAAGGCGCTGAATAACTGCATGCATGTGCCCGTCACCCCGAAAACACGGCCAAATGATGCCGAACCGAACTCTCTGCGCACGATCAATGCCGGCAGGGTTGTCAGGTTTCCCACGTTGAATCCGAATACCAGCACGCCCAGAATAATAACGGTTATGGAATCCGTGATCCCGATGATCAGCATCCCAATGCCAGCCATCAGCAACACCATGGCGCTGGTCTGACGAATGTTGATCCGGTCTGCATGGCGAGCCAGAATCACTCGGCCCAGAAACGCCAGTGAACCGGCGGCCAGCACCGTCAGGGAAACGCCTGTTGCACTGATATGGCTCTGCAGCAGCTTGACTTGCTGGCTCAGAAACCCGACCTGGACCATGAGACCGATTCCAAACGCGATAATGACCGACAACAGACCGTAGGTCCGCAAGGCTTCTGTGCGTTGCCAGTTCCGGGTGGAGTAAATGTCGGCAGGACGGGATTCGTCCGGGGGCAAACCGTCTGGCATGAGTCCCAGATCCTGAGGTCGACGTCGCAGGATGCCTGTTGCGATCGGAACGATGATGACGACTGACAACGCGCCGATCAGCCACATGGCTTGCGTCAGGCCGAGTTGAGTGACCAGAAACAGGGTGATAGGCACGCCGAACATGCCGCCCAGGCTGGCCCCGAGCAGAGCAGTGGAGATGGCCTTGCCCTGATGCCGTTCGAACCAGGGTGCAATCGTTGAAGTGATCGCAATGGTCGACAGGCAGGACCAGCCCAGTCCCATCAGGGGAAATACCAGAAAAGCCTGCCAGATCTCCGTGATCTGCCCGATCAGGACGAGTCCCGTCCCGAGAATGACCGCGCCAATCGACATGATCAACCTTGGGCCATGCTTGCCGAGAAACGAACCGACCAGTCCGATGGTCAGCGCGTTGAGCAAGAAAGAAAGAGTCAGCGCGGTGGATACTTGACCGATCGGCCAGCCGCGCTCGTGGCTCAATGCACTCAGGTACACGCTCGAGCCGTACAGGGCGAACGCCCAGGCGACAAATGCGATGACAATGCTACCTTTGACGATACGCCACCCATAAAAAGGTGGCGTTCGTGCACGGATCGGACTTGTCTGTGAGTCAGTTGTCACGGGTGATACTTCATTTCTTTATTGCGCAGGCCTTGAATGCGTCAGTCTGTTCGAACTCTGCAGCCATTCGCGCCAGATGAGGATGGTTTTTCTCATTGACCATGTCAGGCAGGACGAAGTTGATGAAGGAGTAACCGATAGCAGCTGTGATGTCTGCGATCGTCGGTGCTGCCACGCCCTTGTAAAGTCCGGCAGCCACCATGCGCTCGACCTGGTCGACGCCAGCGCGCGACTGAGCCAGTATGTCATCAAGGTATTCGTTATGGATTTTCTCCGGGGGGCGTCTGGTTTTCTCGTACATGGCTGCAACAGCCTTGTCCAGCGCGCTAGTCATGACGCCGGTGCGCTGCAAAACCTGGCGACGAGCCGGGCCACTGGCTGGCAGCAAAGTCTGGCCTGGGATGGTTTCGAGCAGAGAGTCCAGAATGGCATTGCTTTCGATCAGAACCTCACCGTCGTCCAGCATCAGGACGGGAACACGTCCAGTCGGGTTGATCTCCCGAATGGCCTGAGCGTCCTTGGCGGGTGAGAGTGACTTGTGCTCATAAGGAATTTCCAGCCACTGCATGGTTGTGGCTACGCGTCGCACAAATGGCGACAGATATCGACCGATCAGGATCATGGGCTCTCCAGTTCTAGTTGTGTTGATGTTGAAGCAGGTATGGCCTTGGCGGCTATCCAGCGCGTTGTGCATAAAGTATGGCGTAAAGGATGATCGCGCACAA
Organism: Orrella marina; assembly: GCF_003058465.1. Lineage (NCBI taxonomy): Bacteria > Pseudomonadati > Pseudomonadota > Betaproteobacteria > Burkholderiales > Alcaligenaceae > Orrella > Orrella marina. The sequence goes on along the minus strand of NZ_CP028901.1, from coordinate 1,864,735 downwards.
TTTATCCTTTTCTGACTGGCCCGGGTAACCTTCGTAATTGTTCACTGGCATGATTGTGCGTTCTGGCACAGGCAAGGTCCGGCCAGATGCACACGGATCCCGGTGGCAAATGATTGCAGAGCTGCGCTAAAGTGTTCTCACTACTAAATCTGGTGATCCACATGTCTGAAACACTGCAAAGAACCCTCGAACTGACGCGTCTCGAATTGCTTGACATGGGATTGCGAGGCAACACGCTGCTGAATCTTCGTCACACAGCAGCCACTGTTCCCGTTGTCAGAGAGTCCTCAGCCGAGGTGTTCAGATTGCTGGTTCTTGAGCAACGTGCACTGCGGCTGATACCTGAAGGCGAGCAGCCGAAAGACAAGCGCACATCCTCCCCATCATCTGCGACGGTCGATCGTTCAGGTGAAGGGCCTGGTGAGCGCACAAAAGACTGGATCGCGCAGACGACTGAGTCCAATGAGCCTGCCCTTGCCGATCTGGCGAGCGACCACGGTCAGCAGACAACCATCGGCCAGGATGCCGTGGCCGTGCATCTCTCTGACTTGTTTTTGCAGACCCAGCTAGGTGAGCAAGCTCTGGACCAGAGGCTGGTCAAGATCAGCAACGCTGCGCGGGGATATTATGAAGAGCAGGGGGTCGAGATTCTGTTTCTGGCGCTCGGATGTCTGCACTGGTCAGAAGACACATCGGGACGAAGCATACGACGGGCGCCGCTTGTGCTCATACCCGTCGAGCTGCAGCGCACTGCCGCGGGACATGGTTTCAAGCTCGTCTACACAGGCGCTGATCTTGGAGCAAACCTGACTCTGGCATCCAAACTCAAGTCTGAGTTTCATATTGATCTGCCACCGTTTGAGGAAGACGGGTTCGCGCTCATGCCATATCTGACGAATATCGCACGCGCTGTGTCCGCACGTGAGAACTGGCGAGTTGATGTGGATGAAATCTGTCTGGGATTTTTTTCATTTGGCAAATTCCAGATGTATCAGGATCTGGATCCCGATTCGTTTCCGGAAGGCTCCAAACCATGGGAACACACGCTTGTACGGGCTTTGCTGGCTGACGGGTTTGATGCGCCTGAGTTCGATACCCAGAGCTCAGAAGGTGCGCCCGGCTTGACTGGGCTGAATTTTGTCAAGGACTCCGATACCAGCCAGACCGAGGCTGCGTTGTCGGTTGCACGAGGATCCAGCCTGGTGATACAGGGGCCGCCCGGGACAGGCAAATCCCAGACGATCACCAATATCATTGCGGAGTTGCTTGCGCGCGGCAAGACCGTGCTTTTTGTGGCCGAGAAAATGGCGGCGCTTGAAGTGGTCAAGCGACGTCTGGATGAGTGCCACCTGGGCGAGGCCGTGCTTGAGTTGCATAGTCATAAAAGCCGGCGCAAGGCAGTCATTGAGGAGCTTGCCCGGACACTTGAAGCCGGAGTGCCTCAGACGCCAGACAGATCGTCTGCTAGAGCCAGGCACCAGCATCTGCAGGGCGTTCTTGACACGTACTGGGAGGCAGTACGGGCACCTGTGCTGCAGAGTGGCCTGGATTACGTGGAGGTGCTTGGAGCTCATCTTAAGCTCTCGGATGAGGTGGATGTCGCACCGTTGGGAGGCTATGTTGATTTCTCAGGAATGCGACACTGGACTGAGGAGGAGTTCGAGCAGGCGGGACATCAGGTTGCGGCGCTGGTTGCCCATTTGCGTGAACACGGGAGTCCTGCCGAGAGTCCTTGGTGTGGCACCACGTTGCGGCAGTTCTCGCCAGGCCTGCAGCGGACTGTGCTTGATCGGTTGGCTGTTTTGCGTAGTGTGCTGGATGACTGCCAGGCCCAGGCCGGCCAGCTCGAATCTGTTATCAAGACTGCCGTTTCGGATGATCTTCACAGAATCCTGAAGTTTGTTGCTTGTTTTGGCTGGATGAGTCAGGCACCCACGCGTTCGGACTTGCTTGGCGTTACCCTTGATCTGGATCTCTGGCATGACATTGAAAGTTTTCAGAAACTGATCGCAACAGGGAAGGCCATGCAGGAGCCGAGAGTGCGCCAGCATTCAGTCCTGCTGGACCAGGCCTGGAATCAGGATGTGCTGGCTTTGCGAGGAGTCTGGGCAACAACAGGTGACCGATGGTGGCGTTTTATGTCGGGCGAGTTTCGTCAAGCCAGAAGCTCTCTACGTGGCTTGCTCAAAGGTGAGTTGCCAGATAACACTCAGGCATGCGTACAGATACTGGATGACATCCTTGCTTATCAGTCTCTCAGAAATGAGTTTGAACGCCAACGGCAGGCGCTTGAGTCATCCTGGGAATCTGCGGGGTTTGCGCTGTCTGCATCACTGGGTAGTCAGTGGCAGGGTGTCGAAACGAACTGGGACAGGCTCCAGGATACCGTTTCCTGGTTACACAAGGCTGCGATTCACGTCAGACTTGAGGAAGTGCCGCGCGCTCTGGTGCAACGTGTTGCAGACCTTGATGACACCGGACGGGCTGCATTGTGGCAAACGCTCGAGCAGTTCGCGCAAGCGATCCGTGCTCTCGAGCAGGCGATCGATGGTGTGCTTGAGTCCGTCCGGTTGCAACGCGCCGAGTGGCGTGTGTGCGACGATAAGGCACTGCATCTGAGCCGATTGCAGTCATGGCTGCCGTCTGCGCAAGGGAAAGTTCAGGATCTTTACGCATTGAGCCGGTTTAACCTGATTCAAGAAAGTATGGAGAATCCGGCATTGCAAGAGATCGCACGTCGCGCTCGCAGTTGGGGCGAGAGATCCGCATCGGGCTTGCTCAAAGTGCTGGAAGCGAGCTGGTACGACGGCTTGGTACGCGAGGCCTACGCAACGCGTCCAGTCATTGCGCAGTTTGACCGGGCAGCGCATGAGCACGCCGTAGCAGAGTTTGCCAGTCTGGATAAACAGCTTTTTGTGCATGCACAGGAACGGCTGGTCTGCCAGTTGCACGAGCGACTGCCTTCGCCTATGGCGGTTGGTGAGATGGCAATCCTGCGTCGTGAGATGAACAAGAAACGTCGTCATATGGCCCTGCGCCAGTTGATCAAAGTTGCAGGGCGGGCGGTCCAGCAGATCAAGCCAGTATTCATGATGAGTCCGATGTCGATTGCAACCTATCTAGAACATGGAGCGGTTGATTTCGATGTAGTGATATTTGATGAGGCGAGCCAGGTGCGTGTTGCCGATGCGCTGGGGGCGTTGATGCGCGGGCGACAGGCGGTGGTGGTTGGAGACTCTCGACAGATGCCACCAACCGATTTTTTCAGTCGTACGCTTGAGCTTGATGACGAACAGGCCGAACAGAGTCAGACCGCAGACATCGAAAGTATTCTTGGCATGTTTGTCGCTCAGGGCGCTCCCCAGAAAATGCTCCGCTGGCATTATCGCAGTCGTCACGATTCGTTGATTGCGGTGTCCAACGAATCCTTCTACGAAGGTAAGTTGCTGATCTTTCCGACGCCTGGTATCCATCCGCGTGCGACGGGTCTTCGGATGCGATATCTGCCTGATACTCATTACGATCGCGGAGGCACTCGCACGAATCTTGGCGAGGCCCAGGCGCTGGCTCAGGCAGTGATGGAGCACGCCCGTCAGACACCCGGTCTTTCGCTTGGAGTGGTGGCGTTCAGTACAGCCCAGCGCGACTGCCTGCTACTTGAGATCGAGCATCTCAGGCGGATGAGTCCGGAGCTTGAACCATTCTTCAACGCCAGCAGACCTGATGGCGAGAATTTCTTTGTCAAGAATCTTGAGAATGTACAGGGTGATGAACGCGACGTCATTCTGATCAGCATCGGCTATGGTAGAACCGACGATGGTCGGCTTGTGCCAAGCTTCGGGCCGGTCAACAACGAAGGTGGGGAGCGTCGCCTTAATGTGTTGATCACCCGTGCAAAGCTGGCGATGGAGGTGTTTTGCAACTTCACTGCAAGCGAATTGCAGATCAACGCAGGCACACCTTTTGGAGTGCGCGTGCTTGAGCGCTTTCTGCGTTACGCACAGACGAGTGAGTTGCCGGATCGGTCCCACGCGAATGATAGCGAGGTCGGCGCGTTCGAGCAGTACCTGTGCGAAGAGATCCGTGATCTTGGGTTTGATCCTCAGCCAAGGCTTGGTCAATCCGGTTTTTATATCGACATTGCCGTTCAGGATCCGCAGACGAACCAACAGGATGAGTCTGTTCAGCGCTATGCGTTGGCTCTTCAGACTGATGGTGCCAGTTATCAGCGTAGTGCCGACACCCGTGAGCGAGAGCGGGTACGAGCGGGTGTGCTGAGTGCATTCGGGTGGCAACTGTATCCGGTCTGGAGTACTGACTGGTTCCGCTCTCCTGCAGTGGAGCGTGATCGATTGCGCCAGGCGATCGAGTCGGCAGTCATGCATCTGCACAGAGCGACCAGTTTGGCGAACGAACCCGCGCCATCCCCATCATCGTCAAACGGAATTGACACTATCGACGCTGAACCGCCAGTCACCGAGGCGGCCCAGTCTGCAGAGCATCAGGCCCTGACCGAGGGTGGTTATGAAGGCTCTGATTCGCAACCGCCTGTGCTTGCCGACCCGTCGCAGATGAACCGCGAAGAAGGTGCACAGGGTACGGACAACTTGCCAGAAACAGTCAGCATCGAGCGTCTCGACCCCGCGAAAAACCTCACGCAGTCTGTTGCTCCGTATCAACCATTCGAGGGCGATCTGGGATTGCCCAGACATCAAGCGCTGCACGAGGCCTTGCCCGAGTCGCTTAGCAAGAGCATTCGTAAACTGGTGGCATTTGAGGGGTCAGTGCACGTGGACCTGATTGCGCGCAGACTCGCTGATGACGCTGGCGTGAGTCGACTCACGTCACGGACCACCGAGCAGATCAGGGAAGGGATTGCATATGGTGTCAGCCACGGGGAACTGTTTGAGCAAGGCCCGTTCGTTCATGCTGAGCCTGCTCCTGATGTGCCACTCAGGAGTCGCGCCGCCCTTCCTGCCCGGTATCGGAACATTGATTATGTCAGTCCGTTCGATCTCCAGACCGCCTTGCGCCAGGTCATCGGGCACTCATTTGGCATCACAGCCGATGAAGCCATTTCAGCAAGTCTCTCTCTGATCGGTTTTCAGCGAGTGAGCGCCAAGTCCAGGGCGATCACCAGAGAAGTACTGGACGAGATGGTCAAAGGCGGCGTGATCCGCTCTTCACGCGGCAAGCTGACGCTCGGGGGATGACAAGCTCAGGGTGACCAGGCCGTGCAATCGGTCTGGAGAGTCTCGCCTTGCTGAGCAACGCCGGCAATCGCCACCAGATGTGAGTCCTTTAGTTTAAATTGCTGGAACTGCCATGCATGCCTGGGTGTTGCCTGCGGTTTGCAAATGTGCAGCCGAGGAGGCTTGGTGTCCGACAGTATGAACTCGAAACTGTCCAGTCCAGCACTCAATCCCCAGCCTTCTGCCTTGATATAGGCTTCTTTGAGGGTCCAGTACCTTAGCAGTCGCTGGTGTTGCAAGTGAGCAGGTTGCTTTAGAATGTCCTTATATTCCCTTTGCGTGAAATAGCGACCGGCAAGCGAGACATCCGGGCCCTTGCGTCCCAGCCACTCAAGATCAAGGCCGAGCGGACTGCTGTCGCTTATTGCAATGGCAGCCATGTCGTGAGAGTGTGTTAAGTTAAAAAAATACTTTTGGAGTGCGGTCGGGCTCGAGATGTACGGCTTGCCTTGTGCCAGTGCGCGGAATTCGATGCAACTCGGTGTTGCACCGCATTGGCGGGCGATGACCTCGCGTGTCATGGCATGACTGACAAGAAATCTGACTCGATGCGCTTGGCGATGAAATCTGTTCATTCGAGCGGTTTCCTGTGGGTCGAGCCAGCTCGCCCACAGCGCCAGCCTTGCTTGGTCGAAAGGCTGAGCGAGGTGGCAGTACCAAATAGTGATGCTGGCTTTATGGTTTTTGGGAGAATCTGGCATGGCGTTTCATTTAATTCAGCGTGGCTGATAATCAGGAGATATAACCATGGCATTACCCGTTCAAGCTCTGAGTGACGATGTATCAGTTGCGCCTCAGTTGAGCCCACAGGATATGGCAGCTGTCGCAGCTGCAGGTTACAAGAGTGTCATTATCAACCGTCCTGACATGGAAGGGGGGCCAGAGCAGCCAACATCTCAGTCAATCATGGACGCAGGGCTTGAGGCCGGTCTTGAAGTTGTTTACCAACCGGTTGTTAGCGGTGCGATGACACAAGACGATGTCACCCGATTCACGCAGCTTATGGATAGTATGCCCAAGCCGATTCTGGCGTTTTGCAGGACAGGGACTCGCTGTACAGTGATGTACCGAGCAGCAACGGGCCAGGGCTGAGTCCCTGCGGGCCTATCCTCGACGGCAGCATGAATAACTGGATCGAGATGCTGGGCCAGGTTTGAGGCTAATCAATAATCTTCATGCTACTGATGACGGCAAGGCGGGAATTCGGCTAGCATGGACATCCCGGGTAGCTTGATGATTCAAGGGCGGGCAAACATTAAAACAACAGGAGTGCGTGGCATGTTCAAGAAAATTCTGATCCCAACCGATGGCTCCAAGCTGTCTGCACAGGCAGCCAATGCGGGTGTGATCTTCGCAAAATCCACTGGTGCCGAAGTGGTGGCGCTGTTTGTTGGCCAGCCTTTCGCTGCCACGATAGGGTTTGACGGTATGGCTGCTGCGTATGCAATTACCGATGAGGATTACGAGAAGGCATCTGCTGAACAGGCGAAAAAGTACCTTCAAGCTGTGATGGACCGTGCCGAAACTGCGGGTGTAAAGGCAACTACCGAAGCTGTGACCAACTTTAACGTGGCTGATGGCATCATTGACGCTTATAGCAAGCACAAGTGCGATATGATTTTTATGGGAAGTCACGGTCGTAGCGGTCTTTCCCGGCTATTGCTGGGAAGCGTGACGGCCAAGGTCCTCTCGCTGGCACCAGGACCAGTACTGGTCTATCGGGTCAAGGACGACGACTGATCCACGCGTGTTGACGGATTGGGCTTGGGTTTATCCAAGGTATCCAGGTCCCGGATCAACGCGCCCAGAACGAAAAAAAACACAGACAAGAATGTCTGTGTTTTTTTTCGTTTCACGGCTGGTGAGGTTGAGTTTTGCGCTGTGCATCGAATTTATCGAGACTAGCTTTTCTGCGATGGCTCGAACGGGATTTGTGCGCATTCCCTGAACGCCCTGACGTTGCAGCCACGGCAGATATCGTGGTCAAGTGAGGAAAAAATGGTGGCAATGGCTTGTTCTTTGGTCAGGAAGATGTGGTTTGACCCCATACGCTCGACGAATCCAGTTTTGCGCCACATTTTAATGACGTCATTTCTAGGTCGATGAAAGTAGAGATCCCCACCCATCTTCTTGCGCGATTGTCGCTCTTGCTCCCAGAGTTCTGCGCCCGCGAGATCGATAAAGTTCATGCTCCGCGACATGATGAGCAGATGTTTCGGCGCATCCGGACGGTTTCGCAGGTCGTTGAGTTTCGCCGATACATGGGCGGTGGCTCCGAAGTAGATATCACCTTCCATTCTGATCATGGCGAGCTGGGGGCACTGGAGTGCCTCGCTTGGACTGGTCATCTGGCCGATCTCTTCCAGTTGCCGGTTCCTGGACCGGTCGGTGAATCCCAGAGGACGCACGGCTGGCTTGGACGTGCGGTTCAGGTAAAGTAGCAGCGACAGCAGTGTGCCAAGCAGAATCGCGACTTCCATGCGTATGGCAACAGTTGCAATGGCAGTCGATGCCGCAATGAGGAACTCCACGCGCTCAAGCTGCCAAAGTGATTTCCAGCGCCGGATATCGAAGAGAGACCATGCGACCAGAATGAGTAGCGCTGATATGCCGGGAACCGGGATGTAAGCCAGCAGATTATGAAATAAAGCAATCAGCACCATCAGCAGCAACGCCGAGGCAACACTGGACAGCGGAGTTTTTGCGCCAGCTTCCAGATTGGGTAACGATCGGTTCAGGGATCCACACGACACGTAACTAGAAAAAAAGCCACCCACCATGTTGGACAGACCCTGGCCGGTGAATTCCCGGTTTGGATCAATCACTTGTCCAGAACGTGTGGCGAGCGCTTTGGCAATTGAAATCGTTTGTCCGAGCGCCACAATACTCAGCGCAAAAGCAATGCCGACGAGATCAGGGAGTTGTTGCCACGAAATCGCTGGAATGTGAAATGCAGGCCAAGGAGAGGGGATGTCCCCTACTTGTTCTACCCCCGTCAGGCCAAGTTCTGCGGACGTCAGATTCAGTAGAACGCCGGCAACGGCTCCAGCAATCAGTCCAACCAGCATGAAGGGCCATCTCATTCCCAGAAATCGCTTCACAAGCAAGGCTCCGATGCCAGTCAGCAGTGCGACGATCAACGTTCCCCAGTGGACTTGATCGATGTGTCTGACATAGTGCTGCAAGGTTGGCCAGGTTCCGTGAACACTCGCATCAGAGATGCCAAGGCCGCTGCCAATCGCATGCACTGCAATCAGCATGGCGGCACCACTAGTGAAACCACCCAGAACGGCAGGCGAGATGAAGTTGGCCAGTGATCCGAGTTTGAGCAGGCCGATGGCGGCTTGGATCAAACCAACCAGTACAGTCACGATCAGCGCGAGCTGAATGTATTGTGACGAGCCCGCAACGGCCAGGGGCGTGAGCATGGCAAACAGTGCCAGCGAATTGGCGTTGGTCGGGCCGGACATGACATGTCGACTCGAGCCAAACAGCGCTGCGATGATGCAGGGAATAATCGCGGTATAAAGCCCATACTCGGCTGGCAACCCTGCCAGCATTGCGAACGCAATAGCCTGGGGTAGTACGAGCACAGCCCCAAGCAGGCCCGCGGTCATGTCGACGCGCAGGCTTCGGGCGTTGACATCAAGCACCCATTCCCCAAATATCTTCGTCAGTCTTTGCTTTATCATGGTCCGATCACTAACAGGAAAGTCTGTCCTGAGGATATGTTTTTAATTGAAGGGGTTGTCCCTTATCATAAGCGACAGTTCCAGATGCAGCGGTTCAGTGAGTCAGGAGTCCGGTACGGGCCATGGTTTCACTGTCCACAGGCAAGGATCACTTACAACCAGACAAGGAGAGATCTATATGACTATCAAAGTGGGCGACAAGCTGCCCGACGGAACCTTGACCGAGTACATCGAAACCGCTTCAGAGGGCTGCTCAATCGGCCCTCAGGCGTTCAAGGTGTCCGACCTCGTGAAAGGCAAGAAGATTGTCATCTTCGCAGTGCCGGGAGCATTCACACCGACATGTTCGGCCAAGCACCTCCCGGGATTCGTGCAACACCACGATGCGTTCAAGGCAAAGGGTGTGGACGAGATCTGGTGTGTGGCAGTCAATGATGCTTTCGTCATGGGTGCATGGGGACGCGATCAGAAGGCTGGGGACAAAGTGCGCATGATGGCTGATGGCGGTGCCACATGGACCAAGGCACTCGGACTTGACATGGATCTGACTGAGCGCGGTATGGGTGTGCGTTCCAAGCGCTACGCTGCAATCGTGGAGGACGGCTTTGTCAAGGCGCTCGAAGTAGAAGCGCCGGGAGCTTTCGAAGTCAGTGCTGCAGAGGCTGTTCTCAAGCAGGTCTGAACATAGATCTGTGGTTTTACGTCCAAAGAGCCGGTTTTTTGACCGGCTCTTTGCACATGTGCTTCATGGTGCGTTGTATTCTTTAGCTTAGCCTAGGTCAATTACTTCCATGTTCGCTACCATCGCATCCTTCTCATCGCTATTTCTTTCCACCCTCGTCATGCTGATGGGCATTGGTCTGTTCAATGTCTACGTTGGCTTGCGCCTGTCGGAACTGAATATCAGCGAGGTCTGGATCGGTGCAGTGATCTCGGCCTATTATCTGGGACTTGTGTTTGGCGGACGACTGGGTCATAAAATGATCGTCAGGGTCGGACACGTCCGTGCATTCGCCGCAGGGGCTGCAGCCGCGACGGTCATGGTGCTGCTGCAGACTCTTATTCAGGATATTTACGCATTGCTGCTGTTCCGTGCGGTTGCCGGGGCGGCGATGGCTGTGCAACTCATGGTGATTGAAAGCTGGTTGAACGAGCAGATCGAGAATGAAAGCCGGGGCAGTATTTTTGCGGTGTATCTGGTCATGTCAGGCCTTGGTACAGCGATCGGTCAGATGCTGATCACATTCTATCCGTCACTGGATTTACGGCCATTGACACTTGTCGCCATTTGCCATGTGGTGGGACTGATTCCAATTGTCTGGACGGTTCGACTGCACCCGGCTCCCCAGCTACCGGCTCCACTGGATATGCGTTTCTTTTTTTACAGGGTGCCGGCAGCACTTGCGACCATGGTTCTGTCGGGTGGGATTTCATCGGCCTTCTATTCGCTGGCGCCGGTTTACATTGTGGGACAGTCTCTCTCGACCAACGATGTGGCAGCCTTTATGTCGATTGCCGTGATTGCGGGTCTGGTCGCGCAGTGGCCGATCGGGTGGCTTTCCGACCGGGTTTCGAGGACTCGTCTGATCCAGATCAATGGTGGAATTCTATGTGCGGTCACGTTGGTGTTGTGGGGGTGGTTCCAGCTTCCCTTCTGGGTCTATATGGTCGTCGCAGCCGTCAGCGGTGTGACACAATTTACTCTCTACGCATTGGCGATGTCCTATGCGAATGATATGGTGACTCCTGATCGTCGAGTCAGTCTCGCTGCAGTCCTGTTAATCGCATATGGCTTTGGAGCCTGTGTGGGGCCATTGCTGGCAGGTGGTGTGATGAGACTTGCCGGTACACACATGTTTTATGTTTACATGACAGTTTGCAGCGTCCTGCTGATTCTGTCGGTTAGGTTCCTAGGGAGATCGAGAGCCAATGTCTCAACAGCAGTCATCCAATAAGACCATTACCCATGTCATCTATGCGCTTTACGCCCTGGGGCTGATTCTCGGGTTGTCTCCGCTTGTTGCAATCATCATGAACTACGTTAAGCGAGGGGATGTTTCTGGTACTTGGCTCGAGAGCCACTTTGTATGGCAAATTAGGACTTTCTGGTATGCATTCGCAGGTGGTGTGATCGGAGCGCTCACAATTGTCATTCTCATCGGTTACATCATTATCCCGATTGTGGGTATCTGGTATGTGTACCGGATTGTCAAAGGGTGGTTGTACCTCGTGGACGACAAACCCATGAGCATGTCGGGAAGTCTCCTGTAAGGGAAGTGACTTTCACTGGTGTCTGATCAAGCAGAGCAAGAAACCCTCGCAATCACATGCGAGGGTTTCTTGCTTGTGCGCCCAGTCTGGGCACACTCCTGTGGGTGCAAGTCCCGCTGCTAACCAGGCATCCCGGCGGTGACAGATCGTCTGATCCAGCAGGCACTGTTGCAGGTATTGCAGCAGCCGATACTGGATCCGGCCTTCAGCAAACACAGCTACGGATTCCGACCTGGCGCAGTGCTGTACAAAGCATGCAACAGGTCGTCGATTGGCTACGAGCCATCAAGCTCACGCAGTGCAAACGTGGCACAACCATGTACCAGGACCTGATCGCCATGGGGGCAAGTCCTGTGCATGGGCGTGGAATTGCAGCAAACTTCCGGCTATGGTGGCGCAACAGCGCGAAGTCCCTCAATGGTATCCTGACGATTGCCTAATTTGACCGGCTGGGTCTATTTCGTCTCTCATGATCTCAATTTCTCGAACCGCCCGGCGCGGACCCGCATGCCGGGTGGCGTGGCAAGGGTGTAGCCTACGGGCTACCCTTCCTCCAGGCGGACTCTGGTGTGTATCGTCAGAAATGCCATGCACAGGATGGCGCGACCAAGGTGCAACCTCAGGTCCCCAGGCCGACAAGCATCCTTGAAGTCAGAAGGTCATTGGAACCAGCAACACAACGAATCCGGTAATGAACAGTGCAAGACGTCTGAGCCATGAGCCAGGGGCGATCACACCATAGCCTGCCAGTGTGGTAGCCAGACCAGTCTTGCCCATTGCCAGTAGCGCGGCAAGCGGGTTGTTTCTCAGTTCGATGAGGTCCGGTGTGGAAATCATTGCCAGGGGAATCATGTACAGGCCAATACCGAGTGCCATGGCTTTCCAGGCCACTTTGAGCCAGTTTTCCTGAACCATGCCAGCTGCAATGAAGACTGCGCCACAAACGGGAGGTGTGATTGTTGAAAGCAGGGCGAACCAGAACACAAACAGGTGCGTTTGCAGTGTCCCAAGCCCCAGCTCGGTCAACGCGGGTCCTGCTACCGAAACGCAGATGACATAGGCGGCGGTGGTCGGGACTTCCATTCCCAGCAAAAGGCATGTCAGTGCAGTCAGTAAAACTGCAGGCCATAGCATGCCACCCGATCCGGACAGGATGATCGATGTGATCTTGACGCCAAGCCCTGTCATGCCTAGTACGCCAATAATGAGCGAGGCACAGAGAATGATCGAGGCGATCATGGAAATCTGCTGTCCAGAGCTGATCGTGGCATGTTCGAGTCGCTTCAGGATGGCGTGCGGTTCGATCTGGAATCGGTCATCTGTCAGCAGCAGAAGCGTCGCAACAAGGATTGCCAGGCAGGCCGCGTATTGAGGCGTGACTTCAAGTCCGAACATGCCATAGAGCAGGACGGTAAACGGCACCATGAAGAAAGCCGTGGTGATCAGAACCAGCTTCAATTCCGGACGGTCTTCTTTCGGGATGTTGGGTAGATCGTAGCGTTTGGCAAAGGCGTTCACGCCCATCCACACCGCGAAGAAATACAACAATGCGGCCGGTAGCGCGGCCAGCATGATGTGATCATAAGGAACACCGGTCAGCTCGACCATGACAAATGCACCGGCACCCATCAATGGCGGCATGATCTGCCCGCCAGAGGATGCGACGGCTTCCACAGCGCCAGCCAGAGATGGGGGATAGCCTAACCTGCGCATAGCGGGCAAGGTGATGGCGCCGGTCGATGCAACGTTTGCGGATGCCGATCCTGAAATGGATCCAAACATGGCAGACGAAATGACTGAAACTTTTGCCGCGCCACCAGTCAGTCGTCCGGCGACCGCCGATGCGATGTTCATGAAGCCAGCGCCGGCCTGGCCAGCGTTGAGAACTGCGCCGAAGATGACAAATATTGCGACAATTGAGACAGATACACCCGTCAGGCTGCCCCAGAGACCGCCTTCAGTGATGACCAGTGTCCCCAGAAAACTCTGCAAAGGCATGCCACCATGGCCAAACTCCCCAGGAATTCTGTCCCCGAAGACTCCATACAGCAGTGTGACAGCTGCAATCAGTGGCATTGGCCAGCCGACCGCCCGACGCGCCATTTCGAGTGCGACGAGAATCAGGATTACAGCCATGATGGTCTGTTCAGCACCGCACAGACTGCCATACTGGTCAGCGAGATTGTTTTGTTCAATCGCTACCCAGAGGCAGGCACCAACGCCCACTATGCAGAGTAACCAGCTCCATGGATCGGCTCGCTGGCTGTGTGGTCTCCAGAGCATGATCCAGGGTATGGCAAGCGCCATGTGCAGAGGACGACTGACCAGGTTTGGGATCAGTCCCGCAAAAACCAGCCAAAGATGGAAGGCAATGCTGACGACGCCTAATGCTGGCCAGATGAATGGTGGCATCTTGTGACTTGCCTCTCGGCTAAAAAATCAGACTGTTAAAAAATCCAGAACACCGTAGATACCTGGTTGGTATATCGCAGAGTGTTCTGGACGACTTGAGGAAAGACTTATTTCGCCGAGTCAGGAACGGCGATGCCTTTTTCTGCGTAGTACTTCAATGCACCCGGGTGAATCTTGCCCTGGACGTTCATCAACTGGTCAGGTGTCACGCCTTTCCACCATGGGGCGCTGTTAGCCATCTTGTCACGCTGTTCCCAGAAGGTCTTGGTGAGCGTGTAGGCTGTGTCGTCATCCATTCCGGTTGTCGTGTAGGCAATCACAGGCAAAGATGTGGTGGTGATCTCCTCGGTCTGACCACTGTATGTGTTGGCAGGGATGACCGCTTTGGCCGCACCCGTCTGTTTGACTTGTTCCTCGGTCATCGACAGGATGTTCAGAGGCATGCTCGCGGCGGCCTCGATGACGTTGGGTGAGGGGAACGATCCAGCGGTCACGAATGCATCGATCTGCTTGTTTTTCATTGCGGGTACTGCGTTGTTCAACTCAACATTCGACAAGTTGACTTTGCCTTCAAGCCCGAACAGCTTCAGATATTTCTCTCCTTCGCGGGCGGAGAAAGTGCCTTTGCCGATCAGGATGTTCTTGCCTTGCATGTCGCTAAAGTTCTTGATTCCCGAGTCTTCACGCGTCACAAAGTGCATGGTCAGTGCCGGGATTGGGAACAGGGCGCGAATATCCTGGAACTTGGGGTTAGGGTTCTTCTGGAAAGGACCTTTGCCTTCAGATGCGGAGCTGACCAGCGAAGGCGGTGTCGTGAACACATAGTTGCCCTTGCGATTTGGCGCCTCCATGACGTTCTGCACCGAACCCTGGCTTTCCTCGAGAGTGACGATGATGTCACCGTTAGTGCCGTCCTTCATGGCTTGAGCGAGCTCAACGCCCATCTGGTAGTAGGAGGTGCCGGCTTTGGCCGACTTGTACGTGACACGATTGTCTGCCGAGGCGAGTGGACTGATCAGCATCGCTGCCGCCGCTAGCCCAGTAATCAGAGTGGTGTGCAGGGTGCGCTGACGCAACCCCGTTGAAGAATGAGATTTCATTGTATTGTCTCCGGTTGTGAATGAGTTCGGACGGTATTATAGGAGTACATCGTGGTGACGCTACTCCGAGCTATCGTTTGCATTGAGTTCGTATTCGGGCAAGCTTGCTTGGTAGGCCCGGGCTGGTGCAAGCCAGAGGCGATGTATCGATCGTGGCTGACAAGGTGGGTGTGCGGCTTTGTCCTGGCATTCTGGTGTCGATAGAAGCCATGAACAGAGTGTACGGAAAAGCTCGATGATCGGAGCTGTCCTGGAGGATTAGTCCGATTCAGGAGTGGGGGATAGGACAATTGCGAATCTATGAGATTAGACGATTTATTCGCAAAAAATATTCACGTTCTCAAGATGATTGTGGTCAAACAGCCACAAAACAAAAAAGCGCCCTGAAAGGCGCTTTTTTTACTATTTTGGCGGAGCGGACGGGACTCGAACCCGCGACCCCCGGCGTGACAGGCCGGTATTCTAACCAACTGAACTACCGCTCCGCAGCGGCACTACTAAACTTTGGCGTCCCCTAGGGGATTCGAACCCCTGTACCCACCGTGAAAGGGTGGTGTCCTAGGCCTCTAGACGAAGGGGACCCGGACTAACTAACTTCGCTGTACTGGTGGAGGTAAGCGGGATCGAACCGCTGACCTCTTGCATGCCATGCAAGCGCTCTCCCAGCTGAGCTATACCCCCAGAACCCAAGGGCTTGCCCTTGAACGAAATATTAACTCAAATTTTAAATCGGCGCTTGCCGCTTCAGAACTCGTTGTTAACTTCGTGTTTCCTGCGAAGAACGAAATTATGCATGAATTCGAGAACGTTTGCAAACTGGTTGGCGACTTATTTGTCATTGTTGCAAAAATACATCGAACGTGCGCATGCGACTCTTGAGCCGTTGGTCAGCACTTGCGTTTCCTGTTGCATTCTTCTGGCTTGATTTGTCGCTGGCGTGGCACGTAACCCTGACTTGCCTTTAAAAGTCCGGGCGCCGCTGGTGCATGAGCCCACGAGCATAATGAGTTGCACAAAAGAGCAGTTCCGTTCAAGATTCTGGCCAGTCTCAACTTGGAGTAGACAGGCATGACAGTGATTGATCCTTTTGAACAAGTCAGGGCGCAGGGATGGTCCGAGCAGCCCGGCGTCGGACCGTTTGTCGATCTGATTGGACCCATTTGGTTTCGCAATACCGAAGGAGTCAAGGAGTATGGGATGCAAATCGAGTCCAAGCATCTCAACTCGAACGGTATCGTCCATGGTGGCATGCTGATGTCGTTGATCGATCAAGTGGTCAGTCACGTCATCTTCGACCAGGGAGACAAGACACCCATGGCGACGATTGACATGAGCACGAACTTTATCGATGCCGTGCGCGAAGGTGACTGGCTCAGTGCCAGAGCGCAGGTGCAGAGACGCACGCGCTCACTGGTATTTGTTACAGGGCAGTTGTGCGTCGGCGATAGAGTCTGCCTTTCAGCACAGGCGATCATGAAGCTTCGCGCGGGCTGACAGGGCAGGCCTGATGCGCAATGACCTAATGCGCCAAATGGCGTGTTGCCACCACAGCGTCGCGCCAGACACCTGATTCGGACAGTGTCTGCGCAAGTGTCACGCAAGTGTTCCAGACCGAGGAGGCAGCGGCTGACATCGGGATGTGCGCGGATCTGCAGAGGGTTACCGTGCGCGTCAGTTCGGGACTGTGAACAGGCGTAGCCTGTAACTGTTGCTGCTGTATTTCGTTGATCAACGGCATGACTGGCAGCAGGGTGCATCCCATGCCAGCGAGCAATGATGTCCTCAGAATGCTGATCGAACTAATGTCTGCAATTACATTTGGTTCCGCAAATCCCGCCATGACAGCAGCCTGTTCGATCAATGGCCGTACGCCGTGTGGTTGGGCAGGAAGAATGAGTGGCATGCCCAGAGCCTCGTGCAAAGAGATCGCGTCGCCTGCTGGTGTCATGGCTACCGGTGTGATCAGCGACAGGCGCTCGACCAGAAGTGGTTCGCAGACAAAATCGTCGAGCGTCCCGTCGTCAAACAGTACTGCCATATGGATCTGGCCGGCGTGGAGTTGCCGGCTCAGGTTGCCCGTCAGCTCTTCGGTTAGTTCGAGGTTAACTCTGGGAAGATCCTTGCGTGTGGTTTGCAGCAAGGGCAGTGCAAGGGCGTTGGATACGCTATGCGGTATGCCGAAGGTGACTTTGCCAGCAGGAGAGTCTGTCAGACTCGCCAGGCTTTCCCTGGCATCGTCGACCTGACGAAGAATGGAGCGGGCGTGTGCCATCAGAACTTCACCAGCCTCGGTCAGCGTCACGCCTCTTCTGGAACGATGGAACAATGAGGTGCCGAGTTCGTCTTCGAGTAAGGCGATCTGGTGGCTCAATGCAGACTGCGCGATAAATACTTTCTCGGATGCTTTCAGAAATGTGCCATGTTCAGCAATGGCAAGAAAGTACTTGAGTTGCTTCAGATTCACGATGAGGTCCGTTTGCTGTTGACTGGTCGCGCTGGCAGGGCAGTGTGTTAGCCCGCGGTGATGTTCACGGTACAGAGCACAATCTGATACAGAGATGACGCGTCAGGGCAATGAACTCGACTCGTCAATTATCTAATATCTTTAAAACAGATGATAACCGTCATAAAAAGTATTTTACAGATGATTGGTAAAAGCGTCTAATTCATTCATCGGCAGCAGACAGAACCACCTGATTACCGTCGGGTCCCCCCAAAAAGTGAACTGGCTGCGAAAGACTCTTCTTACCGGGAGAGAGACAAATAACTTGCCGGACAACCCAACCTCCGGCAAGTTATTGAGTCACCCCATTCTAATCATCCTCATCCTCATCCTCATCCTCATCATTCTCATCAACGTTCGCGGGTTCCATCCGAGTGCGCCACATTTGACATTGTCCACTCACCGAGCAGAACGCTCGACATCTTGTCGGCATCGCATCGTATCCGGCATAACGAGTCTGTATCAGACGTGATGGAAAGGGACGTGCCAAGTCAGTCTTCTTACTCGCTTGATTCACCATGTTCGTTTCGGAAAGGTGATCTCAGGTTTGCCGTATACTCATCAAGCTGCTGGCTTTCCTGTTCCACATAATTCTGTACCGCTTCAAAGAACCCTGGGTGCGCAAGCCAGTGGGCTGACTGGGTCTGAACTGGCATGAACCCACGTGCCATCTTGTGTTGGCCCTGGGCACCTCCTTCAAACACTGCGATCTGGTTATCGATAGCCCATTCGATTGTGCTGTAGTAAGCAACCTCGAAATGCAGGCAGTCGACATGTTCGGTGCATCCCCAGTATCGACCGTAGAGCGTGGGTTGTGGGGCCATGCGGTCCAGCCACGACAGCGCACTGGCGATTGCCCGCTCACCGTCGTATGCGATGACCATCAGGCAACACTCGGGCAGGAAATGCGCGACGCGTTCAAAGAAGTCACGGGTGAGGTAAGGTGGATTGCCGCGCATGGCGTAGGTGCTTGCGTAACAGCCGTAAAAAAAGTCCCATTGTTCACTTGTTATCTCCGCGCCTTCCAGAACACGGGTCGTGATGCCAGCCTCGCGCACCTTTCGACGCTCGGCGCGGATTTTCTTGCGTTTGCTCTGTGAGAGACTGGCCAGAAACTCCTCAAAATTCTGCCAGTTTTGATTGAACCAGTGAAATTGCGTGTGCTTGCGTGCGAGAAAGCCTGCTCGAATCAGACTGACCTGCTCGGTTTGGCTGGTGTGCAGAATATGCAAGGACGAAAGGGGCCCTGCTTTGGCCCAGGCAATCAATGCCTGAGCCGCGAGATCTCGCACTGATGCATGACAAAGCAGGCGCGGGCCTGTCACTGGTGTGAAGGGCACTCCACTGAGCCACTTTGGGTAGTACCGCTGACCGTGACGTTCGTAGGCGTCTGCCCAGGCCCAGTCAAACACGAATTCTCCGTATGAGTGTCCCTTGGCGTACATCGGGATCGCGGCAAACGGCTTGCCATCGAATTCAAGCAGCAGGTGATGCGGCTGCCAACCTGTTGTCGGGCAGACGCTTGCGGACTCTTCGAATGCCTGCAGCATAGCGTGGGAGGTGAGGCTCCCCCCATGGGCCTGAGCGTTGAGTGCATCCCAGGTTGCAGGGTCGATTTGCTCGATGCGACCGATGGTTTGCACCGCCACTTCACGCGCTGACTCGGATGGTCCGGAGTTATCTGTTGGTTTTTCTTTCATGCCTTGCCGGGAGGTTCGACTTGTGGGTAGTTCCCAATGGATGATGCGCTGGCTGACAAAGAGTTCTGGCGCGTATGGGAAAGGTCTAGTGAAACAAAGAGTGAGACAAATTGATTCGCGTAGTGTAATGACATGGGGGATGGATCAATGGGATGCCTGGTCTGGTCTCCCGGGTTTAGGCGTAATCCGTGTTGCCGATTGATGTTGCATTGTGTGGCCGGATGGAAATATCTGACAGCAACTGGTTCTCACTATCCCTGATTGAGGGAGGTGTACTCTCGGTCCTAGGATCGACACCTATCATTCTTACCAATCGAGTCAGAGGCCTGTATGCAGACATCAACGCGGGCCAGACACCGGGATTCCCCCGCTTAAAGTCGCTGGGACGGTTCCCGGGATTCAGCTTCAATAGCCATGGCGACGGTTGGCGTTTCACGCCCTGGGATTGCGGGAAACACGGCAGCTTGCGTCGATCGGGCATGGGGGAAATCCGCGTCAGTGACATTCTGCACCGCGATGGCCAATGGTATTTGTCGCTGACCGTGAGTATCGCCAGTCCGCAAGTGGCTGGACTGGGCACACCAGCAAACCGCAGCGCTGGCAGGCCAATTTGGCCTGGTTGCAACGGAAGAACTCACGCCGAGAAACATGACCCGCAGTGTCGCTGGCACTGCGAAGGAACCGGGCAGGCAGGTCGCGCAAAAGCCGGGCCTGAACCGGAGCGTTCATGTAAGAAATTCTGGGCGCCGCCCCTGGGCTGTTCACATCGTTGTTTCGCGACAAAGTGCTGGAACCTGGTGGAGAATGGGTGGCGAATGGGTCGCGAATGGGTGGACGCACCAACCCGCAAGCCCAAACCCGGCCAGCGCTGTCCAAATGCTGGCATGTGGCAAGGAAGTAGCTCTCGCGGCGAATGCGCTGCTGCTAGCAATGCGGGCACCAGGAGAGCAGTGACACGGCTTGAGCGCGCGTTGTGTTGCGCTGGGCCCTGGAATGCATATCCGGCCAGTTCCTGGCCGGGACGGGGACTCATCCTCCCGTGAAACCCCATCGTTTGCTGCGCATAGGGTGGGGTAGTTCATGACCCCCTTCTGGATCGCATGTTTTGATGGGAGTGTTTTACGTATCTGTTTTTTCGATAATCATTGGTAAAAATACGGCTATACCACTTTTACAAATATCGGTTTAATCAGATAACAGTCTCGTTCCTGACCAAGGGGCGAGACGCAGGCGGCGCCATGATCTCACCACCCCGGGCACTGGCGCTCTGCGGTTCACCTTTCGATCAAAGGAATGCCGATGCTTATCTCAGAAAACTCCCGCGAAATGAATGCGCTACGCAGTGTTGCGCTCGACGACCGCTTCACCCGCACAGATGGCCAGCTCTACATGAGTGGCATCCAGGCCCTGGTCCGGCTACCGATCATTCAACGACTCAGAGACTTGCAGTCAGGTCACAATACGGCCGGCTTCATCAGTGGTTATCGAGGCAGTCCGCTTGGCGGGTATGACCAGGCGCTCTGGCAGGCCAGGACTTTCCTGGATGCGCACCATGTCGTGTTTCAACCCGGCGTGAATGAAGAGCTCGCTGCAACTGCGGTTTGGGGCACGCAGCAGGTTGGACTGTTCGACAAGCCAGCCCGTTATGACGGTGTTTTCGGTATCTGGTACGCCAAAGGTCCGGGTGTCGATCGCAGTGTTGACGTTATCAAGCACGCCAACATGGCCGGCACATCACCGCTTGGCGGTGTACTGGCCGTTGCCGGTGATGATCACGTCGCCAAGAGCTCGTCGACTGCCCACCAGAGTGATCACGTTTTCAAGGCATGCGGCATGCCGGTGTTCTACCCGGAAAGCGTACAGGCGATTCTGGATCTAGGACTTCATGCCTTGGCGATGAGCCGTTATGCAGGTGTATGGGCTGGTATGAAGACGATTCAGGAGGTTGTCGAGTCCAGTGCAACGGTCGATGCCGATCCTCATCGTGTCAAGATTCTGTTACCCGAAGATTTTGCCCTGCCCGAAGGGGGCGTTCACATACGCTGGCCAGATACGCCACTTGCTCAGGAATCGAGGCTCATGGAGCAGCGCATGTACGCCGCGCTTGCCTATGTTCGCGCAAACCGGCTTAACCATACTGTCATCCATGGGGCGCACGATCGGCTCGGCATCATGGCCAGTGGCAAAGCCTATAGTGATACCTGTCAGGCTTTGCAAGATCTGGGTCTAAGCACAGCCGTCTGTCGTGAAATCGGAATCCGTCTGCACAAAGTCAATGTGGTCTGGCCGCTTGAGGCGAGTATCACAAGGGAATTTGCCCAGGGCTTGCAGGAAATTCTGGTCGTGGAAGAAAAGCGCCAGATGATTGAGTATCAACTCAAGGAGGAGCTGTACAACTGGCGTGCTGATGTCCGTCCTGACGTAGTCGGAAAATTCAACATTGTGGATGGCGATCATTCGAGTGGAGAATGGTCCCGTCCCAACCCATCTGAGAACTGGTTGCTCAGAGGCACAGCTGATCTGAATCCAGCAATCATCGCCCGGGCCATCGCCAGACGACTTTCGAATTATCCCTTGCCAGACAATGTGCGGGCTTCCATCGAGGCGCGTCTGGCCGCGATTGATCAGACCGAGACAGTTCTCAAAGCACTGACTCAGTCCGCGTCGGATCGACTGCCCTGGTTCTGCAGTGGCTGTCCGCACAACACCAGCACCCGTGTGCCGGAGGGTAGTCGTGCGCTTGCAGGTATCGGCTGTCACTATATGGCGATGTGGATGGACCGTTCAACGGCGACTTTCACCCAGATGGGAGGGGAGGGCGTGACCTGGGTTGGCCAGGCACCGTTCATGGACGAGAAACATGTTTTTGCAAACATGGGTGACGGAACCTGGTTTCATAGCGGTATTCTGGCGATCCGCCAGTCGGTTGCAGCGGGCGTGAACATCACCTACAAGATTCTTTACAACGATGCTGTGGCCATGACGGGTGGTCAGCGTGTTGGAGAACGTCCCGAGGGATTGTCTGTTGCACAAATCGTAAAGAGTTGCGTGGCTGAAGGTGTCGCGAAAGTAGTGATTGTGACCGATGATGTGCACAAGTACGATGGCGTCGTTCTCGAACAAGGCGTCAAGGCACATCCCAGAGAAGCATTCGACCAGATACAACTCGAGTTACGCGAGGTGACCGGTACGACCATCCTGCTATATGATCAGACGTGCGCGACCGAGAAACGCAGACGCCGTAAAAGCGGTGAGTTACCCGCTGTGACCCGGTCAGTATTGATCAACGAGGCAGTCTGCGAGGGGTGTGGTGACTGTTCAGAAAAAAGCAACTGCCTGTCCGTTGAACCGGTTCAGACCCCGCTTGGCAAAAAGCGCAGAGTTAACCAGAGCAGCTGTAACAAGGACGAAACTTGCCTGAATGGCTTCTGCCCGAGTTTTGTGGTGCTTGAGAATGCGCGTCCCAAGCGAGGACTGAACAGGCAAACGAAAGGTACGGCGTCTGATATTGTTGACTTACAGGGTTTGACGCAAGAGGCGAGCGAACAAGCGAAGCGAATTCCCGAACCAGTCCTGGCTGACGCCTCAAATGGCTTCCGGCTGGTGGTTGCCGGTGTGGGAGGAACCGGCGTCATCACTGTCGGCCAGATTATCGGAATGGCAGCTCATCTCGAAGGCAAGGCTGTGATCACGCAGGATGCAGCCGGGCTGGCTCAGAAGGGTGGTTCCACCTGGAGCCATGTACAGATAGCGCAGACGGCTGACGTGCTGCACGCAACCAAAATTGATACGGCCAAGGCCGATCTCGTGCTGGCCTGCGATGGCATCGTGGCGGCAAGTCAGGTCACTCGCGCCTTGATGCATCCGGAGCGTACGAGAGTTGTACTCAATGTACACCAGACGCCGACGGCAGAATTCATCCATCATCCTCAGTGGGAGTTTCCACTTGAGGCCTGCCGTTCAGCGCTGCAGGAATCTGCAGCGGCCAGGCAGGTGGCCACGATCGACGCTCAGGAGGTTGCCGAGGCGCTGATGGGTGATGCGATTTACGCCAACGCAGTTCTGTTGGGATACGCCTGGCAGAAAGGCTGGCTACCGGTATCTCGCCGGGCGATTGCGAGAGCGTTCGAGCTCAATGCGGTACAAGTGCAGAACAATCTGCGAGCGTTTGAGGCTGGACGTTCGCAAGCGGTACATGCGACCCAGGCGACTCGACCGGCATCGGTTAGCGAGCACAAGGTCGAGATCCATCGCAGACCTGATCTGCAAAACTTCATTTCCGCTCGGTCGCAGGATCTGGCTCAGTACCAGAATACAAGTTACGCACGCCGATACAGTGAGACAGTTCAACATCTATGGGACATTGAGAAAGCGTGTTGCGATGGTTCGGATCGCCTGAGCAAGGTGGTGGCATTGCAGTTGTATCGGTTGATGGCCTACAAGGACGAGTACGAAGTGGCAAGACTACATGCCGACCCTGTCTGGCTGGCTGAGCTGGACAGACAGTATGAAACCGGTTACCGGATCACTTACCGCTTCGCAGTTCCCCTGCTGTCCCGTCTGGACGATAAGGGGTATCGCATCAAACGACGATACGGTTCGTGGGTCGGCTCATTTCTTGGCATGTTGCAGCATCTCAAGGTACTCAGGGGAACATGGTTCGATCCATTTGGCTGGCAGCATGAGCGTCAAGCCGAGAGGGCCCTTGCTCGCTTTTATCTTGCATTGACGCAAGTGCTGGCTAAAGACCTGACCTCCGATCATCTGGATCTGGCGGTCAGGATTGCCAGCGTGGCCGATCAGGTGCGAGGTTACGGGCACATCAAGGAGGGCCGTCTCAAGAAAGCATGTGAGCAATGGCACGAGTTACTAGGTCAGTGGCAGGCCAGGACCGGAACGACAATATCCCTGCAACCGCTTGAACTGGTCAAGGCGTGAGCCCATTAAACCGTTTGAGGGTGACCTTTGGTTGTTCTTAAGGGAAGTTCAAGGACGTTTTTCCAAGGTCTGGTGGCAGTGCCGGGGTTGGCAGGAGCTTGGCCTCCTGCCAGTTACATCAAATCTCGGACGCTGTTG
The DNA here is from genome assembly GCF_003058465.1 of Orrella marina. Taxonomy (NCBI): domain Bacteria; kingdom Pseudomonadati; phylum Pseudomonadota; class Betaproteobacteria; order Burkholderiales; family Alcaligenaceae; genus Orrella; species Orrella marina. The sequence continues at coordinate 1,840,729 of NZ_CP028901.1, read as the reverse complement.
GGCGGTCGAGCTCAAAGTCCGGGTTGGGCATGCTGCGTGGGGCAGGTGCGGTTCGACCATGCATCAGGTATTGATGACAGCTCAGCTTGGCAAGCCCGATTGCCAGTTTTGCGCCTTCCAGGTCGAACCAGTCGATGTCGTCGTCACCCACAAAGTTAATCCAGACCGTCTCCCCTTCGACCAACTCCTTCGTGAAGGCGTCATCAACCGTGAATGAGATCGAGTAGATCAGTGCGGTTCCATCGATGGAGGGGCCTGTTTCCACATACGCAGAACCTTGCTCGACGACCCACTCGTCTTCGTCGTTGATCTGGATTTCGATTACCCCGGGGTAGTTACCATCAACGAGCCGATCTGCAGGAGAGGGGGCTGGCATGGAATACTCGAATACAGCTTCGTTGCAGCCGAGTTCCGCGACATAACTGATTCCAATGATGATGTCCTCATGCTTCCCGGATTCCGTGCCGGTGGTCCAGACGTCTGAGCCAGGCACATGAATGAAAGACCAGGAACCAAACGTCTGTTCATTTGGCTCTGTAGAGGGCTGGGCGATGGCTTGAGTCGATCCAGCAAGTGCAGCCGCAAACGCCAGGATGCCACGACAGGCAAGCCGCTGACACCAGGACAGTCTGTTCATGATGTTTTTGTGCACTGCGGCACAGTGTGAGGTGTGGTCAGCCGACCGTTGCCTTGCTCTTGTCTGGAATGTGTCATGTTCGAAGAAAAGGTGCCGTTCATTTTTGAGGACCAGGTCTCGGCAATGGGGATGAGATGCAGGGTTGCAGACACATGATTCTAGTGTTCAGGCTGACTGTTCAGAAGACGCGCATGCTGTGTATACCGCGCACGTTATAGCGTCATTATGACGTCTGCGCGAACAACTCACGTCCGATCAGCATTCGTCTGATTTCGCTGGTTCCAGCGCCGATCTCGTACAACTTGGCGTCGCGCCACAGGCGTCCTGCCGGGTAGTCATTGATGTATCCGTTTCCGCCCAGGATCTGGATGGCATCGCTGGCCATTGCGGTTGCCTTCTCGGCGCAGTAAAGGATCAGTCCAGCGGCATCCTTACGCGCACGACGTGCACGCCCGATGTCTGCATCAGGTGTCCTGTCGAGCATTTTGCCAACAGTGTAGCAGTACGCCCGGCATGCGCTGTATGTCGAGTACATGTCTGCAAGCTTACCTTGAATCAGCTGGAATTCACCAATCGGCTGACCGAACTGCTTGCGCTCGTGAACGTAAGGCACGACAAGTTCAAGGCAGGCCCCCATGATGCCTAATGGCCCGGCAGCCAGTACTGCGCGCTCATAATCGAGCCCGCTCATGAGTACCTGTACACCCTGGTTGACGTTGCCGAGTACGTTCTCATCTGGAATAAAAACGTCTTCGAATACCAACTCACCTGTAGACGATCCTCTCATGCCCAGTTTGTCCAGACGCTGAGCGATGGAGAAGCCCGACATGGTTTTCTCAACGAGAAACGCAGTGATTCCCTTGGCTTGTGCTTGCGAATCGGTTTTTGCGTAAACGACCAGCACATCAGCATCTGGACCATTGGTGATCCACATCTTGGTACCAGTGAGTCGCCAGCCTCCGTCGCCTCGCGTTGCTTTGAGACGCATACTCACCACATCCGATCCAGCCTGGGGTTCGCTCATCGCCAGAGCGCCGATGTGTTCACCCGTGATCAATCGTGGGAGATACTTCGTGCGTTGCGCCTCAGTGCCGTTGCGCATGATCTGGTTGACGCACAGATTGGAATGTGCGCCGTAAGACAGACCGACCGATGCGCTGGCCCGGGAAATTTCCTCCATGACGATCATGTGAGCCAGATAACCGAGATCAACCCCACCGTATGCCTCACTGGCTGTGATTCCCAGGATACCGATTGATCCCATCTTGTCCCAGAGTTCGCGCGGGAATTGGTCAGTGCGGTCGATATCCTGAGCGAAAGGGGCAATTTCGCGTTGCGCAAAATGTCTGACCGCATCACGCAGGGCCAAAACGTCTTCAGGCAAATCGAAATCCAGACTTTCAAGTACTTCCAGTACATCGGACATAGTGAGCCTCGCTTTCAGCATTCAGAAAACCACCCATGACATCCGTCGGGCCATGAATATGGCCGCTGCGACGATCTCCAGGGCTGGGCAGATCGGGGGTGGAAGAGTCATCATCAATTTAATGCTAAATCGGGGACTTCTGTCCAACCTTGTATCTGTCAGACAGTATCGCGATTCGAGATAGAACTGGGCAGGATTGTCCTGCCCAGTGAAAAACGATCGGGGAAACGCTTTTGGCGGGCTATCGGATGTGTGACTTTCGTCGCCATGTTGCGAGCAACAGAATCAGCAGGCTCAGAACGAGCGTCGGCGTGTTACCCGTCCTGGTGTATAGAGTAAGACCGGATTGCCCTTGCACCTGAACGTCGACATATCCGGCTGTCATGGTCGGTAATACAGCAATTGGCACTCCCCACTGGTCAATCGCTCCGGTCATCCCCGTGTTGGTGCTGCGCACCATGGGCCGCTGTGTTTCCATGGCTCGAAGGCGTGACATCTGCCAGTGTTGACGCAGTGAGGATGAATTGCCAAACCATCCCAGATTGCTGAAGTTCGCAAGAACGGTTGCGCCATCCCGGATTGCTGGCAGCAACTCCTGAGCAATAACGTCCTCGTAGCAGATGTTCGGGGCAATCAGTTGTTGCCCCACTTCAATCGGAGACTGATCAGCTTGTCCCCGTGTGAAATCTCCCAGCGGAATGTTCATCATGTCGACAAACCAGCGAAATCCCCATGGTACAAACTCGCCAAATGGCACCAGATGCTGTTTGTCGTAACGTCCGTAGACTTGTGAGTTTGCGAGTGCGGCCGCCGTGTCCCTGGGCGTGACCGTAAAAACGCTGTTAGTGTAATCCTGGGCGCCGGCTTCCTGCATCGGCCCACCCATCATCAGGATCGCATCACTGTTGCGGGCGACTTCTATCCAGTCTTCCCATACTTGTTGTGGAACTCTGTGCGCAGGGTAGGTCATGACCGTTTCAGGCAGCATGATCAGATCGGGAGTGACCGACTGACCGTCTTGTCTATGTCCGGCAAGCGACTGGTATAGCTGAACTGCCTGCTCAAATCCCTCAGGCGAGAACTTGGCAGCCTGGTCGATGTCACCTTGAACGAGACGTATCACCAGCGGCTCTCCTGCGGGAGACGTGAAACGATACTGTCCAAGAAATGCACCTGATGCGCAAATCAGACCTGCGATCACCAGTGGCAAGGACTGCTTGCCACGAAACGCCCCCCCTCCTTGAGAGGCCGTGCTGGCCAGCGATGCGGCCAGCGATGCTGCGACCCAGGCAGTCAGGAATGTCACCCCGTAGGGACCAACCCAGGCTGACCATCCAGCCAGCCAGCCGTCGGCCTGACCAGCGGCTGTGTTAAGCCAGGCAAAGCCGGTGAAAAGCGAGGCACGCAGCCACTCGGTTACTGTCCACCCACTGGCCCATATGAAGGCCAGCCAGAGGATGGAGGGACCAGACAGGACTTTGGGGCGGTTGGGCCATAACCAGCGAACCAGCCATGCACAGATTGCAGGGAAAGTCCCCAGATAGCAGCCAAACAGCAAGAGAGCGATGACTGCCAGTACCAGAGGCATGCCACCGTAGACATTCATGCTGATGACAAGCCAGTACAGTCCTGAAACAAATGTGCTCAGGCCAAACAACATTCCTACCTGGGCCGCTTGTCGGGCGTTGTCTGCACGGACGACGAAGTGAACGAGGGCAGTCAGGACGAACACGTTCAGCCACGGCAGCATGAGTGCAGGGATGGGATCTGGCGCAAAGCTCTGGGCATAAAGGACACCGAGTCCCAAGCAGATCAGGACGGATTTGATGTGCATACGGTAACCTTAATGCGAGAGTTCAGGGGCTTGTGGGGTGGGGAGCCTTCTGGCACGGACCCACAGGGCTCGACGCGAGTCGGCTCTCAGGACTTCGAACTGCAAGTCGCGAAGCTGATGCCGGTCTCCGCGTTTCGGGATATGTCCGAGTTCATGTGCCAGCCAGCCACCAATGGTGTCGTAATCACCGTCAGGGAACTGGCATCCCAGCAGTGTCTCGATGTCTTCAAGTTCGGATGCGGCCATGATGCGCCAGGTGTTCAGCCCGTCGTGAAACACCATCTGCTCATTCTCGTCAAACTCGTCCTCGATCTCACCTACGATCTGCTCGAGTACATCCTCCATGGTCACCAGTCCGGTGATGCCACCGTGCTCGTCAACGACCAGCGCGATGTGATTGCGATTTGTACGAAACTCCTGAAGCAGGACGTTCAACCGTTTGGATTCGGGAATGAAGATTGCGGGTCTGACCAGATCTCGCAAGGTCAGGTCAGGCTCGAGCATGGTTCTCAGAATGTCCTTGGTCATGAACATACCAATGACATTCTCGGTCGAGTCTTCGTAGACCGGGAATCTTGAATGCGCCATCTCCACGATTCGTGGGACCAGCTCCTTCATTGGCATTTCCACATCAAGCATGTCCATCTTGCCCCGGGGCACCATGATGTCGGCTGCCGTCATGTCGGATACTTCGAGAGCGCCCTTCAGAATTGCGTAGCCATTCGCATCGATCAGTTCCCTGTCGTGCGCAGCGTCAAGGACCGCAAGAATGTCATCTTTGTCTTCAGGGTCTCTGCGAAGGATCGACATGATGCGATCCATCAGCGAGTGTCGGGGTTTTGTATGCGGGTCTGGCTCGGGGCCACTTGAGGTCGGATAAGGGTCGGACATTGTCACGGAGGGGATTGCTACCGAAGATTCGATGGCCCTAGGATAACCGAAACTACACTCGTCAGACCTGAGAGTCAGTTTCGAACTTGATAGGGATCCGCAATACCCATTCCGGCCAGTATCTCTGTTTCAAGTGATTCCATCTCTTGTGCCTGATCGTCAGTCTCGTGTTCAAAACCGAGCGCATGCAAGGTTGCGTGGATGCATAAATGGGCTGCGTGATCAAGAACCGGCTTGTGCTGCTGGGTGGCTTCCTGACGCAGGACGGCTTCGCAGATGGCAATGTCCGCCTGAAATATTGTTTCGGTTCCAGGTGCAGGATCGAAATTGAATGTCAGAACGTTGGTTGCGTAATCCCGGCCGCGAAACGTTCGGTTCAGTTCTCGTGCTTCGACCTCATCAATCAGGCGGATCGTCAGAACCACCTGTTCGATGTCCAGTTGATTCTCCAGATGTGTTCTGGCACCCGCAATCGCCCGTTTGACCCAGCCTCTCAAACGCCAGCGGGGCAGGTCGGGCGCATCAACTGCGTACTGGACGGACAGTGACAAGTCAGTCATGGTGCGACCCGGCTTTCTCGTACGCATCTACGATGCGAGCGACTAGCGGATGGCGCACAACGTCAGCACTAGTAAAGACTGTGCTGGCAATCCCCTTGACATCGGCCAGAACAGTCAGCGCATGCCCCAGACCACTGGTCTGGCCTTTGGGTAGATCCATCTGGGTCGGGTCACCAGTGATCACGGCCTTGCTGCCGAACCCGATACGGGTGAGAAACATTTTCATTTGCTGTGGCGTGGTGTTCTGTGCTTCGTCGAGAATCACGAATGCATTGTTAAGGGTTCTTCCACGCATATAGGCAAGCGGCGCAATCTCGATCGTTTGCTTCTCGAAAAGTCGCTGCACTTTGTCGAATCCCATCAGATCCCATAGCGCGTCGTACAGCGGTCTAAGATAGGGATCAACTTTCTGAGTCAAGTCTCCAGGCAGAAATCCGAGTCGCTCTCCCGCTTCGACGGCAGGGCGGGTCAGGATGAGCCGCTGGACATTGTCACGTTCCAGTGCATCGATTGCACAGGCGACTGCGAGCCAGGTTTTACCTGTTCCGGCAGGCCCAGTGCCAAACGTGATGTCGTGTTGCAGAATGTTTTCGATGTACTGCGCCTGACGGACTGACCGTGGTCTTACATCACTGCGACGGGTTTTAAGGTTGGGTAACGCGTTTTCAGACAGTCCGACATGCCCTGTTCTGACCTCGGCAATACCGAGTTGCACGGATTCCAGTGACAGTTCTCCCGCTTGCGCCTGCTCGTGGAGTTGCCGGATCAGGTTGCTGGCCTGCTCCGTGCGGGGACCTGTCACTTCAAAGTGATTGCTGCGGCGAGCAATCGTCACGCCAAGACCTTGTTCGATCTGGCGCAGATGTTCGTCGAGTGGTCCGCAGAGCCGCCAGAGCTGGTCATTGGTGCCGGTGAGGTCAAATCGCAGGGTTTTACTCATAATGACAAATCCTCTGGCTCACGTGTGACGACTTCGCCACGCAGACTGTTGGTGTAAGCCTGGGTGATTGTGACGGGGATCATCTGGCCAATGAGACGGGGTGAACCGGGAAAGTTCACAATCCTGTTGTTTTCGGTACGACCCATCAACTCGTTGGGGTCGCGGCGTGATGGACCTTCCACCAGGATGGCCTGCTCGGTGCCCACCATGGCCGCCGAGATACGGGCTGCCTGCTCTCCAATCGTGGCCTGCAGTCTCTGCAGGCGCTTGAGCTTGACCGTATCAGGCGTGTTGTCGCTCAGGTCAGCTGCCGGTGTGCCAGGGCGGCGCGAATAGATGAACGAGAACGAGGTGTCAAAGCCGATGTCCTCGATCAACTGCATCGTTTTCTCGAAATCCGAGTCGTCTTCGCCAGGAAATCCAACGATAAAGTCTGACGAGAGCGTGATGTCGGGGCGCGCCTGGCGCAGTTTTCGGATGATGGCCTTGAATTCGAGTGCTGTATAACCTCGCTTCATCGCAGCCAGAATCCGGTCACTTCCTGACTGGACAGGAAGATGCAGGAATGACACCAACTTAGGCAGACTGCCATGCGCCTCGATCAGCCTGGCAGTCATTTCGCGTGGATGGGAGGTTGTGTAACGGATGCGCTCGATACCCGGGATCTCGTGTACGTACTCCAGCAGGGTCGCAAAATCAGCGATCTCGCCATTTTCACCCATGGCGCCCCGATAGGCATTGACGTTCTGTCCGAGCAGGGTGACCTCTCGAACGCCTTGGTCGGCCAGGTCTGCGATCTCGATCAACACATCCTCGAAGGGACGGGAAACCTCCTCTCCTCGTGTGTATGGCACGACACAGAAACTGCAGTACTTGCTGCATCCTTCCATGATCGACACGAACGCTGTTGGCCCCTCGACGCGCGCCGGCGGCAGTGCATCGAACTTCTCGATCTCCGGGAAGCTGATATCTACCTGCGATCGACCAGACTCGCGTTTACGTTCAATCAGCGCGGGCAGTCGATGAAGGGTTTGCGGACCAAACACGACATCCACGTAGGGCGCGCGCTTGATAATGGCTTCGCCCTCTTGACTTGCCACGCACCCACCCACACCGATGATCAGGTTTGGGCGGTCACGTTTGAGTTCACGCACCCGGCCCAGATCAGAGAAGACCTTTTCCTGTGCTTTCTCGCGGATGGAACAGGTGTTGAAAAGAATGACATCGGCATCTTCGGCAGATTGGGCAGGCTCGACTACTGCGTCCTTGCCAAGGATGTCATACATTTTCTGGGAATCGTATTCGTTCATCTGGCACCCAAAGGTGCGGATAAATACTTTCGTTGTCTGAGTCATGGTCTTTAGTCGCTTCGGGTTTAGATCCCGGGGACAAATGGTTGAAGAAGGTTGAAGAAAGGAAAATGAAAAGTGGACGACTCGGTTACTGATTTATGAATGAGCAATTGTTAATCACAGAATTCAGGCTGGAGATTCTGATCGCATGCGGGGCCTGCATAGCGTTGGCTGGTCAAGGGATCCGTCCGCGATTGATAGGGAGCCGCTGGGGTGCAGTGTTGCACGGCAATCACCTTGCACAGGGCAAAGTGAAACTTGAACGGGCCTTGTGATTTGCTCTCAACCCGCATGGTCGAGCGTTCGCGGGCACGCACAATAAAACAGTAAACATTAAAACGATGAAGGTAGCGGTGCTGCCAGACGGTGTATACCTGGGGCAGCACCGCTACATTCAGCTCTGTTCGCTGTAGGTTTCCTCGACAGTGTCGTCCTTTTTGACGGGCTTGACCAGATCCTCACGCTTGACACCCAGCCACATGGCGATCGAGGCGGCAACAAATACAGAGGAATAGATGCCGAACCAGATGCCGATTGTCAGGGCAAGTGAGAAGTAATGCAGGGTAGGGCCACCAAAAATCAGCATCGATAACACCATCATCTGGGTCGATCCGTGAGTGATGATGGTCCGTGAAATGGTCTGAGTGATGGCACCGTCAATGACATCACGCACTTCCACATTGCGCTGCCTGCGGAAGTTCTCCCGGATCCGGTCCATGATCACCACGGATTCGTTGACCGAATATCCCAGAACAGCCAGAACCCCGGCCAGCACGGGTAACGAGAACTCCCACTGGAAAAAGGCAAAGAAGCCGAGGATGATGACTACGTCGTGCATGTTTGCAACGACACCTGCCACGGCAAACTTCCATTCGAACCGGACCGCGAGGTAGATCACAATACCGATGATCACAAAAAGCAAGGCAAGCAGACCGTTTTCAACCAGTTCGCGACCAATCTGTGGGCCGACATACTCAACGCGACGCAGTTCAACACCTTGGGTTGCTTCAGTTAGCGCCGCCATCAACACTTCACTCTGGGCCGCCGAGGTTTGCCCTTCAGCCAGGGGCAGCCTGATCAGCACGTCACGTGATGTACCGAAGTTTTGAACCTGGAAGTCTGTGTAGCCGAGCCCTGCAACTGTTTCCCTGACTTCGGAAAGTGGCGCGGAATCTGCGTAGCTGATCTCGATCACGGTTCCACCTGTGAACTCGATCGACAGATTGAAACCTCTGAAAATGATGAAGAGCACAGCGGCAAGAAAGGTGATCAGACTGATCATGTTCAGCGCCAGTGCATGGCGCATGAACGGGATTGTGCGGGATATGCGGAAAAATTCCATGATGTCAGTCCTTTGGCTTCCAGACCGTGCCGATTGAAAGGTCCTTGAGACGCTTGCGGCCACCATGAGTCAGGTTGACCATGGCGCGAACGCCAACGACTGCAGAGAACATAGATGTCAGAATGCCCAGGCAATGCACGACCGCAAAGCCGCGTACAGGGCCCGTGCCAAAGATCAGAAGTGCAATACCAACGATCAAGGTGGTCAGATTGGAGTCGAGAATGGTTCCCCATGCCCGCTCAAAACCAATGTTGATCGCCGCTTGCGGGGATTCTCCTCGTCGGAGCTCCTCTCGTATTCGCTCGTTGATCAGCACGTTGGCGTCAATCGCCATGCCGATGGTGAGTGCAATTGCGGCAATGCCCGGAAGAGTCAGGGTCGCTTGAAGCAGGGACAGCAGTCCAAGCAGCAGCAGGACGTTGAGTGTCAGACCAATCGATGAAAACACGCCAAACAGGCGGTAATAAACGATCATGAAAGCAACAACTGCCACAAATCCCCATAGCGTTGCCTGGAAGCCCTTTTCAATATTCTCGGCACCCAGGCTAGGTCCGATGGTGCGCTCCTCAATGATGGTCATGGGTGCTGCGAGTGATCCGGCGCGCAGCAACAGTGCAATGTCGGCTGCATCTTCTGCCGACATGCTGCCGGAAATCTGGACCTGTCCGCCTGGAATTTCGCTGCGAATCACTGGTGCTGTTACGACCTGACCGATCCCTTTCTCGAACAGCAGGATGGCCATGCGCCGCCCGATATTGTCGCGGGTGACGTCGCGGAAGATTCTGGCGCCTTTGTTGTCGAGTGTCAGATGCACCGCTGCTTGCTGGGTTTGCTGGTCTCGACCGGCTTGCGCATCTTGCAGGTTCTCACCTGTCAGAATGACCTGTCGTCGCAGAAGCAGAGGGCGACCATCGGTATCGTCGTAGCGCTCAAGTCCAAATGGAACAGTCCCTGCTGCCAGGGCGCTGGTGGCTGTCGGGGAATCGTCGACCAGCCGGATCTCCAGTGTTGCCGTGCGTCCGAGAATCTCCTTGGCACGCGCGACGTCCTGTACTCCAGGAAGCTGAACAATGATCCGGTCAGAGCCCTGTTGCTGGATGACAGGTTCGGCCACACCGAGTTCGTTGATCCGGTTGTGCAATGTGGTGATGTTCTGTCTGAGAGCGCTGCTCTGTACGCTCGCGATCGTGGCGTCAGTCATGCGTGCGGTCAGAATCGGGCGACCCTCGAGCGTTCCCTGGCCAGCGCCTTCCTGAAATGTCATGTCGTTGCTGCGTGAACGCAGCAGAGCAAGTGCACGGGAACGCGCACCGTCATCTGGAAACGCGAGCACGACGGACATGGCCTCACGTTCTATTCCGCTGGTCGGAATTCGCTGATCACGCAGAGTTGCCCGGAAGTCTGTGGCAATCGAGTCATAGCGGGCTGTCAGAGCGCCCTCCATGTCGACTTGCAGCAAAAAGTGCACACCTCCTCGCAGGTCGAGTCCGAGGTACATCGGATTGGCGCCAATGGCCGAGAGCCACTGCGGAGAAGCAGGAAGCAGGTTCAGCGCGACCGTGTAGTCGGGGTCCTGGGGGTTCGGATTCAGTGCCCTTTCGATCAGATCACGTGCCTTGATCTGGATATCGGTGTTGGCGAACCGGAACCGGATAGTGCCAACGGGTCCGTTGCGCTCGAAACTTGAACCAGTCGTTGTAATGTCTGCTTGCTGCAGCAGAGACTGCACCCGCTGAAGCATCTCCGGTTCGACCTTGATAGTCGACTTGGCACTGGATACCTGGACGGCTGGTGATTCACCAAAAAAATTTGGCAAGGTGTACAGAACACCGAGAACCAGGGCGACCAGGACGGTAAGGTACTTCCACAGGGGATAGCGATTCATGAGCGCAACGTATCAATGACTGCAACGGTGACAGAGGCTGTCACCGTTGCATCGGGGAAAAAACGGAATCAGATGGCCTTGATGGTGCCCTTGGGCAGAACCATCTGGACGGCACTGCGCTGCACCAGGATTTCGACGGGCTTGTCAGCGAGTTCAGCTACTTCCATGTGAATGTAGGCATCACTAACCTTCGTGACGCGACCGAGCAGACCGCCTGCTGTGATTACCTCATCGCCCTTGGCCAGACCTGCGACCAATGCCTTGTGTTCCTTCTGGCGTTTCATCTGGGGACGAATCATCAGAAAGTAAAGAATGGCAAACATCAGGACGATGGGCAGCAGGCCCATCAGGGATCCAGCATCTGCCGCCTGAGCCAGCACCACACCGGCAGTTTCTTGCAAAGACATTCAAAGCCTCCTAGTTTCTTGCAAATACGAATAAGAATAACGGGCAATACACAGCCAGCGAGTTTGTTCTCGGACAGTGCCTTCCGGGCGGTTATTGTACCGAGTTGGAGGCACGCTGCTCGAGGAAGCGGGATTTCCAGAGTGTAAACGTCCCATTCTGAAGGGCCTCGCGCATCTGGGACATGATGTCCAGATAGAAATGAAGGTTGTGCAGCGTATTCAGCCTTGCGCCTGAGATTTCGTTGGCGCGCTGCAGGTGGTGCAGGTAGGCGCGGGAGAAATTCTTGCAGGTGTGGCATCCGCACTCCGGATCAAGGGGCCGGGTGTCATCCCTGTAACGGGCGTTCCGGATTTTGATGTCACCATTGCGGGTGAAGAGCCAGCCATTGCGTGCGTTACGGGTTGGCATCACGCAATCGAACATGTCCACGCCTTTTGAAACGCCCTCGACCAGATCTTCCGGTGTGCCCACTCCCATCAGGTAGCGCGGCGCATTGGCTGGCAGTTTAGGTGTGATGTTCTCTAGCACCCGCATCATGTCCTGCTTGGGTTCACCGACCGACAAACCACCAATCGCGTAACCGTGGAATCCGATATCAACCAGTGCCTCCAGCGACTCCTCTCGAAGATCTTCGTACATGCCACCTTGGACGATTCCAAACAGCGCGTTCGAATTGCCAAGTTCGTCAAATGCATCGCGTGAGCGACGTGCCCAGCGCGCTGACATTCGCATGGACTTTGCGGCCTGTTCGTGGGTGGCGACGACGTCGTTGATCTTGTAAGGCGTGCACTCGTCAAACACCATCACGATGTCACTGTTGAGCGAGGTCTGTATCTCCATAGATACTTCAGGCGTGAGAAAGAGTCGGGAGCCATCTATGGGCGAGGCAAACTTGACTCCTTCCTCTGAAATCTTGCGCATGCCTTGAAGACTGAACACCTGAAACCCACCGGAGTCGGTCAGGATGGGGCGATCCCATCCCATGAATCCATGCAGGCCGTTGTGAGCGCGGATGATCTCTTGCCCTGGGCGTAGCCACAGATGAAAGGTGTTGCCAAGGACGATCTGCGCTCCAATATCCTCTAACTCGTGCGGCAACATGGCCTTGACGCTACCGTAAGTACCCACGGGCATGAATACGGGGGTCTGAATCACACCATGGTTCAGGGTTAGTTGCGCACGTCTGGCGCGTCCCTCAGTCTTGAGGACTTCAAACTGCATGACAGAATCCTTCCTGGATAGTGGGTTTTTCGATGAACATTGCGTCACCGTAACTAAAGAATCTGTACCGTTGGGCCACTGCATGCGCATAAGCGTCTCGCATGGATTGAAGACCGCAGAACGAGGCGACAAGCATCAATAGTGTGGATTTGGGTAAATGAAAATTCGTGATCATCGCGTCGACCACTTTCCATTCGAATCCCGGTGTGATGAACAGTCGTGTCTGGTCGCTGTGTGCGCTGACACGCCCCAGATTTGCGACAGCACTCGACTCAAGTGCGCGAACACTGGTGGTGCCCACGGCGATGACGCGCGATCCTTGCCTGCGTGTCTCCTGAATCAAATCGGCACATGCCTGATCAATGGTGTACCACTCCGAATGCATCTTGTGTCTGGAGAGGTCTGACTCCCGGACTGGCTGGAATGTGCCTGCTCCGATATGCAAGGTTACAAATGCTTGCTTGATGCCCCGCCGGGCAAGTTCATCAAGCAGCGTCTGGTCAAAATGCAGTCCTGCAGTCGGCGCAGCAACCGCACCAGGGTGTCGCGCGTAAACCGTTTGGTAGCGTGAGGCATCCTGGTCGTCGTCCTGATGGGTAATGTAGGGGGGCAGTGGCACGTGGCCGATCTCATCGAGAACTTCCAGCACAGGTTGCTCGAAACGCAACAGGAAGAGATCCTCCTCGCGTGCAGTGACCTCAGCCTTAGAGCCCGGCTCTCCTGCTTTCTGGACGGTTGAGTCGAATTCGAGCCAGGTGCCAGGCTTGGGTGACTTGCTTGCTCTGACGTGCGCTAGTGCTTCGTGTGGACTGATGATGCGCTCGATCAGTACCTCAACGCGGCCTCCCGTTCTCTTGCTTGCATGTAGTCTGGCCTTGATGACTCGCGTGTCATTGAAAACCAGCAGGTCACCGGGTCTGATCAGTTGCATGATGTCAGTGAATGCACGGTCGACAAGCGAGCCATCTGCTGCCAGATGCAGCAATCGGCTATCTGTCCGCGAGGCTGCAGGGAACTGTGCGATCAGATCCTGCGGCAGTTCGTAGTTGAAGTCGTCCAGCGTAAGCGTTGTCGAAGGGGCAGTAGTCATGTTGGGTGTCTGTGTCGCGATGGGTCCATCGCTGGCTTCTGGGTATCTCGGGGTCTTGTGGAAACTTCACTAAGGCGTCCCTGGCACGGTTCTCTAACCGTGCCAGATCTGGCGAGTGCTGGATCCACATCAGTAGAAGCGGCGGCGCTGGAGATTGCTCGCGCATTCGGGTTTGCAAGGCGGTATTGTAGTGGACAGCAGCGGGCGGGCCAGCGTACCAGCCAGCTAACTTGAGGTGACGCAGAGTCTTTCGCGTCATTGCATTGCTCGCAGTGCAACTGGCGTTCGAGATGGTCCGGAACGTGCTTCTTTTGCGCCAAGTCAACGCGCTTCACACAAAACTTGCTGATTTAGGGCATTCCTAGGTACTGTTACGCGTACAGCGACACACGACCTCTGGAGACAGTTGGCTCGCGGGTTGCTGTGAACAGTATGCGAGGCGGCAGATTGACCGGATGGCTTTCCGGATCTGCGTATCACTTTCGCGTTGCGATCAGGAAGCAGGGGAATCAACTTCATGGTACGTTCGGTTGGCGCAAGTATTGCAAGATGGGTTTCAGGTGCCGCTTTGTCGGTAATGGTAGCGGGAGCGCAAGCGCAAGGGTTGCCTGCAGAACTGTCGGATGCGTGGCGCAAGACAGGCTTGCCGGAGTCATCTGCATCATTTGTAATCGAGAAAGTTCAAGGGGCTCGCATTGCCGGACTGAACGTGGACGAACCTCGCAATCCGGCGTCGGTGATGAAGCTCATCACCACTTGGTCAGCCCTTTCAGATCTTGGGCCGGACTTTGTCTGGCAGACAGCGTTTTTGACCGATGCTAAGGCGACAGTCAGTGATCAAGGGGTGCTTTCGGGTAATCTGTACCTTCGCCCAAGCGGAGACCCAATGCTTTTGCTTGAGGATTTGTGGCGGCTGATGCGTGAGTTGCGACTGCGAGGTATCACCCAGATCGGGGATGTGATCGTGGACAGGTCACTTTTTTCGGATGTCGCAATTGATCCCGGCGAGTTTGATGGTCGACCTGATCGGCCCTATAACGCGAGTCCTGATGCTTTTATGGTGGGCTTCGGGGCAATCCGGCTGGTCTTTACTCCGGATGCTCAACGAAATGCATGGCGAGGCTTCATTGATCCAGGCATACCAGGAATCGACATTGATAGTGATATTCAATGGCTTTCAGGTCCCTGTCGCAGTGCGCCTCAGGTGTCGCTCGAAACAATCGTCACTGGCGATCAGGTTCGATTTCGGGCTGCGGGTCGTGCGCATGGATCCTGTGGCGAATTCGACATGTACCGACTGGCCTTCGATCAGCAGACCATGGCAGCGAAGGTTCTCAAGACGATGTGGGAAGAGATCGGTGGCAGCATGACGGGGCAGGTTCGCGCTGGACAGGTCCCCGCGGATGCTGTGCCGGTCGCCGCACATGAATCCCCCCCGCTTGCTGAGGTCATTCGTTTCATCAACAAGCGCAGCAATAATGTGATGACCAGGGTCTTGCTGTTGACGATCGGGGCGCAGTCTGGTCTGCGTCCATCGACAATTGATGGCAGCGTGAACCGGATCAAGGCCGTTCTGGGTAGGCAGGGTCTGGACTTTTCCACTGCGGTGATCGAAAACGGTTCGGGGTTGTCCAGAAATGCCAGTGTGTCTGCGAATCAGCTCGCTGCGATGTTGCAGACGGCTTGGCGTTCCCCCTCGATGCCTGAATTTCTCTCGTCCATGGCGATACTGGGTGTCGACGGGACGTTGCGGCGGCGTCTTAGAGGGCCAGAGACAAAAGGCTATGCCAATATGAAAACAGGTGCCTTGCGTGACGTCCGCGCGATTGCCGGTTACGTTCTGTCGGCAAGCGGGGATCGCTATGTGTTCGTCAGCATGGTCAACCACCCCGAATCCTACAAGGCTCGAGAGTTCGAGAACACGGTCATGCAGTGGCTGATCGAGCGACGTGACTAAGCACATTTTTCGCTCATTCTCTCTGTTTGTCGAATTGTTGCAAAGCGACACAGCAGTGGGCATGATGTCCGGAATGAGGCAGTCACTCATTTCGATTTTTGCGTCGACTTGGATTTCTTCCATGCTCTTCGACGTCGCGCGCTTCAGGCAGCAATGTCTCAAAGAAATACACGGTGTGTGACCAGTACCTCGTGACGTCATCAATGCATTTGAGCGACAATACCCTACTGTATTCAAGCAAAGAGAAAGCTTGGCAGGCAGGAAGTTACGGTGTGCAGTCCTGGATCAAGCAAGACCTGGGCGAAAAATCAAGGGATTGTCGATAAGGCTGGAGAAAAGAACAAGATGGCACTTTATGAAATCAGGCACCCATTGGTGCGTCACAAGCTCGGACTAATGCGCCGGGAAGCGTTGAGCACTAAAAGTTTCAGGGAGCTTGCTCTGGAGATCACAGAGCTCCTGATGTACGAGGCCAGCAAGGATTTCATCCTTGAGAAACACACCGAGCAAGGCTGGTGCGGTCCGGTCGAAGTCGAGAGGGTGGCCGGCAAGAAAGTGACAGTGGTGCCGATTTTGCGCGCCGGGATCGGCATGCTTGATGGCGTGCTGAATCTGGTTCCCGGGGCCCGGGTCAGTACGGTCGGAATTGCCCGCAACGAGGATACCTTGCAGGCGCAGACGTATTTTGAGAGACTGGTAGGCGAACTCAACCAGCGACTGGCGATCATTGTCGACCCTATGCTTGCGACGGGTGGTTCAATGGTTGCGACGATTGATCTGCTCAAGAAGGCTGGCTGCAAGGAGGTCAGAGCACTGGTTCTGGTGGCTGCACCACAGGGCATAGAGCGAGTACGATCTGTTCATCCGGATGTCGATATTTACACCGCATCTGTGGACCACGGTCTGAATGAAGACGGGTACATCATGCCTGGCCTGGGAGATGCAGGAGACCGGATATTTGGTACGAAACAGAAGGGACATGACACTTCGGTTTAAGTTTTTCTGATATCGTGAGTCATCGATTGATGTCAGTCTGGATTGCTTTGAATTTCAGTCTGAAACGGATCAGAAAACATTTCGATCAACAAATTTGATACGGGATGTGCTGGACGCTGTTGGGGCCAGGTTCGTGTGTCAGACAAGTGTCCGGAAGTCATCACGTACAAGTCGCAACAGCCGGTTTCGACTGTTGTTATCAAGGCTGACAGCGTGTGCTGCCAGTCGGAACACAGACAGGAGGTTTGAAATGGCCAGAAAGCATGAAGCGTCAGCTGCACAAGAAAAGCTGATCGACTCGGTCAAGACCGCACTCGACGATGCGGAGAGCCTGTTAAGGCAGGCAGCCGCCGAAACGGGTGACAAGGCCGACGTCTTGCGTGAGGAAGCGCTCGATTCACTCAAACGCACCCGCCTTGCCCTATACGACGTTCAGGATTCCGTCGTCGAGAAGGGCCGTCAGGCCGTTCGAGCGACTGACGAGTACGTTCACACGAATCCTTGGCAGGCAATCACGGTGTCGGCAGCTGCGGGCCTGCTGCTCGGATTGCTGGTCAGCCGTCGCTAGGCGTACTCATTCAGATGACCATACGCGGTTCAATCCGGTCCTTGTTCGGGCAGATCCTGGGTGCCATGCGTACCCGGCTAGATCTGTTCGGAGTTGAGTGGCAGCAGGCCCGTTCTCAGGTTGCCGTCCTGGTCGGGCTGTTACTGGCAGGCGTATCCTTCCTGTGGCTTGCTGCCATGATGTTCAGCCTGCTGGTGGTGACACTTGCCTGGCCAACTCCCTACCGTAACTGGGTGGTTATCGGGCTCTTGCTTATCTATCTGGTAGCGGGATTGGTCAGCCTGATTCTTCTCAAGCGACGTCTTGAAAACTCAGAGAATCATCCTTTTTCCGCGTCAGTCGAAGAGCTTGGTAAAGATGTCAGTCTACTGATGCAGGCGCTCGAGGGCGGTGCGGAACACGACGGCGCATCAGCCCGACAACAGCCCTCTCGTGGCAGCGGTGACGAGGCAGTCAGCAAGAGGACGAATCCATGAGCAGGCCACGTTCGGTTGCATTTGATCGCGCCTTGAAGATCGAGTTGCTTCGTACCCGCGCTGCGCTGGAACGAGAGTCCATCAGCGCTCATGCCTCGCAACTGCGGCATTCATTGGATCCACGTGAGCAGATGCTGAATCTGCTACCAGGTTCAGCATCAGGTGTTCTGGGACAGGTCGGGCAACTCGCATTCCAGTATCCCTATCTGTTGTCGAGCGCAGCCTCTCTCCTGACCAGTCAACTCCGGCGCCCCAAACGACTTTTGGTGGCTGGCGGCGTCGCATTAGTGGTGTGGGCAGCAACCCGGTATCGAAAGAGCGACTGATTCGGTCAAGGGTGGTGTGCTGATCAGACTGCCTGAATATTCCGCGAAACAATATGAACTCTCCCATTGCTAAACTCCTTGCGTCGTTGTAGCGGGGGCGCGCGCGGGTCACAGACTTTGACCTGGCGCGTGTTCGACCAATGCAGGCGCGTACCCGCCTCTACCGCTTTGTACGCGAGCTTTGTACACGAGCATTTGATGCGCCATGCCCAGCCCTGCCTAAAGAATCTCCCGGTTCAGGCCGGCTTTCTGCCTGACCCTTCCCCCGGTTGTTCCAGCGTGCCTTTGGCCGAACGGCTCATGTTCCTGGTTTGCAGTGCTTCGGTGGCGATCACTGCGCACGTCTGATCCAGCCCGGGTATTCTGACGCTGTCAGTTCAGAATACCCGGGTTCTCCTCACAGCCCTAACGTGTTCCAGATTTCATCCACCCTCTTGCGAGTGGCATCGTCCATGACAATCGGCGTTCCCCATTCTCGTTGTGTTTCGCCCGGCCACTTGTTGGTGGCGTCCATACCCATCTTGCCACCTAGTCCTGAAACCGGCGAGGCAAAATCCAGGTAGTCGATTGGTGTGTTCTCGACCAGCAACGCGTCACGTACAGGATCCATTCGTGTGGTCATAGCCCAGATGACCTCCTTCCAGTCACGAATGTTGATATCGTCATCGACAACCACGAGGAACTTCGTATACATGAACTGGCGAAGAATGCTCCAGATGCCGAACATGACCCGCTTTGCATGTCCCGGGTATTGTTTGCGTATGGAAATCACTGCCAGCCGATAACTGCAACCTTCTGGTGGCAGGTAGAAGTCGGTGATTTCCGGTAATTGTTTCTGAAGCAGTGGAACAAACACCTCGTTCAGGGCCACACCCAGAACGGCGGGTTCATCTGGTGGCTTGCCGGTATAGGTGGTGTGGTAGATCGGGTTGCGCCGCATGGTGATGCGCTCGACGGTGAAGACTGGAAACCAGTCCTGCTCGTTGTAGTAACCCGTGTGATCTCCATACGGACCTTCAAGTGCCATTTCGTACAGCCCTGGCGGTCGTGGGTGCGCACCCTCTGGGACTGTTCCGTGCTGAATGCGAGGGTCAGAGTCGGGAAGAATGTGGCCCTCGAGAATGATCTCGGCTGTTGCAGGAACGCTAAGATCACTGCCGAGCGCTTTGGTGACCTCGGTTCGACCTCCTCGCAACAGCCCGGCGAACTGATATTCGGATAGAGAGTCCGGAACGGGTGTGACCGCACCTAGCGTTGTCGCGGGGTCGGCCCCAAGCGCAACCGCGATCGGGAATGGCTTTCCGGGGTTGGCCAGTGAGTGATCCCTGAAGTCGAGTGCGCCGCCGCGGTGTGACAGCCATCGCATGATCAGCTTGTTTCGGCCGATCACTTGCTGGCGGTAGATGCCAAGGTTCTGGCGTTTCGCGTTCGGCCCGCGCGTGATCACGAGACCCCAGGTCAGCAAAGGTGCAATGTCCCCGGGCCAGCATGTCTGGATGGGAAGTTTTGCCAGGTCGACGTCTTGCCCCTCCCATACCACTTCCTGACATGGTGCGCCGCGCACTTGTTTAGGTGACATGTCCCAGAGGGCTGCTTTGAGCATTGCAACCTTGCCAAGTGCATCCTTGAAGCCACTGGGCGCCTGAGGTTCCTTCAAGTTGGCAAGCAGGTGGCCGATTTCACGCAAGGCGCCGACAGAGTCAGCACCCATTCCGAGTGCGACACGCTGTGGTGTTCCGAACAAGTTGGCCAGCACCGGCAGGCCCGAGGACTTGCCAAGATGGCGAGCGGACTCGAACAGCAGAGCGGGTCCCTCCTGATGTAGAACCCGGTTTGAAATCTCGGTCATCTCCAGATGAGTATCGACCGGGACCTTGATTCGCTTGAGTTCGCCTTGATCTTCAAGCTGGTCGAGAAAGTCTCGCAAATCTTTGTATCGCAAAGCAAGGTTCCCCAAAAAAGTGGTTAAATTGGGCGTATGCCGGATTCATTATCACTTACAGAACGCAAAGGCTGGCTCTATTGGCAGGCTCGCGTAATGGACATCATTCGTACAGTTGCTGCCTATCTGGGTGTGGCCGTGATCGTGATTGTCGTCATGGTGCTGACTGTGCCCAGCCTGCGCGGCCAGGCCAGCATCCTACACCAGGCTGTACTGATTGCGCTTGTGCCCGACCAGTATGAGGTCGACCCGGCTGCTGCGATTGATCCGGCAGCTGTTGCACCGCAAGTCAGTCCTGTTGATCTTGACGAGATACCGGCTCGCCGCCTTGCCCGTCTGGAGCCCCCCCGGAAGAGAAGGTTGAGGAGCCTGTCAAGCTAACGGAGCCGATGGGACTGCTTGGAAACAATCGCGTTGATCGCATCGAAGAGGCGATGAAACACTTCAAGATTACCCGGACCCAGCTCGATGCGCTCGAGAGTTATATCGCACGTAAATACTGGGTGGGTAAAGCAGTCGTGAACCGTCTGGTTGAAACAGTGCTGCTGGCGGGCAGGGAGCTTGATGTGAACCCTGTGCTGATTCTTGCCGTGATGTCGGTCGAGTCACGTTTTAATCCCTATGCTGAAAGTGGGGCGGGAGCGCAGGGTCTTATGCAGGTAATGACGCGTGTCCACACGGACAAGTTTGAGGCGCTCGGGCAGGAGGACGATGCAGCGTTCCATCCTCAACATAACGTCAAGGTCGGTGCGCAGATTCTCGCGGATTGTATTCGTCGTCGAGGGTCGGTCACCAACGGTCTGAAGTGTTATGTCGGGGCGACTGGTCCGAATGATGGGGGCTACAGTACAAAAGTACTGGCTGAGCAGCGCCGGATGGCGCTGGCTGCCAAGATCGCCCTGCCAAGGTAGGTAACCTCTGGCGGCATAGCTCAGTTCTTTGAGTTGGCTAATGCGCTAAGTGAGGCGGGTCTTCGGCGAATTTATTACCTTGTCCATTCGTTCGATCGCCTGTTCAAGCCGGTCGATCCCCATTGTGTAGGAGAGGCGGATCATGCGCTTGGCATGAGTGGGTCCAAAGTCCATGCCAGGCACGACCGCGACAGACCCGAGCTCAAGCAGTTGGCGGGCCAGTTCATCACTATCGTGAGAGAAGCGACTAATGTCGGCATATACGTAAAAAGCACCATCGGGTTGCGCAGGAACCGTCAGGCCGATTGATTCCAAAGCATGCACAAAATAATCCCGGCGTTTTTTGAAAGCTTCCCGACGATGTTCGAATACTGCCAGCGAATCGGGTGTGAAGCAGGCTAGCGCGGCATGCTGTGACAAGGTTGGCGGGCAGATCGCCAGACTCGATGCCAGATTCTCAATTGGGAGAACCATGTGTTCTGGGACGATCATCCATCCCAGCCGCCAGCCCGTCATGTGAAAGTATTTTGAAAAACTGTTCAGAATCACAAGGTCCTGGCTCAGGTTCAGAGCGGAGCGTCGAGTCTCGGTGTAGGACAGTCCGAGATAAATCTCGTCCATCATGACAAAGCCGTCCTTCGCGTGGACAGATTCGATGATGCCCGAGAGCCGTTCGTGGTCGATCGATGTGCCGGTCGGATTGCCGGGGGATGCCAGCAAAATGCCAGCCGTCTTGTCGGACCAGCTCGATTCGACTTGCTCCAGAGTCGGCTGAAATCCGTACTGTGCTTCGGTGGGTATAAGCCGTGTAGTACCACCTGCAGCGGTCACAAAGTTGATGTTGGGGGGATAGCATGGGTCAGGCATGAGCACCTCGTCGCCCTGATTGACGAGTGCCATGTTCCCAAGTAGCAACGCACCACTTGCACCAGATGTCACGATTACACGCGAAGGGTCTACTGCAGCGCTGAACTGATCAGAATAAAATTGCGCAATTGCCTCGCGCAGTGCGGGGATTCCGAGCGCGGGGCTGTAACGTCCGAGTCCTGCGTCTGATGCAGTGTGCAACGCCCGAACCACTTCAGGTGCCGCACCGAAGTCGGGCTCGCCGATGCCCAGGCTGATGATGTCGCGTCCTTCACGCGCCAGTTCGGAGCTGCGCTTGAAAATAGACATCGCGTGAAATGGCAGAATGTGATCGGTACGGCGGGCAAGTGTAGGGAGTGTCATGGGGATTGAGTCTGGTTGTTCCTGAGGAGAATTGTAGTGTCGGATCAGCCTACTTCCAGGCGTTCGTTTCTGTTTGGTCGCAGTTTTAAGGGGAATGATCCCTGGTTGCGGTTTCTTGCGCGGCTTAAACGCAGTTGTGAAGGCAAGGTGAGCCTTGTCAAGCGGGACAGTGCACCGCTGGCCAGACTCGAGCCTGCACGGCAGGAGGATGTGTTTCATGCGTTGAGCCTGTGCAGGGAATATCGGGTTTGCATGGCACTTGATGGCCTGCCCTTGGGCGGCCCGGATGCGCAGCGCCCTGTGCTCCAGGTGGGCGCGGGCAAAGCGTGGGGAACGCTCATGCCTGCGGGTGAGCAGGTGTGGCGAGTGCAGGCGGGTTGTCCAGTTCAAGTCATGCAGGCTGCAGGGCTGGCGGTTCACACATGGGACGGGTTGCCTGGACAAGCCAATCTGGCCCAGTGGATAGCTTTGTTGCCGGTGAACTCGCCGCCAGGAACTCTCGGGCAGTACCGCATTGAGGCGATCGAGTGGCTGTATCCCGACGGTTCGATCGAGGTGCTCGGCCAGTTTGGTGTCAAGGATAGTCAGCCATTGCGCTCGATGGCTGCCCAGCGATCGATACCGTCGCTGTTTCAGCTGACCGCTGATCCTTTGGTCGAGCAGTGGATGCAGGCAGGCGCTCACACTGGCACTGAGCCGCAGTGGCCGCTGCGCTACAGGCTCGATGCGCTCGTGGCCAGAGACGGTGTGGAGATCAATCTGGCACACCTTTTGCTGGGGCATCGTGGCAGTCTGGGATGGGTGGTTGCCGCACACATTCGTTCACCCGATAATGGCGAATCGTCTGATGCGTCTGGTTCCGCAGCGTGCGAACGTGGGGTCGATTCAGTCAATCCAGTTGATCGACTACCCGAAGCAAGGGAAATCGATATGAAAATCAAGCGCGCGATGGATCCTGATATGGTGTTCCTATCCTGCCAGGACTAAACCGGATAGAATCAAAATCGTTGTCATGCTTATGCGTAATAGAGGCACTAATGGATCAAAACTTTCGACAGTCAGCCCTGGATTATCACGAGAAGGGCCGCCCCGGCAAGATCTCGATTGCCCCCACCAAAAGCCTCTCAAACCAGCGTGATCTGGCGCTGGCCTACTCGCCTGGCGTGGCGGCTGCCTGCGAAGAGATTGTCTTGGATGCACAGAACGCAGTGCGTTTCACAGCCAGAGGCAACCTGGTTGGCGTGATCACCAACGGCACGGCTGTGCTGGGTCTGGGCAACATCGGTGCGCTCGCCTCGAAGCCCGTCATGGAAGGCAAGGCGGTGCTCTTCAAGAAGTTCGCCGGAATCGATGTCTTTGATATCGAGATCAACGAAAATGATCCCCACAAGCTGATCGAGATCATCGCTGGACTGGAGCCCACGTTCGGTGGCATCAATCTTGAAGACATCAAGGCTCCTGAGTGCTTTACGGTCGAGCGCGAACTCAGAAAGCGCATGAATATTCCTGTGTTTCACGACGACCAGCATGGTACAGCCATCTGTGTCAGCGCGGCGTTTGTGAATGGACTGGAGGTTGTGGGCAAGAAAATTGACCAAGCCAAGGTCGTTGTCTCGGGTGCAGGTGCTGCGGCACTGGCGTGTCTGGATCTGCTGGTTGACATGGGACTGGCGATCGAGAATATCTGGGTGACTGATATTGAAGGTGTGGTTTACAAAGGGCGAACTACGCTGATGGATCCAGACAAGGAGCGATTCGCCCAGGATACCCAGGCCCGAACGCTTGCCGAGGTGATTGACGGGGCAGACGTCTTTCTTGGACTGTCGGCCAGCAATGTGCTCAAGCCCGACATGGTCGGTCGCATGGCCAGCAAACCGTTGATCCTGGCGCTGGCGAACCCCAATCCGGAGATCCTGCCGCCTGATGCGCACGCAGTCCGTGATGATATTGTCATGGCAACCGGGCGTTCGGACTACCCCAATCAGGTCAACAACGTATTGTGTTTTCCGTATATCTTTCGCGGCGCGCTGGATGTTGGCGCGACCACGATCACTCGCGAGATGGAGAAGGCCGCGGTCATGGCAATTGCCAGGCTTGCCCGCGAAGAGCAGAGTGAGGTGGTTACTGCTGCCTATGGTATTGGTGATGTGTCGTTTGGGACTGACTACATTATTCCCAAGCCGTTTGACCCTCGGCTGATTACCAGGATTGCACCCGCCGTTGCCAAGGCTGCGATGGAGTGCGGTGTGGCGACAAGGCCGATTGCGGATCTCGACGCTTACATGGAGCAGCTCGAACAGTTCGTTTACCACTCCGGTGCTTTCATGAAGCCGGTGTTCTCGGCTGCCAAGCGATTTGTGCGCGAGCAGGGTAAATCTCGCATCGTGTTCACGGAAGGGGAGGATGAGCGCGTTCTCAGGGCCGTACAGGTAGTGGTCGATGAGAAACTCGCAAAGCCAATCCTGGTTGGACGGCCCTCGGTGCTGGCAGATCGCATAGAGAAGCATGGGTTGCGCCTGCGTCTGGGCGAGGATGTCGAAGTGGTCAATCCGGACTGGGATGAGCGCTTTCATCGCTACTGGACGAGCTATTGGGAATGTATGTGCCGACGTGGTGTAAGCAAGGAAATGGCCAGAGTGGAGATGCGCCGTCGTCTGACACTGATTGGGTCGACCATGGTCCATCTCGGAGACGCGGATGGCATGATATGCGGGACCGTGGGTGGGTACTCGGATCACCTGCGTTATGTCGATCATATGCTCGGACTCGCGCCAGGTGCGACCACTTATGCCGCCATGAACATTCTGCTGCTGCCAAACCACACACTGGCACTGGTGGATACCCACGTCAATGAGGACCCGACAGCAAGCCAGATAGCCGAGTTCACGCTCGAAGCTGCCGAAGAAATGCGCAGGCTTAATCTTGTACCCAAAGTGGCCCTGCTGTCTCGATCGAATTTTGGGACAGGCAGCACGGCCTCGGCACAAAAGATGCGTGAGGCGCTGGCAATCATTCAGGAAAAGGCCCCTGATCTGGAGATCGATGGGGAAATGCACGGTGATTGTGCGCTTGACGAAAAATTGCGTTTGCGGATCCTGCCTTCCTCTACGCTCAAAGGTTCCGCCAATTTGTTGGTATGCCCCAACGCGGAGGCTGGCAACATTGCTTACAACTTGCTCAAGACGGCTGCAGGCGGCGGAGTGGCAGTCGGGCCGTTGTTGCTGGGAACTGATGCACCAGCGCATATTCTGACTTCTAGTGCAACCGTACGGCGCATTGTCAACATGACTGCTCTGACGGTGGTCAAGGCCAACCACATGCAAAGCTGACGAGTCGAGGGCCACGCCACTAGAATATGGTGTGGCCTCTTGGGTCTTGTGAAAGGCACAGCTGGTCAGATGAAACTTATTGTCCGGTACTGTAACCGTATCAACCGAGAAGTGTTGTTCGGTTTCACGGTGTTGCAATTTTCCTGTGATTTCTGATTGATTCCTCGCGGTTTAGTCGATACGATTCGCCTCAAAGGCAAAATATAAAAGGCGGGCGGCGGCAATGGTCAATTCGATCGATAAACAGGTTCAGAAACTGATCTCCCAGGGGGGTGAGTTCGATGGTCAATCGGATCTCGATGCTGTCAAGGCATCTCTCGAAGGTGCAGAGATCGCCTGCTACAGAGCGGATTGCTCAAAAGCGCGAAATCGCTCCGCCGTGTTTCGTGCAGTCGTCAAGGCAGTAGACTACCCGGAATTTTTTGGTTCAAGTTTCGATGGTTTGTACGACTGTCTGAACGATACGGTTGCTGACCAGCGGGTAGGCGTCGGTATTTTGCTGGATGACCTGCACTCGGCAGATCCGGATCTGGAGAAGGATATGTCGCGACTGGTCGACGTGCTGAATGAAGTGGCTGATCACGCGCGCGATCAGGGCAAAGTATTTGTTTTCGGGATCAAACACGGTGGCAAGCATCCTGAAGCGGTGCCCGGTGTGGTTCACAACTGGAGCGAGACGCCGAGTTAGGAACCAGTCGGATTTAAATTCGTCGGTGCGCCACGAATGTCAGTAGCCAAACTTTCGCGACAGTCTCCGAGTGTCCGTCTTTGATGTGAGAAACTGCATTTCTCGTGCAGAGGATCATTGCACCGTTTCGGGGTGATCCCATCGCTGCAGGGCGGTCAGGGCACTGACTGCGGCCAGTCCTGCTGTTTCAGTGCGCAGTACGCGTCTTCCCAGACTGATGGCCACTGCACCTGCCTTGATCAGTTCGTTTTGTTCATCTGGTGCCCATCCCCCCTCTGGTCCAATAAAAACCGAGCAACCCTGATGGCGTCGCACAGTCTCAAGCAGGCTTTCACTGGTGAGCGGTAGCGCCGCCTCGCTCAGTACACAGGCAAGCATTGGCTGGTCTTTGCAGGCTTCGATGGCCTGCTTGAGCGAGTGAGGCATCAGTAGTTGCATGAGATGATTGCGACCGCATTGCTCGCTCGCAGACTCGATCAGACGCCTGCCATGGGCTGCGCGTTTACTGGCCCGGTCGCTGTTGAGCTTCACGACACTTCTGCTGGCCTGTACAGCAATCATCCGAGTTACACCAAGTTCGGTTGCTTTCTCGATAATCCAGTCCATTTTGTCCTGGCTTGCCATTGCCTGTACGAGCGTGATCTTCCCTGAAATCTCACGACTGACAAGGCTGGAACTTTCAATCTTGGCCTGACAGAGCGATTTGGAAATGACTGAAATCCTGGCCTCGGCCTGCCTGCCTTTGCCATCGAACAGGACGATCGGCTCTCCTTCGCGTAACCGTCGGACCCTGACGTGGTGGGCCACATCGTCAGGCAGCTCGATCGTGTCGCAGTGTTCGAGTCGGGTGTCGCAGAAAAAACGGGCAGTTGTCATAGATGAAATCATAACGTGTCTGAGTGTGCCCAGGAGCAAGGCTAGCCTGGTCCTGGATGCAACAGAAAATGCGAACCAGTCCTGATCAGCTGCGTTTCCCGGCGATCCGCCCAGGTGGGGTGTTAAAATCCGGGCTTTCCCATTTGAGTCGGTCTCAGCCTTGTCGCAAAAGACCCACCGTACGCGAACCGGATTGCAGCACGGGTTACACGTTCAGAGGGCGCACAATCTGGCTGGAACGCTCTCATGTTCCCATCCTTTATATCTCCAGTCTGAAGGCAAGCCTGTCAAATGAGTACATCCGAAGTCTCCCCCACCCAGATGGCCAATGCGATTCGTGCGCTTTCCATGGATGCTGTGCAGAAAGCCAAATCAGGCCACCCGGGTGCGCCCATGGGGATGGCAGAGATCGCGGTGTCACTGTTTACCCGGCATCTGAAGCACAACCCGTCTGATCCTGCCTGGTTTGATCGTGACCGCTTTGTCCTGTCCAATGGCCATGGCTCGATGTTGATCTATTCTGCGCTGCATCTGGCCGGCTACGACTTGCCGATCGAAGAGATCCGTCAGTTCCGGCAGCTGCACTCGCGTACGCCAGGACACCCTGAAGTGGGTGTTACTCCGGGTATCGAGACAACGACGGGGCCCCTCGGCCAGGGCTTGTCCAATGCGGTCGGAATGGCCCTGGCTGAGGCATTGCTGGCCGGTGAGTTCAACCGTCCTGGTCACAACATTGTCGATCACTTCACGTACGTATTCGTCGGCGATGGCTGTCTGATGGAGGGTGTTTCGCATGAGGTCTGTTCTCTGGCCGGCACGCTGCGACTGGGCAAGCTGGTTGCGATCTATGATGACAACGGGATCTCGATCGATGGCAAGGTGGAGTATTGGTTCAAGGACGATACTGCGCGCAGGTTTGAGGCATATGGCTGGAATGTAGTGCGCGATGTGGACGGACATGACGAGGCTGCAGTCAGTGCAGCCATCGAGCAGGCTCGTGCATTGGGGCAGACCCAGCAGCGTCCGACGCTGGTCGTTTGCCGCACCGTTATTGGCAAGGGTTCGCCGGCAATGGCGGGTACTGAGAAGGTCCATGGAAGCCCACTGGGTGACGCAGAAATTTCGGCGACACGTGAGGCGATCGACTGGCCATATGCTCCATTCGAAGTTCCGGATTCGATTTGTCAGGCGTGGGATTGTCGGCCCGAGGGGCAGGCTAGCCAGGACCAATGGCAGGCAGGCTTTGATGCTTATCGCGCTGCGCATCCCGAACTTGCAGCTGAGTTTGAGCGACGCATGCGGGGTGATTTGCCTGCGGGATTCGCTCAGCAGGCCGGGCAGTTGATCGAGGCGATCAACGCTCAGGCTCAGACTATTGCCACACGCAAGGCCTCACAGATTGTCATCGAGTCGCTGGCTAGCCTGCTCCCTGAAATGCTGGGTGGTTCGGCAGATTTGACCGGTTCGAACTTCACCGACTGGAAAGGTGTTACAGCTGTACGCGGTGGTGATGCCGGTGTGGAGTTCGGCCGTCACATCAATTACGGTGTGCGCGAGTTCGGTATGGCTGGCATCATGAACGGTATTGCTCTGCACGGCGGGTACCTGCCGTTTGGGGGCACATTCCTCACATTCTCGGATTACTCGCGCAATGCTTTACGCATGGCGGCGCTCATGAAGCAGCGAGTGGTTCATGTCTTTACGCATGATTCGATCGGGTTAGGCGAGGATGGGCCGACGCACCAGTCTATCGAGCACGCTGCGAGTCTGCGGCTGATCCCCAACCTGGCCGTATGGCGTCCGTGCGACACGGTGGAGACTGCCGTGGCGTGGACCGAGGCAGTCCAGCGCCCGTCAAGTATCGGCATGACGGTTCGCGATGGTGGGCCAAGCGCCTTGCTGCTTTCGCGTCAGAATTTACCGTTTGTTGAACGAGACGAGAAAACGATTGCTGCAATCGCCCGAGGCGGTTACGTTCTCTCGGATGTGCCATCTCCGGCTGCAATCATCATTGCGACGGGCTCGGAAGTAGAGATTGCACTGGCTGCCCGGAAGCTTCTTGAGGACCAGGGCGTGGCCGTGAGAGTCGTCTCAATGCCCTGCACCGAACGGTTTGATCAGCAGGATGCTGACTACCGTAACGCCGTGCTGATCCCAGGTGTGCCGAGAGTGGCAGTCGAAGCGGGTGTG